>DNUF01000095.1:9672-66452 GCA_003508595.1 Planctomycetaceae bacterium
CCGCTGCCACCGAACCCGCTGCCAAAGACCAGTAGGCCGAATCGGTTTTGTCGGTCGCGGTTGGGAATACCCCACAGGCATTCCGCGGGCTGCATCCCGCAACGGAATCAGCACTGGTGCCAAACCGGAGCGACAGACCGAAACGACCCAACGAAACGCCAGAGACCGAACACGGAGTCCAGCCGGGACTCCGTGTTTTTTTTCGCGCTCTGCTGGCCTCCAACGGCATGCCGGGAAATCCGGCCTGCCGAGGGTAACCCGCGGGAGATCGCTGTCACCTATGCAGCGCGAGTCACCGGCCCCTGCAGGAAGGTAAACGCGAGCACGGTGACCAGTCCGGCCGTCCACAAGACCCCGTTGCCCACCGCCGGATGTCCTGCGAGCCAACGCACGAACGGGCCATACCAGGGTTCCTCCGGAAGTCGGATCTCCCCGTTCTCGACGGGGAGTGGGCTTCCCGCATTGATCTGCAGTGTCAGATGGGGGGGAACCGGAATCGACTCTTCTTCCGCCGGACGGTAGTCGAACTCTTTCCGGGCGAGTTCCCGGGCAAATGCCGGATCCCGTTCGCAAGCCAGTGCGAGCCGCTGCAACCGGGCGGTTTCCCGTTGCCAATTCAGCAGTCGCTGGTGATTGATCCGCTCGGTGCGCTGCAGGTCGGCATGCAGCGCCAGTTTGGGGGCCAGGTACACCAGCGCATAAACGCCCCCGCAGGCAAACAGGCAGACCCAGAACAACACCGAAGCCCACCCCGCAAGAACGAGGTGGGCCCAGTTGTCATCCGGCGAACGCGGGGCGTTGGACAGTGAGGGACCCGACATGACAGTCGCATCGACCATCTCGACGGGAAACTCGCCCCAATCCCCGCAGGCCGTTATTTACGCCACAGGCGGCCGCCATACACCGCCTCGTCACCCAGCATCTCCTCAATCCGGAGCAACTGGTTGTACTTGGCAATGCGATCGGTCCGGCTTGCCGAACCGGTCTTGATCTGTCCGGTTCCCAGGCCGACGGCCAGATCGGCAATCGTCGTATCTTCGGTTTCACCGCTGCGATGACTCATGACGGCGGTATAGCCGTTGCGACGCGCCAGTTCGACCGCTTCGATCGTCTCGGTCAGCGAGCCGATCTGGTTGACCTTGACGAGTATGCTGTTCGCGATCCCCTTGTTGATCCCCTCCTGGAGGCGTTCGACATTGGTCACGAACAGGTCGTCACCGACCAGTTGGACCTTCGAGCCCAGCTTGTCGGTCAGCAGCTTCCAACCCTTCCAGTCGTCTTCCGAACAGCCGTCTTCGATCGAGCAGATCGGGTACTTCGAGACCCAGTCTTCGAGCACCCCCACCATCTCGGCGGGAGAAATCTTCTTCCCCTCGAACGAGTAGGTGTCGCTCTTCTCGTCGAAAAACTCGGTCGATGCGACGTCGAGGGCGATCTTCACCTGCTTGCCTGGCTCATAACCCGCCTTCTCGATGGCGGTCATGATGCAGTCGAGGGCAGCCCGGTTGTTGCCCAGAGCTGGTGCGAAGCCCCCTTCATCCCCCACGGCAGTGCTCAGCCCCTTGTCCTTCGACAAGACCTTCTTGAGTGCGTGGAAAATCTCGGCTCCAGCCCGCAGCGCCTCACGGAACGAGTCAAACCCAAGGGGCATGACCATGTATTCCTGCACGTCGATGCCATTGTTGGCATGCGCGCCGCCGTTGATGATGTTCATCATCGGAGCCGGAAGCACCTTGGCCCCCACTCCGCCGACATAGCGGAAGAGAGGGAGGTAGCTCGATCGGGCAGCCGCGTGGGCGGCGGCCAGCGAGCAGCCCAGGATGGCATTGGCACCGAGCTTTTTCTTGTTCTTGGTGCCGTCGAGCTCGAGCATGACCCGGTCGACCAGCAGTTGATCGCACACGTCGAGACCAATCAGCTCGGGAGCGATCAGCTCGTTGACGTTCTCCACCGCCGTCAACACCCCCTTGCCGAGGTAACGCTTCCGGGTCGCCTCATCGGCCTGGGAGACATCGCCATCACGCAGCTCGACCGCCTCGTGCTTTCCGGTGCTGGCCCCACTGGGAACGGCGGCCCGCCCCATGGTCCCGTCTTCCAGCTCAATGTCGACTTCCAGAGTGGGATTGCCCCGGCTGTCCAGAATCTCCCGCGCGTGCACCGACTCGATCAACGAACTCATCAACTGGCTTCCTGTTCACTGTAACCACGGCAGCGGCCCCACCTGCGCGACGGGCCAGCCCACCACCTGAAGAAGGGACGCATTGTTGCGAGTTGAGCCCATTTTTGCCACCTTGGGCGCACTTGCTTCACGGGTCACACCGACGAGGCTCAACGAGGTTCTTCATTCCCCGGGCCCCCCCCTCTCCGCATGCCAGCTCCGGTCGAACGCCGCTCACCACTCCCCATGGACCCCCGTGTCACCAGCATCCAGCCGGGGGGAGGGGTCTGCATGCAGCTCGAACTGGCCTGGGGATCTGTCCGCCGCTGGTGGCTGAAAACCTTCTGCCAGGGCTATGTGGCCCGCATGGCCTCGCTGCGACAGGGAGATTTCAATCCGTGCCCGTTCGAGGTCCTCGACCCGCGCGATCTCAAGTTCTACCGGAATCAGGGGGGGTATTCCTGGAAGCCGGCGGATGATCCATTCACCTGGCGCGATCGCTTGCCCTTCGCCCGGGCCGGGCTGACCGAGCTGTGGGTCTTGACCCTCTCCTTCTGGGGAGCGGCGGGCCTGGGGTGGTGGTTCTCGAACTCACTCCCCTCCCCCTGGAACTGGCTCCTCCGCCTGCTGGCGCTGGCTGGCGTGTTCTGCGGCGGTTGCATCATCTGGTTCTTTCGGAACCCCCGGCGGGTCCCCCCTCCCGATCCCCACGCCCTGGTCTCCCCGGCCGACGGCACAATTGTTCACATCGAAGAGTTGCCGTACGACGAATTCATCGGCGGCCCGGCCGTTCTGATCGGCATTTTCCTGTCGGTCTTCAACGTTCACATCAACCGGGTTCCCACAGCCACCCGGGTGGTCGGGGTGCGGTACCGCCCGGGAAAATTCCTGAATGCCTTGAAGCCGGCCTCGGCCCAGGAAAACGAACGGCTGGAACTGCTGCTGCAGGAGACCGGGCCCGCTGGCCGCCCCATGATTGTCCGCCAGATTGCCGGGGCCATCGCTCGCCGGATCGTCTGCTGGGTTCGTCTGGACGAAGAACTGGGTCGCGGCGATCAATTCGGGATGATCAAGCTCGGTTCCCGGACGGAACTGTTGATTCCGCGGGAGGCGGGGCTCGAAATCGTGGCAAAAATGGGGCAAAAGGTGGCCGCTGGTGAATCGGTGGTCGCCCGCTACGGCCCGAACTGACGTTGCCCGATTTGTCTCTTTCGACGAGACTTTGACCGGTCGGGGGTCCCACGGGATCCCCGCAGTACCTGGTCGGCTGGTCCGGGGCAACTCGGTCACGACTCGGGGCAGAGCCCCTTCGGAGAGTCCACGGATGGACATGTTCGTCATTCACGGCGGTCGTCGTTTGCGCGGCCGGGTGCGGATCAGCGGCTCCAAGAACGCCGCACTGCCGATCATGGCGGCCTGCCTGGCAGCCGACGGCCCCGTCCGCCTGCAGGATGTTCCCGCACTGGCCGACGTGGAGACAATGACCCAGCTGCTGGAATCGCTGGGGATGTCGGTCCGCCATGAAGTGGCCAGTCCCGAGAACACCAGCCCCCTGACAGGTCCGGTCGAAGACCTCGAGTGCCCGACCGGGGGCTGGGACGAGTTTTCTGCCGACGAGCGGTGTTCGCGATCCGATGACGCCTTGGACCCGCTGTCGCTGGATTCCGAGACGGGTCCCCAGTGGCAGCCCCCTCCCCTGCGGCTGGAAGTGGTCGACGAATCGGAATGTGTCGCCCAGTACGACCTGGTGCGGCGCATGCGGGCGAGCATCTGCGTGCTGGGCCCCCTGCTGGCCCGCCGGGGGCGAGCCTGTGTGTCTTTGCCCGGAGGCTGTGCCATCGGCGACCGGCCTGTGGATCTGCATTTGAAGGGACTCGCGGCCCTGGGTGCCGACCTCAAGATCGAACGGGGCTATATCTGGGCCCGCGCCCGCCGTCTCAAGGGCAACCGCATCTACCTGGGAGGTGCGTTCGGCAGCACTGTCACCGGCACCTGCAACGTGATGACCGCGGCGACACTGGCCGAGGGGACCACGCACATCGAGGCCGCGGCCTGCGAACCGGAAGTTGTCGACCTTGGAAATTTCCTGAACCGCATGGGAGCCCGGATCTCGGGCCTGGGAACCCCCTTTCTGCAGATCGAGGGTGTGGATCGACTGACCGGGACCGATCACGTCATCGCCCCCGACCGAATCGAGGCCGGGACCCTGATGCTGGCCGCGGCGATCACCAACGGCGACGTGGTTCTCGACAATATCCGCCTCGAGCACATGACGGCGGTTGTCGAGACGCTGCGGGCCATGGGAGTGACCATCGAGGAATTCGGTGAGGCGGTGCGGGTGATGGTACGGGGGGACCTGCGACCGCTCGACTGCATCATGCTTCCCTATCCCGGTCTGCCAACCGATCTGCAGGCGCAGCTGATGGCCCTGCTGTGCACCGTGCCAGGCATCAGCATCATCACCGACAAGGTGTTTCCCGACCGGTTCATGCACGTGGCCGAACTGAGCCGACTGGGGGCCACCATCCGCCGTGAAGGGGCCAGCGCGATCATCAGTGGAGTGCCGCACCTCTCCGGTGCCAGCGTGATGGCCTCCGACCTGCGGGCGAGCGCCGCCCTGGTCCTGGCCGCACTCGCCGCCCGGGGAGACTCGGTCGTCCGGCGGATCTATCATCTCGACCGGGGTTACGACCGGCTCGAATACAAGCTGACAGACCTGGGTGCCGCCATTCAGCGGACCGTCGATCACCCGCACAATCTGCCCGCCAGCCTGCAGGTCCATTCGACCGAACTTCCGCTTCCCGAAACCTCGGCGAGCGATCTTCGCGGACCCAAGTGGCTGCGTCGCGGCGAGTTCAAGCTGGTCAAGCCCGACGACGAGTAGCCGGCACCTGCGCGGACGACCCCTGAGCCTGCGGGAGCTTCGCCGTGAATCGACCGGAATCCTGCCCGGGCGGGGACGTCGCATTCCCGTCGGACGGCGCCGTGGCGTTCGATCGGCCTTACCCGGCACCAGCCAGTTCGGCGATGGCTTCGCCCTGGTTCACAATCGGAATGGGCCGCCCTGCGAAATTGGGAATCGCCGTATTCCGGTAGTCGATCTGCAGATGCCGGTAAATGGTCGCCAGGAAATCACCCGTCCCGACCCGCCGCTCAATCGGATCTTCACCCCGTGGATCGGTGGCACCAATCACCTGCCCGGTGCGGATTCCCCCGCCGGCAAACAGCATGGTGTTGGCGCGGGGCCAGTGATCGCGTCCCGGCTGCACCACCCCGGCGTCGCGGCTGGCGACCCCGCCACCACTCGAAGCGACATGCGAGATGCGGGGAGTGCGCCCAAATTCCCCCGTCACGACGACCAACACCCGACGGTCCAGACCGCGGTCGTACAGGTCTTCAATGAGTGCCGAGACCGCCTGGTCAAACGTCGGCATCCGGTACTGGTACGCCTCGAAGATGTGCTGGTTGACGGCATGGTCATCCCAGTTCTGAACCCGTCCGCACAGGGGACCATCGAATTCGGTCGCCACGACGTCGACGCCCGCTTCCACCAGCCGTCGGGCCAACAGGCATTGCTGTCCCCAGGCATTGCGTCCATAGCGGTCACGCAGGCGGGCCGGCTCCTGTTCGAGGTCAAACGCCGTCTGGGCCATGGGACTGGTCAGCAATCCCAGGGCCTGACGCTGAAACCCATCGACGGCATCCATGGTTCCCTTGAGGTCGACCGTTCGAACCAGTCGGTCCAGTTCGGTCTTCAGCTCCATTCTCCGGGACAACTGCGGCAGGGCTTCGGGCAGCATGCCGATGTTGGGAACCCGGAAGCCGGGAGCACTGGGGTCCCCCACAACCTTGAACGGTTCGCAGGCGGAGCCGAGATACCCGGGACCGGCAATCGTGAAATTGTCGTAGGCGTCGACCGGGTTCACCGCCACATAATTGGGGATCGCCCGGTTCGGATCTCGCCGCAGGTGGCTGACGATCGACATCCAGTCGGGAAAGACCGGAAACAGCTTGTCGTTGGCGTCAGGGTCCCCCCCGAGCACCTGCAGCGATCCCGCCGGATGACCACCACCGGTGTGTGCGATGGAACGGAGCAGCGAGTATCGGTCGGCACACTGGGCCAACCGGGGGAGCAACTCGCCGACCTGGATCCCGGGCACATTGGTATCGATGACCCCGAACGGTCCGCGAAATTCGAGCGGGGCCTCGGGCTTGCAGTCAAATGTCTCGAGATGACTCTGTCCCCCCCGCAGCCAGACGAGAATGATCGCCGTGCGTTCGTTGGCAGGGGGCGCGCCCTGGGCTCGACACCGCAGCAGATCGGCCAGCGTCAGCGACGTGAATCCCTTCAATCCCGCCCGCAATACCTCCCGTCGGGACGCGCCTTGTGGCACCGCAGTCATCGAAACTTTCCTTCGGGAGGGTCAGGGGCCGAGTGGGACAGCATCACGCAGGTGCGGTCCGTCCGGATTGTAATGTCGGCCAGAGACCAATGCGCGGTTGAAACCCGGTGAGCCTGGTCGTCAGCCCTCCCCGGGGTCACAGAGTCGAGAACAAGCCACACTCGGCCAGCCCGACCGCGTCAGTCCCACCACCAGGCAGAAGAGCCGGCCTGCCGGTCAGCGGGCGGGAAGCTGGACTTGCGCCGGTCCGAGACCGCGTCCTGTTCGTCCCTGCGATATTCCATCGTCCGCATGACCTGATCGGGATGAATCACCACGCCCCCGCCCACCTGGGCGATAAACAGCCCGCGATTGACCTGCTTGTAATTGCTGATGCTGGCGATTTGCCGGGGAACCGGTTCGCGATCGGTGGGAGCGGCCTCTTCGTCGAGGAACAGCCCGGGCGTCCATCCCACGCGCGTGGGGAGGTTCTCCTTGCGGAACAGGGCCGCCAGGACCGCCAGATCGATGGCGTTCTGCAGCTCGGCAAAAATCGGGGCGGCAGCGGCGATCTCTTCGTAACGATTGGTGAACTGCTGGGCGAATTTCTGGGCCGACACGTGGGTAAACGGGGCATCAACCCGCTGACCCGAAGGAGAGACCAGTTCCTCCTGCGACATCAACTGCACCCGCTGGCCGGCCAATTGGTAGGCGAGGCCGTCATCACTGCGGACAAACGGGTCATACAGCGGAGTAAACCACCAGCGTTGCAGTGAATTTTCATTCTTCTGCACCAGGTCGAGATGGCTGCGGAAACCCTTGACCGGAGGTGGCTCCACATCGATGGAGAGTCGCTTCATGCGAATGTCGGCTTCCACGAGCATTCGGGCGAAGTGCGATTCGGCGGGGACCCCCGAAACCGAAATGGTCTGCAGGCCAAGAATCTCTCCCAGCTTCGCAAACTTGGCTTTCGCCTGGTCGGGGGGAAGGGCCACCGCGGTCGCCGCCAGGAACTTCTGCAGCCGCGCCAGCGATTCGGGGGTCGGATCAATCGAACAGCGGATCTGCCCGGTCCCCTGCTGCTGCGATCTCAGCGCCACCAGCAGATCATCCAGTCGCAGGGTGGGACGCTTCGACACCGCCCCCAGTGCCCGCCCGGTGGGATCAACCAGGAATCCCTCGGCCGGTCCGGCAATCACCAGATCATGTCCGTCCGGATCGGCAAACACGTAATCGATGCGTTGCAGACCGGCCAGAAACTGCATCTCGGCGGGGACCGGCTGTTTTTTCCCGGCATACTGCGCACAGGCCTGCTCGAGCTTGACCAGCGAGATTTTGCGCAGCGGCGTGGTGCGGACCACTTCGGGGTTGAGGTCGCGGGCGGCCAGTTCTTCGCGGCGTTTGGCCGTCAGTCGGCCGCTGGGATCTCGCAAAAAGACCGGTTTGACCACCCCTTGGGCATCCACGAGGATCCCCCCCGCCCCTTGGCCTCCCCCCTGCTGGCCTCCCTGTTGNNCGGATCGGCAAACACGTAATCGATCCGCTGGAGCCCCGCGAGAAACTGCATCTCGGCCGGGACTGGTTTTTTCTCGCGGGCGAATTCGGCACAGGCCGCTTCCAGCTTCACGAGCGAGACCTTGCGGATCGGACTCGACCGAACCAATTCCTGTGCGAGGTCACGGGATGCCAGTTCGCCTCGCCGCCTGGCATCCAGCCGGGCGTGGGGATCACGCAGGAAGACCGGCTTCACCACCCCCTGGGCATCCACCAGGATCCCCCCGGCTCCCTGCTGCCCGCCCCCCTGCTGGCCTCCCTGCTGGNNCTGCCCACCACCAAACTGGGCGAAGGCAGTCGCCTTCAGGGAAATGACCAGGAGGAAGACGCCACACCACACACTCAGCCTGTTCGCATTCATCAGACCGGTCTCGCAGCGAAAGGAAGCTCACTGGACCACGCCCCACGGGACGCAGTCTCGCCAAGTCAGGTATTCCCGGGCCGCCGCGCCAGGAGCATCTTCTGTGACGGATTATACGCCGGGACGATCCGGACCGGCCACCGCCTCAATCCGGTTCAGCAATTTGTGCAGCAATCGCACATCGCGGGTTTCGAGCGCCATCNNTGGCCTCCCTGCTGGCCACCTCCAAACCCACCCCCCTGTCCGCCTCCGAACTGGGCCACCGCCGGGGAGAGCCGCCCCAAGAGCACCAGCAGCCCGCAGGCCGCCGTCAGCAGGGGCCGTATCAGCCGACTCTGGATCAACAACCTGGGGGGAGTCATCAGAGCACTCGTGGGGCGAAGTGACAGGGTAGGGAAGACGTTCCCGCGAGTCGCTCGACCCGCACCCTCCTTCCCGAATTCTTGGCCACCGCTGCTGGAACAGGCAGCCGGGGAATTATACCCCCGATTGTCCGGAATCGACTACGGCCTCAATCCGGTTCAGCAGTTTGTGCAGCAAACGGACATCGCGGGTTTCGAGCGCCATCCGGCTGAACACCCGCCGAAACCGGGCGAGGTAGCTCTCCATAGTCGTCGCCGGGCGGGTATCGAGCAGCCTCAGGATCTCTTCGAGACGGCGATAAAAGTGCTCCATCTCGGCATGGCTGACCAGTTTCCACTCAAAGTCGCGCTCGGCGGCCGTCAGCGACGCATCATACAGGGCGGTCGTATACACCAGGACGGCCTGCGCCAGGTTCAGGGAATGCTCTTCCCGGGCGCACGGAATCGTCGACTGGATCGAACACAGGGCCAATTCGGGATTGGTCAGTCCGGACGATTCCCGCCCGAACACGATGGCCACCGGTTGCGTGGGGGCCAGCTCCCGAATCTGCCCGACCGCTTCCCCGGGCAGAAACACGGGATACGCCACCCGTCGGTGGCGGCGCGTCGTCCCGACCGAAAACACCGTTCCCGCCAGAGCGGCTTCCAGCGTGGGCACAATCTGCATCTGGTCGATGACGTGGGAGGCGGCGTGAGCCAGCCAGTACGACTCCTCGGCGCGGGGGTCACACGCCGGGTTGACCACCACCAGGTGTTCCAACCCCATGGTCCACAGGGCGCGGGCGGCCGAGCCGACATTGCCGGGATGCTCGGGCTCCACCAGCACAATCCGCACATTCGCCGGGAATGCCATGCCCACCGAAGAAGCTCCTCAGACCTTCTTCTTCAACAGTTTCTGCAGCCGGGCATGCCGGTGGTCGAACGCCTCTTCCAGCTGATCAAGCACCCGGTCTTTCGTGACCAGCAGCCCGAGAATTCCCCCCGGAGCCTCGAAGTCGATCTGATCAATGATGACCGCTTCGCCATGACTGTTGGTTTCGAACAGGTGTTCGTGAACCCACAACTTGAAGAGCCCGACGAGCTGCCGTTCGGTCACCTGCGAATGCTCGACAACGCGGGTGATTTCATGCTCCCCCTCGCGAATCTGACCAAATCCCTGGACCCGGAATTTCAGTTTGTCTCCCTGCGAGACCACCTCCGGAGCGTCCACGAAATGGAGCCCGAGTTGCGGCGGGCTGATCAGGGCCACATTGGCCGGGCGCAGCAGGAAATCGAATGCCTCCCGTTGCGAGCAGGGGAGAGTCACACGGGCTTCAAACTGGGGCATGATCCGCCGGTCGTTCGGGTACTGAAATCCATTGTTCCCGAGCGCCACATCGAGCGTTGGCCACCGGGAACTCCGACGGCAGAATCCTAGCGGGACGGGACCGAACTTGCGACGATCGAAGCATGCCTGATTTTCCCGGAGAACTGCTGCCTCACTGTTGGTTTCTGGCCGGGCCGACCGCCTCGGGCAAGTCGGCGACCGCTCTGGAACTGGCTGCCCGCCTGGATGCCGAGATCGTCGCTCTCGATTCCATGACCCTCTACCGGGGGATGGACATCGGGACGGCGAAGCCCTCGTCCGCCGAGCAGGCGACGGTTCCCCACCACCTGCTCGACCTGCTCGACCCCGCTGCGGAATTCAGCCTGGCCGAATATGTCACGGCAGCCACCGAAGTCACGCGCCAGATTGTCTCCCGCCGCAGGGTACCGCTGTTCGTCGGGGGAACAGGTCTCTACCTCCGGGGGATGCTGCGGGGGGTCTTCGAGGGGCCGGCGGCCGACTGGACCCTGCGACGCCAGTGGGAAGACTTCGCCCGCATCGAGGGAGAACCGGCCCTGCATGCCGAACTGGCGAAGGTGGACCCTGTCCTCGCGGCCCGGCTCCCTCCGGCCGATCTCCGCCGTGTGATCCGGGGACTCGAAGTGTTCGCCCTGACGGGCCAGCCGCTGTCGGCCCAGCAGCAGCAGGGACCCCGCCCAGTCAACGAACGTCCGCGGGCCACGCTCTGGCTGCACCCTCCCCGCGAATGGCTCAACGAGCGAATCAATGACCGGGTGAATGCCATGTTCGCCGCCGGTCTGATCGACGAAGTCCGGCAACTCGCCGGGCGTCCAACCGGACTGGGACGAACCGCCCGTCAGGCACTTGGCTACCGGGAGATCCTGGACGCCCTCGACCGGGGCGAACCACCGGAATCGGCGCGCGAGCTCATCCAACTGAGGACCCGGCAGTTCGCCAAGCGGCAGCACACCTGGTTTCGCAACCTGGAGGAATGCCGTGAGGTGGCGTACCAGGGGAGCGAATCGCCCCGGGAATTGGCCGAATTCTGCCTGGCTGCCGCCCGATCCTGAGTGGCCCTCGTCCCTGAGTGGCCCACGTCGCCGCCGGCCCCCTTCCGCTGCTCAACGGGCTCCGGTACTCAACCGGCCGGCTGTTTGGCCGGATCGAGATAGATGAAGTTTTTTCCGAGGCGGCCGCCGTAATTCCCCGCGGAAATCCGCACCAGTCCGGGTGTGTCGACCGACGCCTGGATCGCCGCCTGGGTCGCCTGCACGATGGTGGCGAGATCGCGTCCGTTGATGATGATCTCCATCACCGACTGCACACCAGCCGGCAGACCCGACTGGTCTCCCAGTTTCTCCCGCAGGGTCGGACAGTACTTTTCGTAGGTACTGGCAATCGAGAACTTGTACTTGCTTCCCGCCTTGGAACCACTCGAGGCGATGCCACCCGGAAAGGGCAGAATGACCCCCGGAGTGGCGGCCGCGGCTGCGGCGGCCCGCTCGGCCGCCAAAAGGGCCGAGTCGACCGAGTCCCCCAGGAACCACAGGTTCCCCCCCATGAGGCCATCGCGAAAGCCAAACCGGCGATCGAGGATGAACTCCCCACCGAGGATGGGAATGACCCAGACCTTTCGGCCATGCCGGACATCGCGGGACTGCCAGCCATCGCCAAAAAATGCGATCTTCCGCCCCAGCTTGAAGTACGGATCGGAGTCCACCAGGTTGAAGACCGAGCAGGTGGCACAGGTCAGGATGTTCTGGCTGATCCGGACGAGCAGCGAGCGTTCGAGGGCCGGTTCACGGTCCTTGCGGAACCGGGGCACATGGATCTGCACGATCGCCCCGGGACGGCCATCGGGCGTTTCGAACGATTCATCCCCTCCCGGCCCCACGTAGCGATCGAGCCCCGCCTCGCAGTCGCAGAGAATCGTGCTGGAGGCATTTCCCGTGCAGGCATTCACCGCGTGATCCAGCCAGCGGCGATCGCGGGCGGTGATCAGGAACTCGGCATGGATGCTGCGGAACGCCTCGGCATACGTGTCGTCAACGCGTGGATTGAGCAGGCTCATGAACGGGACCGACCCTTCCCGACGTAGACCCCCTTCTCGGTGATGATCTTGTCCATGAAGATGTCGTGCGCCTGCGTGGGGATCTCGGGGAAGAGCTGACACTCAAAGGCGAGCGCAATCAGTGGCGCGTCCGGACGCGCATGCTCCAGCAGCTTGTCGTAATAACCCTTCCCATGCCCCATGCGGGCCCCCCCGCGGGTGAAGGCCACGCCGGGAACCATCACGATGTCGAGGGATTTCACATCCACCTGCCGCTCGGGCAGGTGGCGCAGGTCGGCGCGGGGCTCGAGGATCTTGTACATCCCGAGCGCCAGGTCCTCCATCGACTCCAGGCGGAAGAGTTCCAGCTCTCCCTGGTCATTGCACCAGGGGACCACGATCGTCTTGCCATGCGCCAGGGCGGTCGCGAGATCCTGGCGGGTGCGGACCTCGGTCCGGACATCGACATAGAACATCGCCGTCCGGGCACTCTGGTACTCGGGCAGCGCCATGAACGCCGCGCAGATTTCGCGACTCAGTTCGTCCTTGTTCTCCTGGTCTTTCCGGTTGGCGTGAGCCTGTTCCCGGATCGCCTTTTTCTGTTCCTGGATCGCGGTCAATGGAGGAGTCGTGTCAGCAGGGGTCATGAGGGGTTCCACCGCAGAATGGGTTGGCGGGCCGCCCGGACATCGTCGGGACGACTGACAGGCGTCGAATGGGGGGCCAGGTGCAGATCCGCGGGATCTTCCTTCACGATCGACTTGATCGCCTCGACAAACGCGTCGAGCGTGGCCTTGGACTCGGTCTCTGTCGGCTCGATCATCAGGGCCTCGGCCACCACCAGTGGGAAATACACCGTGGGGGCGTGGAATCCGTGATCCAGCAATCTCTTGGCGACATCCATGGCCGAAATGCCCCGCGAGTCCTTCAACTCTTTCGCGGAGGCGACAAACTCGTGCATGCAGCGGTCCCCCTGGGGGACCGGCAGCACATCCTTCAGGCGGGCCAGCAGGTAATTGGCGTTGAGCACCGCATTTTCGCTCATCGCCCGCACACCCTCCGGTCCCAGGCTGCGGAGGTAACAGTAACCCCGCACCAGGATTCCCACGTTTCCAAAAAAGCTGCGCACACGCCCAATCGACTGGGGGGGATTGCGCAGGGTGTAAACAGCCCGCCCGCCGGGCGGCACAGTCCGTTCAATCATTGGCCCCGGCAGAAAGGGCCCCAGAAAATCCCGGACGGCAATCGGTCCCGAACCGGGCCCACCGGCACCGTGGGGTCCCGTAAACGTCTTGTGCACGTTGTAGTGCATCATGTCCCCCCCGAAATCGCCCGGACGGGTGATGCCACAGATCGCGTTCATGTTGGCCCCGTCGATGTACACGAGCCCTCCGACGTCGTGCACCAGCCGGGCCACCCCGGCAATCTCCTTCTCGAACATCCCCAGTGTGTTGGGGTTGGTCACCATGAAGACCGCCGTCCGTGAATCGAGTTGCGACTTCAACTCGCCCAGGTCGACGAATCCGTCCGCCCCCCCTTTCAACTGCACACATTCAAAACCGGCGAGAGCGGCACTGGCCGGGTTCGTCCCATGGGCACTCGCAGGAAACAGCACGCGGGTCCGCGTTTCCCCCCGGCTGCGAAACCAGGCACTCGCGGTCAACAGGGCGGTGAATTCCCCCTGGGCCCCGGCCGCCGGCTGCAGGCTGACGGCTGGCAGACCGGCGATTTCCCCCAGCATCTGCTGCATTGAATACAGCAATTCCAGCATCCCCTGGCTCAACTCGGGAACCTGGTGCGGATGCAGGTCCACCAACCCGGGCAGGCTCGCCAGGCGTTCATTCCGCTTGGGGTTGTACTTCATCGTACAGCTCCCCAGGGGATAGAAGTGCGTATCCACCGACATGTTCTTCGTCGACAGGTTGACGAAGTGGCGGATGATGTCGGGCTCGCTCAATTCTGGAAGTGGGGGCGCAGCCGGGGCCAGTTGACCGGCCGGCAGCAGGCGCTCCAGCGGCACCTCGGGCACATCGCACGCCGGAAGCCGGGCCGCTCGCCTTCCCGGGCTCGACAACTCACTCAGCAGTTGGGTCGCCTGCGTATTCCGCATGATCGTGGGATCCAGCCTTGTGTCGTGAGGGTTAGCGGGACAGCAGATCGGCCAGGCGGTCGATCTGTTCTCTGGTCCGTTGCTCGGTCACCGCCACCAGCAGGCATTCTTCCGGAGCCCGCAAACCGGGAACATCGTCCGGCCCCAATGCCGGGCCGAGGTCAAACCCCGCCTGTCGCGCCTTCGCCAGCACCGGACCGGCTCCACCCCGGCAGCGGATGGCAAATTCCAGAAAGAACGGCGACCGCGAGACCAGTTCCAGCCCGGGAACCGCCGCGAGCCGTCCAGCGGCATAATGGGCCTTCTGCAGGCAAAGATTCGCCGTCTCCCGCAAACCCTGGGGGCCCAGCAGCGACAGGAAGACCGTGGCCCGCAGCGCCATCAACCCCTGGTTGGTGCAGATGTTGCTGGTCGCCTTGTCACGACGAATGTGCTGCTCACGGGCCTGCAGATTGAGCACAAACGTCCGTCGCCCCTCGCGATCGACCGTCTCACCAATCAGCCGCCCCGGCATTTTCCGCACGTACTCTTCGCGACACGCCAGCACACCGAGGTAGGGTCCGCCGTACTGCAGGGGAATTCCCAGGCTCTGCCCCTCGGCAACGGCAATGTCGGCCCCAACATCCCCAGGACGTGTCAACAGCCCCAGCGACAACGGCTGACAACTGACAATCGCCAGGGCGCCCACCTTGCGGGCTGCGGCACACAGTTCCCGGGTTTGTTCAAGGCATCCGAGGTAATTCGGCGACTGGATCACCAGGCACGCGGTCTGATCATTCAACGCGCGCACCACTTCGGCCACGTCGGCCATCCCCTCCGGGGTGGGAACGATCACGAGTTCGCAGTCAATCTGGTTCAGGTAGGTCTGGCAGACCTGTCGGGCCTGCGGATGGACCGAGCCCAGAACCACCACCCGCCGGTGACGGTCGGTGACCCGCATCGCCATGAAGACCGCCTCACTGACCGCGGTCCCCCCTTCGTACAGACTCGCGTTGGCGACACCGAGACCAGTCAATTGGCAGATGAGCGACTGGTATTCGAAAAAGGCCTGCAGGCTCCCCTGGCTCGCCTCGGCCTGGTAGGGGGTGTAGGCGGTGTAGAATTCGCTGCGGGAGGCAATGGCGTCGACCGCCGCAGGGATGAAATGGTCATACGCCCCCCCACCCAGAAAACAGATCCGACTGCCGATGCCGCCGTTGCGGGACGCCAGGTCACGCAGGTGTGACTCCAGCTCCAGTTCGGTCAACGCGGGGGGAATGGCAAGCGGTCGTTCCATCCTCAGCGGGGCGGGGATCTGGTCGAACAGATCGCCAACCGAGGCAGCCCCGATCGCATCGAGCATTTGCTGGCGCTCGGCGGGGGTGTTCACAAGGTAGGCCACACGGAGTCTCCGCGCAGAGGGAAAGGGAACGACTGGCTTTTGAGAGAGCAAGCGAACGGATGCCCGCAGGCCGGAACCTGCCGACAACGATCGTGAAGAGATTATTTGAGGTAGCCGCCGATTTTTCAAATCAGGCGCAGCACCACAGCCCAAGTCCCCTCGCGGAATACCATGCGGAGGTGTTCCCTCCGCCCCGCGACTGGCTGGAAATTTCCACGGATGGACACCGACGAGCGGATCGACATGCCGGCGATTTCTTGCCTGGAAAATTCCGGAATGACAGCCAGATCTCAGCAATCGCGCTTGTGGAACCGATGCGGTGGTGGTGCGGCCATGGGCTGGACAGGACGACTTTTCCAGGGTGTCCGTCCGGGAAGCCCAACTTTGGGCCCTCTGGAAGGACACTCTGTCTGCACGCTCTGACAAGAGGACCACCGGTTGGGACACGGTCTCTCTGCATTCGAGGAGCTCCCCGTCGCGAGGCTGCCACCCACCCGGGAGTTGAGCTCGCCCCCTTGCATCGCCGCCGAACTCCCGGACGGGTCGGGGGATCACTCCGGGTGAGATGGACCCCAAACACAGGCCCAAATCCCCGCAGATTCCCGCACGAAACGCCATTGCACCTGGGGGATACCAGGCAGAACTGGAAATCCAGGTTTGGCAGTTTTTCAGGACCTTATTCTTCAACGGGCACCAGGTGAACATCGTGCCACATCCCCCCTTCCCCCCATGACTCTCACACTTGAGAGACTGGAGGAGATCGGGTTGTTCCCATTTCCCGGCTCTCTTAGAATCTCGTTGTCTTCGAACGAGGGTATCCATCCCTCGAGCGTTCCGCTGTCACTGCTGTCCCACTCGCTGCCATGGCCAAAGCCGGATCCCGAAAGAAGCTTCCCAAGGAAGTGGCCGTCATCAATGCCGACAACTGCACCGGTTGCGAGGCGTGTCTGCAGGTGTGTCCTGTCGACTGCATCTCCAAGGTGGCGGGGGAATCGATCTCGGTGCTGCAATCGTGGTGCGAGATCGATGTCGAGCGCTGTGTGGGGTGTGAGGTGTGTGTGCACATCCCCGGCAAGAAGAGTGATCCGTACGAATTGACGGTGTGTCCGTGGAACGCGATCGAGCTTGTGCCGACCATCCTGGTGGCGCAGGCGGTCGCCTCGAAGGGGGGACCGCCGGAATACCTCGAACAGAATTGGGACCGCCTGGTGGTTCCTGCCCAGCGCATGGCCGAATTGGCTGCCTCGAGCTGATCGGGCCGTCATGAGCGCTGCCAACAGCTCAGCCAGAACCATTGGCCCTGAGCGAAGTGCGTGCTCCCTGCTCCCGTCGTTTCGAATCGTTCTCCTCAATTCCCTGGGATGAACCCCATGGCTCCGCGGTGGCGGGTGCTGGTGACGGATCGAGCCTGGCCTGATCTGGCGATTGAGCGCGAGATCCTCGAACCGCTGGGAGTCGATCTGCACGATGCCCCGGGCATCACCGAGGCGATCCTCTCGGAATCGGCTGCCGAGGCAGACGCCATCATCTGCAATTGGGCTCCGGTGACCGCCCGTGTGGTGGAATCGGCGGTGCGGTGTCGGGTGATCTGCCGGTCCGGAATCGGGCTCGACAACATCGCGATCCCCACAGCCAGCCAACGGGGAATCCCGGTCACCAATGTTCCCGACTACTGTGTGGGAGAGGTGGCAGATCACACGCTGGCCCTGCTGCTGGCCTGCGCTCGACGGGTCGGGTTTTTCCACTTGCGGACCAAGCAGGGGGAATACCGGCTGCAGGCGGCCCCGCCCCCCGAACGACTGGCCGGCAAGACACTCGGATTGGTGGGGCTGGGACGGATTGGGGCCGCCGTCGCCCAGCGAGCACGCGCTTTCGGCATGACCATCCTCGGACACACCAGTTCCCGGCGGGACCACGGTGTCGGGTGCCCGGTGGTCCCCCTGCCTGAATTGCTGCAGCAGTCGGATTATGTCTCGCTGCATCTCCCGGCGACGGCAGCCACCCGGCACCTGTTCTCCCAGACCCAGTTTGAACAGATGCGTTCGCACGCGTGGTTGCTCAATACCTCGCGAGGGGCCCTGGTCGATGAAGCCGCACTGTGGCAGGCCCTGCAGCAAAACCGGCTCGCGGGAGCGGCCCTGGATGTCTTCGATCCCGAACCTCCCGACCTGTCACAGCCCCTGTTTCGGGATGAGCGGGTGGTGGTCACTCCCCATGCCGCGTTCGTCTCGCCCGAGTCGCTGGTCGAACTGCGGACCCGGGTGGCCCGACAGGTCGCCGCGGTACTTCGGGGGGAACGTCCCGAGAACGTCGTCAACCCCCAGGTCTTCTCGACCTGAACCCGATGGCGGCAATCCCCATCCAGTTGTTCTTGCTTCTTGTTCTTGCTTCCCCTTTTTTCGACCGCTAACATCGCCCCGTGATCGGGTG
This sequence comes from Planctomycetaceae bacterium, assembly GCA_003508595.1. Lineage (GTDB taxonomy): Bacteria > Planctomycetota > Planctomycetia > Planctomycetales > Planctomycetaceae > UBA10511. The sequence continues at coordinate 27,788 of DNUF01000095.1, forward strand.
TCTCCCGGTCCCACGATTCTCACGGCTCTGCGCTGTTCCCCATGCCCAAGTCGACCGATATCACCATCCTCGAGGCCCGTTGTACCTTCGAGCCAACGCCGTTCCGTTCCCCGCTGAAATTCGGCGGTCGGGTCATGGACCGGGGGACTCTCATCAACGTCGAATTGACGGTGGGAACCCGTAACAAGCGCACGGAAGGGGGCTTCGGCAGCATGCCGGTGGCTCCCGTCTGGGCCTGGCCTTCCAGCTCGGTCACAGTTGAGCAGGCCGAAGAGGCCATGAAGAAGTTCGCGGAGGAGATTGTCGAACTGGCAGTCGACTTCCCCGATTACGCCCACCCCATCGACATTGCGGAGATGTTCGCGGGGGAATACGAACACCTCGCCAAGCAACTCCAGCAGCGTCTGAAGCTGGCCGAGCCAATGCCCTACCTGGCGCAACTGGTCGCGGCGAGCCCCCTCGATGCCGCCCTGCACGACGCCTACGGCCGGGTGCATGGCGAGAACAGCTACAACCTGCTGTCGTCGAAATACATGAACCACGACCTGTCCGAGTATCTCGACAAGTCGTTCAAGGGGGAGTATCTCGACAAGTACACCCTTCGCGAGCCGAAGGCCAAGATGCCCCTGTACCACCTGGTGGGGGCGCTCGATCCGCTCACGCCGGGCGATGTGCCGAAGAAAATCGGCGACGGCCTTCCCGAAACACTCGGCGAGTGGATCAAGTACAACGGCCTGACCCACCTCAAGATCAAGCTGAATGGCGATGATCTCGCCTGGGACGTGGACCGGGTGCTGACTGTCGACCGGGTTTCGACCGAGGCCCAGGGAGCCCGCAACTGTCCGCAATGGGTTTACTCGCTCGACTTCAACGAGAAGTGCGCGAACGTGGACTATGTGCTCGATTTCCTGAACCGCATTCGCGAGCAGAATGCCCCGGCCTACGATCGCATCCAGTACATCGAGCAGCCCACCCACCGCGACCTGGCCGCACATCCCGACAACAAGATGCATGAGGCGGCCAAGCTCAAGCCCGTGGTCATCGACGAATCGCTGGTGGATTTCGACGCCCTGCTGATGGCCCGCGATCTCGGCTACACCGGGGTCGCCCTCAAGGTGGGGAAGGGACACAGCGAATCGCTGTTGATGGCCGCCGCGGCGCAGAAGTTCGGCATGTTCCTCTGCGTGCAGGATCTCACCTGCCCCGGTTTCTCATTCCTGCACTCGGCCAGTCTCGCCGCCCGCATTCCCGGGGTCGCCGGGATCGAGGGGAATGGGCGTCAGTATTGCCCGGCCGCCAACCGGAAGTGGAAGACCCAGTTCCCGGGCATGTTTGAAATCAAGGACGGCTCCGTCGCCACCGGGACCCTGTCGGGCGTCGGGCTCGGGTTTTAGGTCGCCACGGCACCCGGCCGCATCAGCCCTTCCGACCCATCGACGGGCCCCGTTTTGAACGGCCCGAACCCGTCGACTTCGCCCTTGCTCGCCCGCTGCTGGCTGGCTGCGAGGAGGTGTCTTTCACCGTCTCCTCCGCTGTTTTGGGGGTCGATGGTGTCGGGCGAGATCGCCGCGATGGCACGGCTTTCTTCGGCTTCGCGGCATTCCCGGCGGGGGCCTTCAACGTCTTCGAAGTGCCCGCTGTTGGGGACGTTTTTTTCGTGGTCACGCCCCCCTGCGGCTTGCGGGAAACCTTCCCGGAACCGGCGGCTTCACCTGCTGCCGACGACGCGCGATTGGCTTTCCCGGCCCCCCCCCGACGCTGCGATTCCTGCAGACGGATCCAGGCGGGCACATTGATTTTTTTCAACAACTCGGCCACCACGTCGAGGGGAATCTCCTCCAGCGAGCGAAACCGCACGCAACTCTTTCCCCGATCCAGGCGATATCCCGACTTTTTCCACGCCGCGTCGAACCACGTCGACAGTTGCGGGTCCCCGTAGAGCGGCATGAGGTACAGGGCCAGGTTGTTCTTCTGTGACGCCAGAGAGACCACGGGCAGCGGATCGGTGGGCTGGCAGTGGTAGCCCGCAGGGTAAACACTGTGCGGAACCACCCAGGTGATCATTCCGTACTGCATCACCTCTTCCAGCACAGGATCGAGATGCGTCCTCAGCAGTTTCCGCAAGATCTCGATCGACTTCCGCCTGTCGGACGGCAGACTCGCCACGTACTCCGTCACCGACCGGGCATCACTGCGCATGATTGCGAACTCCGGAACGACTCTGCAAAACGCCGATCCGCGAAACCCATCGCACGCACCACCGCGCGCATTATTGGAACCTGACGGGGTCACCCCCCTTCCGGGACCGCGACTTTCCGAACCGCCGGAAACCGATCCGCCGCTGGGGCAGAACGCCGTCGCAGGGCGGAGCGTGTTCCAGAATCTCCTCGACTGGCAGTGCGCGACTGGCAGTGCACTGACTGGCAGCCCTCAATCCTGGCGGGACGAGTACCGCTGGTGCCGGAGGGGGAAGACCATTCCGGACTTCTCCGAATTGCGCATGTCAGTCGCGGACTTCGAAGATGGCCTCGACTTCGACGGCAATATTGCCGGGCAGCGGGCCCATCCCGACGGCGCTGCGGGCCCCCTTGCCGGCGTCGCCGAAGACCTCCACCATCAGATCGCTGAATCCGTTGATCACCTGGGGGTGGTTCAGAAAATCGGGGGCCGAATTGACCATTCCCAGGACTTTGATCAGCCGGTTCACCCGATCCAGCGATCCCAGGTAATTCTTGAGGGTCGCCAGCATTGCCAGTCCCACCACGCGGGCGGCCTCTTTTCCCTGGGCTTCGGTGAGGTCGGAACCGACCCGCCCCGTCACCAGGGTCTTGTCGGGACGCAGGGGACCATGGCCCGAGACATAGACCAGAGATCCCACCTGCACACAGGGAACATACGTGGCGACAGGCTTGGGAGCCGGGGGAAAAATCAGACCCAGTTGCTGCACGCGGGCTTCGGCACTCATTCGGGAACTCACGGGACAATCACAGGAGACAATTCACCGGGCGACACGGCCAGGCACTGCACTCTGTGGTATCGCTGCCCGTTCCCAACTGCAACCCGCCCGCCCTGGATTCGCCTGCCCCGGACTCGTTCCGATCCACGGCAACCGTGCCTACCAGCGGAATCGCATTCCCACGTTCAGGCCAGAAAACCAGGCCGCCTCCGAGGTCGAGAGGCCCGTCGTGTTGTTGAGCAACCGGCCCAGTTCCGACTGGTCACCCGCCACCGACACCCCCTGCAACCAGAGGGCTTCGTAGCTCAGTACGGCCGACCACCGTTCCGTGATCCTGTACACAAAGCTGAATTCGAAATCCCCCACGAAGGCGAGTTCCGTTGCTGAGTCGGTCCCCCGCAGGTTGCGGAATGTCGACGGGGTCACGGCTGTCATGGTCCACTCGCCACTGCTGGAGTTGGCATACAACCCTCCCTTGAGGCGAACATCAACCTCGAGTGGCGTATTGTCTTTGACAATCGCAATCGAGAAGCCCCCCTGCCCGCCATACAGCGTATTGCCGGTCGACACCTGGAACGCGACCCCTTCGTCGGGACTGCTTGCGGCCCCGCCCCAGAGAAAGTCGTCAAATTGCAGCCAGCGGAAACCGGCCAGCCAGGTGAATGTCGCACGCTCGGCATCGTGCTGCAGGTTCCATTCGACACTCTGCAGTCGGGAATCCATTCCCGCCCGGAAAATGGCCTGGGGCCAGACCTGCGAATCACCGGGAAGAGTCCAGTCACTGCCCGTATTGGCCCAGCCCGAACTGCCAGCGCCGTCGATGCCGAAATAGCGTGCCTCCCAACCATCGAAGAGGCGGTCGGAGGGATCACGAAACCCGAGGCGCAGGTCCAGCCCGGTTCCCCAACTGTAGCCGCCAAACGTCGCGTCGTACCATGCCGGGGAATCACCGACCGGATCAAACAACGGGTTGTTTTCGTACTGAGAGCGGGTCATCGCGATGAACCCGACCGAACCCCAGCATCCGGGGGGATCGGTGATGCAGTGGGCCGGGCCGTAGTCCTCGGGGCACCCCTCGGGAGGCATGGCCTTTGTTCGCTGGCAGGGCTCTGTGGTTGCGGGAGTTCCCCCCGCCACAGCCATGTCGGCCGGTGGCTGTTCACCGCTCCACAATCCGCTCCCCTCAGTCGTCGAAGGCTCGGCTTCGAAGGACTGCTGTGGACCCGGGCGCGAAGGGGTCACCTCCTGAGCCATCCCAATCCCAGCCCAAGGAAGACTGGCCGCCAGGGCCAGGGCTTTCCAGGTTTTGTACATCCGAACCCCCATTGCCGGAGGGGAGGGAGTCGGCCCCCGCCGGGCGTGTGTGTTTCGAAACCGTACACACGGTTTTCTGTGCCATTTCGGATCGACCGGCAAGTGCAGAACATTACAGAGAGTCGGCATTCCAAGGCATGACTGGTACAGACCGCCCTCTTGCCCGACCGTTACAGATTCCCTGACCCCATTTCACTGGGCGCAGAGGCCCCCCCTCCAAACCCGTTCCCGGAATCCCCCTGGAGATCGGGATTACCAACGGAAAATCCGCAGGGCGACGACAAATGAAACCACCCCCCACGCCACCAGCGTCAAGATCGGCCCCCACATTTCCCCCAGCGACAGCCCCTCCAGCATCACGCCCCGCAGGGCCGTATTCAGAGCGGTGAGGGGGAGAGCACGAATGAACGGCTGCACCGCCTCGGGAAACCGGTCGGAAGAAAAGAAAACCCCCGACAGCACATACATCGGCAACATCACCAGATTCATCAGTCCGGAAGCGGTTTCCAGCGTGGTGGCCCGACTGGCGATCAACAAGCCCAACCCGGCGAATGCAAATCCTCCCAGCAGAATCACAATCACCAGGCTCCCGAGGCTCCCCTGGACCTCAACTCCAAACAACAGCCATGACACGCCCAGCAGGGCACAGATCTCGGGAAACATGAAGAGCAGCCTGCTGAGCATCACACTCAGGAGGAAATCTCCATGCCGCAGGGGAGTGGCGAGAAACCGCTTGAGCAGTTTCTTGACCCGCATGTCGACCAGCACGAATCCGACCCCAAACAGACCACCCCCCATCAGGTTGAGCCCCAGCAGCCCCGGCACCAGGAAATCGATGTAACGCGAACCGGCCTCGCTCAATTCCTGGTCATGCATCGGGGGGGGAGAGCCCCCCTGCTGCTTCATCAGCACATTCTCAATCGCCTGCCGGGCGAACAGGCTCTCGGCTCGCCGAGGTTCCAGCCACAGGTTCCAGGTCCCCGGGGAGTCTCCCTCCGCACCATCTGCTGTGGGGGGGATGATCACCAGATCGGTTTTCCCGTCGCGCAGTCGTTTGCGCCAACTGTCATCGACCGATTCATGCACGGTGAAGCGATCGTCGGCAGCCAGGGCCTCGCGCAGCGAGGGAATGGAGCCGCTGCCCGCTCTGGAGACCAGGTCGACCGTGATCTGGGTCTTGGGCTTTTCGCGAAAGGCAATTCCCAGCGAAACGGCCATGATCAGCGGAAACCCTTAGACCCAGAAAATCGCGGCCGGCTCGCGGAAGAACTCCTTGATGCGTGCCCGGGTCAACTCAATCAGCGGCGTGAAGCGATGATTCATGAGGGGGACTGTGCTCCATCGCGCAGGTGGCGTCCCGTGAGCGTGACGAAGACATCCTCCAGCGTGGCATGACGCGTGGTCAACGAGGCCAACTCGCGATGAGACTGGCGGGTGTAGTCCAACAGGGCGGGCAGCGCCCGATGCGGCTCGGCCACCGACAGGGCCAACCGTCCCTCTTCGTGCCAGACCCGGGTGACCGAGGGAAGCCGGGCCAATTCTTCCTCTGGCGGCAATTCCCCCTGCCACGTGGGCTCGAGAACGTGCTCGCTGCCGAGCTGCGAAATCAATTCCCGGGGTGATCCCAGGGCGATTACCCGCCCCTGGTCGACAATCGCCACGCGGTCGCAGAGTCGCTCGGCCTCGTCCATGTAATGCGTCGTGAGAATCACGGTGCGCCCCGCCGCCTTGAACCCCGAGATCACATCCCACAACTGGCGTCGTGACTGCGGATCCAGTCCAGTCGTCGGCTCATCGAGAAACAGGATCTCCGGATCGCCCACGAGGGCGCAGGCGATCGCCAGACGCTGCTTCTGGCCTCCCGACAGCTTGCCAAACCGCGTGTGTTCCTTTTCCTGAAGGGCCACCTGCGCGATGGCCAACTCGGCGGTCAGCCCCTGCTGGAAAAAACTGCGGAACAAGCGGACGATTTCCCCCACCGTCAACTTGTCTGCCAGGTTGGTTTCCTGGAGGGAAACGCCGATCCGTTCGCGAATGGCACGATCATCGCGCCCCCAGTGTCGTCCCAGGATTTCCACCTCACCCGACGTGGCGGGAAGCAGCCCTTCCAGGATTTCCATGGTGGAGGTCTTGCCGGCACCGTTGGGACCCAGCAGTCCAAAACATTCGCCGACCGGCACATCGAGATCGATCCCCCGAACCGCCTCGACGGGAGGCTTGCCGGGATAGGTCTTCCGGAGCTGCCGACACCGAATCGCGAGGGGCGCACTGCTCATGCCGAGTCTCCCTGTCGACGAGCCACCGCACAGGCGAACAGAATCCAGCCAAGGATCGACAGGGTCCCTCCCAGGGGCACAATGATCATCCCCACCCAGCGCAGGTTGGCGAGCGTGTAGACATAGAGCCCCCCGCTGAACCCGGCGATCCCCAGCAGCAGGCAGATCCCGGCCGCATTGGTCCACCGCCGGTTGGAGGGTGAGGCAGCCAGCCCCAATGCCACCAGTGCCAGCGCGTGATACATCTGGTAGCGGGCCCCGGTGTCGAAATCGGCGAGGAACTTCCGATCGAGCGGAATCTGCTCGACGACCCGGGGCCCCTCGGGAGTGGCGATCTTCCTGTCAAACATCTGGCCGGCATATTTCTGTCGGAAGTGACCATCGAGCCCATGGGCGGCGAAGGCACCACAGGCCACCGCCAGGCCACCGAGAAGCGTGCCGCAGACCATCCAGAATTGTGCGTTGTTCTTCACCACGACCTCATCGCGCCACGGACTGCCGGAAATCCCAACCGGAATCGGGGGCTTCGATCGTGGGGACAGGAAAACGCCCTCCGCCTCCCGATCACGGCTGACCGACTGCCTCTCAACCGGACAACGGTCAGTTTATCGATCGCTCTGGTTGGGGCGTAGGCCGCCGACCGCCGACCGCCCAGCGCCCACCTCCCACTGCCTGGCAGCATGGCCCCCTGGCACCTTGGCAGGATCGCCGAGTGTGCTACAACCAACGCAGGGGCACAGACACCCCCTTTCGACCCTGCCTCATTTCGGGATTCATGGTGTTTCGGGACGCGAGATTCCTGGTGCTGCTGTACCTCGCTGCGATTGTGATCGCCAACCTGACGGTGGCCGCGTTTGGCCCCGCCGCGATCTATGTCAACGCGTTTGTCCTGATCGGCCTCGACCTGTCGTGCCGGGATCGGCTGCACGATGCCTGGCAGCAGCGGGGACTGACCTGGAAGATGGGCCTCTTGATCATGATCGGCAGTGGCTTGTCGTGGCTGCTCAATGCCCGGGCAGGCCAAATCGCCACCGCCTCATTCACCGCATTCGGCCTCGCCGCCCTGGTTGATGCCCTGCTCTACCAGTGGCTGCACCGACATCCCTACCTCGTCCGCTGCAATGGCAGCAATGTTGGAGGGGCGCTGGTCGACAGCCTTGCCTTCCCCACCCTGGCGTTTGGGCAATTCAGCCTGCTGACATCCGCGCTGCAATTCCTCGCGAAATTCGCGGGGGGATTCGCCTGGTCACTGATTCTCAATCGTTCGAATCGGCAGCAGGTCGGCTGACGCATCGGGCTGGCATGCCAGCCACGACACCAGTCGGGAACGGCAGTGTCGCAGCAGAACCGAGGAAACGACCGGTGCGAACTGCTGGTGAGGCAGGTGCAGTTCGTACTGACCCCGATAGCCCGCCGCTTCCAGGCGGCGTACGACCTCTGCCAGTGACGGGCTTGAAGGACCGGGCAACACTTCACCGGGCTGTGTCCCCCCGGCATCCACCCGGGGGATATCGCGAAGGATCGCCAGGCCCATGTGCGGGACCAATTCCTCCAGCCGTTCCAGGGCCACCGGATCACGCATCAATCCGTGCAGATCAACAGCCAGCCCCAGACGCGAATGCTGGCAACCCTGCACCAGGTCGAGGGCGTGGGTGGTCGAATCGAGGCATGACCAACGCGCCGCCCGGGCACCGTTGAGAACATGGACCAGGACGGCCACGCCACGCAACTGTGCGTTTTCAGCGACGATCGACAACTGCTCGGTCAACAGGCGACGGACGTGATTGCGGGAGTGTCCCGCCCGGGTCCCGGTCACCACGAGCAGGTACGGCGCCCCCAGGGCCGCCGCGCTGTCGAGTGCGATTCCCGCATCATGCAGCGTTTCGCGAATGGAGATTCCATGCTGACCCGTGAACCCACCTGCCCACGACAGGCTGCTGACCTGGATTCCACGCTCGGACAACAGATCGCGACAGCGTTCTTCGCCAAACTGTTCGAGTCGCAACCGCCACATGCCCAGGTTGTGCAGGCCGCACTGTCCCAACTCATGGACAAGTTCGGGCAGATCCCAATGGTACGCCGACGAAAGATGCAGCGAGATGCGGGACTCGGGATGGCACGGAGGGGGACTGGCCACTTCCAGGTATTGCAGATCAGGCCGGATCTGGGGGACTGAAGAATCCAGGGGTCTCTCCCGAAATCGTGAATGAGGAATCGGGACACATCACCCAGGGTGAAGCTCCCGACATTGGCTGCAAACCATGACCCGCGGAACTCCCCCCAGCGGGGGTTGGATCCTCAGGCCACCCAACCCTCAACCCTTGGCATTCAATTTGACCGTGGAATCGTCCGCCACGTTGACCCAAACGTGGACGTGCGGGGTTCCCCGATAATGCCAGACAAACGATGGTCCTTCCAGTCGCCAGCAATCCCACTCTCCGTCGTCTCCCAGGTCGAGCGAACTTCCATCGCTGGCCTTGCGGTAGAACGACAGCCGGCAGCCCTCCAGCCCACCCTGCGCTTCCAGCAGACGGCGGGCCTCCTTTTGATCCACCTCGCGATACGGCTCGAGGAGAGCACCCAGCACCTGGCGGGCGTGCTCTTTCTGATCGGCCGACAGATCGACGAGTGGCAACCCGGGGATCTCGGCCTTTCCGCGAAATGCCACCGCGCTTTCGTGCGGAGTGAGTTCCACAAGTGACTTCTCGCGCTGCTTCCCATCCAGCATCTGGAACAACGCGTTCGCCTTCTGCGCCTGGTACCAGAAGACATTGCCCGGATGCCCCACCTGCTCGTTGAATCCCGAGGCGGCATGCCCGTAGAAGATCGGACCACCAAACGCCATGTGCTCGGTACTGTCGCCATCACAGCGAATGGTCAGGTGCCGGCCGGTCATCACAAATTCAAACTTCCCGCTGTCCGGCTTGCCAAACAGAGCGATCGTCTGCGACTTGCCGTAGCCCCCGGCATCATCCTGCAACTGCTTCAGGATGCGGGGGTGCCAGTCGGGATGGTACAGCCCGAGGAAAATTTCCCGGATCATCTCCCGCTGATCAGCCGTGAAAAAATCTCCGCCGACATTCAACTTCGAGGCGTCCGTGATGTTCCAGTTGTTGGAAACATGCGTCCGCAACAACCCGCGGTCATCCTGGTAGTCCCAGTCGAAACAGACCTCTTCCCGCTGCATCGGGTTGAGTGAGGCGTAGAGCTTCTTCACCAGGTTTTCGGAATTCGTCGCCGGGACTTCCTGGGCCAGTGCCCGGGCCTGCCCCTCACCAATCAGCCCACTGCCAACGCCTGTTGCAGCAGCCGCCCCCGCCAGCGAGAGAACCCGGATGAACTGCCGACGATTGACGGGCGAATTCTGCCCCTCGCAGTCGGAACAGGAATGAATCGCGGACATCGACGGGTCTCCTCAAGCAGAATGAACATGTTGGAGCCGAGGCAGTGGGCGGGAGTATGACGTCTGCGGTCTGTTTTTTCCAGCACGTTTCTATCGATTGTACGAATTGTAGGGGCACCCTGAACCTCCCGTGACAGAATCCATGGTCCGACCGATGCGGCGATGCAGGAACCCCTCCCTCCCGTTTCCCCGCTTCACCGCATCCACGAATGTCGATATGATCCCACGGTGCCGAAACAAAGGGGGACTACGTGCTGGAGATCACTCCAGAAACAGCCCCCTCAAGATCTGCAAATCCGATGATTTGCAGACACGGAACCCTCCCGGGGGCTGCGACCTGGCCCAGGCGCTTTGAGGAAGAGCTGGCATGCCGAAGCAACTGAACCTCTCCCCGCTGTCTGGATCCCGTCGCTGGTTTCTCCAGGCGTCCACAGCCGCCACCCTGGCCAGCCGGATGGGTCTGGCCGCCGAACCCCGCCCGCTCCGCGATGATCCCCGCAGCGTGATCGTGTTCTGGCTCTCCGGGGGCCCCAGCCAACTCGACATGTGGGATCCCAAGCCGGAAGCCCCGCCGGAAATCCGCGGGCCGTTCGGGTCGATTGAAACCAGGCTGCCGGGTGTCCGGCTGTGCGAGCACTTCCCCCTCCAGGCTTCGATCGCCGACAAGCTTTCGTTCCTGAGATCGGTCGACTGCACTGCGAGCAACCACACCCCCATCACCCTGCAGGCCGGGAACCCCTTGGCGAAACGGACGGATGATGGCCGGGATGGGTCGGGGTATCCCTCGATGGGTTCGGTGGTGGCACGATTCCGCGGGCCGAATCATCCCGACCTCCCCCCGTTTGTCGGGCTGGCCCCGTCATGGAAGGCGGACGTCTGGGAGTCGGGACACATGGGTGCACAATTCGCCCCCGTCGACGGTCTGAAACTCGTCGGCAAATTCGGTCTGCCGACAGGAGTTCAGGTCGGTCAACTCCACGAACGGGAGACGCTGCGCCGCGGGCTCGACCGGCTGCGCAGCGACATCGATCGCCTCGACACCCTCAACAAGCTCAACCAGTACCAGCAACAGGCGTATGAGATGGTGCTGGGTGGTCACGTTCAGCGGGCGTTCGACATCGACCTCGAGCCCCAGTCGGTGAAGGACGCCTACGGTCACCACACCATTGGTCAGAAAGCGCTGCTGGCCCGCAGACTGGTCGAAGCGGGGGTGACCTATGTGCTCGTCAGCGGCGCCTGGGGCTATTTTGACCATCATGGCGACAACGTGAATTGGGGAGGAATCGAAAAGGGTCTCAAGCCGCTGCTGCCCCATGTCGACCAGACGATCCACGCCCTGGTCACCGATCTCGGGCAGCGGGGCCTGCTCGACCAGACACTCGTGCTGATGCTGGGCGAATTCGGTCGCTCCCCCGTGATCAACAAGGAGGCGGGCCGTGATCACTGGACCAATGTGATGTCGATGGTGGCGGCCGGTGGCGGACTGCGGCACGGGCAGGCGGTCGGTGCGACCGATTCCCGGGGCGGTGAGGTGAAAGAGGGTCTCATCCGGCCCCAGGATCTCGCCGCGACCGTCTTCCGGTTCCTGGGGATCGACCTATCGGCGACCTGGACCAATCCGCAGGGACGTCCCATTCCCATTGTCGTGGAGGGGGGCCGCCCGATTCCGGAGTTGCTGGCCTGAGTTCACCCCAAATCGGGCCCCTTCGCAGCGGAGGTGGCAATCTCCCCCCTGGACTGGGCTCTCTGGACTGGGCTCTCAAAGATTGGCGTATGGCGTCCGCCAGTCGCCGGAATCTGCGGATTTTTCTATAGTCTGTTGGTAGTGATGTTCGGCGGCAAACGACTGCCGGACGGCTCTGTCCCTGACTTTCTTCGATGCCGACTCAACACAGCGAGGCGTTGGTGGAGACGTTGCCGGTCCTGGAGGGGTCCCTGAGCGTTCGGGCGTTTCCATCCGATGGGCGTGCGACCTGTCGCCTGGTGACCCTGGGCTGCAAGGTCAACCAGTACGAAACCCAACTGGTCAAAGAGGGGCTGGAACGCCACGGGTGGCGCGAGGCGACTGAAACCGAGTCGGCCGCCCTCTGCGTTGTGAACACCTGCACGGTCACGGCCGAGGCCGATTCGAAGGCGCGACAGATCATCCGCCAGTTGGCACGATCGAATCCGGGTTGTGCGACGATCGTCTTTGGCTGCTATGCCACGCGTGCGGCCGACGAATTGGCCCAATTGCCCGGAGTCGTCGAAGTGGTCGCCGACAGCCGTGAACTTCCCGATGTGCTGCAGCGGTTCGGAGTGCACGACTGGCCGGGAGGAATCAGCCGATTCGATGGTCACCGTCGGGCTTTTGTGAAGGTCCAGGATGGCTGCCTGCTGAATTGCACCTACTGCATCATCCCGACAGTCCGTCCGGGTCTGCGCAGCCGGGACCCCGAGAGTGTCCTGTCGGAAATCACCCGCCTGGTCGACAATGGATACCGCGAGATCGTGCTGACGGGCATCCATCTCGGGCACTTCGGTGTCGAGGCGACCCGGGGCCGATCGGGACGGCCCCCCTACCGGTTGTGGCACCTGCTGCGGGAAATCGACCGGCTTCCGGGTGAGTTTCGGGTCCGCATGTCGAGTCTCGAAGCGGCCGAGGTGGGGGACGACTTCCTCGCCACAGTCCCCGAATGCCGACGACTTGTCCCTCATTTCCACCTCTGTCTGCAGAGTGGGTCCGACCAGGTCCTCTCACGGATGAAACGCCGCTACCGGGCGGGACGGTTCGTCGAGCAGGTGCACAAGATTCGGGAGCGGCTGCACAAGCCCGCACTCTCCACCGACGTGATCGTGGGGTTCCCGGGGGAGACGGATGCCGACTTCGACGAGACCCTGCGGGTCTGCGAGGCGGCCGGTTTTTTGAAGATTCACGCATTTCCCTTCTCGCGACGTCGCGGGACACCGGCCCATGACTTTCCCGATCAGGTCCCTGCCGGGGTCAAGCAACAGCGGATGCAGCAATTGCGGGAACTGGAAGCCCGATTGCAGGCACGATATCATTCGGAACTCCAGGGAGAACGGCTGCAGGTGCTGGTCGAAGCCCGGCCCGCGCAAACCGTGGGGCATGTGACCGGTACCGCTTGCCGATACGTCTCGGTCGAGTTTCCCGGCAGTCTGCACCAGGATCTTGGTCAACTGCGGAACGTGACCGTCACGGAGGTTCGTGACGGCGTGGTCTTGGCGCAGCAATCGGAGAGTCTCACGTGAGTGCCGGCGAGTTCAAGCCCCGTTACCTGATGCTCAATGAGCAGGGCGAGGTCACGGTGGCCACACTGCGAATCTCGCTGCTGAGCGAAGACATCAACCTCGAGCAGTTCGGCCACGAACTGTTTGCCCTCGTGGAGCAGGCCGGCTGCCGCAAGCTGGTGGTCAACCTGAAGGAAGTGCAGATGGTGACCAGTGCCGGTCTCGGCAAGATGATCGCCCTGCACCGCAAGATGCACCGGCATGACGGTGTCGTGGCGTTCTGCCATGTGCAACCCGCCGTCGAAGAGGTGCTGCGCACCAGCCGGTTGATCACCTATCTCACCGTGCGGCCCGATATTGCCGGGGCGGTCGCGGCACTTCAATCCTGAACGGACTGAGCCTCCCCGGCTGCACCATCCCCCGGTTTGACCCTGTCGACGATGCCCGCCCCCTCCACTCGCGCCCTCCTGCTGGATTTTGAGGGGATTGACGGTTCGGGCAAGGGAACGCAGGCCCAGCGGCTGTACACCCGGCTGACGTCAGAAGGCCATCGCTGCGCCCTCATCAGCTTTCCCCGCTACTCGCAAACACTCTTCGGCAAAGCGGTCGGCGAGTTTCTCAACGGCCGGTTCGGGGCCCTCGACCAGGTGCATCCCTTCCTGGTCTCCCTGCTGTTCGCCGGTGACCGGTTCGAATCGCGCGGCATGCTGCTGGACGCCATCGCCCAGAACGACGTGGTGGTCCTCGACCGCTATGTCCCGTCGAACATCGCCCACCAGGCGTCAAAATGCTCCGGAGCCGAACGGGCCGAACTCATCGACCGGATTCTCACGATCGAGCACTCACTCTACGGTCTCCCCCGGGCCGATCTCGTGCTGCACCTGGATCTGCCTGTTAAAAGGGCGCGGGAACTGATCGCACGCAAGGCCCAGCGCGACTACACCGACCGGGCCGCCGACATCCAGGAAGCCGACGGCGATTACCTCGGTGCCGTCCACGAGGTCTACCACTCTTTGTCCACCACCGAACCCAACTGGTGCCGTATCGACTGCTCCCCCGGTGACCGACTGCTCTTGATCGATGAGATCCACGAACTGGTCTGGCAGCAGGTCGCCATGCGGCTGTCCGCGCGCGATCGGACACTTTCATCGTGAAGCTCAAACGCCTGCCCGAAGATTTCCAGGTCGACGAACTGACCACGGTGCAGCCGGAGGGAGGAGACTACGCCCTCTACCGGCTGACCAAGAAATCGCTGGGGACACCCGAGGCCATCGACCGGCTGGTCTCGCGGCTCAAGGTGCAGCGCCACCGCATCTCGTATGGTGGGCTCAAGGACAAGCATGCGGTCACGACCCAGTATGTGACCATCCGGTTTGGCCCCCGCCAGGGGGGACGGTTTGCCCCCATCGAACTCGATTACCTGGGGCAGGTCGATCGGGCGTTTACCCCCCAGTTCATCACCGGGAACCGGTTCCGCATCGTGTTGCGTGATCTCTCGGCGGCCGCCCTCGAAAAGGCCCGGCACGCCCTGCACGAGGTTGCGGCGAGCGGATTTCCCAATTACTTCGACGACCAGCGGTTTGGCTCGCTGGGAGCCTCGGGGGAATTTGTCGCCCAGGCGTGGTGCCGGGGTGATTACGAGCGGGCCCTGTGGCTGGCCCTGGCCGACCATCACCCCGACGACCGCCGGGAAGAACGCGACCAGAAAGCCCTGCTGCGGGAACACTGGGGCCGCTGGCGCGACTGCAAGGCGGCCCTCGAACGCTCACACCGGCGCAGCATCGTCACCTACCTCGCCGACAAGCCTCCCGAGAACCCCGATTACCGCGGGGCTTTCTCGCGTCTGAAGATCGACTTGCGGGGACTGTACCTCTCGGCGTTCCAGAGCCATCTCTGGAACCAGTTGCTCGCCCGGCTGCTGACCGAGGTCGTTCCGGCCGAACAGCGGTTCGATGTCTCACTGCGCACTGGAAACGTTCCCTTCCTGCGCACACTCGAGCCCCACCAGGCAGCCGTCCTGCAAGAAGCCGAACTTCCCCTCCCCTCGGCCCGCCTGCACCTCCCCCCCGGCCCGGAACTTGACCGGATCGAACAGGTGGTGCAACAGCACGGTCTCGAACTGCGCGAACTGCGGGTGAAACATCCCCGCGACAGTTTTTTTTCGAAGGGTTCGCGGAAGGCCCTCATTTCGGTCGGCCACCTCGAACATGAAGCCGCCCCCGATGATCTCTATCCGGGTCGCCACAAGCTCGCCCTGGGGTTTGATCTTCCCCGCGGCTCGTACGCCACGATGCTGGTCAAGCGGATCACCGAATGCTGACGGTGCTGTACGAAGACAACCACTGTCTTGCCGTCAACAAACCGGCGCGACTCCTCACCATGGGAGACAGCACCGGCGATGAATCCCTGGTCGACCAGGCCCGCGAATACATCCGTCACAAGTACCAGAAGCCAGGCCAGGTCTACGTGGGTGTTGTGCACCGGCTGGACCGGCCCGTCTCGGGCGTCGTGCTGCTCGCCCGCACGAGCAAGGGGGCTTCCCGCCTCTCGGAACAGTTTCGCGCTGGCAGCGTCGGCAAGGTGTACCAGGCCCTGGTCACCGGCCCCGCCCCAGCCGAAACCGAAACCTGGCGCGACTGGTTGCTCAAGGACGAAGCCCGCAACACGGTGCGGTGTGTGGTGGCCGGAACCCCTCAGGCCCGGGAGAGCGTCCTCACCTGCCGACTGCTGCAACGCCGGGGGTCCCGCAGCCTCGTCGAGGTCACCCCCCTGACCGGCCGCAGCCACCAGATCCGCGTGCAACTGGCCCAGCACCAGTTGCCGATTGTCGGCGATGCCAAGTATGGCTCGACAGAGGCATTCCGCGAGGGCTGCATTGCGCTGCACGCCTCGTCGCTCACCTTTCAACATCCCACCCGCGACGAAGCGATCACCGTCACCGCGCCGCTGCCCGATTTCTGGCGGTGATCGAAACGGGCTGCGCCAGTGTGACTTCCGGCAAAACCCTCCCGGGCCTGTGACAACGTCAGGAGGGGGGCGGGGTGAGATCCGCCTCCGGCATCGACCCCGCCACTTCGTCATCCGACCATTCGTCGGGGGGAATCTGTGCCTGGATCAATGCCAGTCTCTGTTCCAGCCGTTCCCGTCCCGAGATCACCTCGACTTCCTGCTCGAGAGCCCAGAGCGGGACACCCGCAATTCGCTCGGCCTGGATCTTCACGAGGTCTTTCTGCGTGGTGACAACCAGCGCAGGACGGTACTCCCGGATCCAGGTCTCCAGACGGGCCATCTCGTCGCGGCCGTACGACTGGTGATCGGCCCATGCCGAACAGGCCAGCACCCGGGCACCGGTCCCCGCCAGCGAGGTCTCAAAGGCCCGTGGGTTTCCAATGCCGCAGAACGCCGCGACCGGCTGGCCGTGAAGCCGGTCCAGGGACTCCCGGCGTCCCTGGGCCGAGATCAGTCCCCGCAGCGGGAACGCGACCTGGGCGAGGTCGGCTCCGGGATGCAGGCTCTTCAATTCGGCCAGCAGGCGTTGCAGTTCAGCCGGTTCGGCCTGGTCGACACGCGTCACAACCAGTTGCTGGGCCCGGCGCAGGGCCCGTCTCGGTTCACGCATCAGTCCCCGGGGCAGGAGGTATCCATACCCAAAGGGATTGAGAGCATCGATCAGCACGATGTCGAGATCACGCGCCAGGCGGCGGTGCTGGAATCCATCATCCAGCAGGATGATCTGGCTGGCCAGCTCGTCGCGGGCCACCTGGGCCGAGCGAACCCGGTCGGGGTTCTGCAGGTGGGGCACATCGGGGCACAACTGTTCGAGCACCAGCGCCTCGTCGTTGGGAGTGCCGGGCTCGGAACCGTAACCCCGACTGACCAGGCAGACGCGCACCCCGCGGGCACGAAACCACTGGGCCACCCAGGCGGCGAACGGTGTCTTGCCCGTCCCCCCCGTGGTGAGGTTGCCAATGCTGACGACGGGAATGCCCGCGTGCCGGGTCGGCAGCCAGCCGAGGTCGCAGGCCAGGTTTCGGGCCAGGATCCCCAGCGCATAGGGTCCCGTGGCGAGTGTGAGGCCTGCCCGGGCGAGGTGGGCCGACAGAGTCCGGCGTTTCCCCGAAATCACCTCCAGGAAATCCCGTTCGGTCATGTCGCGGCCACCTCGCGGAATGCGAAGACCACGATTCCCGAGACCAACACGGCCGCGGCCAACCACAGCGCCTCTGAACTCGACGTCACGAGGACGAACAACCAACCGCCGAGGGCGATCAGGCTCGGCACGGGATAGAGCCACATGCGGAATGGCATCTGGCTGGCCGGAAGCCGTTGCCGCAGCCAGTGCAGGCCGAGAATCTGTCCGATGAATTGGACCACAATCCGGACGGTGACCGCCGCATCGATCACCTGCTGGAGGGGCCAGTAGCAAAACAGCGCGGTCAACACTCCCAGGCAGACGAGAGCCAGCCAGGGGTAATGGTGTCGGGGATGGACCCGGGCGAACGGAGCGAAAAAATCCCGGTTGCGGGCTGCGGCATACAACACGCGTGAATACCCCAACTGGATCGCAAACAGGCAGGCGGCCACGGTCCAGAGAATGAGCAGCGTGAACGCCACGGCCACCGACCGTCCATAGAGGGTTTCCATGAACTCCGCGGCAATGTTGGGCGACACCATGGCCTTCTGCCAGGGGACCACCCCAATGATCACGGTGTTCATGCAGAGATAGATGAGGGCGACCAGCACGATCGAGATCACGACCGCCCGCGGAATGGTCTTCCCCGGATCGATCACCTCATCGCCGAGATGACAGACGTTGTAGTAGCCGAGATAGTCATAGATCGCGATCAGCATCGCCCCCCCCAGGCCCATGAAGAACCCCCGGTTCAGCACAAACGCATCGGGAGGCAGGGTGATCAACTCGGGACGGAAGTTTGCGAGGCCGGCCACGATCACCACCGACACCGTCACGATGGTTCCCGTCGCGAGGATCACCCCCAGCGAACCGAGGAAACCAATCGGCCGACACAGAATGACCGTGACCACCAGGGCCGCCAGGGCGGGGAGCGTTGCTGGCCCACCGGGAATGTTCCACGCGGCCATTCCCGGCCAGATGTATTTCAGGTAATCGAGCGCCCCGATGTATCCCGAGGCCATCTCCAGCGTTCCCGAGACGGCAAACTGCCAGACGAAGAGAAAGGGAATCAATCGCCCCCAGCGGGTGCCGCCATAGATCTTCGAGAGGAAGTGGTACGACCCGCCGCTCCCCGGCAGGGCCGCCCCCAGTTCACTCCAGACGAGTCCGTCGCACAACACGAGAATGGCCGCGATGATCCAGCCCACCAGGGCCTGCGGTCCCTGCATCTTCGCGATGAAGATCGGAATCGTGATGAACGGCCCAATGCCCACCATGTTGGCGACATTGAGGGCCGTGGCCTGCCACAGCCCCAGGGTGCGGGGCAGGGAGGGTGACGAACTTTCAGACATGTGGCCACCAGAGCCGACGGGAGGAAGGGGAAATCCGTCTCATCCAGACAGACGGCCCGACACCCCGCAGGATAACAGTGACCCGGTCTCTGCGCCACTCCGGAGAATCCCGGCACGCAGGCTTGCTGCCAGCAACCGCCGGTTCCACGGCGCGGCCCAACCAACGCGCTCAGAACAGGGGAGCCCGTCCGAGATTGCGACGCACCACCGCCCACTGCCCGACGTGCATCAGCACGTGCGAACCCTGCAGGCTGAACAGGTCGCCCCGGTTCTTGCAATACGCCTGGAACTTCTCCGGAGCAGGCTGGTCCAGGTCGGCATCCGATTGCCCCTTCAACAGGGCAATCGTCCCCTGACGCTGCGCCTGGTAGTGCTGCAGGTACTCGGCCTTCGAGTAAAAGGCACTCGCCGAATCGAGACGGGAGGTCGCCGTGGTGTGCTTCTCGGCAAAACCTGCCGGCAGGGGGGGCATCGAACCGGGCTTCAGCAGTTCCATCATCGCGTGTTCATTGGCGATCAGGTGTCCCAACTGCCAGGCGATATGGTTGCAACCCGGGCTCGGTCGAACCAGCAGATCGCGATCATCCAGGTCGGCCAGGTACATCGTGCAGACCATGGTGGCCATATCGAGATTCAACTGGATCGCATCACGGGAATTCATGGGGTGAGCCGTCGGGTGGGGGGCCAATGGTGTCAGGGAATCGTCGGGGGGGCGAATTCTAAAGTGAATTTCACCGGCAGATCAATGATCAGTGCCGGCACGCTGTAGACAAAGGTGTCTGTCGTCCAGGGCCGGGACAGTCCGCCGAATCGATAGCTCATTCCCACCGCTCCATCGGCATGGAATGTCGGTTCCGAAATCGCCTCACGCGGTACACGCTGCCCGTCCCCCCCCTCCAGCCACGCATCGTTGTGCAACAGCCAGGCGCGGTGCGATTCAAATTCGGGGCCCCCCCGGTTGTAGGCCACGGCAATCTTGATCGTCGCCGACTGCGTGTCGTCGGTCTCGGGGCGCAATTGAACCTCTTCCAGCGTCACCAGCACGCCTCCCCGTCGCCGTCGCGGGCGCTCGGCCGAGCCGATTTTTACCATGTGGTTCAGATCGCGAAAGGTGGCGGGCAGGTTGAGAGGGGCGACCGTCGCCCGCATTTCTCCCCGCCAGGCCCAGGGGCCGGGAGGGGCCGGGTCGGGAGGAATCACATCCATCTGCAGATGGGCATGGCCCCCGGCCGGGGGAAGTTCGAATTTTCCGTCCGGGGCAAACGGGGCGAACCCGGGTGAAGGAGGTTCGCCCGACGTTCCGACCCGCTGGTCGGCGTTGGTCCAGCGGAACAGCAGGTGGCGCAGTCGCGGTTCACTCGTCACCAGGGCCCGCAGTCTCAACAGGGGAGGCATACCCTCGCGCCGTTTCCAGGTGGCCGAGTCGAGAACCACCCGGTGAGCGCCGGCATAGGTCACCTGCAGCGGAACTTCAGCCGACCGATCGGCGGGTTGCAATCGCAGGGCCACCTGTTCGGCAGCATGCCGCCACTGCAGACCCGCCAGCGAAACCCAGGCATCAAACTGGGGCCAGAATTCTCCGGCATCACGTTCGCATTCGACCGTGCGCGATTGCTCTTCGGGAGGCAGGGCGTCGACCAGAATCCGGTTGCCCGTCTGGCGGGTGATCTCGGCCGCCCATTCGGCCACCGAACGGCGGCCTTTCAGCTCCAGCCGTCCCGGCCGGGTCGCTTCATCGGCCAGATCCCGCTCGAGCTGTTCGCGAACACGTTCCAGCGCCTGCCGAACCCCCTCCCCATTCACCTCGTCTTCCGAGGGGAACCAGGTGAGAGCGTTTGGCCCCAGCGACAGCAGCAGTCGTTCGGCCCGCTCGCGACTCTCCCGCTGCGGCGACCTCAATTCCTTGATGAGCCGCGACACTTCGCCCCGAACCTGATCGGCCGACAACGGCGGTGCGGCCGGCACGAGGCCTGGCATCAGCAGAGAGCCACAGAGCACCAGAAATCCGAGGCCACTGCGAGTGCGGCACCACGGAAGTCGATCGGAACGCCGGCAGGGACTCGTCATGGGGACCTCGCAGGAAGCAGGCACGAGTCTCGATTCTCTCGATTCCGGCCTCCGGGAACCACCGAGAGTGTCTCACGCGACAGTCAGTGGCTGGAGGACCCTGGTTCCGCAATGGCCGCCAGCCAGAGAGCGACGACTGGGCGGTCAGCCAGCCAGAAAGGGAACGGGCGCTGGAAATGGCTTCCGACGCCGGGGGTTCAACCAGCGTGGGGAACAGACTGCGTCACTCGGGACGGATTTCCGTCCAGGCGTGCTGGGCCGCTCCCAGCAGCACGCACGATTCATCACCGGCCAGCAGCTTCAACGCCTCGCGCTCGTGATCCAATGGGGCCATCGAGAGTTCATCGATGACATCACCAGGCAACTGGCTGAGAAAGAAGACCCGAGCCCAGTCGGCGGCACTGGCAATCTGCATGGCCGCCAGAATGTCTTCGGTCCCCAGTTTCCGGATTTGCGAGAGCGCCTCGCGGGCCGAGTGGTGTCGCCGCAACAGGTCGAGCGCGGGGCCCGGTTCGCGGTTGAGGTCCGAGAGGACAACCAGCCGCCCGCCGCGCGCGACGATGCGCTGGGCCGAGGCCAGGGCGGTTCCCACGTGGTCCCAGGTGGTTCCCCCTTCCGGCGCGTCGATGCCCACCACGACGAGATCAACCCGCTCGGGAACCGGGACGCGCCAATATTCGTTCAGCAGTTGTCGGCCCCGGCGGAATACCGACTCACTGGCCCCGGCAAAGACGTCGGCGGCCCCTCCTCCCGCACCCGGGACGACCTGCACGGCAAACAGTGTCCCCAGCAGCCAGGCCACCTCGTCGACGGTCTGGCGTTGCGGACGGATATCGTCGGGATCGAGTTCCCGATGCCCCTCGCCCCGTGCGGCGACGATGGTCTCGGCATTCGAGAGCCCCGGGAAGAACGCACTGTGCGTTCCCCGGCAGCCCAGCAGCGGATCAAACGCAATCGCCCCCACGGCAATGGTGACATCGGCGTCAATCAACTCGCGCGCCAGGTAAATCCTTTCTCCACGGGCAGTTGTGGCGAGATACGCCTGGGCCTTGGGATCGGCCGGGTCATGAATCTGCCAGTGGACGCGGTCACGGTCGGCCAGGGGGAGCAGCCGCCTCGGATCGGGCAGCGTCGTGCCGGTGGGCGGAACCGGTTGCAAGACCAGCAGGTTTTCGGCAGGTACTCCCCGCTGGGAGAGCACTTCCCAGATTCCCGCCACGAGTTCGGGGAGGCAGGGAGTCTCGCGATCCACAGCCAGGACGATTCGGTCGTCGGGCAGACAGGCCTGCTCGAGGGGGGGAAAGTCGAGGGGAGCCGACAACTGACGCTTCAGCCGGGCCCGGACGTCGGACCGGGAGACCGGCCCGCGGTGAACGACAAACCGACGCTGGGGATCGACCTGCACCTGCAGACGCCCGGCGGTTCCGTAACTCAACTCAACCTGCATTCCTGCCCCCACCCCCGGGGAAAGGCCCGGGACCGTTTTCTCGCCGCGAATGTATGGTAGGATGCCCGCCGTCACCATGAATAGTCCCAGCCCAGCCATCGATACGGCTTCGGAAGACGACGAGCTGATGGTCCGCCTGCAGTCCGGGGACCGTCTCGCATTCCCTGCGCTGGTGAACAAATACCAGCAGGCACTGCTCAATTTCTTTTTTGCCAACACCCGTGACCGGCAATTGGCCGAGGATCTGACCCAGGACACCCTGCTGAAGCTGTACGACCAGGCGTGGGATTATCTCCCCTCGCGGCGTTTTCGGGGCTGGATGTTCCGGGTCGCGCGGAACCTGCTGATCGACTCGGTCCGCCGTCGCACGAATGACGCCCTGGTCAAGGCCGTCCAGGGACAACCCGACGAGACCTCCATTCTCGACAGCCTCACCTCCCCGAATGACGATTCGCCTGTTCAGAAGGCGGATCGGAGCGAGTTGTCCCGGGCCGTCGACGAGCTGCTTCCGACCCTTCCCGAGGATCAGCGACTGACCTTCACGCTGCATCATTTCTCCGGGCTGAGTCTGCCCGAGGTCGCCGAGATTCTCGAAGCGAGTCTGGCGACGACAAAAAGCCGTCTGAGGCTGGCCCGGGAAAAACTTCGGGAAGAATTGGAAGCCCGGGGGTTTCAAGCGTGAACCAACTGGCTGGATTTTGCGTTGTCTCAATCTGGGACAAACTTGATTGTGACAGGAGTCGAAAGCGATGACCTACTACAGCCGCCTGAGCGACATCGTCAGCAACCGCATCGAGGACTTGCTGTCGGAAACTTCCGATCAGGCACAGGCGATCACCCGCATCATTGCGGAAATCCGCGAGGGGCTCACGGGGGCCCAGCGAAGTGTTGGAGCGGCGCGGAACTCGGTCGATCGACTGGTGGGAGAGCTCTCCGAACGGCAGGGGGAATCGGAAGTGCTCAACACCCGGGCGCGACAACAGTTGCAGCAGGGGGACGAAACCGGAGCCCGACAAACCCTGCTCCGCCGTCGGGAGTGCCTCGACCTCGCCGCGGGGATCGAGCAGCAGTTGGTGGCCGCTCGTTCCACCCAGGAACACATGCAGACCCTGCACCGCGCGGTGGAAGCCCGCCTTGCGGAGGCGCTGCGCATTGACGAGAAACTGCGACATGGATCGCTGGCGATCGCCAGCGTGCCGAATGTGACCACAGCCCCCCTCTTGTCCACCGTCCCCTTGTCCACCGTCCCAGACCACTCGCGGATGAAATTGGTGGAAGACGATCTGCTGGCCCTGCGTCGCGAACTGGGCCACGCCTGAGCCCCGGCCGATCTGCAGTCCGCTCCCCCCCCTGCGCCTCCCACCACGCCCCCCCTCCTGATCTCCCCTCCAGGCAAGTGGCATGTCCGCCGAGCCGACGCCCCCACATCTTGAACGTCTCGAATCGCTGCTCATGCACCTGCAGCATGACTACGAGACGCTGAATGCCGTCGTCCTCGAACAGCAGCGCCAAATCACGCGGCTGCAGCAGATGCTCTCGCGCGTCGATGACCGCATCAACCGCCTGGCCCTCGACGAAGAACAGCGCGATCCGCAGGCCGAGCGTCCGCCGCATTATTGATTCACAGCGCGTTCCCCAAGTCCGCTGGCTGTTCTCAAATCTTGCTGCGTTCTGTGCCGGCCCAGCCGACCTTTCGCCTTCCCGCCCAGGACCAGTCCGCGAGGCACAGGGGGTCTCGAACCGCTGAAATCGTCATCGGTTGGGTTCCGCGAGCAGTCAGGTCGAACGGCGGGACCGAGCCCCGGCCCTCCCACCCTGTGCGGCTTTTGCCGTGCGAACGCCGGCCGCTTTGGTTTAACCGCACCGCCACCAAATGCCCACCTGACTCATGCGCCCACCACAGGGCATTTTTGAAAATATTCGTGAATTTTTGACGCCCCCCATTCGTTGACTCTGATCCGTTCGGCAGTGTCGCCCGTTATCGCTGCAGAAGTGTGCTCCGAGAAGTGAGACATGACGATCCGTTTTCCCGTTTGAGAATTCGACCGATGGACAATGCCTCTGAAGTCTTGTTTGACAACTTCGATCAGGCCCAGCGGGAGCAGGCCCGCGATGCCACCGACTCCCCCCCCGATTCCGGCGACACAGACCCACCGGAATCGGACGATCGACCATCGGGATCTTCCTCCGGCGGGCGTTGGCTGGCCGCCGCAGCCGGGCTGCTGGTCTTCGGGTTGGGAACGCTGGCAACCACCTATCGCTCGTTCGTCATTGACGTTCCCGCCGGGCACATGGCGGTCCTGCTCCGCAAGACAGGCACCGATCTCACGAACCAGGATGAGCTGGCGAAGGGCCCCAGTTTCAAGGGAATTCAACCCGAGGTCCTGCACGAAGGACGCTATTTTTTCCAGTACAACCCCTACGACTGGTCCTGGGAGGTGCTTCCGCAGGTGGTGATTCCCAACGGCAAGCTGGGGGTGCTCGTGCGGTTGGCGGGAGACGACCTGCCCCCGGGCGAATTGCTGGCCCGGGAAGAGAACCAGAAGGGAATCGTGCCAGGCGTGCTGCAACCAGGCCGACACGATGTGAATCCCTACCTGTACCGGGTCGAACAACATGATCCGGTGGTTGTCCCGGCCGGCTTCAAGGGAGTCCGCACCAACCTCACGGGACCGATTCCCGAAGCCTCCGACTACTGGGAAGATCCGCGCGATCCCCGGCACAAGCTGCTGCTGGTCAAACCGGGATTCCGCGGGGTGGAACGTGACACCCTCGACCCGGGCACGTACTTCCTCAATCCGTACGAGGTGGCTGTCAGCCTGGTCGATTGCCGCAACCAGCGATTCAACCTGGGAGAGACACGGGAACTGAGTTTCCCCTCCAAGGACGGGTTCTGGGTCAGCCTCGACAGCATCGTGGAATTCCGGGTCCGCCCCGACATGGCGGCCCAGGTCTTCGTCCTCTACAACGAGCCGATCAATGGCGGCCAGATCGACGAAGAGGTCATGCGGAAGGTCATCCTGCCCGCCGCCCGCAGTTTCTGCCGGTTGCAGGGCTCCAACAACTCGGGGCGCGATTTCATCCAGGGACGCACCCAGTTCCAGGACAATTACCAGACGACGATGAAGGAGGCGTGCGAACCGCTGGGCATCGAGGTGATCCAGGCCCTGATCACCAAGATCAATCCCCCCCGGCAGATCGCCGAGCCGGTCCAGGAACGCGAAATCGCCAAGCAGAAAGCCGAGCAGTACACCCAGCAGATCCTGCAGCAGAAGTCCGAGGCCAAACTCGCCATCGAGAAGGAACTGGTCCTCCAGAAGCAGGCCCTGGTGACCGCCGAACAGTCGGTGGTCCGCGAGACGACCCAGTCGAAACGCGAACAGCAGGTCGCCGTGACCAAGGCCGAAGAGAAACTCTCGGTGGCGCGGCTGCACCTGGAGGCGGCCCGGGACGAGGCCGAGGCGATCCGGGCCCGCGGCAATGGTGCGGCGCAGGTCACGCGACTCAAGAATGAGGCGGAGGCGGCGGGGTGGAAGCAGTCGGTCGCCGCGTACGATGGCGACGGGCAACGGTTCGCCCAGTATGTCCTCTACCAGAAGCTGGCCGGGGCCTACCGACAGCTCATGGTCAACACCGCCGACAGCCCCCTGATGAAAATCTTCGAGGGCTTCACCCCCCGCGAGCTCCCCCGCACCCGGCTCCCCTCCAGCGAGGTTGCCGGGCAGAAGTAAATGGGCCCTCCGGGCTCTCGATCGCATCGCACCAATCGCAATATTCCTGAACCCCAATCTGGAGAAGAGAATGAATCGTTGGTCAATCAGTCGATTCCGTCCGATGGTCACACTGGGGCTGCTGGCCCTGGTGGTGTGGCCCTGCCTGGAGTGGTCCATCAATCGGGTCTCGGTCCCGCCCGGCAAAAGCCTGCTGCTGCGTTACAAGGGTCCCTTGCTGCTGGGGAGTGCGAGGTCACCCCGCCCCGGCTACCTCGCCCGCCACGACCCGCTCGAAGTCGGTGTGATGGAGCAGATGCTGGGCCCGGGACGCCACTTCTACTGCCCCCTGTGGTGGGAACGCACCCTGGTCGACGACATCCTCGTTGAGCCGGGCGAACTCGCCGTCGTGACCAGCCTGGTCGGCAGCACCCCCACCGTCGACACCGCCACCACCGGAGGAGACCGCCAGTACCTGGTGGAAGGGGAACTCGACGAAACAACCGCCAAGGGAACGCTGCGGCGGGTCTATGGTCCGGGACGCTACCGCATCAATCCCTACGCCTACGACGTCAAGAAGATCAAGGGGACCGTGACGACGGCGGGACAGGCGGGCAAGATTGCCGGCTGGGTCAAGATCGAGACGGGACACGTCGGTGTCGTCACCAACCAGACCAGCAATCCCAGGACCGGGTCCTCCCAGGGAATCCAGCCCCTCCCGCTCCCGCCTGGCCTGTATGCGGTCAACCCGCGCGAACAACAGGTCGATCTGATCCCCATCGGCTATCGCGAGAAGACCCTGCAGAGTGTCCCCCATCCCAAGCACAAGGGGGAATGGCCCCTCGATGAGAGTGGCGAACCCGAGATGACCGACTCGACCGGCGGGATCATCTTCCCCTCCCGCGATGGCTTTACCATTCACATGGACTTCACCGCGATCTGGGGAATCCTCCCGGCCCAGGCTCCCCGGGTCGTGGAATTCAGTGGAAACATCGACGCCGTCGAGCAGCGGGTGGTCGTCCCCCTCATTGAGAGCATCTGCCGGAACGAGGGTTCCAAGCTTGGTGCGGTCGAATTGCTGGTGGGCGAGACCCGCGAACACTTCCAGGATGAGGCCACCCAGCAGTTCGAAACCCGGCTGCGGGAAACCGGTGTGGACCTGCAGTATGGTCTCGTCCGACACATTTACATTCCCAAGGAAGTGCGTGTCCCGATCCAGCAGAAGTACCTGGCCGACGAACTGACCCTGACCCGCGAACAGGAACAACTGACCGCCAAGATCGAGGCCGATCTCCGCGAGCAGGAACGCACCGTCGAACTCGAGGCCGAGAGAATCAAGGTCGAGACCGAAAAACTCGTGGCCGAGAAACAGGCCGAGGGAAAGAAAACGGCCGCCGAGACCCGGGCCGAGACGACCAAGCAGGTCGCCGTGATCGACCGCCAGACCGCCGAACTCGAAAGCGAGGCGACCGTGCTGCGGGGTGAGGCCGAAGCCGACTCCCAGAAGCTGATGGAAGCCGCCAAGGCGAGCCGGTTCGAATTGGCCGTCAAAGCCTTCGGCGATCCGGCGGCATTCAACCAGTGGGTCTTCGCCACCGGCCTTCCCGACGACCTGCAACTGCAGTGGCTGTATGCCGGCGAGGGGACCTTCTGGACCGACATGAAGGGTCTGCCCGAAACCCTGTTGAGCCGACAGGTGCGTGACCAGCAGTCGCCACGCCCCCGGGCGAAAGACGCTTCGAAGAACCAGGAGTCCTCCCCGGTGAATTCGGCGAATTAGCCCGATCGAAGCGGACCTGCTTCACAGGCCACCGCAACAACCGCCCGTCGGCGGCCCCCGAAAAGGGGTTCCGCCGGACCATGTCGGGGAGTGACTCGGGCCACAGCCCGGGATCACTCCCCGCGTTTTTGACGTCTCTCGATGACCTCTTCGTGACTCCACGATTCCGTGCGAACGTGACCAATATTGCCATCCACCACTCCGGCGGGGGACCGCCGTGGGGCCGGCGATCCCCGGCACGGTTGGATGAACCCTCAGGCAACCGAGTCCTGTTTCGCGTTCCGCAGAATCCCCCACCAGGATTCGCGTTGGTTCGTGTTCCGCCGTCTGGAAGATGGACCCACCCCCCGCCGGCCGGTAGAATCAAGACTTGGTGATGTGTTCTTTCTGCAGGCCGAGTGACGCGACAGGAGTGCGGCGAACAATGCGTGGTTTCCTGCCGAACTGGCTGACGGTGCCGCTGCTGACGATTCTGCTGTTGGGATCCGCCCTGCCCGGGCTTCCCGCCCAGGCTGAAGAAATCGACTTTGCCCGCGATCTTCGTCCCGTTTTCGAACGCTACTGTTCGGAATGTCATGGGTCCGAAAAGCAGCGCGGGGGATTGCGGCTCGACAACCCGGCCGGGCTCACCGCCGGGGGAGACAGTGGTCCCCTGTTCGCCACCGGGAAACCGGCCGAGAGTCTGCTGATCAAGGTCCTGACCGGAGCCGATGGCACCTCGGCCATGCCCCCGGAAGGGAAGCCCCGTCCGAATGATGCCGAACGCCAGCTGATCCACGACTGGATCGCCCAGGGGGCCCGGTTGCCGGCAGGGTCGGGTCCTGCGGGGGAAGCGAAGACCAGCAGTCACTGGTCGTTCCAGCCAGTCCGCCGCACGGCCCCACCCGCGGTCAAAGACAGCTCGCGGGTTCGCAATCCGGTCGATGCCTTTGTGGTGTCCCGACTCGAAACCGAGGGGCTCAGCCCCAGTGCCGAGGCGGACCGGGTCACCGTGATCCGGCGCCTGAGCCTCGATCTGCTCGGGTTGCCGCCGACACCGGCCGAGGTGAACGAGTTTGTGCAGGACACCCGCCCCAACGCCTACGAACTGCTGGTGGACCGTCTGCTGCAGTCGCCGCACTTCGGCGAACGCTGGGGACGACACTGGCTCGACACCGCCCGGTATGCCGACTCGAATGGATTCACGCGTGACACGGCCCGCTCGATCTGGATGTACCGCGAGTGGGTGATCGAGGCCTTCAATCGCGATCTTCCCTTCGACCAGTTCACCGTCGAGCAGATCGCGGGAGACATGCTTCCGAACTCAACCCGTGCCCAGAAGGTGGCGACGGGCTTTCATCGCAACACACTGGTCAACGAAGAGGGTGGCACCGACCCCGAGCAATTCCGGGTCGAGTCGATTGTCGACCGGGTCAACACCACCGGGCTGGTCTTCCTGGGTTTGACCCTGGGATGTGCCCAGTGCCACGAGCACAAGTACGATCCCATCACCCAGCGCGAGTACTACCAGTTCTACGCGTTCCTCAACAACGCCGACGAACCGCGTCTCGAAGCCCCTTCCGCCGAGCAGTTGGCCCGTGGCGATCTGGAAAAGCGGGAGACCCTGCGGAAGCAGATCGCCGACCTGGAGCAGAAATTCTCGGCCCGGAAGGAGGAATTCCAGGGGGCGATTGATGCCTGGGAAAAGGCCTTTCCCGATGCCGAACGTCCCAAGCTTCCCATGGAGGTGCTCAATGCCCTCAATCTTTCGCCGGTGATGCGCAGCGAGCAGAACAAGACCGATCTGTCGAACTACTACCGCAAGCTGCCGGAAGCCCAGCAGAAGTTCCCCGAGTTGGCCGAGATCGTGACGCTCTCGGCTCAGATTCCCCAGTTCGTGACCACCCTGGTCATGCAGGAACGCCCCCAGCCCCGCAAGACGCACATTCACATCCGGGGGGATTTTCTGCGGCATGGCACCGAGGTCCAGCCGTCGATCCCCGCCGCCCTCCCACCACTTGCCCTGCAGACCGACCGGCCGAATCGACTCGACCTCGCCCGCTGGCTGATCGACAGCCGCAACCCGTTGACGCCCCGGGTGACCATCAACCGGGTCTGGCAGAAACTCTTCGGCCGGGGAATCGTCGAGACCGAGAATGATTTCGGGACCCAGGGGACTCCCCCCACTCACCCCGAGCTGCTGGACTGGCTGGCGGCGGAATTCATGCAGCCGACACAGTCGACCGCGACTCCTGCGGCCGACGGATCGCTCGCCCCCGAGATTCCCTGGAGTCTCAAGCGAATGCTCAAGCTGCTGGTCACTTCGGCCACCTATCGGCAGTCGTCCCATTGGCGACCGGAATTGGCCGAGGTCGATCCGGCCAACAAGCTGTATGCCCGCCAGAACCGACTGCGACTGGAAGCCGAGGCGATTCGTGACAGCGCCTTGGTCGCCAGTGGATTGCTCTCCCGCAAGATCGGCGGGCCGAGCGTGAATCCGCCGCAGCCCGAGGGGGTCTTTGAGTTCACGCAGGACAAGAAACCGTGGAACACGGCCACCGGGGCCGATCGCTACCGGCGGGGCATGTACACGTACCTTTGGCGGTCCAGTCTTTATCCGGCGATGGCGGTGTTTGATTTCCCGGACGCGAACGTCACCTGCACCCGCCGCAACCGCTCGAACACACCGCTGCAGTCGCTGACACTGGCGAATGATCAGCAGTTCGTCGAATTCGCGCAGGGTCTGGCCCGGCGGGTTCTGACCGATGGACCAACCGACGATTCAAGCCGACTGCGCCAGCTGTTCCGACTCTGTCTCGCCCGCGAGCCGGGACCGACCGAACTGCAGCGGCTGAGCGACCTGCTGGCGCAGCAGCGGCAGGGATTCGCCGAGCAGCCTGAGGCCGCCAAGCAACTCACCTCGCCCGATTTCGTCACAAGTGTTGCCGACGCCGAGTTTGCCTCGTGGACGTCGGTCGCCCGCGTGTTGATCAACCTGGATGAGTTCATCACCCGCGAGTAGCGGTTGTGTTCCGCGCAGCTGCCCGGTCCATCGACAGGTTTCCCAAAGCCTCCTCTTCCTCCGATCGCATCATGGCTGGTCAAAACCCCCTGCGTGATCTTTCTCCGACCGCCTGGCAGCAGTGGGAGCAGCACGCCCTGCGTGAGCAGACCCGCCGGCATTTTTTCCGCGACTGCGGGGTCGGGCTGGGGACGGCCGCCCTCGGATCGATGCTGTGGAATGACCGGCTCCTGGCCGCTCCCGCCTCCAGCGACCGCGGCACCAATCCCTTCGCCCCGCGCGACGGCCATTTTCCGGCGAAGGCCAAGCGGGTCATCTTCCTGTTCATGGCGGGTGGTCCGAGCCAGCTGGAACTGTTCGACCCCAAGCCCAAGCTGCAGGAACTCAACGGCCAGGTCATCCCCGAGTCGTACGTGAAGAACAAGCGTTTCGCCTTCATCAAGCAGGATGCCAAGCTGCTGGGTGGGAAACGCAAATTCGCGAAGCACGGCCAGTCGGGTGCCGAGCTGAGCGAACTGCTGCCGCATCTCGCCACGGTGACCGATGACCTCTGCATCGTGCGGGGAATGGCGACCGATGTCTTCAATCACGGACCGGCGAAGCTCTTTGTGAACACCGGGTCGCCGCAGTTCATGGGGCGCCCGAGCATGGGGGCGTGGGTCACCTATGGGATTGGCAGCGAAGCCACCGATCTGCCCGGTTTCGTGGTGCTGCAGTCGGGCCCGCGCGGACCGCGCGGGGGGGCTCCGCTGTGGGCCAGCGGGTTTCTGCCGACGACCTACCAGGGGGTTCCGTTCCGCTCGGGAGCCGAGCCGATCCTGAACCTCGCCAACCCCCGGGGGATCGATTCCGGGCGTCAGAAGCAGTTTGTCGACGCGGTCAATGACCTGAACCGCACCCGCCTGACCGACACGGGTGACCCGGAGATCGCCACCCGCATTGCGGCGTACGAAATGGCGTACCGGATGCAGACGAGCGCCCCCGACCTGATGAACCTGCAGGGAGAAACCCAGGCCACCCTGGAAATGTACGGAGCCCAGCCGGGCAAGAGTTCCTTCGCCAACAACTGCCTGCTGGCCCGCCGGTTGGTTGAACGGGGCGTGCGCTTCGTGCAGCTCTATCACACCGACTGGGATCATCACGGCAACGTCGGAACCGAACTCGGGAAATCTCTCGAAGAGCGGTGCCTGGAGGTCGACCAGCCCTGTGCCGCCCTGATCCGCGACCTCAAGCAGCGGGGGATGCTCGAAGACACCCTGGTGGTCTGGGGGGGAGAATTCGGCCGCACCCCGCAGGGCGAGCCACGCGACATGCTGGGGCGCGACCACCACATCGACGGCTACACCATGTGGCTCGCCGGTGGCGGGACCAGGCCGGGCGTGACCGTCGGCGAAACCGATGAAATCGGCTACTACGTCGTGAAAGACAAGGTGCACGTCCACGATCTGCAGGCCACCATCCTGCACCTGCTGGGGCTGGATCACCTCAAGCTCACATTCCGCTTCCAGGGACGCGACTACCGACTCACCGATGTGGCCGGCAAGGTCTGCCCCCTGCTGCTGGCCTAAGTCTTCCCGGCCAGGGGTGACTCTCCCTGGTGCTGACGCCCGTCCGGCAGGGAACTTCACCTTTCCTGGCCTGGGCCTCCCTTCCCCACCCGGCGAGAGACTCGCCACAATGCGTGCGGGCAGCGTTCGCCGGAGATGTTCCGGAGTCCACCCCGTGTGCTTGCCATCCTCCAGACCATTGCATCGTGACTGCCTCTTCCCAGACGACTCTTCCCGCCTCCCGCGTTCACGTCAATCTCGGTGATCGCAGCTACGACATTCTGGTTGCCAGTGGCCGGTTGCAGGGGGCGGCGGCGGCGATCGAACAGTGGTGCACGTCACGGGGACACAAGCCGGGAACCGGTCGGTTGGCCCTGGTCGTCACCGACATTCATGTGGAGGGGAGCCACGCCCGAACGGTGGCGCAATCGCTGCGGGACGCGGGGTGGCGCTGTGAAATCGAATCGCTTCCGGCCGGCGAAACGACCAAGTCGCTGGAACAGGCCAATCGCCTGTACGACCGCCTGATTGATCTTCGTGCCGATCGGCACACCGTGGTCGTGGCGGTCGGTGGCGGCGTGATCGGCGACCTCGCCGGGTTCGTCGCCTCCACCTACTCGCGCGGCATCCCTTTCGTCCAGGTTCCGACGACGCTCCTGGCACAGGTCGACAGCTCGGTGGGGGGCAAGGTGGGGGTCAATCACCCCAAGGCCAAAAACATGATCGGGGCGTTCTACCAGCCCCTGGGTGTCTACATCGACACGGTTCTGCTCGAAACCCTCCCCGATCGCGAATACCGGGCCGGCCTGGCCGAGGTGGTCAAGTACGGTGTGATTCTCGATGCCCCCTTCTTCGAGTACCTCGAAGCGCACGTGGAAGAACTCAACCGGCGCGATCCCGATGTGCTGCGGCATGTGGTGGCGCGCAGTTGCCGCCTGAAGGCCGACGTGGTGGAGCACGATGAATTTGAACGGACCGGACTGCGGGCGGTGCTGAATTACGGCCACACCTTTGGCCATGCCTTCGAAGCCCTGTCTGGCTACGGCGAACTGCTGCATGGAGAGGCGGTCGCGGTGGGCATGGTCTACGCCAGCCGCCTCGCCGACCGCCTGGGACGAATCCCCCCCGAATTGACGACGCGCCAGGTCCAACTGCTGCGTCAGTTGTCACTTCCCGTCCGACTCCCCGATCCGCAGGCGCTCTCGACCGAAAACCTGCTGGCGCGCATGCAACTCGACAAGAAGACCGTGGGGGGAGAGTTGCGGTTTGTTCTTCCCAGTCGGCTGGGACATGTGGAGCTGGTCTCGGGGATCCCAGCGGCTGAAGTGACCGCTGTGCTGGCCGAGTTCCAGCAACCGGGGTGACACGCCGGATCTCTTCCCGGCGAACATGAACACTTCGACAGGTTTGTCATTCGGACGGGAATTGCGCACACTGAGAGTCTGGGAGTGTCTCTTGCCTCCCGTTCTCTTCTCCTGACGAGGCTGGAATGTCTTCACGCCCCCCTCCACTCCCCAACCGGACGACCGGGGGGAAATTGGGGCGCACGGCACCACAGGAACCCAAGCCCGCAGACGACGAAGAACTCCCCACCATTCCCTTCGGACAGCGGGTTTCGCAGTGGCTTGCCACCGCCTGGAAATGGGTTCGCCTGAATCCTGGCTGGGGCGTGTCAATCGCCCTCCACACCCTCGGACTGCTGATGGTGGGTGCCTGGGTCGTCCACCAGGAACTGGATCTCCGCGGCATGGGAATCCAGGCGATGTTCGGCGAACACGAGCAGGCCGCCCCATTTGAGACGATTGGAATCGAAGCCGACGTGGAGGTGGCCACCTCCGAGAATCAGGTCTCTTCGATTTCCACCCTGACGAAATCGGGTGGCGATGGGGAATTCGGTGGTGAGATTTCGGATCTGTTGGGGGGCGCGGGCCGGGGGAGTGGCGAGGGTGAGGGTGACGAGTCGGGGGGAGTGGCCGACCCGGGGTTGGGGGCGGCGTTCTTCGGCAGCCAGGGGGCCGGGAAGACTTTCATCTACATCGTCGACATGTCGGGCAGCATGTACGGAGCCCGCTTCGAACGGGCCCGCAAGGAACTCATTTCATCCATTGAGAAGCTCAACGGCGAGCAATCGTTTCACGTCTTTTTTTTCAGCGACCAAACCTTTCCGCTGTTCGCCCCCAAGCCAGCCACAGCATTGATCAAGGCCAATCCCTCCAACAAGAAAAAGGCGGTCCGGTGGATCCGGGCACGGGAACCGGGAGGATTGACCAATCCCATCATGTCGTTGCGGCTCGCCCTGGAGCTGAAACCCGACGTGGTCTTCCTGCTGACCGATGGAGAAGTGGACGATCCCGAGCAGGTCCGCAAGATCATCAAGGACAACAACGTGCGGACCACCATCCACACGATCGCCTTTGAGAACGAAGACGGCGCGAACACCCTCGAACGAATCGCCAAAGAGAACCGCGGCTCGTTCCGCTTCGTCCGATAGTCGGCGGCTGCGGACCCGCCCCGTTGGTCACGTTGCCAATCCCCTACAGCACGTTCAAGTCCGACAGGCCAATCGGTTCTCGGCTCGCATACGGCTCGCCATGGTGCCGGCCGATGCTCCAGCCCCAGTAGCGGGCCCGATCCCGAATGTCATCGAGAATCGTCGGCGGGGTCGGTGTGCGCCCCGTGACGAACTGGCTTTCGTAGCAGGCGATGGAGGCCATTTTCTGAGGCAGGTGGTCGCTGATATCCAGCACAAACGCCGGCTGTGGATGGATCCGCAGGTGAATGCTGAAGTAGTAGAGGATTCGGGGGGGGTGATACGGTTCACCCGGCAGGTCGCTGCGGCTCAGCTTGGCCCAGAACCGGGCCGCCTCCACCAGGCTGGTCGCCGCCACATGATCGGGATGGGCGTCTTCCCAATACGGGGCGAGAATCAGGCGGGGACGCAACTGGCGAAACACCCCCGCGAGCGCCCGGCGTGCCTCAAGCGTGTGCTCCAGCGACCGGTTGGGAAGATCGAGGTTGCCACGCCAGTCGAGCTTCAACAGCCGCGTCGCGGCGGCGGTTTCCCGGGCCCGAATCTCGGGGCTGCCATGGGGAGTCGGCTCGCCATTGGTCAGTTCCAGCACGCCTGTGGTCCGCCCCCTGGCCTTCGAGGCGAGCAGTGCGCCCCCCGCGCTGATCTCGGCATCATCGGGATGCGGAGCCACCACCAGCAGATCAAGGGGGACCGGGGGAGGAAGCAGTGCAGGCATCGGGCCGACCCAAAAGGAACCAAGGCATTCGTCAATCCCCCGGCGAACCCAACGTCCGACACCGGCAAGACCTGACCAGATTCTACTCCAGCCACCACGAGTAGATCTGCCCCCCGCGGAGCGAAACCCGCAGGCGGACCGCGGTGCCTTCCGCGATTCGTCCGATTTCTTCCAGCCCCTCGACCGGTTCGCGCAGCCGATCTCCCCGGGGTGCCGTCCCGCGAGTGATCACACTTCCCGCGGCATCGAGCCATTCCACCATCACCGGGTGTTCGGGACTGTGGTAGTTGAGGTGCAGTCGACCTCCGGGGAACGGAAATGTCTTCGTGACCAGTGTCCCACCTTCACCCCCCGCGTCGAGCGAGACGAACCCATCCCGCCGCAGGGTCACCAGCCCGATCGCACCCGGGAATTTCCGTTCCACCTGGGGAAACTTCGCACTGCGATGGGGACCATTCACCATCGAGTAATGCAGGTAGATGGTGTCGTCGACCACATTGATGCCACGGCCGGCCCGCGACATGCCATCGTCCCAGGCCCCGTCCGGCCCATTCGCGAGAAACGTCTGGCGCTTGGCCACACGCCGCCACCGGCGTCCGTCCCGACTGACAGCCAGTTGTGTGTCGATCTTCGCATCGGTCCCCTCCCGATACATCCAGAACATTCCCAGGAACAGTTGTTCGTAGAGATCCACCGGCATCCCATAAATCTGCCCCTGGGGACCATCATCCTGGTCGCATGACAGGACCCGACGGGGTTCGGTCCAGGTGATGGCGTCTGCGCTTTCGGTCAGGGCCACAGTCCGACCAAACCCCATCCGTCCGTAGCCGAGATAGACCTGCCGGCGCGGGTGAAACACGATCGTGTGCGTGGTGTCACTGGCGTGGGGCAGCACGGGGCCCGCGGTCTTCCACCGGATCCCATCCGGAGAAAAGGCCACCCACATGCCTCCCGAGCGCTGGGCCTCTTCAAGACCGGGCGGATCGGTGGGGGTCTTCAGCAACTGGGGCGGAACACCCGTGTTGTCATCCGGGGGAGCCAGGCGTCGATCCCAGAAGAAGGCCTTGAAACGGCGGGCGGGATCGGGATCGACCGTGTCCTGGAAAATACCGACCCCTTCCGGATTGTCGATTCCGATGTCGATGAGATTGTTCGCCTTCGAACCTTCGAAGCTCAATTGATTGAGCACCGGCTTGCTCCACTGGATGGCATCCGGCGATTCGGCATAGGCCAGCAGTGTGCAGTGCGGTACCCGGCGGTAGCCTCCCACTTCCAGCCATTTGCGGCCATCGACGGGAGGGGCAGGCGTGCACAGGTACCACAGCCGGAACTGCTTCTTGTCCCGATCGTACAGCATCGTTCCATAAACCGAGGCAGTGGCCTCCCAGGGATGTTCTCCCCTGAGCACGGGATTGCCAGGATGGCGTCGCGGCTGGTGCACCGTCTCGGTCAGCCCCTCCGTCGACTCGATTCCCACCGTATCGAGAAACAACTGGCGAATCCCCCGCTCCACGACAAAAGTCGACCCGGGCTTGGCCTGACCCCCGTTGAGCGACCATTCGACGGAATCGATCAGCCCCGTTCCGCGCCCATTTTCGAAACTGATTTCAAGCGTGGGATCAAACGGGATGGGACGGGGATGTCCCTGGAACTCGGCCACCAGTTTTCCATCGACCAGGAACCGACAGGGGAGATTCGCCGGGTCGGGACCAGGAGTCCACTCCAGCGTGTAACGGTGCAGATCGGCAGTCTTCCAGCCAGGCACCAATTCCCGAATCCGATCGGTCTGATCAACAACCTTGTCGTCCGATCCCACCCGCATTCTCAGGGTGCAGCGCTGGCGTCCAAGATCGACCAGGATCCCCGAACCGGGAATCGAGGCGGCCAGCATGACCGTTCCTTCGTAACGGGCCGCCAGTCGAATCGTGACCGAGTTCTTCCGACCGACGTGGGTCGGATCAAAGTCGTGCGTACTGCCGCGCAGGGTGATGGTGTACCGCCCGGCT
Source organism: Planctomycetaceae bacterium (assembly GCA_003508595.1). Taxonomy (GTDB): domain Bacteria; phylum Planctomycetota; class Planctomycetia; order Planctomycetales; family Planctomycetaceae; genus UBA10511. The sequence continues at coordinate 65,258 of DNUF01000095.1, forward strand.
TCCGTCCCGTCCGGTCGGCCCACCCGGACGGCGTGATTGTTCTGCCCCAGATCCTCCACCGTGATTGAAGCGGCGGGATACTCCAGGTTGTCGACGTTCCAATAGGGAGCCGAGCGGTTTGGCAGGGTGTCAAACTCGCAGCGGCCGGTGTTGGAGATGTCCGCCTCCGGACCCGCCGCCAGGGCCAAACCACTCGTCATCAGAGCCAGGCAAAAGACGAACCAGCGCATGCTGCAACCTCACCATCAATGCGGACGGAGACCCCTTCCAGAACCAGCTGAAGATTCGTCGACACAGCCTGCGGGGGCAACCGGGAAACCCGCGCGCCACACCGGCCGCAGACTGAGGACCTCCCCAGCACCGGCGCATTCGATCGCCCCTGGCATTCCCGCCGTCGGGCAGGGAACTCAGGTGGTGTAGTCGGCGTTGAGCCGCACGTACTCAGCCGTGAGATCGCAGGTCCAGAACTTGACCGATTCGTTTCCGAGCGGGAAATCCAGTTCGATCAGCACCCGGCGATTCTCGCGGATCCCCCGCGAGACCACCGCGGCATCAAACGGTTGAGGCACGCCGCTCTTGTACAGCAGCAGACCATTCAGGTGCAGGGTGATGTCGCTTTCGGCGAGGGGCACACCGGCATAGCCGACGGCGGACACAATCCGTCCCCAGTTGGGGTCCGCTCCCGTAATCGCCGTTTTGACGAGGGGCGAATCAGCCACCGACTTGGCGATCCGGAATGCATCCGCCCGCGACTTGAGTCCGCGGACGGTGATCTCGATCTCGTGATCGGCCCCCTCGGCATCGCGGATGATCTGCTGGGCGAGATCGGCGGCGACGGCATCGAGCCATTCCTGGAATTGCTGCCGTTCCGCGGGGGTGGAGGGTCCCGCCCCAGCCGCGCCATTGGCCAGGAGGATGACGGTGTCGCTGGTGCTCATGTGACCCTCGACACTGATGCAGTTGAAACTGCGGTCCACCGCATGGCGCAGAGCGGCATCGGCCTCAGCCGGGGTCAGCCTTGCATCGGTGAGAATCACAGAGAGCATCGTTCCCATGTTGGGGGCGATCATTGCGGCCCCCTTGGCAACTCCACTGATCCGGACCACCCGCCCCCCCAGTTTGCCGGCCCGGGTCGCCTGCTTGGGGAAGGTGTCGGTCGTCATGATGCCGCGGGCGGCATCCAGGAGCGCCGCAT
>DNUF01000095.1:66719-69683 GCA_003508595.1 Planctomycetaceae bacterium
AGAAAGCGGCCAATGACTCCTGTCGAGCAGACCAGCACATCCTCGGCGGCACACTGCAGTTGCCGGGCGACCTCAGCCGTCATCCACTCGGCATCCGCAATCCCCTGATCTCCCGTGCACGCATTCGAGTTGCCCGAATTGATCACGACCGCACGCGCCGAGGCGCGGGGAACACGTCGGCGGGAGACCTTGACCGGGGCACCATGGACGAGATTGGTGGTAAAGACCCCCGCAGCGGCCGCCGGAGACTGCGAGACAAACAATGCCAAATCGAACAGCGAGGGGTCTTTTTTGACACCGCAATGGAGACCAGCCGCAAGAAAACCAACCGGAAGTGGCACAGGGACTTGGCTCATGGAATCAGTGAGGCCGTCAGAGAAGTGCGGGTGGAAGGGGGAGAACACGGCTGGGGCCTGGAAGACCCAAGGGGAAACCAGCGCGAGCAGGAGAGAGTCCTGAAGTGGTCACCAGAACAGAATGTGGTTGCCCGACCGTGATTGGGAATGAAACCCCAGCGTTCTGGGAAATAACCAGTCGGCACAGGGGATGCAACCCCTGCGTCCCGACAACAGATCCGCAGGGATGACGCCCCCCCCCTGCAATCGGCTCCTCACCGGATCGTTGGCAATACGCCGTCCCATCAACACCTGGTCATATTTGCCAGCATCTGTTCCCGGGACTCGTCGTCTCGCTTGCGAAACGAAACATTCCGGCCACCCCGGGAGACCACAAACCGGCGAGATTCACGCATCCCCAGGTTGGGATATGCCGATTGTAGAAGATGGTTGTATTCTGGCGGTCGGACGAAGAATTCGTTCGACGTCCACCCTGACCTGGTGCCCACCCAAGATCATGCAGCTTCCCTCGACCTGGCGCAAAGCGTGGCATTCCTGGAATCCCCTGAGTGACCAGGTTCTGCAGCATGACCTGGTGGTGCCGGGGTTCGAACGCCTGCATGAGATCGAAGATTCCGACCGGGATTTCTGGAGCCACTCCTACCCCCGCAATCACAATTTTGTCCTGGGGCGGAATCGGCTGATTCCCTCCCGGCGACTGTCAGACCGGTTGCGTCAGTTGACAGTCCACTACCCCCGTTCGGCCCGCAGCCTGGTCGATTTGAGCTGCTCCAAGGGATATTTTGTGTTCCATGCCCGCTGTCAAATGGGGATGGAACGCGTGCTGGGCATCGACATTGACCGGCCCACCCTGGAAAAATGTCAACTTCTCAATGCGCACTTTGGACTGCGTGAAAACACCACGTTTGCCGAGTCCCGCCTGCGGGAACTGTCGCACAAAGCCCAGGCGGATCAAGCCGATTTCGATGTCGGACTGCTGGTGAACACCTACCAGTACCTGCGTCTGGGAAGTTCCCTCGAGCCCGCCGCCGGCAACAGTCACCGGGAGCTGTTTTACATGCTGTCGCAGGTCTGCCGGGGCCGGCTGATTTTCCACAATCGACTGGAATTCACTGATCTGCAGGACAGTGTGCAGCAGGAAGCGAGTGTCGAAGGGTCGAAAGACTATCACCCCGGCGAAATCCTGACTGCCGCCAGCGAGTTCTTCCAGGTCCGCAAGGTGGGGGGAAGTGCTTTGCGGCCAATCCTGTTGCTCGACAATCGACGGGGGTACACCTGGCGCGAACAGGTGTGAGGAGAAGAGGGGAGTGGACTCTGTCGATTCCTCCGGCACCACCTCGAAGGTCCCGGAGGAACCCGGGAAGACCGTTGACCACAGCAGCCCGAGGGGGGCTCTGTCGGGAAACGGTCTTCTCCCTTTTGGCAGCCTCGTTCCCCCCGCACAGCCGTTGGCCCCGGTGGAGGGCCGCGGTTCCGATCCGTTTCTGGCCTTGGAGCACAACGGCGAGTAGAATGCGAACATGGTCAGGCGTCCGCATTCCCCCCACCGAAGCTCTCTTCAGCCGCCGGTTCGGCGACTGATGGAATCGTGTCCCGGGAAGGCTGGCCTGCGCGGCGGCGCTGCGTCACTCGACTACGTTCTGGTGCTGGGAGTTGTGTTCCTGCTGGGAGGTCTGAGCCTGGTTCTCAGCTCGAAGATCATGGTGCTGGCGTATGACATGATCTGTGCTCTGGTTTCCTGGCCATTCCTCTGACAACGCCTCTGCGGTTCCATCCACTCATCTGATCCATCCACTCATCGTTCGACCATTTCTCCGGGAGTGTTTGCACATGACCTCTGTGTCGCGAATCAAGCGTGTTCTCGCCCGGCTGCACCGCGATGAGCGCGGTGGCGTGAGCCTCGAGACGATCCTGATCATCGGGGCGATCGCGCTGCCGATTCTGATCTGGACCATCAAGTTCGGCTGGCCGAAGGTCCGCAACTACTTCGATACCGGCCTGCAAAACCTGCAGAACGACACGAACAATGCCACGAATGGCAACAACTGACCGCGTGCGGTCCGCCGGACAGGTGGCCCGATGATTGGCCTGAGCCTGATTTTCGTGCTGGTTCTCGCCTGTGCCTGGACCGACCTGGTGTGGCACAAGATCTACAACGTGGTGACCTACCCGGGAGTGCTGGCCGGGCTGTTGTTCAGCCTGGGGCCGACCGGGTGGGGGGCTCCCGGAGGGTTGGAAGACAGCCTGCGTGGCTTCGCGGCGTGCGGTGGCCTCATGCTGGTGGCGTTTCTTCTCTTCGATGTGGGTGGTGGGGACGTCAAGCTGCTGGCGATGGAAGGGGCCTGGCTCGGTCTGGAGCGGGGTCTCGAATGCCTGATGTGGACGTTCGTGATCGGTGCCGCAATTGCCCTGGTGATCCTGGTTTGGAACATGGGAACCGGGAACCTGCTGAAGGCGATTGGCCGCCAGCTTTTGTGGAGCCTGCGTCTGCAGCAGGTGTTGCCTCTGAGCCCCGAGGAGCGGGCCCAGCTTCAACCGCCGCTGTATCTGGCTGTCGCCGCCGTCCCGGCCCTGTGCCTGGTGGCGTTCGACTTCGCCCAGACCCGCG
>DNUF01000095.1:69991-76954 GCA_003508595.1 Planctomycetaceae bacterium
ACCGGGGTGACGACCGCGAGATCCGATCACCTGTCCCGCATTTCTTTCCCCAGGTCTGGCCATGCTGAAGGCGATTGTCACCGCCTGGATCCCGTGGGGAGGCTGGCTCATCGCCGCCTGGGTGGCCCTCGCGGTGGTGGTGCGGATTGCCGGGGGGCAGTGGCGGTGGTCGCGGCTCAGGCGGATGCACCAGTGCGAATCGGGGAGTGTGCAGACCCTGAGCTTCGTACTGACCCTGCCCGCCTTCATGCTGCTGGCGATGTTCATCGTGCAGGTCAGCCAGGTGATGATCGCCATCGCGATCGTGCACCAGGCGGCGTTCGCCGCCGCCCGCTCGGCCATCGTGTGGATCCCGGCGACCACGGTCATGCCCCAGTCCGACTCGGTCCTCGAGCCCCCCAATCTGCTCGCGGGGACAGACCTGGGGCAGACGCGGTTCCCGTACTGGGCCACACAGTCACTCCAGAAGCGGAATGTCAATACCGGGACCAAGGCCGAGCGGATCTGGCGGGCGGCCGTCCTGGCCTGTGCCCCGGCCGCCCCCTCCTGGAAAACGACCGTCCGTGACGCCCCCGGAACACAGGTCTCGGAATCCCTGTTCCAGTTCTACACCCGCCTCGTGCCCCGCACAGCCGGGAATGCCGCCATGCGGGGCCGACTGCAACGCAAGCTCGACTACGCCAGCTGGAACACCCTGGTCGAACTGCGCGGGCGGGATGCCGACAGCTCGACCGGCCCCACCTACAACCCGTATCCGGGGTACTGGTCCAGCCGTCGCGATGACCTGACCGGTCAATCGGTTCCCTTCTGGGTGGACTGGGATCCTTCCCAGGTCGGCTGGGAAGATCCCGTCACCGTCAGCGTCTACCACAATTTTGCCCTGCTGCCGGGGCCGGGCCGATTTCTCAGCAAGCAGCTGTCGGGGAGCGGTGTTCCTGACCTTGTCAGCCGTCACCTGCACGACCTGCAGCAGGCGAACCCCGGAGTCTTCCAGAAGGGGCTGTATGTCGTGCCGTTGCAAGCCCACGCCACCCTGCAGGTCGAAGGTCTCAAGTCGGTGATTCCCCATGTCCAGGCCTACTGAAAATCGCTGGCGGCTTGGGGCAGACCGGCTTCGACGGGGATCGCTCGGGGTGTGCCTGGTGGTGTGGGAGCGAGTTCTGCGCCTGCGTCGCCTGCACCGGGACGAACGGGGCGTCCTGTCGGTGATGTCGCTCATTTTCATCCTCGGACTGGCGATGCTGCTGGGGATGATCATCAACGTGGGACGCCACGTCGATGACAAGCTGAAGATGCAGAATGCGGCCGATGCCGCGACCTATTCCTCGACGGTGGTGCTGGCGCGCGGCATGAACGCCGTCGCGTTTTCCAACCACCTGCTGTGCGACACGTTTGCGCTGACCGCGTTTCTGCGCGAGGCCCGCGACCAGAATGCCCAGTCGATGACCCCGGCCATCCTGCAGGCATGGTCGAACGTCGGGGGAATCCTCGAGAAGGGGATGTTCCCACTCCACCCCAGGTTCCAGGCGGCCGGGCCCGCGATTGCGGCCAAGGTCCCCCTCGAGCGGGAAGCCGTGCGGACTTTTGGAGAGCTGGGGGTCGCGGTGGCGGCCGAAGTCCTGCCCCCACTGGAGTACTCACTCCGCGAACGACTGATCCCGGAATACCAGCGGGCCCTGGTCCAGACCATGCCCCTTGTGGCGCAGTCAGTGGCGAACGACGTCTCGGTCCGGCATGGCCGCCACCCCGACAGCAGGCAGGACCGCTCTGAGACCCGGCTGCGCGGCCTGCAGGTGGGAGTCCTGTGGCGAACGTCGGTGCAGCCCGCCGGGTATCCCGATGAGCGAGACCCGTCCTACCGCACCCTGCCCGCGGTGGATCCTTCACCGGGAACCGCGATGGGGACCCAACCCCCGGTTCCCGACCCCACCCCCGATGGCATGGAGGGGCTCGATTTCGCGGCTGTGCCGGGGGCCGGCTTCTACCTGCAGCGATCCCTTCTGCAGCGCGAGCAACTGGCACGTGGCTACCTCGACCAATGGGTCGATGACCGGCTCCGGTTTTTTGCCTATGAAGGGAAGATGTCGCAGTATTTCCAGTTGTACCACGTGTTCGCATGCGGTCAGTTGCTGCGACTGCTCAATGAAGAGTATCCCACGTCCAACCTGCTGCACGTGATTCGCCTGGCCCCCAATGGCGCGGACCCCAACCGCTTTCGTGACTGCACCGACTGCCTGCAATCGGCCCGCGACTATCTCGACCAGGGATTCATGTTCGTGGGTGTCTCGTACCGGCGCCGGTTGAAGGAAACCCAGCCCGGCCTCTATCGCTGGGCCCTCTCCCACGATCCCCTGACGTTCGCCCAGGCCGAGCTGTTCATTCCCCAGGCCCGCATGTGGTGGCACGATGGCAGCCCGGGAGGGACTTCGAATGGCAACATCGGCGGCGGCGGTTTTGGAGTTCCGATCGATATCCCGCTGGATCCGGTCACAACGGGCCCCACTCCCCCGGGCTGGCATCACGACAACTGGTCAGCCGACTGGAGCCTGCTGAACCAGAACTGGACAGTCCGGCTCGTCCCGGCCACCCACCCCGAAGTCATCAGCATTCTGCAAACCCATCCCCCGGCGGGTGCGATCGCCTCGGGACAGCCACTGCAGGTCGTGCTTCCCGGTTTCAGCGGTCTCGACATGTCGCGACTGCGGGACATCAACAGCCACTAGGAGCAGACCATGCACATTCGGCGTCTCTCCTGGTCTTCCGGGCCCCGTGTCGGCCAGTCGCGGCCGGTTCGCGGAACCCGCAGTGGCGCACCGGCCCCCCGGCGCGGCCTGGCCCCCCTCGAACTGGTCCTGGTCATCCCGCTGCTGATGATGGTCATGGCGCTGATGATCAACTTCGCACACCAGGTGGCGTGGAAGGTGCAGGCGCAGACCGCCTCCCGTCAGGCGGTCTGGCGACAACGCCCCACCCACCAGGCCGGCTCGCGCGACCGCCCTCCCCGCAACTGGGAACCTCCCGCTTCGATGTCGGTGGGGGGAGTGGCCCCCCCGCCCCTGTTTCCCCAGGATCCCTACGACAATTACTCGGCCCTGCGGGGACCGATCCTGCGCGATCCCCAGACGGGAAGCCCGACCGCCCAGTTGCAGGTCGACCGCGGGTTGCTGCAGTTGAATGACGACCTGGTGCAGGGGCAGGCCTCGATCAATCGCGAAGTGGTGCTGCTCCCCCGCATGTACCAGATTGCCTTTGATGTCAAGCATCCGCTGCTGCAGAGTGAATGGCGGTTTCACGATCTGGGCTACGGCAGCAACAGCGACCGCCGCAGCCTCAAGCTCTATTCCTACCTCCCCCATCCCGAGGTGACGAAACGGGGAATGGACACCCAGATGGCCTTCCTCCAGGTCGTGCACGCCCCTTTCCGCCCGGCACTGGCGATCCTCGACAAGGATCCGGAACTGGCCGCCTGGTTTGGTTCCGCCCCCGACTTTCATCCCCAGGCGGGTCGCCCCTGCCTCATCGACCGTGATGTTGTCTATCGCACGGTCGTTCAACCCCTCATCGACAGGATCCAGGGGCCCAAGGGAGGAGGTCGGGGAGGCGTTCCCGAGTCCATGGCACAGACCTTCATTCGCATGTATCGGGAACAGATCGCCCAATTGCAGCTTCAGGTTCCTCCCCCCCGGGCCGAGATCCAGGCCCTGCAGGACAAGATTGACGAGCTGAATCGTTTCATCGGAACCCTGAACTGACATCCCCCCTGGTTCGCCGGACGCCGATTTCCAACCGGCCGTCTTCCGCGGGAATCTGCAGTGACCAGCGCACCTGCCACGCCACGTCCGGAATCGCCACTCCCCGAATCGCCTGCACCGGTCCCGGGCCGGCGAAGTCTCTGGCGACGAATCTCGGGCCGGGCGATCGATCTGGCCGTCATTGGCATCGTGCTCGCCACCAGCCTGTCGGTCGGGCAACAACTGATCCAGTGGTGGCACGACGACACGGGGCTGGTCGCTCCACAGCCACCGGTGGGGATTGACCTCCCCGCGTGGGATGGCCATGACGGACCACTGCTGGTGGAATTCGGACAATTCCCCGTCGTCATGCGGCAGGAACTGGTGACCGGTTCGCTGGAGACGGCACAGGAGGCCTTGAGCCGAGACCTGGCCCAGACGCTGAAGGGTCCCGACCAGGTCTCGCCCATCGCCGCGAATGAACGCCGGATCCTGGATCTCGTCAGTGAACTCCCCCCTCCCGTTGTCTGGACCCGGGAGGGCATCGTCACCGAGTTTCAGGAACAACTGCTGGGAGCCCTCGCCATTCGACTGGGGCCTGGAACAACTCTTCGCGACCAGATCCGGACTGGTCGACTGACCGCCTGGGGGTTCCTCTGGCCGGCTCCCGACAATGCCTGGCGCCTGTACCGATTCGAAAGAACCTCCCCGGACCCCTCGACCGATCCACTGCGCCTGGCAGGGCCCGCGCAGGCGGTCCGCCTGCTGGGAGTGGGACAGCCCGACTCGGGACAACTGCTGGCGTTTCGCGGCACTGGCACCCTGGGAGACTGGCAGGCGGAGTTCGAACGCGAGTTGACCGGTAAGGGATGGGCAAGACTGGGGGACTGGCAGGGGCAGGCAGACTCGCGGGGGGTGCAGTTTTCGCGGGCCACTCCCCAGGGGCGTGAACTGGCGGATCTGCGGCTGGTTCGCGACAATTCGGGGACCATGTACGCCATGGTGCAATGGTTGCAGGAACGGCCGGAAACCCCGGCCCGGGAGACGCGCTGACCGGGACAGGCGCTGAAGGGAACGCGGACATGAGGGGGACTCCAGGATTCTTGCTGGCCGTGGGCCTCGGCCTGATCGGAGCCGTCGTCAACTGGCTGTACCTGGCCCAGAAGGCCCGGCAACTCGATCACCTGGACTTTGTCGGCATTCGCGAGGACGTCACGATCAACGCTGGCGACCGGTTCCAGAAAGACCAGTTCCTGCGGATTCCGATCCCCCAACATGCGGTGGGAGGCCTGCAGAAGGCGGCAGTGACGTGGTCGGCCCTCGACACCGTGGTCGGGATGCCGGCGACGAAGAGCTACAGCCCGGGGGAAATTGTGTTGTGGCAGGATCTCAAGACCCCTGCCGTCACCGACCTGCTCGACACGCTGGGGCCCAATGATGTGGCGGTCGGGGTCCCGATCGACACCCGCACGGTTGTGGTGCAAAACCTCAATCCGGGTGCGCAGGTGTCGTTCATCACGCCGCGTCAGGGGAGCCTTGGTCCGACTCCCGCGGGGAGCGAAAAACTGCAGATTCCCGAATTTGTCGGCCCGTTCGAAATCCTCGCTCTGGGAACCCGCAAGGGGCAGCTCCAGGTCCTGCAAAGTTCGGGGGGCGCATCGACCCAGGAAACCACGATGACCATCCGGGTCCGCAACGTGGATGGGAAGCCCGAAGAAAAGTGGCGCCAGTTGCTGGAGGTGATGCGTGCCAGCAACAGTGCCCCGCTGGGGGTCATTCTGCATGGCAAGGAATCGACCCGGGGGAAACCGGGTGAGACCAGGAAATAGCCGTCTGGTGAGACCGGGTGGTGCGGCGAGTGACCAGGAACGGGGTTGGAAACTGACATGAAGGTCTGGTTCAACAAGATCCACGACAGCCGGCGGTCGGTCATTGAGATCACCGAGAGTGTGATCCACATCGGCCGTGACCCTTCGAATACCATCGTGCTGCAAAGCCCGCTGGTTTCGAAGCGCCATGCCGTGGTCACCACCACCGGCGGCCGGCTGCGACTGGAAAATGTCGGGCTGAATGGCTGCCAGGTCGGGGACCGCGAGGTTCTCGGGGGAGAGTCGGTCGAGTTCGAACCGGGACAGGCGGTTCGCATCTGGCCCTACTCGCTGCTCTTCGAGGCCGAGACCCAGTCGGTCATCACGATGGCCCAGATGGCATCGCACCTGCGCAGCCTGATGGCCAACCTCGAACTCAAGATTCACCGCAAGCTGCTCGAACGGCTCGATCTCTACGAACTCGAAAACCGTCGGGCCGGCTCAACCGACGCGATCCTGCTGCTCGAAAACCACATCGAGGACATCTGCCGGGAACTGAACCTGTTCGGCCCCGAGAACGCTCCGGTGCTGGAGGAGATCACCGGCCTCACGCTCCACGATTACCTGATCAACCAGTTGATTCTCGAAGGGGGACGGTTTGCCACCACCGCTCCGGCCGGGCTCACCCAGAATGAATTCGACATTCCCGCCACGCTGATCGCCGAGCGGGAGTCGGAACTGCAGAACCTGCTGCGGTTCACCCGGGACAAGCTCCACCTCGACCAGGAAGCCGATCTGTCGGCACGCATCAGCCGGGTCGAATCGCAGTTTCCGCAGGTCTTTCCCCTGGTCCGCCCCCACCTGCACAACGAGCTGCGGCGGTACCTGATCCTGCGGACGCTCAAGAAGGACCTCAAGGACACCGTGTTCGGGTTCGGCCCCCTGCAAGACCTGATCCGGGCCCCCACGATCACGGAAATCATGGTGGTCAAGAGTGACTCGATCTACGTCGAGCGGGATGGGGTGCTGGAACTGTCCGGCCGGCGGTTCATCTCCGACAAGGTGACCGAGTCGATCATCGAGCGGATTGTCGCCCAGGTGGGACGCCGGATCGACAAGAGCCAGCCCCTCGTCGATGCCCGTCTGCCCGATGGCTCCCGCGTGAATGCGGTCATCCCTCCCCTGGCGATCCGGGGTCCCTGTCTCACGATCCGGAAGTTTCCCGCCCATCGTTACACGATGGATGACCTGGTCGAATTGCAGAGCCTCACTCCCTCGGCGGCGATGTTCCTGCGGGCCTGTGTCATCGATCGGAAGAATGTCCTGGTCAGTGGCGGAACGGGGACCGGCAAGACCACGATGCTCAACGTTCTTTCGAGCTTCATCCCGGTGAAGGAACGGATCGTCACCATTGAAGACACCAC
>DNUF01000249.1:0-4628 GCA_003508595.1 Planctomycetaceae bacterium
GGTGGATCGTGCCTCGCCCGGACTCTCGGCTGCCGTGCAGGGGGCACACTCTTGCCCCCACGCTCCCGACCCGATACGACCGTCGGTTTGGATTTCCCCGATCTGTGGGATCTTTGACCTCGGGAATGGTCCGAACATGGTAGTCATGACACTCCGTCTGTTTGGCATGGCGGACGTGTCGCACGTCTCCTGTAGTCCGTGTGTGTGTCGGGCGTCGAGTCGTGCCTGCTGAACGACGAACTGGCAAGTCTGTCGTGTCACCATCCGACCTGGCTGTGCGTTCTCAGAATCCAGTCGTTTTTGCGATTCCGCGTTTTTTGGAAACTTTCCCGGCGGTCGCAACGTCCAATGTGACAGAACAGCCGAAAACCCGCGTTCTGCCGGGGCCTTTCTGGTTGACGTTGCTGGAAAAGCTGTGTTAGTTTCAGGGTTCTCGACACTTCCCTGAATGCGTTCCGGTGCTCCGGGACTGGAGTTGCGACGATGGCCGATGTACAAGGCGTTTGGGGCATTGAAATTGGCTTGGCAGGGCTCAAGGCAATTCGCCTTGTCTTCGCCGAGGCGGCCAAACAGGTTCTCGCAACCCATTTCGATTATATCCCCCATCCGAAAATCCTCAGCCAGCCGGATGCCAACCCCGAAGAGTTGGTGGCGCAGGCTCTCGATACGTTCCTCGGTCGCAACAAGGTGGCTGGTGATCGCATTGCGATCGCGGTTCCCGGTCAGTCGGCCCTGGCTCGCTTTATTCAGCTCCCCCCGGTGGAGCCGAGCAAAGTGGTGGAAATCGTCAAGTACGAGGCCCGCCAGCAGATTCCGTTCGCGCTCGAAGAAGTGATCTGGGACTTTCAGCCGCTCGGTGGCTCAGGAGCCGAGGGGGGATTCCTGCTTGATGCCGAGGTTGGCCTGTTCGCCATGAAGCGTGAACAGGTCATGCAGCAACTGAACCCGTTCATCAATCGAAAGGTTGAGGTCGATCTCATTCAGATCGCCCCCCTCGCGCTGTACAACTACCTGTGTCATGATCAGTTGGGGATGGCTCCCGGCAACGACGATGAGGAGGGGGGGCCGTATCATCTCGTGCTCGACATGGGTTCGGACAACACGACGCTGGTGGTGTCGAACGGCAAAAAGATCTGGATTCGCAATGTGCCGGTCGGGGGGAATCACTTCACCCGTGCCCTCACGAAGGAAATGAAGCTGACCTTCGCCAAGGCCGAGCATCTCAAGTGCAATGCCACCAAGGCGCCCGATCCGAAGGCGGTGTTCCAGGCATTGCGGCCGGTATTCAACGATTACGTCTCGGAAATCCAGCGGTCCATCGGTTATTTCTCGAGTGTCAACCGCGAGGCGAAGATCGCGAAGATCCTGGGTGTGGGGAACGGCTTCAAGCTGGCCGGGCTGCAAAAATTCCTGCAGCAGAACCTGCAGATGGATGTGGAGCGGGTCGAGCATTACCCGGGACTGGCTGGCGACAGCGTGTTGAACGCTCCCCTGTTCCAGGAAAATATTCTCACATTCGCTGTCCCCTACGGCCTGGCCTTGCAGGGCTTGAACCTGACCCGGGTCAAGACTTCGCTGTTGCCCCCCGAGATCACCTCGGCCCGCCTGGTCCGGAAGAAAAAGCCCTGGGCAGTCGCCGCTGCCGCTGTTTTGCTGGGGGGACTCTCACTGTCGACGCTCGGTTACGGACTGCGTGCAGGGACGGTCAGTCCCGAGTACTTCGGTGAAGCCGAGAAAAAGGCCGATCAGGCGATCAGTGCCAAGAGCGGCTTCAAGTCGTCCTACGACTCGGCGGTCGGCCAGAATGGCAAGCTGAAGAAAGACATTGAGACGCTGCTGTCATCGACCGCCGGCCGGACTCACTGGCTGGAGGTCTACAAGGCGATCGAGGCCTGCCTCCCCCGCGACTATGGGGATGCCCAGGAAGTCGAGCCCGCCAAGCGAAACCGCATCCGTCTGCTGGGAGTCACCACGCAGAAACTCGACAACCTTGGCGACTGGTACAAGGGGTTGGGTGAGGATGCGAAAAAGCGGATGCGAGAGCCCGATTCGAAGACAGGCCCCACAGGGGCCGGGTATGTCTTCACCCTGCAGGGGGTGCATTTTCACAACGAAGACGACACCGGGATGTCGGATGCCGAGTACGTGCAGCAGACGCTGGTCAAGAACCTGCAGAGCTGGCAGGTGGACGTCCGCGATCTGACGACTGGCCAGACCCTGGGGGTTGTTCCCGTTCGACAGTTGGGGATCAAGTGGCCGACAATCGCGGCGTCTCTGCCCCGCGCGTCTTTCGCCTACATTCCCGAGGGGACCCTGGCCGCTCGCGAAGAGGCGGCCCGGGCCGAGGCGAAAGAGAAAAAGAAGAAACCCGGCGAGACCGGAAAGCGGAGGGATGAGGGGGACGAGTCGACAGGCATCAAGGTCGAGCGAACCGCCTTTACCGTCCAGTTTGTCTGGATGGAGACCCCGGCGGACAAGCGGGTCGCTGTCGACCCCGATGCACCCAAGGTGGATCCCAATTCGGCGGCCAATGCCGGCACTGCCGCAGGGGGGGCCGCCGCGGGTGCGGCGACACCGGCCACCAGCACACCCGCTGCCGCGAAGTGAAGATCCTCCACGGCTGAGGAGCCCCAGCAGGGGATGTTGGCCAGCGAAACACAACAACCGGGAACACAACAGGCAAGAACCACTGGTGACAAGACGAGCTCCCTGGCAAGCCTCTGTCGTGGCCCAGTGACTCGATGCCCCGAACCAGCGTTGCGACGCCGGCGGGGTGGGTGACCTGGTGGAAGACTTGGCAAATCTGTGGCGAGCGAACAGCTTCTCCAACAACGGGTGTGAGTCATGGACAAGTTGAAACAGGTTCTCAAGTACCAGTTCTGGATCTTGCTGGGATTGGCGGTGATCTTTCCCCTCGTGGGATGGTTCCTGGCCAGTGCGGGCATGGCCAAGAATTTTGATGACCGCCAGAAAAAGCTGGATGGCCAAATCGGGCAATTGAAGGCTTCGTCTGCCGACCCCAACGGCGACTGGGAAAGCCAACTCAAGAAGATCAACGAGGTTCAAGAGCTGGAATCGTTGAAGGCCCGGGTGCAGTTGTGGGAATCGCAGCAGCCGCTGAAGGTCTGGCCGCCGAAGATGTCGACGACCGATCCCGAGCAGTTCACTGCTGCGGACAAGGGCTACTACCGGAAGAATTACCTCGGATTCCGCAAGGATGTTTTCGAACAGCTCGATCCGGTGGTTGAGGACGAAGAGGACGGACGGCGGAAGGGGAAGGTGGCGATTGCCCTCGACAAGTTCCCGGTGTCCCAGGCGGTGGGAGGAGTTCGAACCGACAATCCTTCGTCGCAGGAAATTGAAGAGGCCCAGGAGGATCTCTGGCTCGCCAATGCGATCATTCAGGTGATCCGGTCGTTGAATGAAAGCTCGGCCAGCCAGGTGGATGCGGTGATCCCGGAAATCGGCGTGTTCGTGCTGCGGGGTGGGAATCGCTCTGGCAGCACGATCACCATGACCAAGAAGGCCGCTGCTTCCTCCAGCAGTTCTGGCGGAGGTGGAGGTGGTGCTGCCGACATGGGGGCGGCGATGGCCCAGATGGCCAAGGAAGGTTTGAAGTCGGCGGGATTTGCTGGTGGGGCGGCAGGGGGAGCGTCGGCAGGCGGGAGTGGAGATGCCAGCAGCGTCGGGACCGTGCCCACGGTGACCTTTGATCCCATGGAAGAGCTGGGTGAACCGGGCGAGAACCCGATCCGGCGGTATGTCGAAGATCGCGATGAGTTCAAGACCCGCGGCTTCTACCTGGAGCTGAAGATTGATCAGACCCGGGTACCCGAGTTGCTGGTGCTGTTGTCGAACCTGAGTTGGCCCGCCCGAGTGACCCGAGTGCATGTGGCCGATGTTCGTGAGGAAGATCTGCTTCCCCTCGGGGCTTCCGGTGGCAGCAACACCATCGCCAGCGGGGGAGGTGGTGGCGCGGGGATGCCGATGATGGCGGGGGGCGGCGGGATCGACGCCATGAAGTCGATGAGTGGCGCGATGTCGAAGATGGCTGGTGGCGGTGGCGGTGGTGGGGGAGGACTGGTCGGTCAGGCGTCGGGTGCGCTGCTGGGAGGACGGGTTCCCGGTGCCACCACGTCTCCCGGCTCAGGATCGGCCACCGGGCTGAAGGGGGGCGGGCTCGATGGATTGATCGGGGGAGGCTCGGGCTCCGAGAATGGGGCGGCTCCCAAGGTGGATCCGCTGGCGAATCCGAACCTGGTCAACCTGGCCCTCGATGGCTGGTTCACGATTTACAAGAAACCGAAGCCTGAGGTTTTGGCCAAGGTTTATCCCCCCGCCAAGGTGGATCCGGCAGGCAGTCCCGCTGATGGAACCAGTCCCGGGGCGACAACCCCCGATTCGGCGGTTCCAGGCTCCGCGAATGCCGGGGCTGCGCCGGCGAACCCGGCAGCTGTCCCGGGGGCGACTGCTGCCGCTGCTGAAACGGCGAATGGGGTTGAGAACGGCTCGGTGACTTCCGAGGCGGCTGTTTCCGAGCCTGCCGCCGAATCAACGGCCACACCCACTCCTGCGACCGAGGGAGCCGCTGCTGGCGAAGCACCGGCTGCGGAGGCTGCTGCCAGTGA
>DNUF01000249.1:4846-9717 GCA_003508595.1 Planctomycetaceae bacterium
CTGCCAGTGAACCGCCGGCTGGAGAGCCGCCCGCAGAAGGGGCTCCGCCAGCCGGGGAACCCCCGGCGAAGTGACCCTGACTGCTGCCTGCTGCCGTTTGGACGTGTGTCTGAAACATCTGTTTTCTGATCGCTGATCCCAGTCCTGAGGGCCGGGGGAATTCCCATGAAGAATCTGGTTGAGAAGATCAAGACCTACGATTACAAGCAGTTCTTCCTGAATCACGGGGAGAAAGTGGGCATGGGATTGGCGGGACTGGTCACCCTGCTGTGCCTGGCGATGACCAGTTGGGGAGGCTACGCACGGACTCCCGGGGAGATGGAGTCAGAGGCCCGCAAGGTGCAGGACCAGTTGGCTGCGAACCGCTGGCCAGCTGAAGAGAAGGAAAAGTTCGTCCTTGCCTCAGCGGATGCGGAAATCCAGCGTTCGCTGGCGGCCCTGGATCTGGCGCAGTTCGAGTACCAGATTCCGCTGTCACCGAAGGTGAAGACCTATCAGCTCCCGGCAGATGAAGTGGAAGTCCTGGCGCCGGTGGATCTGATTGCCCGGGCCATTGAGTTCCCGGTGTTGGAAGAGCAGAAGGAGCCCGAGTCGGCCGAGCCGGTGGCCGAGACCAAGCCGAAGCCCGAGAAGCCGAAAGAAAAGAAACGGGGCGGAGGGTTGGCTGGTGCGGCTGGGGGTTCGCTCGACCTGGGGGCCCAACTCGAAGAATCGTCGGGCGACAAGGGGGGCTCCTCGATGGGAATGGGGGCCATGGCCTCCGCGGGAAACGTGAAGTCCCGTGGCAAGCGGGCGATTGTGGTGACCGCTGTGGTGGAGCGACGGGCGCAGCTGGAACGGTTGCGGAAGTCCCATCACCTCGAGACCCTGTCGCAGGCCGAGCCCCTGTTGACATACGCCGACTTCAAGTTGCAGCGGAAGCGGGCCGTCCCTGGCAAGGATCCGTGGGCTGGCCCGTGGGAAGATGCCAAGATTGCCTCGGCACTCGACACCTTGGACAAGGTGGTTCTGGAAGAGGCTGACCTGGTCGCGGCGGAATTCATCGAGGGGGTTTTCACGATGTCCCTTCCCCGCCGGGCTGATGGAGATTGGGACCCCCGCTACGTGGTTCATCCGCGCATTCCAACGCTGGACAAGCAGCAGCGGGAAGAAGAGGAGGCCAAGAATGCTGCAGCCGCCGAGGCTCTGGCGGGCGATGATGAGGAGGCCGGCCGGAACCGTCGCGGCTTGCTGCGGGGTCAGCGAGACGCCAAGCGGATGCGGCGCGATGCTGCGAACCGGATGGGTGAAGAAGGATTCTCCGGCTCTGTGTCCGACTACATGGGGGGGGCCGGGGGGATGGGTGCCGGTATGGGGGCTGGGATGACCGGCAGCATGCCAGGCGGTCGGGGAGCCATGCCGGGAGGGGCCATGACTGGCGGAGGGATGCCTGGCGGCAGTATGCCAGGGGGCATGCGGGGATCGATGCCACCGGGGGGAGTTCCCGGTGGTGGAGGGGCCGGAACAGCCCCGCGCCCCGATATGGGCAAATTGATGTCAGGGGCCATGGGTCGCGGTGGCATGCCCGGCGGTGGAGCCGGGATGTCGATGCCGGGTGGGGGAGCGGGAATGTCCATGCCGGGCGGCGGTGCTGGAATGTCGATGCCAGGCGGAGCGGGGATGTCGGTCCCCGGAATGGGGGGAGGGACCGGAACCGGCATGCCGGTGATTGGCCAGATCTCCAGCTCTGGAGCTGACCTGCTGATGTTCCGGTTCTTCGATTTCGACGTGGAACCGAACGAGTGTTACATCTATCGAATCCAGATGGTGGTTGATAATCCGAGTTTCAATTCCGACTTTGTCCGTCAGTCGTCGGTGGCTGAAGGAGAAACCCGGGAATCGGATTGGAGTCAGCCGTCGATTCCCGCGATTGCTCCTCCCGAAGTACAGTACATGGTTCACCGGGTGTCGAAGCCTCCCACACCGCAGCGTGCGGCCGAATTGGATGTGGTGCAGTTCGATACCGATGTTGGCTCGTTTGTCGAGTCCACTCTGCCTCTGAAGTTGGGGCAATATGTCGGTGGAGAGAAGGAATTGGAGTTCCCGAACCTGGGAGCGGGGACTTTTGCCAAGGACAAGATCAACTTTGCCAGCCGTGATCTTCTGCTGGACGCCATTCCGGCTCCCAAGCTGGATCCGGGAATGCTTGCCGACCTGGGGCTGGAAGGGGATCAGAAATTGGCGAATTCACTGCAGTCCCAACTCGATCAGGCAGTGACTGTGAATCGACTTGGAAAGCTTCAGCCGATTGATGGCGGTACGACGGCGGAGATGTCTGCTGCCCGCAAGCGGGTGAAGGAATGGAATGACAAGTTTGCCGATTTGAAAGAAAAGCCGGCCGCCTCGGGTTCGGGAGGACTGTTCGGTGGCAGCGATGACGACAAGGACGACAAGAAGAAAAAGAAGGGACGCAACTCGCTCAAGTCCGGTGGGGCCAGCGGCGGTGGATTCCCGATGAGTGGCCAGGGAGGCATGGGGCCGATGGGTGGAGGCATGGGAGGCATGGGGGGACCTGGTGGTGGCGGTGGTTTCCCCTCCAGCGGACCCGGTGGCACGAGTCGTCCTGGCGGGCGGAACAACCAGTAGGTCGTTGCTTCCACGCCGTTCTTCGGAATTGCGAAGAACAGGTCAACGACATCAAAAACCCCCGGTCAGGAACTGTATTCCTGACCGGGGGTTTCGTTTTTGGGGCGTGGGGGTGACTTCGGGATCAATCCGTTCCCGCTGTTCGAATCGCGCTCGCCGCAGATTCGCGGTGACTCCGAACGAGAAACTGTTGGTCTGGGTGGGAGACAGCCGCAGCAGCGCCGCTCGGTCTCCAGCCCACGGGATGGCGTCAGGTCAGGCCCAGTGCAGCGACGCTCGTGTCGAATGAAACTCTGGGCTTTGATTCAGAGACCGTGCGGGCACACAATCCGCGCCAAACGCCCTGTCAAGCGGACTCTGTCGCGTGTTGCCAACGGCATCCCGGTCTGTTGTCGATATTGCCTCGTCAAGCGAGTGCCGCCGATGTCGCGACAATCGACGACAACAGCAGCAGGGCCCAGCGAGGGGGCGTCAACAAACTGCACGGTCGGGAGGTCCGGATGTCTGGGGATCGCATTTCCCCACTGCGCAATCCTCGATCTGAGCATGCGCATTCGGAACGGTTCCCCACCGACAGCGGGGATGCTGGGCCCCGTTTTCAGACCCAGACGGTCGCTTCGTTTTCGATCCCGGCCATCAGCCAGTGATTGACTTGGCGCCAGAGGCTGGACGGGATGCGTGAACCCTCTGTCCATTGCCAGAGTTTCACAGACATGCCAGCTGTCCACAGCAGTCGTTCCGTCTGCTTGAGAGACGACCACTCGTCACCGGGAGCCCCCCCCAGAAACACGCGAAAGCCTCGCAGGTGTTCCGCTTCGGCGAGCAGGCAACGAGACTTGGGAGCGGGGCCCAGGGCGATGACACCGCCAAACCAGCGGGGCTGTCGCAGCGCCACTTCCAGGGCGAGGGGGGCCGCGTCGCCCATCCCCACCACGATGATTCGCTCGCTGTGAACGTGGTACTCACGACGCATGGCACCGACAACGGACTCCACCAGGGAGGCCACGTCGGCCACGTCGTGTTGCTGGGAAACCGGAATACAGACTCCCAGGTAGTTCCGGTCGCTGAGCGAACGCATCCGGCGGTCGAAATCGAACGGCGAAAGCGGAACCGTCGACAGCCAGACCAGCAGCGGATAGGCGTAACCGGGCTCGTACCCTTCCGGGACAAAGATCCCCTCCACTTCGACCGTGGGTGTGGGACGCGGAGCCACCAGGGTGACCGGCGATTCGGCGACAGGCACTGCTTCCGCACCCGTCTCGAGAGTGTTCTCGGTGGCCGATGACCGGGTGGGACCGGTGACCATCTCGATGGACCAGCGTGATGTCATCTCAAAGTCCTCTCCAGAGAACCCGCCAAGGATTCCACCGGCACTCCATCGGGATCCACTCCCAACAGGATGGACGGCTGATCCTGGGCAATTTCCCTCAGTGGGAACAATTTTCCGGGACAGGCAGTGGCCGAGGCCCGGATCTCCTTGTGCGGTACGACCTGGTCAATCGGAATGAAATATTCCTGACGCAGGGTTTGGACGAGCAACTGGGTGCTTTTCTGCTGGGCAGCGGTGGGAGGCTCGTTCTCGAAATTCCCCACGAGGCAGATGCCGATTCCCAGTTGGTTGTATTCCGGATCCGAACTTCCGGCATGGGCTCCCTGAATCTGGGTGCGCCAGCGGAAGGTCGGTTCAATCGCTCCGTCGGCCATGCCGCGACCGTTGCCAATCACGAAGTGATAGCCAATTCCGAGCCAGGCGTTGCCGTTCTTGTCTTTCTTCTTCTGGTGTTCGGCATGAATGCTGTCGACGCTGCCCGACGTTGTCGCAGTGTGGTGCAGGACGATGTACTTCCAGGGACGCCCCGCAACATCCGGTTTCCAGGGATTCTGCCCCCGGTGAGCGACGGCCGCCGCCGGTGCCTGTGGTTCTGGCAATTGGGCCGGTGGCACGAACGGAGCCTGAATGGACACCGTCGGTGGGAGTCCCGGTGATCGCGTGCAGCCCTGACAGCCACACACGGTGGCGAGCAGGATCGGCAGAAGTGTCAGGGAAAAGAACCGCACTGGAGCCCGTTTCACACCAATCAGGAACAATCCGCAAGTTCAGCACAATTCGTCACTTAGAGAAACCGATGGTCGCTCGCATGGCGGTGCGAAGGATTTGTAATTCTGGCCGAAAAATGTGTCAATGTCGCACTTCGAGACGAGGGGAACGGGAGGCGGAAAACTTTCTCTCGTTCCACCGTTTGACC
>DNUF01000249.1:9913-10235 GCA_003508595.1 Planctomycetaceae bacterium
TCGTTCCACCGTTTGACCTCCCCCAGGACGCCTCCGGAAAACCACTTCGACAAGCTGTAGCGATTATGTTGCCGCATTTTTTCTCGTATCCTGCCTGTTTTCTCTATTTTTCCTGTTTGCGCGGTTTTCCACCGATTTTGAAAATCCTTTGAGAATCTCCCTCAAGGAACGCACAGACGTTTCGCGCGGGACCGTTGCGACCCGGTTGGTTGCGGGGTCGAACGCTGTTCGTTACATCAGGGAGAACTTTGTCTTCCCCATCCCAGGACTCTCCACAATGGCTACCCCGCTTCGCGTGGCTGTCACCGGTGCTGCCGGTCAG
>DNUF01000249.1:10429-13158 GCA_003508595.1 Planctomycetaceae bacterium
GCTGTCACCGGTGCTGCCGGTCAGATTGGCTACAGCCTGATTTTCCGCATTGCTTCGGGTGAGGTTTTCGGCCCGAACCAACCTGTCATCCTGCACCTTGTCGAGGTTCCGCCTGCGATGGGAGCCTTGGACGGGGTGCACATGGAGCTGGACGACTGTGCATTTCCGACGCTGGCCGGGGTTGTGAAGGCCTCCAGCGACCAGTTGGAGAATGGTTTCAAGGACTGCAACTACGTCGTCTGCGTGGGAAGTGTGCCCCGCAAGCAGGGGATGGAGCGGGCGGACCTGATCCGCGTCAACGGCCCGATCTTCACCAGCACCGGCCGGGCGATTGCCGCGGCGGCCGCGAGCGATGTGAAGGTTCTCGTCGTCGGCAATCCGTGCAACACCAACGCATTGATCGCCATGAACAACGCCCCGGGCGTCCCCGCGAACCGCTTCTATGCAATGACCCGACTGGACGAGAATCGGGCCGTTTCTCAATTGGCCCTGAAGTCGGGGCGTCCCGTGTCGTCGGTCTCGCACCTGGCGATCTGGGGAAACCACAGTGCCACCCAGTATCCCGACTTCTACCAGGCGAAGATCGACGGCAAGCCGGTGACCGAAGTGATCGGTGACGAGAACTGGCTGAAGAATGACTTTATTGCCACGGTTCAGCAGCGCGGTGCGGCGGTCATCAAGGCTCGCGGTGCTTCGAGTGCGGCCTCGGCGGCCAACGCGGTCCTCGACAATCTCAAGAGCATCCACTTTCCCACCTCGGCCAACAAGTGGTTCAGTGCGGCTGTTTGCAGCGATGGCAGCTACGGTGTTGAGCCCGGTCTGATCAGCAGTTTCCCGCTGACGACCGATGGCAAGGCGTGGAAGATCGTGCAGGGCATCCAGCACAACGAGTTCGCCCGGGAGAAAATCAACGTCACCGTCAATGAGCTGCGTGAAGAGCGGACAGCGATTGCCGACCTGTTGAAGAGCTGATTTCTTCCCGGGAACCCGTGGAAAGCGAAAGCCCACTCGTGTCGCCCCGACACGAGTGGGCTTTTTTGTTGGGCAATCGGGGGCAAAGGATCCCAGATTCGCCCCCGCCGGTTGGGCTGGGGTCGGCCCGTAACACCTTGGGGCTTGGCGACGAGGAGGCGGGGCAGGATTTGGCAGCCTCGTCAACGGATGCCCCTCGAGTAAGGGCGCTTCGTCGCCGGGATCAGTCTTCGGCCCCTTCGACGTGTCCCCCATCGAAGTACTGTCGTTCCAGTTCCTTGGTATTGCGTTCCATCGCCATCACGATCATCCGGCGTTCATTCCCACGCGGATCCATGGCGGTGAAGGCGAGCACTTGCCGGCCTTCGGGCTGGGGGATGCGGAATGTGAAGGACCCATCATCGCGCAGCTCAACATGATCCCCCTGCACCGTGACCTGCGACCCGGGGCGGGTACTGCCATGGACCACGAGTTCGGTCGCCAGCTTGAACTGGAATTCGCCGGTCAGTCGTTTCTGGGAGGCGGTGGGACCGAAGTGGGTGAGTGCGGAAAAGCCCAGTGGCCGAACCGGACTGTCATCGTCCCCGGCGGCGGGATCGGAGAGCAGTTCTCCCCCTTCTGGTGCATTGGACTTCATCTGCTCGCCAGCAACCTGGGCGGGGCCGGGTTTGGGCATGTGGCAGACGTTGGATTTCGCCATCGCGAAAAATGTCCCGAGTTTTCCGAGGTATCCAATCTGGACTCGAAAGGCCCTGCCGGGCTGGGGAACAGAGAGGTAGTGGGTGTTGCCGTGGGCATCGATCACCACATCCTTCGAGAACGTTTCACTGCCGGCCGCCTGGTCGCTGGTGGTGACGCGTGAGATCCGCAGCACGGGGGTCGCCCGATGCCACTCGGTTCCGAGTCGCGACTGGGCCCGGGCGACACTGTCGCGTGAAAGGTGCCAGGTGACCCTGATCCAGTGGGCATCGCAGGGGGTGGCGACCAGCGAGTTTTGTCCCTGGGGGCCAGACAGGTGGCCCAGGGAAATCTCCTTGCGGGACGGTTCGGCAAGGGGGCGAACCGGTGTCCCCTGTTCGGCCGTCTTTGGTCGGTTGACTGTCTTGCGGGGAGTCGCCGGCACGCGTGCTGCCACCGCAGTTGTTTTCTTCGTTCCCGGGGTCGGGGCGGGGAGTCGTGCGGGGGACCGTTTCGACACCCTTGCCACTGGTTTTTTTCCCCGGTTGCCGGCGAGGGCCGGTTTGGGGGGGGCCTTGGTTTTGGCGGGAGTCGTCGCCCGAGAGCGAGAGCTGGGGGGGGATTGCAGGGCCTTGAGGAGTTGTGCCTTGGTCAAACTGGCCGCCCCGGTGACCCTGCGCTGACGAGCCAATTTTTCAAGCGCCTCGCGGGACAGCGATGACAGTGGAGCGTTGGGCATCGAGTGGTCGTCCCCGAGGTGGAGGCTGCGGCTACTGGACGGCAGTCTTCTTCTGTCCGCCCTTTTGATCACCACGGCCGAATTGTTTGTGCCGGGCGGGAATTGGTTCCCGTTTTTAAGAACTTGCTTTGCAAGGAGTTGCGTGGGTCCTCCCCGCGTGATCTTTGATAGCAAAAGCTGGTGGAGGGTGCAAATCTGCGGCGCAGGGGTTCAGTTGGTGGAAGGGCTCAGAATACTGTGCCACAGACCGGTAGGAAGACTGTCGGATCTGAGGTGCACCGGGAGAGCTGGAGAGGGTTGCATGGAGGGAGGAAGAAGCAGAGGTCTGGGGATTCCAACA
>DNUF01000211.1:0-123 GCA_003508595.1 Planctomycetaceae bacterium
GGTTAAAAACCTGTCACCACGTTGCGTCGTGGAATCGGCTTTTCGCCTGTGAAGCTGGATGTAGTCGGCGCGTTGCAACCGTTCCATCGGAAGCAATGTGCGTGAGAGTGGCGAATGATTGGG
>DNUF01000211.1:416-684 GCA_003508595.1 Planctomycetaceae bacterium
CGTTGTGTCGTGGAACAGGCTTTTTGCCTGTGAGGCTGGATAGTGTCGGCTTATTGCAACCGTTCCATCGGAAGCCATGTGCGCGAAGTGGCGGGTAAGTGGGGCCAAGTGCAGGAGCGGCGTCCAGAGACTGACAGGTTAAAAACCTGTCACCACGTTGCGTCGTGGAACAGGCTTTTAGCCTGTGAAGCTGGATGTAGTCGGCGCGTTGCAACCGTTCCATCGGAAGCAATGTGCGTGAGATTGGCGAATGATTGGGGCAACTTTC
>DNUF01000211.1:984-78646 GCA_003508595.1 Planctomycetaceae bacterium
GGCTTTTAGCCTGTGAGGCTGGATACTGTCGGCTTATTGCAACCGTTCCATCGGAAGGATTCACCACGTTGCCTCAACGAATTGGCCCAACCTTCGATAGGAGCATCCCGAGACGAACAGGTGCGAAACCTCTCTCTGAAGAATGGTCGGGTGGACCGGCTGCTACGAAAAGCGCGGGCGGCCTTCGGCGAGGGGATTGGCCAGCGCAGGATCGTCTTCGCTGGAGGGGGATTTCTGGCAGGCGAGTTCCACTTCCCGATAACTCGGATTCGCCCCCGCCGTCGTAATCCCCAGTCGCACAAACGTCAGGCCCACCTCCAGCACCCGCACCGTCACATCATCTCCAATCAACACTTCTTCGTTCGCGCGGCGCCAGAGTTGCGTCATGGGAAAAGGTCCCTGCAGAAGTGAGAGGTCATCGGAAGCAGAAATGCAGTGACGTGATCGACAGCCATCCAGGGCATTCGCACAAGACGAATTGCACGAGACACGTCCACGAGGCAGATCGGGCGAGGCACCCAGGGAGCCATTGGAAACAAGGTCCCTCTCGTGGGTCCCCATTCTGCGCAGACCACGCGTGACTGGCAAGCATGCCAACTCGATTTCGAAGTGCGGCCTCGTTACTGTTCACGTGCCGCCTTGACAACGTCGCCAACCCACAACTTTCTCTCTCCCTTCACTCGCATGGCGCTCGTTCTCTTTCCCGCACTCGAAGACGAGCGACTCGCGGCTGTGACTGCTGCCGCCAGCCCCCTGCGCGTGATCAACTGCCACACGACGAACGACGCGTTGCAGGCGATGCCCCAAGCCACGGCATTCTTCGGCAAGATCACTCCCCCGTTGCTTGCGGCCGCCCCAAACCTCCGCTGGGTGCAGTCTCCCACCGCCAGCCTCGAACACTATCTCTTTCCCGAACTGGTGGCACATCCCTGCCAGCTCAGCAATATGCGCGGACTCTTCAGCGATGTGATTGCCGACCATGTCCTCGGTCTGATCGTCTGCTTTGCCCGCAATCTGCATCTCTACATCCGTCAGCAGGCTCTCCATCGCTGGGCTCCCATCGGTGGCGAAAAGGCCCGTTCCGATTTCATCTCGGGACCCGGCATCGAAAATGCCATCGATCGCGCCCATCGTCACCTGGCCGACCAGACCGTCGGCATTGTCGGTTGCGGAGCCATCGGCTCAGAGATCGCCCGCCGGGCCCGCGCGTTCGGCCTGACTGTGCTGGCCGTCGATCCGCAATGCCGCGAATTGCCCGGCCTCATCGAAGCGGTCTGGCCGCTCGATCAGTTGCCCCGCCTGCTCGCTGCGAGTGACTACGTCGTCATCGCCGCACCCCACACCCCCGCCACCGAAAAGCTGTTCCGGGCCCCGCTGCTGGCCCAGATGCAGCGCTCGGCCTGTCTCATCAACATTGGCCGCGGGGCGATCGTCGACCTGGCAGACCTCACCGCGGCCCTGCAGCAAAACGTGATTGCCGGGGCCGGACTCGACGTCTTCGAAACCGAACCACTGCCAGCCGACCATCCCCTCTGGGACATGCCCAACGTGATTCTCACCCCGCATGTGGCGGGAGCGTCGCCGCGGGTTCCCCAACGACACCTGGCCACCCTGCTTGAGAACATCAGGCGATTTGTCGGCGGGGAACCTCCCGCCACCCTGGTTGACAAGCACGCCTGGTATTGAGCACGTGGCACTCGTCGCGACAGTTCGACGTCGGGCATGTCGCCGGGGGGGTGGCCGGCAGGAAAGCCCCGGTCGTCACGGTCGTGGTGACCGAGTGGATTTCGGCCGGTCAGCGTCGCGTCTGGAATTCGCGTGAGTTCAGCAGCGACCAGCAGAGATCTTCGAGAGCCGCCCGACGGTCGGGGCTCTTCTCAAGAAAACTCACAATTCCCGACTGTTCTTCGTCGGTTGGAGGGCGCTGGAGGCAGGTCCAGAAGAGTTCATCGACCAGGTGCGAGTTGGACCAGCCCGCCTCGAGCCAGACGGCGAGGCGATTGCGGGAGTCGGCCACCATCGGGGCGACCACGTCACCCGTGACGAGCTGCAGAGCCTGGGCGAGTGTCGGCTCGTTGGAGCGTTCGCATTCGCACGACTGCAGTCGGGGTGGCTTTCCGAAAAGCTTGAGAAACTGGTCGTGGGGGGTGTGTCCCCGATCGCGTTCGCGCAGGCCGCGGACTCCCGGCAATTCTCCCGCCCGGTACCCCGGGGGATAGCCGGCGAACGAGAGGGGAGCCCCGGTCGCCTGTGCAAGGGCGTCGAGCATGACCTCGGCCGACAGACGTTGGGGACGCGCATGTGAGAACCCCGCCTCATCGTCGTGATTGGTGGTGTCGGTGCGGGCGGAGAGCTGATACGTATGCGACTGGCAGATCTGCCGGACGAGGGGCTTGAGCCGGCAGTCCTGGGCGACAAACGAACGGCAGAGGTCCTGCAGCAACCCGGGATGCGAGGGGGGATTGGTCGCGCGGAAGTCGTCGATCGGGTCGACCAGACCCCGCCCCAGCAGGTGGAACCAGATACGGTTGACCTGGGTGGCGACGAATCTCTCGTTGTGGGGGCTGCCGAGCCAGGTGGCGACGGTATCAAGCCGGTCTGCGTCACGCGGGATGTCGGTTCCTCCCAGCAGCCGGGGTGGGGCCGGCTGATTGGTGCGCGGATCCTTCACTTCTCCCTGGCGGCTGTGCAGCACGAGTTGTTCGCCATCGAACTCGTGCGAGTCGTTGCTGTCGGTCCGGCGGTTTTCGAGGATCCGGTAGTCGACCCGGGCGAACAGGGCTGCCCAGCGGTAGTAATCGTCCTGGGTCCAGCGGTCGAAGGGGTGACTGTGGCACTTCGCACACTGCAGGCGGATGCCCAAAAAGAGCTGGGCGGTCGTCTCGGCCCGCTCGATCGGATCGCGCAGGGCCCGCAGGAAGTTGGTCTCGGGTTGGGTGTAGGTGCTGCCCCGGGCGGCGAGCAGTTCACGGGCAAGTTGATCGAGCGGCTTGTCGGCGGCGAAGCCGGTCCGCAGCCAGGCATGGAAATTCTGCACCCCCTTGCGGTCGAGGGTCCGTTCTTCGTTTCGCAGCAGGTCGCCCCACTTCTGGGCCCAGAACTCGGCGAACTCGGGGCGTTCGAGCCAGCGGTCGATCAGCGTGTCGCGCTTCGTGGGAGACCGATCGGCCACGAACGTTCGGGCTTCTTCGGCTGTGGGGAGAATTCCCAGCAGGTCGAGGGAGAGTCGGCGGATGAACTCGGCATCGGTCGTCAGGCCGGCGGCGTTGATCCGCAATTCACGCAGACGGCCGAAGATGATCTCGTCGATTTCATTGCGGGGGTCAGGAGCCTGCCACTGCGTGACATCCCGGGGGGGAATGAACGCCAGCCGGGCGGGAGCCTGCACGTTGAGGTACCGCGCGACGATGGTGGTCTCTCCCAGTCGGAGCGGGCGGACTTCCCCCTCGGGCGTGATCGAGACAATTGGCTGCGATGGTTCGAAGACAGTGAAGCGGGTGACATCGCGGGTGGTTCCGTCAGACAGGGTGACCGTCGCCTTCAGGAGGACGGTCGTCTCGGGCTCGACGAGCACACGCGACTCGGGTTCAACACGCAGGGCAACGGGCAGGGGGGCAGTGTCGGCATCGTCGTGGGCCCCGGCCGCGATCCATTCGCGCAGGACCTTCGCCTCGGGATCGCTCACGCGAAACCGCCGCCCCCCCTCGTGGGGCGTTTCGAGCAGCGCCTTGCGCAGCACGAGGCTGTCATCGGGAGCGAGCAGGCTGATCCGCCGGCTACCCTGGTCGCGTGTCAGCACGTGATGATCCCAGGCCGGATCTTCACCCCGCAGCGACAGCTTGAAGCCCCCCTTGCCATTCTTGTTCCCATGGCAGACCCCCAGGTTGCAACCGGCCTTCGAGAGCACCGACATCACGTCGCGCTGGAACGAGGGAGCGGCTGGGGAACTCGCCGTCACATTCCCAGGCGGCTGGGCCCACGTGGGTCGCAGTGGCAGCAGCAACAGGCAGAGCGTGAGGGCCGTTCTCCACACCGGTGGGCTGCACAGGCCAACGCAGGGAGGGTGGAGAACCCTCGAGGGGGACGACTGATGAGCCGCGGCAGCGAGAAAGAGCGGCGACATGGCAGGCGACGGAGTACACGGAGGACCGGGAACAGGGTGCGGGAGGGGGTTTCCCACAACCTCGATTCTACCGGTGCCGGGGGGCACCCGACAGCGCTCCGACCGTTACGCCGCCTCTTCGGCAACCATCCAGTCGGGGACGAGTTGCCGGTCGGCAGGAGGAATAATCGCCTGTCGACCCAATGGGGTGAGCTGGTATTCGACCCCTTCGGACCGGCCGGCGAGTTCGAACCGCAACATGCCATGAGCGATCAATCGGCCATGGATGGGGGAAAGCTGATCACCGGGGACCTCGGTCACGGCTGGCAGTCGGGGGACCCACCCCTTCTCGGTCTGCTGCTGTACCTGCCAGTACGCCTGGAGGACGAGGTTCCATTCGGGATGGGCATCGAAGGTGTCGAGATCGTGGTTGGTCATGCCTCGAAATATCGGCACCGCCGCCGGCCAATTGAAACCGCACCCTGTCGGTCGGTCTCCCTGCGGGGGAGGCCGAGTGCAATCTCCGGCACCCCCGGTACAGGCGGCAAACTTTGCGCAGGAGGACGCGTGGAGCAGGTCGGGCTATGCGGAGCCGGTTCAAGTGGGGCCGGTTCAAGTTGGGTCGGGGAAGGGCTGCGGCAGGGGTGTGGCGCCAGCCGACGGGATCGTTTTCTGGGCGATGGTGGCGTCCCGAGCGGTGGGCCGGGAGCATCGCTCGGCGGTGGCGCTCTTGCATGGTGGGGGCGGCTGTCCGACGATAGAGGTTCACGGTGGCAGGGCGATTCGCCATCGACCCCGTGCTGCGAATCTTTGTCCTGTTGACTCTTTCATGACCGAACACCCCTCGCCGGCGAAGTCCGCCGGTTCGTCTCCCGT
This sequence comes from Planctomycetaceae bacterium, assembly GCA_003508595.1. Lineage (GTDB taxonomy): Bacteria > Planctomycetota > Planctomycetia > Planctomycetales > Planctomycetaceae > UBA10511. Next base: position 5,963 of record DNUF01000211.1, read on the forward strand.
TCCTGGCTTCACCCCGGCCGAAGTCGCGGGGTTTGAACGCGATGGCTACGCGATTGTGCGGGGGCTGGCACCCCGGCTCATGGTCGATCGCATGATTGCGGTGACCGAGGCGGGGCTGCGCTCGGGAGAGGGGCCGGTCGAGCTGGAGGCCGACCTGCGGTATCCGGGGGCCCCGGTGTCGCGCGAGCAGGAGGGGGGACACACGATCCGCCGGCTCAAGGAGGCGCAGGGGCGCGATCCGGTCTTCACCGAATGGGTCCGCCTGCCCGGGGTGCTGGCCCGACTGCAGCAACTGCTTGGTCCGCGCGTCGTCATGCCTCTCGCCCACCACAACTGCGTGATGACCAAGCAGCCGCAGTTCAGCAGCGAAACGCACTGGCACCAGGACATTCGCTACTGGAGCTTCACCCGGCCCGAGCTCGTGAGCCTGTGGCTGGCCCTGGGGCCCGAGACTCCCGAGAATGGCTGCCTGTGGGTGATTCCCGGCACACACCGCCAGCAGTTCGCCCCCACGCAGTTCGACAACAAGCTCTTCCTGCGGGACGACCTCCCCGAGAACCAGCCCCTCATCAACGCGAAGATTCCCGTTCCGCTGCAACCCGGGGACGCGTTGTTTTTCCACGCCCGCACGTTCCACGCGGCCGGCCGCAACACGACTCGCCAGTCGAAGTACTCGGTGGTCTTCACCTTCCGCTCGGCCGACAATCCGCCACTGGCCCACTCCCGTTCCAGTTCCCTGCCCGAGCTGCTGCTGACGCCTGGGGAATGACGAGGGGTTCCCGTCGTCGAGGGTTGGGCCGCAACGAGCAGGGCCGGTCGTCGTGACCGGCCCTGTTGCCATGGTGAGCGGGCGACGGGAGCCGTCGCACGATCCAGGGTCGCCTACGGCTTCATCTCGGCAATCCACTCCCGCAGCAGCCTCGCCGCGCGGTCATCGACGACATTGGAGCCGACGTGAGGCATGCGACCCAGGCCCGTCCTGGTCATGCGGTGCAGCAGCATCGAGCGATCGGCCTGGCCCGGTACGAGGACCCTCGGATCATCCAGGCCGAAGCCTCCCTGGCCCGGCTTTGTGTTGACAATGCCCAGTTCATCAAGCGGCAGGGTCGCCAGCAGTTGGAACTCGGCATTGCCGCCCCCCCACTTCATGTGGCAGTGGGAGCAGTTTGAGTGCAGGTACGAACGGGCCCGGTCTGCGAGTGGCTGCGTGCTGTCGTGGGGATTGACGAGTTGCCCCAACTCGGCCGTCGGCTTCTCGGGAGCCTGTTTGAACAGTCCCAGTTTCTTGAAGACATCAATCTGGTTGGCCACGACCCCATTGCCGTAGTCATGGTCGCGGTTGAGCTGCAGCGTCGAGACCCCCAGCGCGTACTTGGCGGGCATCGTGTGGCAGAGGGTGCACTCGCTGCGGCTGGGGAAGTGCCAGACCTGCCGACGTTCGCCCCCGGGGGCTGCCGGGTCGCGGATCACCAACTCGCGGTCGAGTCCGTGCTCTTCCAGCAGGGTGGCGTCGGCCTGGTCTTCGTCCCAGATGTAGGTGTAGCCGCGCCACACCTGGTCTCCCACCTCTTCGCTTCCCGCCAGTTGCTCGAAGACCATCACCCGGGTCTCCAGCCGTTTCCGGCTGGCGGGGTTCCCCACCTCATGCTCGATGGAGAAGGTCTTGACCGTAACGGTCCCGTCGGGGAAGCGCCACCCGGCGGGGGCCCCCGGGGCCGGTTGCGGATAGGTGACCGTCTCAAACTCGATCTGCTGGTTTCCCGGGAGCGCCAGGTAGCGATCTTTGAACGCGCCGTCCGACCAGAGTTCCGAATTGACCGAATAGGGAATCACTCCGGGGGCCACGACGTGGTCGCGGGTCGAGGCGAAGAGCCCGGTCTGTGACAGCTTGCGGGGAAAGTCGGCGGCGGTCGAACGGGCCGTGTTGGGGGCCAGCTCGTACATCGTGCCGTTCATATAGTCGACCAGCAGCACCTCCCCCGCGTCATCTTCGGCAAAGCTCACAATCCGCAACGGGGTATCGACCAGCTCCTTCTGCCATTCCACTTCCCCGTTGGTCCACTTGAGGGCATGCACCTTGCCGGTGTCGTAGTCGCCGTAGATGTAGGCCCCCGCCAGGCTGGGATGCTTCTTTCCCCGGTAGACAAACCCGCCGGTGATCGAACGGAAGTCACTGTGCGGATGCTCGAAGACCGGCTTGAGAATCGGGCTTGGACCGAGCGGTCGATCGGGACGGAAGGGGTGATTTCCCTCGCTGACACTCCAGCCGTAGTTGCCCCCCTTTTCGATCCTGACGACCATTTCCCACAGGTCCTGCCCGACGTCGCCCCCCCAGAGGTCACCCGTCTCGCGATCGAACGAGAACTTCCAGAGCTGGCGCAGGCCGTAGGCGTAGACTTCGGGACGGGCACCCGGGGTCTTGACGAACGGGTTGTCGGTGGGGATGGAGTAGTTCCCGGCCGCCGACGGTCGATTGATGTCGACTCGCAGCAGGCAGGCGAGCAGGTCGTCGATTTTCTGGCCGGTCTGACGCTCATCAGCGATGCCGCTGCCATCACCGCACGCGATGTAGAGGTAGCCATCTTTGCCGAAGGCGAGGTTCCCCCCGTTGTGTCCTCCCGAGGGCCATTCGATGATGGTCACTTCGCTCTCGGGACGCAGTGTCCAGGGCTGGGTGGAACGATCGACCTGGAACTGCGAGACCCGGCTGCCGGTCGGGGCTCCTTCGGTCGGATCCACAATCGACATCACATAGAGCTTGCCATTCCGTGCGAACTGCGGATGGGGGGCGATGCCATAGAGTGTGCGCTTGAGGTCCCCAATGGTGACCGCCGGGGTGTTCCCCGTTTGTGGCAACTGGGAGACCGTTCCCGGGCGTCCGGCGACGAGAAACGCCTGCATTTCCGGGACGCGTGCGATGGCGACCGGCTCGAAGAGTTTCACCTGGGGATAGACCGGCTTGATGACGAACGGTGCCGGGGGATCGGGGCTGCCGACGACCCGGGACCCGTTGAACGGAACCCGCTGCGTGGTGTCGAACGGGCGGGAGGCTGCGGGTTCGGCGGCAACCAGTGCAGTTGCCGAGGCGACCAGCACCAGGCCAGTCAGCAGGAACGGTGAGCGCATGACGGCAACCTCTGCGGAGGGGGGACGGGAAACAGTCCAGGCACCGGCGAACAGCGTTCGATCCCGGGACAGAACACCGGCCGGGGACGAGGGCGCGCATCACGTGGGCCACCCCCCGGCAGGCGAACAGAGAATCGCCCGGGTCGAGTGTCGCCAATTCTCAGCCCCTGCGGTACATTTTGCAATCATGCCCCACCCCCAGTTCGACCGCAGCCGTCTGCTGATCAAGCCCCTGTTCGAGCGGACGCACGACGTCCCGCTGACGTACCAGCTTCCCCTCGACGCCCCGCTGATCGAGCCGATCGATCCGGTGATGACCCGCCTGGGGGCGGAACTCGCCCACGCCAAAGCGCGGCAGGCGTCGATCATCTTCATGTGCGGGGGGCATGTGATTCGGGCGGGAGTCGCCCGACACCTCATCGACCTCATGGAACGCGGCCTGCTGACACATCTCGCCTTCAACGGGGCGGGGCCGATCCATGACTGGGAACTCGCCCTCGTGGGGGCGACCTGCGAGAGTGTTCCCCGGTATGTCCGTTCCGGAGAATTCGGCCTGTGGCGCGAGACTGGCCGGATGAACGATGTGATTGCCGAGGGATACCGCCAGGGGTTGGGCTACGGCGAAGCGCTGGGGAAGGCGATCTGGGAAGGGGGTTTTCCCAATCGCGAGTTGTCGGTGGTCGCACAGGCGTATCGGCTGGGGGTTCCGGTCACGGTGCACATCGGCATCGGCTACGACATTCTCCACGAGCACCCGAACTGCGATGCCGAGGCCCTCGGGGGGGCGAGTTACCGCGACTTCCTGGTCTACTGCCAGGCGATTGACCGGCTCGAAGGGGGGGTGATGTACAACTTCGGAACCGCCGTCATGGGGCCCGAGGTGTACCTCAAGGCCCTCGCCATGGCCCGCAACGTGGCCCACCAGGAAGGACGGCGGATCGCCGACTTCCAGACAGCGGTCTTCGATCTGCTCGAGCTTGAGGGGGACACTCAAAAGGAGCAGCCCAAGAGCCATCCGCAGTACTACTACCGCCCCTGGAAGACCATTCTCGTGCGGACGGTCGCCGATGGCGGACGCAGCCAGTACGTGCAGTCCGAGCATCGGCGATCGATTCCCCAGTTGCGGGACGGTGCCCTGGCCGAAGACGCCCGGCTCGCCCCACGCTGATCGGGAACGGGGAGAGCCGACACTTCTCCCGGCACTGCTGTCTTGAGTGTCCTTCTGTTGGAGAACGCGATGCATCCCCGCTGCCTGGAACACCGGCTGACCGAGGCCGAACGCGAATTCTTCAACACGCAGGGATACCTGGTGGTTGAGGATGCGCTGTCGCCGGAGTTCACCGGAAGGTTGATCGCGGCGGTCGACCGCATCGATCGCCGCGAGCGGGCTCCCGACCAGCAGGGGAAGCTGATGTCGTTTCCCGACGTGCTGGGGGAAGACCCGGCAATGGTCGAACTGGTCCTGCATGAGAAGACGCTCCCCAAGGTGTGGGGGATTCTGGGGTGGAACATCTATTCGTATCACTCGCATGCCGATGTGACCCCACCGGCCGACGAGGCGGCTCTCACATGGCGCGTCGCCTGGCACCAGGACAGCATGCGGATGAACGACGAGATGGAGACGAACCCCCGGCCGAGGATGTCGCTGAAGATTGGCTTCTACCTCACCGATGCCAGTGAGCCCGAGCGGGGGAACACGTTGATTGTCCCCGGATCGCACTCATGGAATGCGATTGACTGCCCGCAGGATGGGGTCTCGTGCCCCGAGGGGACCGAGCCGTTGTGTGTGAAGCCCGGCACGGCTGTGATCATCGACCGCCGGATCTGGCACTCGCGCAGCGCCAACACCTCGAACATCACCCGCAAGGTCGTCTGGCTGGGATACAGCTACCGCTGGCTGCGACCGAAGGACCAGATGACTGTCGGGCACCTCCTGCCGGGGCTCGACCCAGTCGGCCGCCAGATCCTGGGGGCGTGTCCCAGCAACAATGGAACGTATGACCCGGTCGAGGCCGACGTTCCCCTGCGGGTGTGGCTGCGTGAGCATTCTCCCGCGGAGGCCGAGCACCGGCTGCACCAGGGTGGCCAGGCCCGTCCTCCCGCGCTGGTGCGGGGGAAGAACTCGGGACGCACCTGACACCCGGTTCGCTGCACAGCAGCAAGACACTGCGGGGGGGAGATTACCCGCGGGGTCGTTCGGGAGGTGGGGAATCGGGATCGACCTGCCGTGTCCCCCATCCCCAGGCGAGTGCTCCCCAGGCGATGAGGGGGAGCAGCCCGACGGCGGCGAAGACCACCGGCCGCAATTGCGGATTGGTCTTCACCGCGGTCCCGATCTGCGCCTGCATCGCCCCGATCACCAGCCAGAGCAGGAAGCTCAGCGAGCCCCCGACTTTCCCCTGTGCCTTCCCCGAAAGTTCCTGGTTGAACGAGTAGTAGAGGGGAGCGAGGCCGAGGGTCCCGAGGGCGGCGATCAGTTGCAGACCCAGCAGGGGCCAGCCGCGGGGCAGCCACTGCGCGGGAAGCAGCAGCAGCACGCAACCGGCACAGAGGCCGAAGGTGGCGAGGCGGGCCCGATGCACGTTCCAGCCCCGGTGAGCCAGCCATGAGATCAGCCCGCCCGCCCCGAGGCTCCCCACGAAGGCGAACAGGTAATAGAGCGAGGTGAAGTTGTCGACAAACGCCTTGTCGTACCCGTACCACGTCCGCAGGGTGTCGGGCATCCAGACCCGCAGGGCATGCCACGGCACGTTGATGCAGATCACGGTGATCAGCAGCAGCCACCACCGGCGAAGCGTGAAGATCTGGTACCAGGGGATTTCGCGAATTTCCCGCGGCTGACCGGCGCCGGCGGCCTGTTCGTCAGTCTGCAGCACGGGGCGACGCACGTCCGATTCCTGCACGAGTGCGAGCCAGGCGAGGCCCCACGGCAGACCGACGAGCGCCCACAGGCGGAACGACTGCTGCCAATCGGCTCCCCAGTCATCTTCGAGGCGCATGATCTGCGGCAGGATGACCTGCGCGGCGGCCGCCCCGCTTTGCAGGATGCCATTGCCCCAGGTGCGCTGGTGGGGGGGGAACGACCGCTGGGTCATGCGGAGGGCGCACGGCCAATGGGCCGCCTGACAGAGCCCCAGCGCAAACCTCCACGCGACATATCCATCGAGCGATGCGGCCTGCGACGCGCCCCAGCCGGTGACCGACCAGGACAGCACCGCCAGGGGAAACAGCCAGCGGATCGACACCAGGTCGGCCAGGATGCCAAACAGCAAGCCCCCGGCCGCGAAGCCGTAGCCAAAGTACGCCTCGGCCCGGCCATAACCGGCGTCGTCGGTCTCGAAGTGCTGCTTGATTTCCACCGAATTCTGGACCCCGACGATGCGATGGGCATACACCAGGAAAGTGGCCAGGAACAGCACTGCGCACAGCGCCTGGGTCCAGCGGGAAGAACGGAGTGGTTCGGACATGCCGGGGCGTCACCGGGGAAAGTCGCAGGAAAAGTCACTCAAACAACCAGCGTCGGCAGTATCCCCCAGCGGGGGGCGCCGCACCACTTCCGGGCGGGAGGAACAGCCGTGCACGAATCTCGAGACCGGAAGGACAACGCAAAGTCAGGTTGCTGACGGCCGAAGTGCACACCCGGGACCCTCTCACATGGCCGTCACTCGACACGCTGCGGCAGACGAGCACAGTACGGCGAACCTGGCCGGGGCGATTTCACCGAGGCATCTCAGCCCGCCGCCGCGAGCGGCCGCGGGTACTGGTGTGTGGATGACACGGCGGCCGGCGGTTCGCTCGGCATGGTTGGTTCCTCCCTCAGAACTTGGGCAACTCGTTGTGGATTCCCTCGTCGAGTGACAACCGGTCTGGTACGGCACCATGCCGTTGCATGAGCCGTTCCAACTCGGCCGAGAGTTGCCTGACGTCGACGGCATGGTCCGGGTCGCTGGCGAGGTTGTGCATTTCGAGCGGGTCGGCCTGGAGGTCGTAGAGTTCGGCCTGGTGCCGATCGGGACCGCCATCACCGTGGGGGTAGCGGATGTACTTCCACCGGTCCGTGCGGACAGCCCGCACGTTGGGGGTGAATGGAAACTGTCGCTCGTAGTTGTATTGGTAGAAGAACGAGGTTCTCCACCCGGACGGATCGCCGGCGAGCAGGGGGCGCCACGAGAGCCCGTCGGCATCGGGCAGGGGATCGAGCCCGCAGAGGTCGAGGATGCTGGGGGCCAGATCGAGCGACAGGACCATCTCGCGGATCACCGTGCCGGGCGCGACCCGGCGGGGATAACGCACCAGCAGGGGAACGCGCAGGCTCTCTTCATACGCCGTCCGCTTGTCGACCCGCCCGTGCTCACCCAGGGCAAACCCGTTGTCGCTGGTGAAGATCACCAGCGTGTCGTCGAGCCGTCCTGTCTCCCGCAAGTGTCCGACGACGCGTCCCACGCTGTCATCCACCGAGGCAATGCAGCCGAGATAGGCCCGCACAAACTTGCCGTATTCCTTCTGGCCATAGAGCGGTCCCCCCAGCCCGTGCCACGTCGGGTACGACTGCTCCAGCCACGCCGGCATGCCATCGGCGGCGCGGAAACGTCCGGCGTTACGCGGCTTGAGAATCGGTTGCGTGTCAAAGGCGTGCGCGTATTTGTCTTCGGGGAAGATCGGCCCGCCGTGCGGTGCCTTGTGACCCACCACCAGCAACCAGGGTTGGGGATGCTGCCGCGAGAGCCATTCGGTTGCCGCATCGGTGATGACGGTGGTGTAGTAACCGGGAATCACCCGCCGCTCGCCATTGATGTTGAACTCGTTGTCGTGGTAGTTCCCCTGCCCCTTGTGGCTCATCCAGAAGTCGAAGCCGGGCCGCTGGCGGTCATCCTCCTCCCCCATGTGCCACTTGCCGATGTAGGCGGTTTCGTAACCGGCCTTCTGCAGTCGGCGGGGATAACCCGGCAGGTCTGCGGGGTAATCGGTGAAGTTGTTGCGGACACCATGCCGGTGGGTGTATTGCCCGCTGATCAGCGAAGCCCGGCTGGGAGAGCAGAGCGACGTGGTGACGAAGACATTCTGAAACCGGCCCCCCTCGGCGGCGAGCCGATCGAGATGGGGCGTCTGAAACCACGGGAAGAGTGCCCGGTCCGGCTGCTCCTTTTGCACGACTCCCAGCGTGTCCCAACGCATGTCGTCGGTCAGGATCACCAGGACATTCGGGCGGTGTTCGTCGGCCGGGGCCTTCCCCCCGGCCAGCAACACCGCTCCCCACGCCAACCAAACCCGGCAAATTCGCATTCCAATGTCTCCTGGCAGACCGCTCGACCGTTCTGGCGGCGACTCTACTGCGGAGGTGCGATGAGGTCAAAACCGAGCAGGGGACCCAGTCTCCCGATCCGGTGCTCTGCTCGAGGAACAGTGTCGGTTTTCCCGCGACCTGGAAAACGGTGTCGGCGAACGCCCTCGCAATCGCCTCGATCGTCGGCTGTCTGGCCCAGTCATGTCTCGGCCAGGGGAATCATGATTGGCGGTCGAAGCCGATTTTCTGTTTTCTGCGGGCCGGGGAGTTCATCCCGGAGATCGTGGTTCGTGCTCGTAGGACTGCCCAGGGGAGGATTGCCGTGGTCTGGGGCGGCGGGTTTCTTTCCAGCGGGCGGGGCGCGGTTGTTGCAATCGCTCCCCCGCCACAGCACACTCACACGAGGGCCGGGGTCTTCCCACCCATGTTTGTGTGCGAGGTGCCTGGATGTTGCGTCTGATCTTGATCGGCAAGTTGTGTCTGGTGGCGCTGCTGCTGGGGGCGCTCCCCCGGCGGGCTGTCTCGGCTGAGCCGACCCCCGACTTCGAAACCGAAGTGGCACCGATCCTGGTGAAACGCTGCCTCGAATGTCACAACGCCCGCGATGCCAACGGCCAGCTCGTGTTGACGACAGCCGAGCACCTGGCCCGGGGAGGCGACGGGGGCGAGGTCGTGGTGCCGGGAGAGCCGGCAGCCAGCCCGCTGCTGACGCGGGTGCAGAGTGGCGAGATGCCCCCGCCGCGCCGGGGTCAGTCGCAAAAGCTTCCTGCCGGTGAGCAGGAGATCCTGAAGCGGTGGATCGCCTCGGGGGCGAAATGGCCCGCCGGACGGACACTCGACCTGTTCGAGGCGACGACCGATGTCCGTGGCGGGCGTGACTTCTGGTCGCTGCGCCCAGTGACGAAGACCGAAATTCCCCCGGGGGACCTGTCTCCCATCGATGCGTTCATTCGCGACCGGCTCAACCGGGCCGGGCTGTTGCCCGCTCCCCCGGCGGACCGGCGGACCCTGATCCGCAGGGTCTTCAATGACCTGATCGGGCTCCCTCCCACGCATGCCGAGATTGAAGCGTTCGCCGCCGATCCCGATCCACAGGCGTACGAGAAATTGGTCGACAGCCTGCTTTCCCGGCCGCAGTTTGGAGAGCGGTGGGCCCGGCTGTGGCTCGATGTGGTCCGCTTTGCCGAAACGTGCGGATACGAGCGGGACCAGGTCAAGCCCTTCGCCTGGAAGTACCGCGACTGGGTCGTGCAGGCGTTCAACACCGACAAGCCATGGGACCGGTTTGTGCTGGAACAACTGGCCGGCGATGAACTGCCCGACCGCACTCCCGAGACGGTGATTGCCACGGGATTTCTCCGGCTGGGGACATGGAATGACGAACCGAACGATCCGCAGGAATACAAGTACGAACGGCTGGAAGACCTCGTGCATGCCACCAGCAGTGCCTTCCTCGCGTTCACGGTGAAGTGTGCCCGCTGCCATGACCACAAGTTCGATCCCATCTCGCAGGAAGACTATTACCGGTTCGCGAATGCCTTCTGGCCCGGGTCGATCGAACCGCGCGACAGCAAGCTGCTGGGGGGGCCGACGCCCGAGGAACTGGGGGAGGCTGAGGTGCTGGGCTGGACCGACATTCGCCGGACACCACCGCCACTGCACCTGTTCCGCAAGGGAGACCCGAAGCAACCGCTGGGAGTGGTCGAACCGGGGCAGTTGTCGATGCTGCCGGAGTTGGCCGACATTCGGGAATCGGCCGAAGAGTCGGTTCCCACCACCCGTCGCCGGCTGCAGTTGGCCCGGTGGATGGTCGATCGGCGGAATCCCCTGACCTCGCGGGTGGTGATCAACCGGCTGTGGCAGCACCATTTCGGGCATGGACTGGTGACCTCGCCGAATGACTTCGGTTTCAACGGGGCCCGCCCGACCCATCCTGAGCTGCTCGATTGGCTGGCTGCCGACCTGGTGGAGGGGGGCTGGACGCTGAAGCGAATGCACCGGCAAATGGTCTTGTCGCAGACGTACCAGCAGTCGTCGCTGCATCCCCGGCAGGACGAGTACGCTCGGCGCGACGCCCTGAATTCTCTCTGGTGGCGGGCCGAGCGCCGGCGACGGGATGCCGAGGGGCTGCGGGATGCCATGCTGGCGGTCGATGGGACGCTCGCACACGCGGTCGGAGGTCCGAGTTTCAAACCGTCGATCGCCCCCGAGGCCCTCGAGGGGTTGTCGCGCAAGTCGGGGGCGTGGCAGGCTTCTCCGAAGTCCGATCAGAATCGCCGCAGCCTGTATATCTTCACCCAGCGCAGCCTGTTGCCGCCGTTGATGACGGTGTTTGATTTCTCCGACACCACGTTGCCGTGTGCCCAGCGCGATGTGACAACGGTGGCCCCGCAGGCACTGGCGCTGCTGAACAACGAGTTCGTCCACGAGCGCAGCCAGTCGCTCGCCCGACGGGTGGCCGTGCTGGGGGGGGACCGGTCGGCACAGGTCCGCCAGACATGGCTCCTGGCGCTGGGGCGACCTGCGACCGAGCGCGAGGTCCAGGCGGGGCTGGCCCACTGGCAGCAACAGCAGGAGGCGTGGACGCGGCGCACGGCCGAGGCACCCGAAGTCGCCCCCCCGGCCAACCTGCCGGTGAAGGCGTCCCTGGCCCTGCACCTGCGTGCGGACCGCGAGCTGGAACAGAATGCCGACGGGGTGGTGGCCCGGTGGGGCGATCTCTCGGGACGGGGGCACCATGCGACTGCCCCGAAAAGTGGGAAGTCTCCACGTTGGAAGGCCGAGGGGCTGGGGGGGCAGGCCGCCGTGCAGTTCGATGGGGAGGGGGAGTTTCTCCAACTGGCCGGGCAGGTGGTGGCTGGCCAGGCGGCGACGATCGTGGCTGTGGCCACCGATCGCGCCACCGGTCGTCATCGCGGGATCGTCTCGAATTGGGATGGAGCAGCGGGCAATTCGACCACCTCGCTATTCCTGGGGACGACTGGCCAGGGACTGGTGCGGGTCAGTGATGACTTCACCACGGCGGGGGAACTGGCGACTCCCGAACAGCCATTTGCGTTGACGGCGGTCATGGGACCCCACGGCGTGGCGGTCTGGCAGAACGACTGGGAGATCAGCCGGCGGGGGAATGGGCTGTCACCCCGCAACCTGACGACCCCCTGGGTGGTGGGCCAGCAGGGGAACATCCAGGGGGAATACTGGAATGGGGAACTGGCCGAGCTGATCGTGTTTGACCGGGAATTGGACGATTCCGAGCGACTGGCAGTCTGGAACTACCTGCGGGGCCGTTATGAACTGATGCCGCGCGAACCGGTCGTCCCCCCCGAGGAACTGGGCCTGGCGTCACTGTGTCATGTTCTGCTGAATACGAACGAATTTCTCTACGTCGATTGAGGGGAGCCGGGTTCGCCTCGGGCGGAATGGACGGCGGAAGTTCTTCAGATTGCCGTCGCAGCGAGTCGACGCAAAAATATGTACATATCATCATGTTTTCTGGTCGCGGGGGGGCTGTTTGTTTGTCGGACATGCACTACAATTCGCTGGGCAACGGTGGGCCTCTGTCAGGTGTCGGGGAAAGTGGGGGATCCCGTACGACGCCTGAGACAAGTCCTCATGAAGGGGACAGGCAAGATATGGGTTGGGACAACCTCTACGGGAGAGCTCATGCAGGGCTTCATTTTCAAGGATTTCCTCGAATTTGCCAACAAGCGGCTGGGGAATGCGGTCGTCGACCAGGCGGTCGCGCAGTGCCAGTTGCAGTCTCGCGGCGTCTATTCCACCCGGCAGCAATACAGTCCCCAGGAATTGGTGACGCTGCTGGGTGAGATCAGCCGGCAGACAGGGCATTCGACCAGCGAATTGCTGCAGACCTACGGGCAGTGGCTCTTCAAGACGCTGGTCAATCTCCCTTTGCCCCAGAGTGAGTTCGATGATTCGTTCGGCTTCCTGGCGGCCGTGGAGGAGGGATTCCACAAGGAGATCCGGGAACTCTTTCCCCAGGCGAATCTTCCGCGACTGCATTGCGAACGGCTGGGACCGCACGAGATGACCTTCGAATACCAGTCGCCACTGGGGTTGGCCGACCTGGCAGAGGGGCTGTTGCAGGGGTGCTTTCTGCACTTTGAAGAACAGGTGAGCATTTCGCGAGAGTCGCTGGGGGCAGGGGGAACGCATGTCCGTTTCCACTTGAAACGGAGCTGACGGGATCACGGGAGTCGAAGGGATCGGCAGGGGCTCGGGCAGGGGCTGAGAGCGATCGGGAGTGGGGTTCGTGGGGGGCTGTAGGCCGGTCGGCACACAGGGAGCGGTTTTACCTGATCCCGTTCGTGACCTAGACTATGCTCAGGTCCTCCCCTGTTCCTTGAGACGAACCATGTCGCGGGAAGCGATTTTTGAAGCCAGCCTCGCGTTCTTCCTGAGTCCCATCCAGGGCTTCCTGGAAGACCCGATGGTCTCCGAGGTGATGGTCAATGGCAGTGCATCGGTCTACGTCGAACGGGCCGGTCGGCTTTACCGGACCGAGGCCCGGTTCGACAGTGAAGACGCCCTGCTGACAGCTGTCCACAACGTGGCGCAGTACGTCGGCCGCGAAATTGACGAAGACCGCCCGGTGCTCGACGCCCGTCTCCCCGACGGATCCCGCGTGCATGCGGTCATTCCCCCCAGTGCCCGGCAGGGGACGTACCTCACCATCCGGAAGTTCAGCCGGGAGGTGTTTGACCTCGAACACCTGGTGCGGTTGGGGAGCCTGTCGGCCGCCGCCCGGGAGTTCCTCGAGATCTGCGTCCGTCTGCACAAGAACCTCGTGGTGGCGGGCGGGACCGGAACAGGCAAAACCAGCCTGCTCAACGCCCTGTCGACCGCCATCCCTGCCGAAGAGCGCATTGTCGTCATCGAAGACAGTTCCGAATTGAAGCTGCAGCAGCCGCACACCCTGTACCTGGAGTCGCAGCAGGCCGACTCGCGGGGGCGGGGAGGTCTGTCGATCCGCGACCTGTTCCGGGCCTCGCTGCGCATGCGGCCCGACCGCATCGTGGTGGGGGAAGTGCGGGGTGGCGAAGCACTCGACATGATCCAGTCGATGCTCAGCGGCCACTCGGGGAGCATGACCACGGTGCATGCCAGCAATCCGAGAGATGCGCTGGTTCGGCTCGAAACCCTGTCGCTGATGTCGGATGTCGAGATCCCGGTGTATGTTGCCCGGGCCCAGGTCGCCTCGGCCATTCACCTGATTGTGCAGTTGACCCGGTTCTCGGAAGATGGCTCGCGCCGGATCAGCCGGATCACCGAAGCCCACGGGCTGGAACAGGATCATTACCAGTTTCGCAACCTGTTCGTGCTGCAGATGCGGGGTCGGGATGAGCATGGCCGGCTGCAGGGAGACCTCGCTCCCACGGGGCTGACCCCCACCTTCGCAGCCGAGGCAGCCGAGCAGGGGCTGCTCGACCACGTCTCGTTGACCCGGAAACTCTGGACGTAACGCACCGAACCGCTGGTTTGTCTCTGCTGCACCCCCTGCCGACCGCCACGAGCCGCCATGCCTGACTCCACCCGGCGATTCCCCACCGGCCTGATGAGCACCTGCTGCGTCCCCTGGACGGCCCAGTACACGCTCGACGAGCCGGTCTTTCGGCAGAGCATCCGCACCGCCCTGCGGGGGACACCCCACCTGTATGTCTTCGGCACCGCCGGCGAGGGATATGCCGTCACCGCCCGACAGTTCGAGCAGGTGGTGACGGTGTTTGCCGACGAAATGCGCCAAGGGGGGGCTGAGCCGATGGTCGGCATCATCGACCTCTCCCTCGGGACGATCTGCGAGCGGATCAGTCTTGCGCGGGAGTTGGGGGTGCGGCTGTTCCAGGTGTCGCTTCCCAGTTGGGGGGCGTTGAGCACGCCGGAACTGCACCAGTTTTTTGAGGCGGTCTGCGGCGGGTTTCCCGACTGTCGTTTCCTGCATTACAACCTGCCGCGGACCAAGCGGATGGTGACCGGCCGGGAATATGGCGAGTTGGCCCGGCGGCATCCCAACCTCGTCGCCACGAAGAACTGCGGAGATTCGCTGTCGCACATCCAGAGCCTGATCGAAGACGCCCCCGAACTGACGCATTTCCTCTCGGAAAATGGCTATGTCTGCGGGTCGCTCTGGGGTGAATGCGGGATCCTGGTGTCGTTCATCATGAACTGGCCCCGGCTGCACGAGTTGTACGAGGCGGGGCGCCGCCGCGATGCCGAGCGGCTGGTCGCCATCCAGCGCGAGATCCGGGTGGTCATCCAGACCCTCTTCGAGACCGTCCCCGACAATCGGATCGACGGCAGCTACGACAAGCTGTTCGAAAAGATGTATCACCCCGAGTTCCCGCTGCGGCTGCTCCCTCCGTACAGCGGTTCAACGGATGACGAATTCCGGGCCTTTGTGAACCTGCTGGAACAGCGATTGCCGGGCTGGATCCCGGCGGTCCATGCTCCGGGCTCGGCCCCGGCGGTCCGGTCAAATCGGTGATGGGCCAATCGGACGGGCAGGTGCCGTCAGTGTCAGCCCCAACCCCGGGCGACTAAACTGATGTTGTGAGACCTGCCTGAGTTCCTCCCGGTGTTGCCCGCCATGCGTCCCCCACTCCGTCGACGTCGACCCGCCTTTACGCTGATCGAATTGCTGGTTGTGCTGGCCATCATTGGCATCCTGCTGGCCCTGTTGCTGCCGGCGGTGCAGATGGCGCGGGAATCGGCCCGCAAGACGCAGTGCCAAAACAATCTGCGGCAGATCGGCCTCGCATTGCACAATTACCACGACACCTACTCGAGCTATCCCTCGGGCTGGATTGGGGTCAATCCGGCGACCGGGACCATGGACCAGGCGGGGCTGAATGGCTGGGCCT
Organism: Planctomycetaceae bacterium; assembly: GCA_003508595.1. Lineage (GTDB taxonomy): Bacteria > Planctomycetota > Planctomycetia > Planctomycetales > Planctomycetaceae > UBA10511. Next base: position 21,248 of record DNUF01000211.1, read on the forward strand.
GGGGCTCGAAACTCTTGCCGATGCTCGACAACGCCCCGCTTTACAGTCGAGTGAAATTCGGACTGGCGATGACCGACCCCGCCAACAACGAGGTCAAGCTGGCTCCGTTACCGGTCTTTCGCTGCCCGTCCGACACAGCCGGTGCGACCTGGACCATCAAGACTGCCGACGGCACCGCGCTGACTCCCCTCTCGACCGCCAACTATGTCGGTTCGTTCGGAACCGAGAGCATCGACGCCTGCGAGTCGTTCCCCCCGGGTCGTCCCTGCCTGGGTGATGGGGTCTTCTACCAGAACTCGTCCATCAAGAATGGAAACATCGTCGATGGCCTGTCGAACACAGTCTTCGTCGGCGAGCGGAAGAGCATCGACCAGGACGAGTGGTATTCGACCTGGACCGGTTATGTGCCCGGTGCCGAAGAGGCGGCGGTGCGATTCCTCGGAACCGCCGATCATCCTCCCAACCATGAAGCGAAGCATTTCGACGACTTCAGCAGCCATCACTCGGGGGGAGCATTCCTGCTGCTGGGGGATGGCTCGGTGCACTTTGTGAACACGAGCATCGATGTCGAGATCTTCCACGCCCTCGGAACCCGCGACAACAAGGATTCGATCAAGGACTTCCAGTGACGGTCCCGTGATCCAGTGACGGGCCCGTGTCCACCGAGCGACCGTGACAGCGCACGACAATACCCGACCTGGATGACAGCCACGACAGCAGCCCGCTCGGCTCAACCGCCGAAGAGTTCGCAGGCTCGTGCGGCGAAGACCACCGCGACGACGGTTGTGGAACCAAGGCAGGCGACCAGGACTGCGGCAGTGCCAATCGACAGCGCCCGCATCGCCTCGTCTCCAGCAGCGGCACCCAGGCCCCGGATCAGCAGCTTGAGCGCCTGCTGGAACATCTCGGCCGAGAGAACGACCGTGAGGGCCACGGTGATGGCGACCCACTGCCAGAGCTCAAGACCGAAGGTCATACCGGCGGCCAGCACGATGCTGATCCCGAAAAAGTGAACGAAGAAGACACTGTCGGCCCGCAGGCCCCAGGCCAGCCCGCGCTCGGCCTGCACCAGGCGCTGACGCCAGGCGGGGCGCCGCGGGGTGGAGTCTGGCGATGGCAGCAACTGGTCGGAGGTGATGGACATGTCACCGATCCCGGGTGAGGCTTCAACGGGAATAGGGTGGAATGAGTGAACCGAGCTGGGTGCCATTGCCGGCTCCCCCGTATTTGCCGACAAACGGAGCGAAGCGGGGTTCGATCGACAGCCCCACTCCGTAGTTTTCCTTCATCGGATCAACCGACAATCCGAGGTGGACCAGGAAGTCGGCACCAATCCGGCTGATGGTCAGCGACTGCCCGCGGCTTTCCCCTTCGGCGACGTCCCATGCCGTGCTGAGCGTGGAAATCCACTTCTGGCTCATCAGGTAGCTGTAGCTGGCGGTCACAATCTGGCTGTTGAGCGGGCCACCCTGGATGGCGCGGTAACCGAGGTAAACGCTGCCGCGGGCACTGCGCTGACTCATGATGCCGATGTTGTACAGCGTCTCGGGATTGTCGAAGGTGTCGAACAGGGTTCCGGCGGTGATGGTCGTGCGGTCGCTGATGAACCAGTTGTAGCGGGCAGTCCACAGGCCGAGCGGTTCGCCGTAGTTGTCCCGGTCGGCATCGGGAAAGACACTGGTCTCGAGATCGAGGCTCATCCAGTCGCGGATGCGCGGGGCATTGGGAGGGCCCGACTTGGTCTGCAGGCGGTGCCGCCAGCCCAGCCGGATCGCATGCATGTCATCCACGAGCTCGTGGTAGGGGGCCGTCACGCTGTTCGCCGCTCCCGAGCGGATCGCGAAGTTGCGGGCGTTGAACTGTGGCGGGATGTCGTAGTTGAACGTGTTCCGGAACAACCGGCGGCGGAACTGTTCCTGCGAGTTGTCGTCGAACTCGTTGAACTGGACGATGTCGTTGATGCTGGTGGTGCTCTCGGCATACGACCAGTCGGCATCGAAGGTCATCTTGTGCGAGAGGCCATTGAGGGCGAACAGGTCATTCTGGTAGTCGGACCAGACCTTCCAGAACTCGATGCTGCTGCGGATCCCGACCGCCCCATAGAGCCGGTCGACCGGGCTCGAATCAAACGACTCGGTCCAGTAGTCGGCCTCTCCCTGCACATAGGGGACCAGATTGAAGGGACCGAGCCAGAAGGGAGCGGCGAGCTCGTGCTTGGTCATGAAGACCCCGGCATTCGCGTCGGCTTCCCAGGGGAGTACGCTGTAGTAGTCGTTGGGGTCGGTGGGGGGAGAGGCGATCCGCTGGATGCCGAAACCGGCCGACGAGTGGCTGGTCCAGGTGATCGGGGTGCCAAACAACGGCTCGCCGATCACGAACAGGTCACCCCGCGGCAGCCACTGGGTGTTGTTGTAGTAGTTGTAAAGCTGCGGCCGGACCCATGCCGACCACGACCAGTTCTGCTGTGTCTGGCGGAGGAACAACTGCGTCTCGTAGTCGTCGCCCGTGTCGTAATCGCGTTCGCGGTAGGCTTCGAGGTAGTTTCGGTCACTGACGAACGCAAAGCTCGACAGCAGGGTCATGTCGTAGGGCAGGTCCCAGCGGTCCCGGAGGGAGACCCCGCCGCGCCACTCCTGCTTCGGGACCAGCGAGAGACGGTCGCGACCGAGGTTGTCGAGGCCGGAATCGTAGATCGTGCGGCCCCAGGCCTCTCCGCGATAGGCACCCGGTTCACCAAAACGGTCGGTTCCCTTGTAGGAGAGGTCGGTCCCCACCATGGGGCCCCGTTCACTCAGGTAGTCGACATCGATGTCCCACCGGTAGCCTGGGGGACGGTCGAGGCCAAACAGCTTGAAGGCATCCCAGACGGTGTAGAGCTGGAATCCGAAGATCCCGTCGTACTGCGTGCTGATGTTCCGCAGGGGAATGTTCGGATCTTCGGCCGGGGCGCTGATCTGCGGCGCGTAGAAGATCGGCAACCCCTCGACCTCAAACGTCGTGTCGACGGCGGTCGCCCAGAGGGTCTCATCGGCCTCGTAGGCCCCGGTCGCCGGATTGAACCGGACGGGGTTGTCGCCATACCAGCCGACGTTGCGGGGCTCGATGTAGATCTCCCCCGCGCGGGCCGCATATCCCGGACGGGCGAAGTCGCTGGTCGTGATGGCGGCGTCGGTCGCCTGGAAGGTGTTGGGGGCCAGTTGCCGCAATTGCGACGCCAGCACCCGCACCTTCGCGGGGAACCCGTCGATCTGGGTCTTCAGCTCGGCGTTGTAGAGCAGGGCCCGCTGTTCCCGAACGTCATAGAATCCCCGGGCCGCCCGCAGGACGTTCCCTCCCTGGCGGATCACGATGTTCCCTTCGAGGTAGACCTGAAGGGGAAGGTCGGCGGACTGCTCGGCACTGCCGCTGAAGTTGGTCGAACTGACCGGGTCGGTCCAGACCACGATGCGGTCGGCGGAGAGGTCGAGCGTGTCGACCTTCTGGCCCGCCACAGACTGCCCCAGTCCCTCCACAACGAGGTTCACCCCCCCACTGAAGACCAGCACCTGTTCGGGCGGGGTCGAATCGGGGGAGGGGAATGTTTCGAAATTCCAATTGCCGCCCGTTCGCGAGAAGATGCTGAATCGGCGGGAGGGACCCTGGGGGGCCGGCAACTGCACGGCACGGAATTCGGGGATGGGTTCTTCGGGGCCGGGGGGAAGCTGGTCGTCCCCATCCGGTCCGGGGGGGATGAACCCATCGACCGGTTCGCGCTGCCGGACGGCACGGGCGGGGACCCGCCGGATGCCACCCCGTTCCTCGAGGGCCCGCTCGTACAGCGGATCCTGCGGCGCGGGGGTGTCGTTGGCGGGGCGCTTGGCGTGCAGCAGCACGCCCGATTCGGCGGGGAGAGTCAGCAGCAGCCGATGCCGGCTCGCCGTCGACCCCGGGCGTTCGATTTTCACGTTTTCTTCGAGGTAGACCGTCACGTCGTCGCGCTGGTCGGCCCTCGCCCAGACGACGGCCCGGTCGGCCCGATACTTCGATTCCCCCTGCGTGATCACACAGTGCCCGTGCAGCAGATGCACACGCGTCTCACCCTCCAGCCAGTTGCGGCTGAAGTCGGCCGAGATCGTCAGCGGATCGCGGAGATTGTCCGCGGGTTCCGACTGCGCGCAGACCACGATCGGGCACAGCCAGGCGAGCAACCAGAGCAGGGGTTGCCAGCAGGCGCGCAGCATCGGGTGAGATGGGGGGGAGTTCAGTCCCGGCACAAGGGCGTCCGTGCGGCCAGGGGAAGTGATGGGCGGGGATTTTTGCGGGGATGGTCAGGAAGACCACTCGCAGGCAGGCGCGTCACCCAGGCGGGTTTCGCGGAAGAAGGGACTCAAAGGGGACGGGGTTATAGCCCTGGAATGAAATCGGGTCAATTGGAATCGCGCACGATTGTGTCGGTTGTTTCCCGATGATTCGCAACGTCCCCAATCCGGGACTTCCATGAGACCACCGGATTCCCTCCGAATTCCACTCCTCTGCTCCCCACGAAGTTGCCAGAGAGGCGATCTGCAGCAGAGGAGTGAGGCGTCGGACGGTTCTCGAGCCGGCGTCGTTGTCGCGTGGCAATCCAGGCCCGCGAGCGCGCCGGGGTTGCCTCCGGGGCGTTCCTGAGCCCGTGCGCAGAGTCCCAGGGGAACCCCATTGAGACTGTGGCGCACCACGATCTGGGGCGATGACAGGTGGTCGGGCCCGTTGCAACCGGTCAGCGATGTCCAGCACTTGGGCTTCGTCAACGACGCCCGAGCGGGTCGATCAGCCGAGGGTATAGACGAACGGAGAGAGTCCCAGGGCGTTGAGCACCAGCAGTGCGGCGACGAGGAACAGCACGATGAGGATGGGCGTCATCCACCACTTGCCGTTGTACCGCAGGAAATCCCAGAACTCGACGAGCAGGCCAGGGTCCTGCTGTTCCGCCTGCTGCTCAAATTGCGAAGCGGCGGAATTGGGGCGATTGGCGTCGTTCGGAGAAGGGTTGGTCATGGCGGTCTCGGAACGAGCAGGTTTCAAAACTGACGGAAATAACGACCGGGATCGGTGACTGGCGTGTGGGGTGTCCAGTAGGTCGAGGCCTGTTGATCGAGTGTCAGGCCCAGCACATCACGCCCCCGCAACCGCATCACCAACGCGATTCCGGTGACCAGGGTATAAAACACCAGCCCGAGGACCAGGTGCGAGATGACCCATCCGATCGGAAACGCCAGGTACATCGCCCCGACATAGATCCAGCGGATCCACTGCGGCGCCAGCCAGCCGGCGAGACTTGCAGCCACAGCCACGCCCGCCAGGATCCACGGCCAGGGGGACTCGGGGTGTCGCCGGGCGGTGCTCCACGCGAACAGCAGCAGTGCGATGGGCAGCCAGAGACCGCCGAACAATCGCAGTTCGGTGCGCGACGGATTGTGACTCACTTCGATGAGGGCCATGAAGCCATTTAGGGGGAAAGTGCCCTGCGGGTCAAGAGGGGTTTGCGCAGGACAATGCGAGGATCCCAGGTCCCTCTCCGGGTTGGCCCGCCGATCGCTCATCGGCAACGGATGGTTGGGAGACAGGTTCCACAGCCGAACGTTCCAGGATCGCCGTCCGCCCCCCCTTGGATTGACAGCGCACGGGCGGTATTCTGCAGGAGGATTTCTCGTGAACCATTCCGGTGGAGAAAATCCGCGATTTCCTGCCGCACACACGCTCTTCCGTGAGGATCCCGGATGCTCAGCCCCGACCGACGGAACTCTCTGACCGCCATTCGTGTCGGATGGACGTGGGCCAGCATTGTCTGGGTCATGGTGATGCTGGTGCTGCCGGTACCGGCCTCGGCGCAGGCCCAGAAGGGACGCAAGACCGGCCCCGAACTCGAAAAGATCACGGGGAAGATCAAGGAAATTGACTTCAAGGGGAAGGCGGCCAATGTCGTCATCGAGCGGGAGGATGGGGGCGAACCCCTGGAACTTCTGGTCACGGCGAAGCTGAAGCTCCAGATCACTGCTCCTGCCGACGCAACCCTGCTGGCCCCCAAGCAATCGATCGTCGCCCGGGGAGCCTTCGAGTCCAACAAGGAATGGTTTGCGAAGCGCTTTGAGATCTACCACGGGTCGCCACCCCCGGTGGCTGGTGTTCACTCCGAGCCCGACCAGGGGGGATCGTTCATCATCGGCGGCACGCTGCTGGCTCATGAGAATGGGAAGCTGCTGATCAATGCCGGGGGCAAGCAGGTTCCGCTCAACTTCGAACAGGGAGCTCCCCCCGAGATCAAGGTGTTCAGCACCCAGATGGAACTCGTCCGCGAGGGATCGGCCGTCGAGGTGGAAGGTTCCACCCGCGGGGGAAAGTTCCTCCCCCAGAAACTGGCGATCCAACTGGAGAACCCCCTGACTCCCGAGGACTTCGCACCGCGCAAGCCCGAGAAGAAGGCCCCGGCCCCCAAGACAGCCAGCAAGTCGAAAAAGGGTCCCAAGGATCCCAAGACAGCAGATGAACCCGAGGCACCGGCTGGTGAGTTCGATCCCGACGACCCCTTCGGTGTCAACAAGAAGGGGGGGAAGCCAGCCCCGAAGTCTCCCGAGTCCGAGCCCCAACCCCCCACCGACCAGGGCTGAATCGCGGCCCTTTCTTCCCTGCTTCTGCACGCCACCTGCCGTGGACGAATCCCCGCTCGACCGGAGCATCCAGTTCATCAAAGGGGTGGGCCCACAACGTGCGGCACTCCTGGGACGCCTGGGGCTTCAGACCGTCTCCGACCTGTTGTTCAATCTTCCCCGGGATTTGCTCGACCTGACGCAGGTCACCCCGATGGGTTCGATTGTCGAGGGTGAGTCGTGCCAGGTGCGGGGCCGTGTGGTGGATCTCGATGCCCGCCCCACCCGCAAGGGGGGCACCGTAACCGGGGTGGCCATCGAAGCGCATGGTCAGTACGTGCGGGGCATCTGGTTCAACCAGCCCTGGATCCTCCCGAAATTTCGCTTCAACGACTGCGTGCTCTTTTCGGGAAAGCCGAAACGTCGCGCGGGCCGGTGGGAGTTCAGCAGTCCCCATGTGCAGTGGCTCGACCCTGACGACACCGACGCCCATGGCGGGGTGATTCCACGGTATCACCTCACCGAAGGGCTGAAGATGCCCGAGATGCGGCGAATCACGCGGGGAGCGGTCGAGGAATTTGCCCATCTCGTTCCCGATCCGCTTCCGGAGGCCTGTCGCGCGGAACTCGAACTTCCCTCGCTGGCGCAGGCCGTGCGACTGGTCCACCTGCCCGTCACGGTCGAGCAGTTCCAGCAGGGACTCCGCCGGATCGTGCACCAGGACCTGCTGGAATTCCAGTTGGGTCTGTCGCTGCGCCGCCGGGCGTGGCAGCGCACCGCCATGGCACCAGTGATCCCGCTGACAGCCAAAGTCGACGCCCGGATCCGCCGCCTGTTTCCCTTCCCGTTCACCGGCGGGCAAGACCGGGCCATCCGTGAGATCTGCCATGACCTCGGGCTGGGCCGGGCGATGCACCGGCTGTTGCAGGCCGATGTGGGGGCCGGGAAAACCGTCGTCGCGATCTACTCGCTGTTGCTGACGGTCGCCGCCGGCTACCAGGGGGTGCTGATGGCCCCGACCGAAGTGCTCGCACGGCAGCACTGGCAGACACTCGAACGCTGCCTGGCACACAGCCGTGTGGAACGGGTGCTGCTGACCGGGCAGCTCACCCCGGCAGAACGACGGGAGGCGCAGGAGAAGATCCGCTCGGGACAGGCCCAGTTGATCGTGGGGACCCAGGCCCTCATCCAGAAGGATGTCAGTTTCGGCCGACTGGGACTGGTGGTGATCGACGAGCAGCATCGCTTCGGGGTGCGGCAGCGGGCCCGATTCGCCGCCGATGCCATCACCCCGCACACCCTCGTCATGACGGCAACCCCAATTCCCCGCAGCCTGTGCCTGACCCAGTTTGGCGATCTCGATCTCAGCCTGATGGATGAACTCCCCCCGGGCCGACAACCGGTCTCGACCCACATCGTGGCCACGGGCCCCCAGCAGACCAAGGCCTGGGAGTTCCTGGTCCGCAAGCTGGCGGCCGGACGCCAGGCCTACGTCGTCTGTCCGCGCATCGAGGGGGAGGAAGAGAGCCTGGCCATGACCGAACCCCCCGCGACCGGGGAGGACGGCACTGCAGTCGCCCCAGCCCCACCGGCGAATACCTCCTCGGCTGAGCAGGTGTTCAAAGAATTGCGGACCGGTTTGCTGAAGGACTTCCGCGTCGGCCTGCTGCATGGGCAACTGGCCGGGGAACACAAGCAGGAGATCATGCGGCTGTTCCGCGCAGGCGAACTGCAGGCACTGGTCTCAACAACGGTCATCGAGGTGGGGGTCGATGTCCCCAATGCGTCGTTGCTGGTCGTGTTCGATGCCGAGCGGTTCGGGCTGGCTCAACTGCACCAGTTGCGTGGCCGGGTGGGGCGGGGTGTCCACCAGGGGTACTGCTTTCTGTTTCCCTCGTCGGCGACACCCGAGTCCCAGAAGCGACTGGAAGTCCTGGTCCGGCACAGCAGCGGGTTCGAGGTGGCCGAGGCCGACTTCCGGCTGCGCGGTCCGGGCGACGTCCTGGGGACCCGACAGCATGGCGATCTGCCGCTGGAATCAGCCGACCTGTTTCGCGATGCCTCGCTGCTCCCCACCACGCGCGACCAGGCGCAGGAACTGGTCCGCTCGGGCCGACTCGATACCCCCGAGTACGCCCCGCTCAAGCAGCGCGTCCTCTCGCGGTTCGGAGAGTTGATGGAGATTTCGGGGGGTGGCTGAACCGCTCAGGCGGCCCGCCGCCGGTAGGTGACCGCACATTCCTCGGCGGCCGACTCGATCTGTCGGACGTCCACCATGTCCGCCTCGGCGGCAAAGCCCAGCAACAGGCCGAGATCACACAGCCGATTGATGCGGCGTGCGGCCCCCCCCGAATGGCGATGCACTGCCGACAGGGCCGCGGGGGTGAAGATCTCCTCCCCGGCTCCCGCGGCGGCCAGGCGGTGTTGAACGTAGCGGTCGGTCTCGTGCGGCTCGAATGGCGACAGTTCACAGTGCACGGCAATGCGGTCGGCCAGGGGGGCGATCCTCCCCACCTGATTCCGCACCGCAGGCTCCCCGACCAGCAGCAGCGTCGGCGGGGTCCCGCCCAGTGGCTGGAGGTCGAGGACCAGCCGCAATACCTGGAAGACCCCCGGATCTTCAATCAGATGCGCGTCTTCGACAGCGATCACGGGGGAGATCCCTTCTCCGGCCAGCAGATCCAGCGACCGCTCGATCGCGCGCACGGCACCATCGAGTCCTGTCGTGCGGGTCACCGGTCGCTCGGAATCGCCCGAGAGTTCACTGCTGAGGTACTGCAGGGTTTCGGCCGCATTGAGCTGGGGGAATCGCAGGGCGATCACCGGGTGCCGCCGTGGGTCAAGTTGCTGGGCCAGCACCTGCAGCAGGTGCGATTTTCCCACGCCGGTCTCTCCCACCAGCAGGCCGGCCCCCCGAGCCTGCTCAACAACGTAGCGCAGCCTCAGCAGCGCCTCTTCGCCCGCTTCCGACGCGTAATGATCGTCCCACGTCGGCTGGGTGGAAAATGGATCCCGAAGGAGTCCCCAGTACGACTGGTGCATGCGGTGCTCCTTCAGGCGGCACGACGTTGTGGGGGAACTTCGACAAACCCCAGCAGGGGAAGTTGTTCCGATTCCAGGACCATGTCCAACCGGGCATCCTCGGACTGGTCGCCGGCCGTGCGAATGTCGAGCACGGCATCCATGATCCCGGAGTGCAGCCAGGAGTTGCCGTCGAGTCTGTCCCAGGCTCCGCCGTCCACCAGCACCAGCAGGGCGGGCTCGGGACTGCCGGCATGCCGCACCGGACGAATCTGTGACTCGGGGAGATGACGAAAGGTCGCAGCCGGGACAAACCAGACGCGGCCGGGGATCAGTTCCATGGGAGCGGAGATGTCCGCGTCCAAACCAACGACATCCTGACCTTCCACCAGCAGGACCCCGAGCGGTGAGCCGGTCACGATGGTTTCCGCGAGTCGCACCAGGACCGACGCCCGGCACACTCCCTTCCCGGGCCCGGTGGTCAGGATGCGCCAGCCCCCGGTTTCGCGCGACCAGTTCTGCAGTTCTGTGGAAATCGCCTGCAGGGCGACCGATTCCAGGTCGTGTCCCCGGGGCTCGGACGGCAACTCAGGGTGTTGCTGGGGAAAGCCGGTGTGGGGAGCGATCGCCATGGCTCGGCGCATACCTTCTGCCAGGGGTGTCATGGTTGGCTGTCTTCGGTGGGGGACTGGCTGTCTGTGTCGGAGGGATCATCGAGCGGGGTTGCGATGGGCGAATCGTCCCGTTCATCGTCCGTGGATTCTTCGATGCCCCCTTCAAACCAGACTCCCGGGGTATCGCTCGATTCGACGGCCTGCTGTTCGGCAGCATCCGCCGCCCGCTCAACAGACCCGGCGACGTCTTCCTCGCCGGGCTCCGGCAACTGGTCGAGAAGATTGCGAATGAGTGGTGGTTGCGATTCCTCGAGGTCGGGAATCGCCGAGGTGCCGAGTGCCTCGATCTCGATTGGGAGTGGCAACAGTTTCTGATCAATGTCACCGACGAACCCGATGATCAACCCCGCGCCCGAAACCAGGGTCAACCCGAGGGCCAGCCCAAACAGCCGATGGCGCAGGCGACGGCCAAAGGTGAGGGGACGTCCCTGGGGGTCACGCCGGCCGAGAACCTGTTCGAGAATCACCACGCCCCGCGGTTCCGACTCACTCTCGGGAGTCGGAACCGGAGACTGCGGCAGGACAAGATCGGACGGTTCCGTCTCGACGGTTTCCGGGGTGTCGGCGATGACCAGGGGGAAATCGCCCGGGGGTGAAGCCGGCAATGCCGCTTCACGCGACGACTCGAGATCGCTGTCGGGCAGCACCACGCGAAAGGGCCGACGCCCCCGGTCGGCGGGAGATCGTTCGGGACGTGGGCTGGGAGCCGGCAGAGACATGGCGCTTCGCTGGGGGGAGTGCAGGTCAGCCGGGAAACGCAGTCTGTCGTCCCAGATGGGACTTGAACCAAACCATGCCCGGCGATCACTCTTCCAACAATCGGCTGGCGCACGGATGGAACTTGAGGATTGTTCCAATGGCGGCGTTTGGGCAAAGCCGGTGAACTCCTCCGAAGAGCGAGGCTTGTGGTACGTGCGAAGGAAGGACCGACGACCGCTCACCTCCGTCTCCGCGATCCGCTTTGCAGTCGGGTCGTGGCAATCCAGACCGATTGGAAAACCTTGGAATCTGGCTTCCACCACTTTGCAGATTGTGCTTAGAATCGATTTGTGTGAATCTGAGGAAGCTTGGACGTTTGCGGGGATGTCCGCCGCAGTCGTGTGGCAGTGAACAGCAGAAGGCGTTGGTGCGATGCTGCATTTCACGTGTGATTCCTGCGGTGAGCAGATCGCGGAAGACAGATTTGTTGTTCGGCTGGAAGTCTACCCGGCTCAACGCCCGGCAGAATTGACGGCTGACGATCTGCAGCCCGATCACCTGCAGGCACTGGCTGAGGAACTGAACGCTCTCGAAGAGTCGGAAGAGGCTCAAGAGTTGCCTCAGACACGACTCTTCCGGTACGACCTGTGTCCCCGCTGTCACGCCCGTTATGTGCAGGATCCGCTGCGGGTGGCGACGAAAAAGCGGTTGAATTTCAGCGAGAATTGATCGGCAGAGTACGATGGTTCGACCCCAGTCCCCGGCAAACCAGGCTCGGCCTGGGGGTCTTCATGATCCTCGCAATACACGTCGCCTCCTGGCACTGGGGTTGTTCTTCCTGATCGTCGGGTGGCGACTGTGGAGTGCCTGGCAGGCCCGGCAGGTGGCATTGGCCCCGCAACTCCCGCGGACGGGTGAGGCCGTTCCGACCGACATCTTCAGCGACGTCGCGGAAAACGAAGCTCTCAACGATCAAAACCAGAATCCCACCCCAGACGCCGGATCTCCAGAGACCGCCGCACTCCCCGCAGGGAAATCGACGGAGTCCCCGGGAGATCGGCCCAACCTCGCTTCCAGACGCAATACCCCGGCACCGAACACGAGACTCGCTCCGCCGGGACAGTCTCCGGGAGCCCCTCCCCGGCCCGGTGTCGACCGGAATGGTTCCAATCGTCCCCGCAATCCCGATTCGCCACGTCCCGCCGCGTCTCCCTCAGTCTCCGACGACAAACCGTCCGAATCGCAGATCGTCCGGGTCCGGCGGGTGGTCGATGGTGATACGCTGCTGCTGAAAGACGGGACCCGGGTGCGGATGATTGGCATCGATACCCCGGAGACCAAGAAGGAAGGGACTCCGGTCCAACCGTTTGGCCCCGAAGCGTCGGATTACACGAAGCGATTCTGCGAGGGAGGAACCGTGCGGCTGGTCTTCGATGGCGAACGCTACGACGACTACGGCCGACTGCTGGCCCACGTCTACCTGGAAGATCGCTTCCTGAGTGAAGAACTCATTCTCAGAGGGTTGGCCCGTGTGCTCTACCGGCATCCCTACAGCGATGCGATGAAAGATCGCTTCCGAGCAGCCGAGAACACGGCGAAGAGGGAGAAAAAGGGAATCTGGAGCCTCTCCCCCGAGAAGCGGCGGGTGGGAGAATCGCCCCCCGATCCGTCGTATGACTTCTGAAGTGCCAGGGCGGCGCTCTCCAGCAGGTTGAGACCGGGCAGAGGTCGAAGATTCGGCAACAAAACAGCCGACCAGCCAACCCTGTGACGGTGAATGCAACACGGGCCTGATCATCACTGCGATGATCAGGCCCGGTGACTTGTGACGATGCTGTGGGGCCGGTCGTGACCCCTGGCGATTACCAGCGGCAGTCGATGCCGAGCAACAGGCCGTTCAGCCACAGGTCGCTGCTGGCGTTGATGACTTCCGTGCCAGCCGGCGAGTTGGTGAGATCCAACTGGTTGGGGGCGAACGCCAGGTTGCTGACCCACATGAAGCGGTAGGCCGTTTCGATCGCCAGCCAGTCGGTCAGACGCAGCTTGGTGCCAACGGTGCTGTCCGAAATGCACGAGACGGGGAGTGATTCGGCACGGTACGAACGGCGAACGATCGTGTTGCCAAAGTCACCCAGGAATGTCTCCTGGCTGGCCGTGTTGGCCGCGACGGCGAACTTGGTATCGAGGGTGAACCGCAGCCGCCACCAATCCCAGCTGTAGGCCCCACCGACCTGACCGCCCACGAGGTTGTTGTGCGCCTCGACGCGGTAGTCGCTGGTGGTCCCAAACTGGGCACTGCGGGACTGGATATCGAGATCTTCCGTCAGACCGAAGTACCGGAACCCGGCCAGCAGGGTGAAACCCTCGATGGTCTGCCGGTAGTTCGCTTCCGCGTTGTTGATGTATGAGCTGTAGTTGACCTTGAACAGGTCCGAGAAGACGAAGTCGACCGTGGAGTTCTGCAGCGTCCCCGCCAGACCCATCGGGTTCGAGCTGGTGACGACACGGTTGGTGCTGAAATCATTCAGACCCCAGTACACCAGATCCACTCCCGAGACCTGGTCGAAGTTGAAACCCAGCCCGAAAATCGCCCCCGGCTGGAACTGTCCGTTGAGGTCGATGTCATCCGTGCTCAGCAGCGTCGCGGAGCCCGGAGGGAGATCGACCACCAGGGGCTGGTTCGCGATGTCGGCCGATCGACTCAGCCACTGCACCCCGGCCTTGAAGGTCATGCCGTAGTCGGGGGAGTCGTACCAGCTGACCGAGCCGGTCTGCTCTTCAAAGTGGCCGTCCGTTTCATTCGGAGTGTACGGGTCGAAAAACCCGCCGCCGGTGGGCGATTGTCCACGCAGTGCTTCGCCACCCCAAGTGACCGAGCCAACACCGGCCACAGCACCCGCCAGAAACAGAGAGAGCAGCTTGTTGCGACGCATGCGAGATCCTCCGCACGTGAACATCCCCGACGACCCCCCGCGGCCCGACCAGGGGGTCCTTCCCCCGGTGCCGTGAGCCGGTTGAACCGACGGCTGACCCTCTTTATCGGAAAATCGGGACCTCTCAATACAGTGAATACTCTGGAAATATCCGGAACACTGGGCAGTCCGGGCAACTTCGGCACAGTTGGCACATCTGTTTCAGGCCAACCGGGCCATGACCTTTGGAGGGGCAGGGGGGCTGGGGACTGCCCGGCGCCGGGGTGGGGGTCAACCAGTCGGTTTGAGGGGTGGAAGCCCTTCCGCAAAGAGTGCCAGCCGGGGCGTGTCGAGCACTCCCCGGCTGGCGGTGACTCACCATTCCACCGATCTCATCCTACCCGCGGGGGTAGGTCTGAATGTCGGAGAACAGGGCGTTCAGGGCGTTGAAATCGAAGTTTTCCCAGGTCACCCCGTTGGACCAGACAATCTTGCCGCCCTGGCGGCGTCCAACCATCCCCATCAGCGATCCAGACTTGGCCCGGATCGTGTTCAGGGAGAGCAACTGGAGACCGAACGATTCGGTACCTGTGTTCGCCTGAATGACGGTGCTCGTCGCGGTTATGGAGACGCCCTGTGACGGTGTTGTGCCGGCACGCGTTCCCTGGAGCACCAGGGCCTTGGTCCACACGACACCATCCGACCAGAGGATCTGGCCGTTGCTGATGGTCCCGGTCCGGCCCAGGCCGACGTCCTGAAGGCGAGTCGGGCTCAGGAAGCTGCCAACGGTGATGTTGCCGAAGCGATCGACAAACCTCAGGCTGGTCGTTCCATCCTGGAGGATGCTGACGATCTCGGGACCAGCCGATGTCGTGTAATTCAGCGACAGGTCGAGCTTGGTCCACTTCTCGCCGTTGGCGAAGTTGATCACCCCGTCTCCGAAGGTGGCGGTTCCGCCCATTCCCGTCGCCGAGAGGGTGGTGGGAGACAACAGGGCTCCGCTGGAGGTCACACCCGCGGCATTCACCAGTGAGAGGGTGCTTCCCGACTGGGCGATCGAGACCAGCTTGCCGACGTTGGTCACCGTCGGGCTGCTGAGGACCGACCACTGACCACCCAGCGAGATCCGCAACCAGATCACGCCATTGGAGAACGTGAGACGGCCCTGGTCGGCCGCCGACATGTCGACGGTCGCTGTTGTGCCGTAGGTGTCGGCCTGAACCCGATCGCGGGCGATGAACCGACCCGCGGATCCCAGACCATTTTCATTCACAAAGGTGAGATTGGCACCACTTTGGGTGATCCGGGCCAGCCTGCCGTTGACCGTCCAGACGCCACCGAGGCTGTATTCCGAACCCCAGGCACGGACCTGCACCGTCACATTGACAGTCGGATCGGCCGATTCCAGCAGACCATCCGAAGCCTTCACGCTGAAGGCCTGGATTGCAGCCCCGGTCACTCCCACGGCGGGGGTCCAGGTGAGGCTGTCGCCCGGATTGACCTTGGTTCCCACGACGGCGGCGGTTGTGACACCACCTGAGGTCACAGTCAGGGTCCCGTTGGCACTGATCGACTTGATCACGAAGCAGATCGCATCATTGTTGGCGTCCGACGCATCGGACAGGCCCTTGAGGCGATCGTAGGAGATCGCCAGCGGGGTCTGTTCCTCGGCCAGCACGATGTTGTTGACGCGGGTCAACACCGGAGCGACGTTGATCAGGTTGACTGTCACCTGGACTGGATCGAGCGACTCCAGTGTGTTGTCGAGGTCCACTGCAGTCAGGTCGAATGCCGACTGAACACCTGTCGCACCGGGGAGATTCCAGATCAGTGAATCGTCCGGGAGAATCACGTCGCCGGGGACAAGATCGACCCCACCGCGACTCAGGACCCCCTGGTCGATGTTGTCGATTCGCAGCCCGATGGTGTGGCCGGGGATCGCGACGAGGTTCGATGCACCAACCAGATCGGCATAGGTGATAGAACTCGGCACATAGCGGGGGCGCTCCAGTGTCGTGATCGTCGTCAGCCGAGGGGCGACTTCGTTCAGCACCTCGATCGGGACATTCACCGCGGGGGACGAGACGACAACCTGTGGGACGACACCGGCATGGTTGGCTGCGTTGAAGGCGTCGTAGGCCACCACCTGGAAGGCGTTGACCGGATCGCCGAAAACGCCCGGAGGAGCGGTGTAGATCAGCACATCGCCCGCACTGACGATTGTCCCGACCGGTGCAGGCTGTGTGACTGTCGGTGTGGCCGCCTTGCGGATCTGCAGGGTCGCGCCGGTGGGAATCGCGGCGATTCGGAACTCGATCGCATGGCCATCGACATTGACCGCATCCGACGCGTTCTGCAGGTCGGCAAACGTGATCTTGAACGGGGAGTTCAATCCCGCCAGGGTCAGCTTGCCGATGTTGGTCAACTGTGGTGCATCGGGAACCGCCGTGGTGTTGATCGACACCGGCACGTCGGGGGACGAGTCGTTTGTGCCGTCATTCGCAACCACGCGGAACGCCGCCAGCGGCCCGCCGTTGAGATCGTTGTTGAGGTTTGCGGGCGGGGTCCAGAACAGGCAGTTGGCATCCGTCAGGATGCTGCTGCCAACCGTCACAGGTACGGCCGTTGCCTCAGTCGCCCCGATCCGCAGGATTCCGCTCGTCACGTCCGTCACACGGAAGCGGATGAGATCGAGGTTGAGGTCGGCGGCATCCGACGCGGCCAGCATCTGGGCGCGGGTGATCTTGTAGACGGTGTCTTCCGTCGCCGAGGGGAGCGATCCAGCAGCGATCGTCGTCAGCGTCGGAGGAACATCCACGAGATCGACATTGACGCTCACGGGGGTCGGTGACAGGGCCAGGGCCGGGGCATCAACGGCGTTCTGAGGATCATAACCCCGGACGGTGAAGGCCTGGGTCAGGCCGGCAACACCGGGCTGCGGAGTCCAGGTCAGCACATCACCGGCCGCAAAAATTGTCGTGCCGGGCACGACTGCCACTGCGGTGGAGGTGCCTGCCTTGAGAATCGTCATTCCCAGTCCGAGCACCTGCTCAATGCGGAACTGGGCCGCGTGGCCTGTCACCACCCGCAGGTCGGATGCCGCCAGCAGTTCGGAATAGTTGATTGTCCGGGGGATGTTTTTGAGGCCGGACAGTGTCGAGATGGACGTCAGGCTGGGGGGCGCGTTGCCAATGATCTCAAACACTGTCGAGCCATTGGTCCGGTTGGCCTGGAGTGAATTCCCGGCGAGGTCCTTCACCGCGTCCTTGGGAATCGTGATGGTGTAGGAACTCTGAGACGGGAAGACCGAGCTCGACTGGAAGAACACCTGCCGGGTGTTGCGGTTGTAGACGAACTGGTAGTCCGTTCCACTCAGCAGAACACGCCCATCCTGTTGCAGCACGAAGGCTGCGTCGATGACGGTGGTGTGATCGATGCCGACACCGACGTCAGACAGTTGCAGCACAAACTGCGTCAATGTCGCGGCCGAGGTGAGGAACACCTTGTCGGGTGTGGCATCACCGTCAACACCGGCTCCATTGTCGAGGGGGGTGGTGAGTCGGGCCTTGGGCTTCGAGAAGTCGCCCCGTTCAATCGCACCGCGGTCAATAAAGATGTTGGAACCCAGCCCCGAGGCATTCGGCACCGCGGCATCATCAACCCGCAGCTGACCGAAGCGGTCATTCGAGGGGGCAATGATCGGCGAGACCGGAATTCCAAGAGGCGACTTGACCGAGCTCATCGCGGACCGCTCGCTGAGCGAGTTGCGGGAACTGTCGATGGCCGGGCTGAGCGGAGCCAGGTAGAAGTTGCCCGCCGCCGCGTTGGCAAACAGGGGCTGCAGGGGAGTGAGGGAAATCGTGTTGGTCGCTGTGATTCCCGCCAGGTTCGTGGTGTTCCGCTGGAACACCGTCGTATCGACGACCGTCTTGGCCTGCGAGCTGCCATCGACCGAAATGCCCGTCACCGAGTTCGCGATGATGTTGTTCATGATCGTCGGACCCGCATTGTCGGCCACCGAGATCCCCACCCCCTGTGCCGTCGTCCCACCGAAGAGGGTGTTGTTGACGATCCGGCCAAATGGGACCGAGCCGAGCGGACTTGCGGTTCCCGACCCTTCGAACCGGATGCCTCCACCACCGTAGTTCGACACCACGTTGTTCGAGATGTTGACACCGGGAATCAACCGGACCGAATTGAGCGTCGGGGTATTGATGGGGGCGGAGGGAATCGCCTGGCCGGTGGTCTGCGACCGGGCACCCTGATCGACGACGATGCCGAATTGACTGACATTCGACACGCTGTTCGCATAGATCTGGATCTGTCCCTGGTCGCGGATGGTGTTCCTGTCCCCCGTCCGGTCGAAACTGGCCGCGGAGATCGAATTCCCTGTCGTGGTGACCGACACCACCTTGATCAGCTCAACGAATGTCGAACCCGACGTGTTGCTGCCGGACAAGTTGGTGTCCGCCAGTTCGGCCGTCGACGAGGAAAGGCCTGCTGTCTTCGCAGAATTGATGGCGTCCCGCACCTTGGCCGCGATTGAGGCGGCGGTATCGGTGTTCAGGAAGCTGACCCGGCGATTGGCAGCGTTCGAAGCCGCGTTGTTGTCAAACTCATAGGTCACCGTTTTCACCCCGTCCGACACCGTGAAGGTCGAACCGTCGGTGATCGTGTTGCCGGCGCGGGCCGTGATCCGCCACCCAGCCGACATTCGTTCGTTGGAGTTGTACTGGTCATTGATCACGATGTCCGGAGCCAGCTTGATCGGGTTGGCACCGTACTCTTCACCTCGACGGACCTCCAGTTGGTAGGCCCCGGTGAGGACCTGCTGGGGAGCCATCGGATCGGGATTGGTCGGAACCGAGAAGAAGCCGGTGTTGCCGGTGCTCCCGGTCACCATTTCCCCACGCTCGGCCAGACCCACGATGATGTCGTCGATGTAGAAGCCTTCGCCGAGGTTGTTCTGTCCCCGGGCGGCGCTGGTCAGGCCGACACCAAAACTGTCTCCCGGCAGGGCCGCTGTCGCACTGTTCCGGCTGCCGGTCAGGGTCCTCCCGGCGGTGCTGAAATCAAACCGCAGTTTGAGACTCGCCTGCCCGGCAAAGTCGGCCAGGTCGACCCGTGCCTGCCGCCAGCCGCCCGTGTTGTCGTACAGCAGCTGAATCCGCTGGTTGGCATCGCTGGTGTTCAGGGCACGTGAGGTCGACAGGAAGGTTGGCAACTCGGCATCAGGAAACATCGCGCTGGTCGACAACTGCTGGTTGTTCGTCGTCAGCATCTGCCAGGTCGTGCCATTGTTGGTCGACACGTAGACCCGGGCACTGTCCTTCATGTTCGGGCTGGAGGCGCTGCCCGACGCGTCTTCCGACTGCAGGAAGTAGTTGAAATACAGCGTCGGCTTGTCGGTCGCCGTGTAACCGACGAGGCTGAAGCTGTTGTTGGTGATCAGCGAACCCGCCGCACCACCGGGCAGGTTGAAGTTGTTGCCGATCGACGTGTTCGCGAAGTTGGAGGTCAGATCCTGCTGGAAACTGCCCGTCACGACGCCGTACTGACCACCGAAACCGGGGATCGCCGTGTAGGCGGAGCCGAAGTTTTCCAACCCGAAGTAGAAGCTGGTTCCCCCGGGGGCCTGGTCGGGGAAATTGTCGGCGGAGCGTGAGTTGTCAAAGGAATCATTGATCCCGTGACCGCCATCTCCACCACGGGTGTCGGTCGGGTGCCAGAGGTTGAAGTCGAGCGGCGAGAAGGCGATGGAGCCAAAACCGCCATTGGTGACGCGGGAAACCTTGGTGGGCCCTGTGCCGAGCACCGCCTGCTCATTGCCGAGCGTGTCAAAGCAGATCAGCTGGCCACCCGCCGTGGTGGCAAACAGGAAGTTGCTCAATGCCCCGTTGTTGAGATTCTGGGGCGCCTCGGTCAGGCCGGTGAAATTGACACCGGCAAATGTCTTGATCGGGACAGCACCCCCTCCCAGTCCCACAGCGAAGAAGACCCCGCTTTCACTCACCCCAAACAATGCTCCATTGACGTTGGCCAGGCCAGTCGTCCGGCCCCCCACACCCGTCAGTCGGCCCAGGTAATCGTTCTGGGCATCGACAACCTGTCCCGTATCGCCATTCGCCCGATAGAGGCGGGACGAATTCGAACTCGTTGTGCTGGAGTCATCTCCCACGGCGATAAACGCCTGATAGCCCGATTGAGAATTCCCGACGAAGGCAAACGCATGGGGGCTATCGGTCGTGACGGTCCAGGGCTCTGGAGGATCGGCGGCCGGATCGAAGTCGGGAATGCCATCCGTTCCGGCGGTGGCCAGAATGGAACCAGTCCCCGGATCGATCCGGACGAACTCACCCACCTGGTTCGCGCCTCCGAAAACAGGCCGGTAACCGTACAGCACGCCGTCCGAGCGCATCTTGATGGGACCGTTGAAGCCGGCAAGGCTGTACAGCGAACTGCCGGAGGCCGGGTTCAGCGTGCCGAGTGTGGTTCCCCCCTGCACGCCAAACAGCACCACATCCTGCAGCGTGTAAGGCCGCACCGAAACCCCGAGGTCGGCCGCGGTGGCAATTGGCAGCAGTTCCGGGGCGACCGGGTCCAGTTGGCTGGAACCCCCTGGCAGTCCGGGAATCCCGGTCTGGTGACCGATGAACCCGATGTGATCCTCGACGATCCGCCTGACCGAATTCACCGGTTCGAGGCGGACGAGTCCATTCGCGCCAAAGCCGACAAATTGACCGTTGAGTGCCTGGGGAAGTTGTCCATTGGAGGAGACCGCCACGGTGTACGTGTAACCCGAGCCGGAGGCTGCCCCGGTCGGCAATTGCACCGAGCCGATGAACGGATCGAGCTTGCCCACCGTTCCCCGCGACATGTCGGTCAACCCATTTCCCTGGGTCGGCCCGGCCTGATCATCGGCGATGTTCGAATCGCGTCCAATCAGGATCAGGTTGCCATCTTCGTCGAAGACCGAGATCAACGTGTCGGCACGGGTCAGGCCATCGGCATAGTCGATATCAAAGATCGTCGACCAGGTCTTGTCTCCCGCGTTGACCCCACCGATGGCCTGGATCAGGTCGTACTCGGTCTTGAACTGGTACCAGTCAACCTGGGTGGCCCCAGACAGCGAACCCGACACGCTCAGCGTGTTCATGTCGCTGGTCAGCAGGTTGCCCAGGACATTGGGATTCCCAAACGAGGACGAGCCGGTCGAGTTCTCGCCCGCTTCACCAGCCAGGGGGGACCTCCCCGGCAGTCCAAGCACCTCGATGCCACTGTTCGCATAGCGGATGTCGGCATACCGGATCACCGATCCCGGGGCCTCGTACACCTGCCGCATCCGCAGTTGCAGGTTGTAGATTCCCGAAGTCAGGCCGCCATTGCTGCGAACGCGCACAAAATAGGTGCTCACAGCGGCCGATCCCGGCAACACGACCCGCATCCCGGCATCGCGCGGGTTGAGCGTGTAGTAATCGCCGCCCAGCAGCGGATCCTTGGTCAGACCGCGCGGAGTGGCCGATCCCGTCAGGTCGGACGGCGTCAGTGAATCATTCGACGCGGCGAGAACCACGCCATTGGCGTCGACCAGTTCGACCACGGTGTCGAGCGACTGCGAGGTGCGTGAGATGTCGAACCAGACCTCGGTGCCCAGGTTGGCAGTGAAGCTGTACACATCGACGTCGCCGGGGTTGGCCAGCACGCCATGGACTTCATAACCGTAAGGTTGGTAGTCGTTGCCCCCCTTCTTCTCCATCGGATTGTCGGATGCGACGGGGGCCGCCAGGCTCCCCAGGAACTGGGCGGTCCCGGGGGCTCCATTCTGCTCTGCCGAACTGGACGTCAATTCCGACTCGAGCGCCACGCCAACGTTCCGGTCGTTGCTGTAGCGGTCCAGCCGCACGCTGCGCCATGAGCCGGGCTGCGGCGGAGTCGCCGCTCCGTCATTGTCGGTATCGGTCAGTGGCAATCCGTTGGGCTGAAAACCGGCTCCCACCGTGTCGTCATTGATCGATGTGAAGACAACCGGATAGGAGGCCGATCCGATGACCTGCAGCGTCCCCCCGATCCGATCCGTGATATCCAGGGGAATGCCGGTCACGGTAAAACCGGCGTTCGGACCCGCGAGCTTGATCACCAGGCTGGACTCGTTCCCCGACTGGAGACGGATTCCCCCAAACGTGTGACGATTGATGTCCTCGATGATCTCATCGCGGACGAAATGCACCATGTCGGCATCATCCCAGATCACCTCGGTGGTGACGGTCTCGCCCCGGACCTCCATTGCGTTGACCGCATTGTTCCCCAGGCGGTTGCCGGCGACCAGAGGCCCGGTGTTGTTCTTGTACTGGGTCTGCAGGTCAATCGACCCCGTACGTCGACCCCAGTCGCTGATCTCGCGGGAGTTGAGCGAGTTGACATTGATGCTGACCGCACTTCCCCCATTGTCCACGAAGGTGTTGTCAATCAGGACCGGCTGGGCACCACGGACGAAGATCGTCGTGTTGGCGTTGGTCATCAAACCGTCACGGTCGCCCGACCCGCCACCGGCCGCATTGCTGGCGAGCAGCGTGTGGGCCACCCGCACATCGGCCTGCTGGACCTCGATGGCGTTGAAGGACGCAAAGGCCCCGGCGACAGCCGAGATTCCACCGGCATACTTCAGGACGGCCTGGTCGATCGACCCGGACGAGTTCGGGGCGAAATACAAACCCGACCAGTCTCCCGGGTTCGCCGGGGCGTCACTGTCGGCACCGGTGTCGAAGGTGCCACCGGCACCATACATGTCATCCCGAACCGAGGTCAGGATCACCGGACGACCGGTGGTCCCCTCGGCCAGCAGTTGCGAGCCGCCAATCTGGGCCTCGATTCGCGCACCCGAAAGCTTCAGCACGACCCCGGGGTCCAGGACGAGGCTGCCGGCGATCCGTGCATCCCACCCGGTCCGACTCGCGTCGGCCGGATTCGGCTTCAGCACACCCCCCGCCCCACCCTCGATGATCAGGTTTTCCGCCAGCACGTAGGTGATGTCGGTGTCATCGATGCGGGCCGCCAACTGCAGGGTGTCGATCGGTGTTCCGAATTCGGTCCGCACGCGGATGAAGAACGCATTGAGACTGTTCCCCGTGATCGTGTTGCCACGCACGAACGGTCCCGACCGATCGCCCGTGTTCGCAAAGCCGTTCGGTTCGGCGGAAATCGCGGCATCGGCACTGCTGGTGATCGTGTTGAACCAGATGTTGGGCCGGGCAAACCGCGAAGCATCACCATCCCGGTTCTCGATATGGATCGGGGTGAAGACCTGCAGAACCGAGTCGTCGTAGACCTGGCCGCCCCCATACTGGAAGCGGGCCTGGTTCACGGAGTTCAGGAAGACACCCCGTCCCGACCAGTCCCGGCCGTCGGTCCGCCCGGGCAGACCCACGAAATCGGACGTCTGCCGGAAGACGAGACCGCCCCACTGTCCCTTGTCGGGTCCGGTGAAGTCATTCGCGTCGCTGCGTCCGCCGATGCTGTCATCGGCCAGCGACGTGAACTGCACCTGGTTGCCGGGCGTTCCCAGGACCTGCAGCACACCACCACTGCGGTCGATATTCGGAACTGTCTTGCCCACATCGATGATCGCACCACTCAGCTTGATGATCGCGCCGGCATCGATCATGACGGTCACGTCCTTGGGGACGATGAAGTCCTGACCGTCTTCGGCCGCGTTCCCCAGGGTGTCAAACCCGATGAGGTAGGCGCGATTGTCACCCAGCGTGCCAGCCTGGCCATCGCTGCCCGAGTTCCCCACGATGCGGACAATCTGTCCGGGGCCCGCCGCCGCCAGGGCTGCGGAAATCGTGCCGTAGGGGCTGGCCAGGGTCCCCTGCGGATCCCAGTCATCACTGTTCTGCTTGTCCACGAAGATCGTCGAGGCGACCTTGAACCACGTCTCGAATGTCCCTCCAGCGCGCGAATCCAGGTCACCGTCAAAGGGGACACTGTTGATCGTCTGCAGTGACTGGCCAGCCAGTGTTTCCGGAGCGAAGCTGACCTGCAGGCGGTAGCTGCCATCGGTCCGACCCCCATAACCGGTTCCCGCGACTGTCGGGTCGAAATTCGAGTTCCCCTTGGCACTGACGGCGAGGTAGTACTGCCCGGCGGTCAAGGGGAGGGAGATGAGCGAATCACGGCCAAAATGGTCATCATTCCGGCTGATCAGCGTGCGGTTGGTCGCGCCACCCGTCAGCTTGAGTGGCGAATAGCCAGTGGCGGCCAGCGCCAGATTCGTGCTGCCCGCTCCCGAGGCGATCTCGGCCGAGATCAATGCCGACGCTGCGGCATTCGCGTTCAGGGCCGTCACCAGCGCCTGTGCGGTGGTGCCGGTGGTGGTGTTGAGCACCACGTTGATCGTGGTTCCCACGACGGTGATCGTCGGGGCGGCACCGGAGGCGAGGGCAGCCCGCGTCACCGCCAGCTGGATGTTGTTTCCCGCCGCTCCGGACTGCTTGGCAGCGAAGCGGAGCTTGACGGTGTTGCCTGTCCCGAAATCGGAAGTGACCGACGCTGTGGCGTACGACTCCTGGAAGAGCGACAGTTGCGCATCCAGCAGGCTCGGGTCGGGATTGCCATTGGCATCCAGCAGCCGCTGCGCGACCGTTTCGGCACTGAAGGTCCCCGCCTGGTCGAGACGGAATCCATAGAGATTGATGTCGGTGCCGTACGGGCTGTAGATGCGCTGGGCAGCGGCAAGATTCACATCGCCCGGATAGACCTGCTCGGTCCCCTTCCACGGGACCCCGTTGAAGTTCACCGACTCTCCACCGCCACTCATGATGCCGGGGGCGTCGTAGCTGTGCGAGAAGCCGAGGCTGTGGGCAATCTCGTGAATCGCCAGGTTGAAGAATGCCTCGCCAAACTCGCTGGTGGTCGAGTAATCGGTGGCGGCATTGATCAGGGCAATGTCCTGACCGTCGCCGTTCGCTCCGGCGATCCCCCCCAGGGCTCCTTCGGGAGCATTCGGCATCACCGCCCGGGGGTCGCCAAACGCGACGATGAGACCCTGGTTCGTCGTCTCGACGAACTTCACTCCCATGTAACGGCTGTAGATCTCGAAGATCTCACGGGCCCGCTGCTTCTGGGCCTCGGTGATCTGGTTGTAGAGATCATTCCCCTGGGGATCCTGTCCGTAGATCTCCCGGAAGTTGTACTCATAGGTTCGAATCGTGGTCGGGATCCGGGGGGCCTGACCGTTGTAGTCCGTGTCGTTGGATTCGCCCTCCACCGGCAGTTCACGATGCCCGGGTTCGTCCATGCCTCCCGGTTCGGGGGGAAGTGCAACGGTTCCGGGCGGAGTAATGCTGCCGGTGAATGAGAATCCCGCCGTTCCCAGGCTGCCCAGGTTGGTCGATGCCGAAAAGCTCGATGTGTCATTGGCCTGGGTCAATGTCCCGGCCACAGCAACCTGCAGCTTGTACGAGCCGCGCCCGACACCAGCCGTTCCCGGAGTGCCGGTCACGGGGTTGTAGGCCGTGGAGGCTCCCGCAGCAGAGACCCCCAGCCAGTACTTCGTGGAAGCCACCAGGCCCGAGAGATTCAGCACGCCGCCGGCGGTGACATTGCCAGAGGTCACCACGGTGCCGTCCGCGCGGAAGATGCGGAAGGTCAAACCACTCGTGAAACTCGCGTCGGCCTGAACCAGGGTGACCGTGCCGGTCGATGCCGTGGCGCCCGTGGCAAAGCAGTAGAGGTCATAGTCGGTGCCATCGGTGCTGATTCCACCCCGATCGCCAATGTAGCCCACCAGGGTTGGCGAACCGGTGTTCGAATAGAGTGTTCCGAGGTTGGCAGCCGCAGCCAGGGTTTCGTCGGCGATGAGGGGGGCACCGACATTGAGCTTGTAGGTTGCCGGAGGCAGGTCGGATGCGAACTGCAGGACGGCATTGTTTCCCGTCGCGCTGTAGGAAACGCTCTGGGGCAATCGCAGGAACCCGTCAGCGATATTGGAGAGCCGATAAAATCCGGGATTCTGAGCATCCGCTTCCCGCAAGGGATTGCGGTTGAAGTAAACCACGACGGTGTCGTTTGACTGGCTCAAGTCGCCATCGGCCACAGTCACCACACCCGACTGGGCACTCTGAATGCGGACAACCGGGGTGAACGAGGGGGACGACAGGGCCACCGAGGTCGGAGTCGGGGAGGCTGCCAGGCGCCGGACAGCGGGGGTTGCCGGGGACGCCAGCGAAGACGCATTGAGTTGCGTCAGGAACGAGGTCGCCACCTGTGTCGGCGAATCGGATGGGGTGAAGGGGACCGCGATGTTTCCGGGTTGAACGGTCCCACCGGTCACCGTGTTGAGAAACTCGAAAGTGACGGGACCGGCACCTCCATCAATGGAGACCGTGTCACCCCCCGACAGCAGGGAGACGTCGAAATTCGACAGAACCACCTGGCGGATCACCGGTTGGGGCACGACCGAGACCACCTGGCCGCCGAAATCGACCCGGAAATCGAGGTTGCGATCGACGCCGTTGTTGAAGGCATCGCCATCGACATTCAGCAGGTCCCCGGAGATGGTCAGCCGGTACTGATCAACCAGCAGCGACTCGGCGAACCGGACCGTCACCTGATTCGGGAGGGGGCCAACACCCACAAAACCGAGGGGAACAGAAATGTCATCCGCAGTTCCCCAGACGCCATCAGTTCCAACGCGTTGGACTTCAATGCTGCCCGGGACTGTGGTGGCGTCCAGGGCTGCACCCGGGCTCAGGGTGATGGTCAGTTCCCGCGGGGCCTCGTTGAGGGTCTGGCCATCCGCGAGCAGACCGCCCGTGTTGGAGGCCACGCTGACCAGTTGAGGGCCGGCCAACAGGGCCCGCCGTTCGAGGATCTCGGCCGGCGAGGTCAATCCCGCCCGGGTCTTCCGCCGCTGCTTCTTCGAGAACTTGTGGTCGGCCTGCAACCACCCCGCCCTTCCGGTCTTAAGCACCACATTGGAAATGAAATCCCGGAACGGAGAAAAGCGCATGACCCAGAACTCCACAAGCGGAAGATTCGAAACGAAGTGCAAGACCGAAAACCCGCCAGGTGCGCCAGGGCGACATCAGCATGTCGCCTCACACGCCTGTGATTCCTCAGTCGCAAAACCGACCCACAACCAAGACTCTTGAGTTGCTCAACAAACACAAAGCCATCACCGGCAACCTCCCCGCGACTCGTCCCCCCACAACGCCCGGGGACATCCCCAGCCACATTGGCCCTGCCTGGCCCCCAACGCCCGGAGTGCCAGGCCGGGTTGGTTCAGCCTGACGGCCACTGTACGCCCGCAGACTGTTTCCAGTCTCAAAAGACACACGGCGGCAGCGGACGCTTCCGACACTCAACACTCCAAGAACACGTTTGGACTTCCAGAACTCCCGGGGACGGCCGATTTGCCGTAAACCCTTGTCAGTGAGGGTTTTGGCTGCTTCGGTAAATCCTGCCGGTGCGGCGGTCCCACACGTGCTCTGTCCGTCAAAACAAGACCCCAACCTTCAAATTCCTTGAAGTCTACCCTAGTGTCCAGATCGAGGGTACCAGCGTTTTTCATGTTTTGCGGCAACACTCGGGGGGGGGACGGCACAATCCGTATCTTGATGCCAACCCGATGTTCAACAGGGGTGGTCATATGAATTCCTGTTGCCGTGGGGATTATTCCGTGGAAGACCTGGTTCTCTCCCTCCGGGAGTCAAACTGTGCCGACTATCCGGACTATGACCTGCCACTCTCCGGAAATCCGCGAGAATCGTCCGGATCGATTCCACCGTGCTCAGGCGTCGGACCGTTGAATTCCGATGGATCACGACAACCGTTTTGTCGGTCTCAGGCGTTCCTCAAGGAAGGGGAGAATCATGTTCACAGGTTGGAAGTGGCGTTGTGTGCTGGTGATTGTGGCGTTGGCGGGTGGCGTCTCGGCAGGGGGCACAGCCTCGGCCCAGGAGTACTGCGACGACGAATGTGTCGAAGAGTGTGACTCGTGCCCCCGGCCGTCACTCTGCTTCTCGATCGCCCGGCACCTCAAGTTGCAGAGTGTCTACTTCTGCAGGAAGGTGACCCGTCCCTATCGCCGGATTGCCGAAGTTCCCCCCGAGCTCTGCCCGGCGGTTTCCCCCAGCCTCCCCCCGAATGCGTACACCAATCCGGCGGCTTATGGTGTGGGGAGCCATATGCCGGGCTGGAGTGGCGACTTCAATCCCGCTGCGTACCCTCCCCCCGGCGGCTACGCTCGCTATAATGCCGTTCCGGGAGCCGGCGGATACACCGCGACAATCGGCTCTCCGCGATAGCACACTCGCTTTAGCAACTCAGGAGCCTTCGGGATGTCGACTCAACCTGCTGCCGAAAATCGTCCTGCCCCCGGTGGGGCTGTTGTTCAGCCCACCATTGAACCGGCGGACCTGGAACCCATCTACACGAATTTCGCGCGGGTGACGGGGTCTCCCGAGGAATTGATCCTCGACTTCGGCCTGAATACCGCTCCCGTTGGGGATCCTGCGAGCCCCGTTCCGGTGAAGATCGACCAGCGACTGGTCATGAATTACTTCACCGCCAAGCGGTTGTTCTACACGCTGGGGCAGTCGCTCAAGCGGCATGAAACCAACTTTGGCGAGATCGAGATGGACATCGCCAAGCGCCTGGTTGGTCAGCAGGGTGCCCCCCGCTAAGCGCCGCTGAACTCCAGCGATTTCCTGACATGTCACGGGCCGCAGGTTCCATTTCCGGGATCTGCGGCCCTTTGGCGTTGCCAGTCGTGTTTTTGTTCCACCCATTCCGTCAACGGGAACGCGTGGTTCCCGGAAACCGCAGGGACGTGCTGCGTCTCCCCCCGGGGGAACGGCGGCCTGGTCGGGTGATCCCTCCCGGAGAG
The DNA here is from genome assembly GCA_003508595.1 of Planctomycetaceae bacterium. Taxonomy (GTDB): domain Bacteria; phylum Planctomycetota; class Planctomycetia; order Planctomycetales; family Planctomycetaceae; genus UBA10511. Next base: position 50,046 of record DNUF01000211.1, read on the forward strand.
AAAGAGATGCTGGACCCGTTGCGACGGCTCTCCCGGAAACTTTGGTCCGGAACCGCCTCCTATCGCCGAAATCTGGTCGCCGAGATCATCGCGGCCAGTGACCAGTTGCAATCGGAAACGGAAGAGAACCTGCGTTGGCGGGGCATCGACCTGAAGTGGCTGGCCCGGTCTGGCGTCGAGCTCGATGAACTGCTGGTCAAGTCGTATTCCCTCATGCGGGAAGCGTGCCGCCGCACGCTGAAGATGGCCCATTACCCGGTCCAGATCGAAGGGGCCATCGCCATCTTCCAGGGGGGACTGGCCGAGATGCAGACGGGCGAGGGGAAAACCCTCACCGCAGTGTTGCCGACGTATCTTCGCGCCCTGACCGGCCAGGGATGCCATGTGGTGACGGTGAACGATTACCTGGCCTTTCGTGATGCCGACCTCAACCGACCCGCATTCGAATTGCTGAGCATGACGGTCGGCTGCATCCAGACCCCCCAGGGGACCGATGAACGACGGGCCCATTACAGCCGCGATGTCACCTACGGGACCTCCAAGGAACTCGGGTTTGATTTCCTGAGAGATCGACTGCGGCTCGACGACGCGGACGATCCCGCCCGGGCGGCGGGGGCCGAGCGCCCGGTGCAGCGGGGGCATTACTTCGCCCTGGTCGACGAGGCTGACAGCGTGCTGATCGACGACGCGCGGACCCCGCTGATCATCTCGACCGAGGAGCCCACCCCACCCGCCTTTCTCGCGTTGTATGAGTGGGGCTCCCACATGGCCCCGGAACTCGTTCCCGAAGAACACTTTCTCTATGACCCGCACAAGCGCGATGCGGTCTTGACCGAGGCGGGTTGCCGCAAGGTACTGCTCTCCCCACGCTCCAACCTGGTGAGCCGGCATGAGCCCGAGCAGATCTACCGCCAGGTGGAGCGGGCACTGACGGCCCAGTATGCGTTTCAGCGCGATCGCGACTACGTGATCAACGATGACCAGGAAATCCAGATCATCGATGAATCGACCGGACGCATGATGGAGGGTCGCAAATGGCAGCAGGGGCTGCACCAGGCGATCGAGGCCAAGGAGAAGGTCCCCATCACCGACCGGACCATGTCGGCCGCCCAGGTGACCGTGCAGCGTTTCTTCCGGCAGTATCGGCACCTGGGGGGAATGACAGGGACTGCCTGGTCGGTGAAGAAAGAGGTGCAGCGGACGTACAAGATGCGGGTCTCGGTCATTCCCACCCACCGGCCCTGCATCCGCGAGGGACTCGCCCCCCGGGTGTTCGCCACCTGGATGGACAAGGCCCAGGCGGTGGTCGCCGAAGTGGAACGAATGGTGGTGAATCGAGCGGTGCTGATTGGCACCCCTTCGGTCGCGGCGAGCGAGCAGTTGAGTCGGCTGTTGTCGGAACGCAGCATCATTCACCAGCTGCTCAACGCCCGCAAGCTCTCGGAAGAGGCGCACATCATCTCGCTGGCGGGGAGACGGGGGCACGTCACAATTGCAACCAACATGGCCGGCCGCGGGACCGACATCCTCCTGGATGACAACGTGCGGGAGAGTGGGGGCCTGCACGTCATCGCCACCGAAATGCATTCGTCGGCCCGCATCGATCGGCAACTGGTGGGGCGCTCGGCCCGCCAGGGAGATCCCGGCAGCTTCCAGTTCTTTCTCTCGCTCGACGACGAGCTGCTCGATTGCCTGTCGCCGCGGGAACTCGAACGGCTGCGGAAGCAGGCGCAATCGACCGGGCAGGCCGAACTCCCCCCATCGTTTCTGCGGGTGTTCACCCGCGCCCAGAAGCGGACCGAGAAACTCCATCTTCGCAATCGCCGGATGATGCTGAAGCAGGAAGACCAGCGATTCGAACATCACCTGCAGATGGGGCTCGATCCCTTCCTGGAACTGATCGACGATCCGGAAGGGTGATCTTCGCGGCGTGATCGTGCGTCCCCAATCCTTCGCACCAGTGAGTCGGTGCTCCGTCGGTCGATTGTTCCCGCGTCGCCCGGAATTCCGCGGCTCAGCAATCCTGTATTGATACAGCGAGGATCCCTGGCCCGAAACGCCTCCGTGGGAAAGTTCTGTGTCAGTGGGGCCAAGTCGAAAACAGCCTGTCTCAACCCGGAAAACGCCGACAGGCCAGGCAAAAAGCCTGGCCTGTCGGGAGTCAATCTCATCACCGCGAGGGACCTGGGATTGCCTCAGGGATGAATCCCTGGCGAAGCCCCGTCCCCGGCGGGATTACTTCTTCTTGGTCGCCTTCTTGGCACCGGTCTTGGCCTTGGGGGACTTGGTCGCAGCCTTCTTCGTCGCCTTCTTTGCAGCAGCCATGTCAACGCTCTCCCTGTCGTTCAGAATGGTTGGGACACGAAAGTGAAAATCGGCACAACCATGGCATCCCGCAAGGTTGCGCCAGACTGAACCGTCTGACATCACGCCGTCCGACTTTTCGCCAGGGGGAGAATCCTCTCTCCCCGTCGCCGAAACCCACCCGTTGAACTTCCGCCAGTGGGGACTCGCTGGAGTCCCTCTCGCGGCAGCGGAGTGGGCCCGCCTCGGCAACATCGACGCTCCACAAGTTGTCCCCGCAATCGCGGAAATCACTTAAGGCATGTCAAGTGCACATGTAATTATTTTCTTTCGACAATTCCGTCAACCCTAAAATCAATATTTGTAGAGAGTTGTCGCCGTTGCCTCCGACGGAACCTCACAATCCCTGGGCTGGTCACGGCGACGTAACCTCTTCTTGACACGGTGGGGACGGGGGTTGCAGACGCTGGGGAGGGAAGAAATCGACAGGACTGGTCAACGAATGCACTGGCCACCGCCGGCCCGGAGGGGCCAGTGCCGGTGGACCGGCATGTCTGTCGTCTCCGGCACCCGCCCGCTGTTTCGGGGAGTTGTGGCCCCGCAGTTCGTTGCGGGCGACTTGACGCTTGGGGAATCCCCCAGAACAATCTCCTCCGGTGTTGCGCCTGTCGCGTCGGTTGGGCCGTCTCCCCCGAACAGCACAGGTGACCGGACACCCCTTCTCCGGATTCGAGTTTCATGAAGCTTTCGCCTGCTGTCTCCGCGCTCAAGCCATCCGCCACCATTGCCGCCGCCGCCAAGGCGAAGGCGCTCAAGGCCCAGGGGATCAAGGTCTACGACTTCACCCTGGGAGAGCCCGATTTCGACACCCCCGAGCACATTCAGGCGGCGGCCATCGCGGCCATGAAGGCGGGACACACGCACTACACCCCATCCGGAGGGATCCCGGAACTGAAGTCGGCGATTTGCGTTGCCTTTGAGCGCGATCATGGGTTCCGGTATCAGCCCAACCAGTGCGTGGTCTCCAATGGGGCGAAGCACTCGCTTCACAATGTCATCACCTCCCTGTGCGGCCCGGGGGACGAGGTGTTGATCCCGGCCCCGTTCTGGGTCAGCTATGAGGCACTGGTCGAACTGGCCGGGGCCCGGGCCAAGATCATCCCCACCACCGAAGAGAGTGGATTCCGGCTCTCTCCCGACGATCTCGAGCGGGCCATTGGACCCAACAGCAAGCTGCTGTTGCTGAATTCCCCCAGCAACCCGACTGGCGCCACCTATTCTCCCGATCAACTCGAAGCACTCGCCCGGGTGACCGAAAAGCATCGGCTGTGGGTCTGCTCGGACGAAATCTACGACAAGCTCATTTACACCCCCGAGCCGTTCCGCAGCTGGGTCACGCTGCTGGGAGGAATTCCCGAGCGGACCATCATCGTCAATGGTGTGAGCAAGGCGTATGCGATGACCGGTTGGCGAATTGGTTGGACCCTCGCCCCGGCCCCGCTGACCGCCGCCATGGACAATCTCCAGAGCCAGGAGACCTCCAACCCGTGCAGCGTCAGCCAGCATGCGACCATTGCGGCTCTCAGCGGCCCGCAACAGTGTGTGGCCGACATGCTCAAGGAATTCACGAAGCGGCGGGCCTACACGCTCGATCGGGTCCGTCGACTCCCCGGGGTGTCGATGCCCGAACCGGGGGGGGCGTTCTACGCCTTCTTCAATGTGAGCCGGCATTTTGGCAAGCCCCTCAGCAACGGCCGCATCTGCCAGGACTCGACCGAGTTCTGCACCGCCCTGCTCGAAGATGCCCACGTCGCGCTGGTCAGCGGCGATGCGTTTGGGGCTCCCGGTTATGTCCGCCTGTCGTTTGCGACGGGACTGGCCAACCTCGAAGCGGGCTTCGACCGCATCGCCGGTCTGCTGCAGGGCTGATTTCGCCGTCCGCGGGAGCCGCACTGACACCCGGTCCCAAGACCGCACGCCGGGTCAGTGCGCAGCGCCGCACGGACTTGCGGACCGTTTTGAAACGGCCCTCAATCCAACCGCTGCGCAGCGACCGCCGGGCCCGCTCGTGGCCCTCCAGTTCGTACGATTTCGATCGGTGCGATTTCGATCCGCCGACCGCTCTGCTGTGCCTCCGCGTTCAAATGGAGCAGACTGCCTTGCCGATCACGCCCTCCGACATGGACCCCGGCTGAGAGTCCCGGCCGGGATTCACGCGTGACGGCATCGGGCAACGCCCTTGGCGGCGGGACACCGCCGGGAGGATCGCCCTGTCTGGCAGGGACGTATTGGAGCGATGTATTAGTATGATTCGGATCGGCTGTTGGCCCGGGTCCGGAGGTGACCCGACTTTCGCAGACAGGGCTGCTCGCCATCAGCAGAGAAAACTCAGACCGCTTTGTGGGATTGTGAAGATTCGGGCAGCGGAGCGGGTTGCGCATTGATTTGTGGTTCCCTCGACCTACTATTCATCCGGTTTGTGCGATTGCAAGCAGCCAATTCCAGGCCGCTGTCTCCAAACTCCCGGGAATGCCCTCGGTAAATGGCCGGTCCCTCAGGTGAATTATGTTGATGCGCCCCCCCTCAGCTGAAAAGCACTCCTCAGCTGATCGCAAAGTCACTCCACAAACCCCGCTGGCTGTCCATCAGCGACATCTCCCGGAATTTCAGGAAGTTTTTGAACGATCTGCCGAAGAAACCATCGCCTCAATGAACGAGACGGGTCGGGATGTGGCGAGCCAGGGTGCCCGTCATCCCCTGCCGATCCGCTCGATGGGGGTGGCGCGGACTGCCATTCCCGTGGTGATCCGGAATCCGTTGGGAACCGGTTGGGCGCATCTCACGTGCCATGTCGATCTGCTGGTCGGTCTCGCCGCCGAGAAGCGGGGAATTCATGTCTCCCGCATGGGCGACGTCCTCGCCCGTCTCGCGGGCGAACAATTCGACAGTCTGCACGACTATGCTGCGAAACTGATCGAAGTCCTGCGATCGACACAACACGCAGAAACGGCCGTGGTGCGGGTCTCGGGCCAACTCCCCTACCTCGAGGCGATTGAAGGGGTCAAATCAAAGACCTCGCTGGAATCGCTCGGTCTTTCGATCGAAGCGCAGTACGCGAACGGCAGGACGACTTTCACTGAAGGGATTGTCTTCAGCCATATCACAGCCTGCCCCTGTGTGCAGCAGACCTTCCGCCAGAGTCATGCTGACGAGAGCAGCCAGTTCGTTCACGAACTGGAAGTTCGCCAGATGCCCCTGATGACCCATTCGCAGCGGTGTCGCACGCACGTCAAGCTGCAGGGGCTCTCGAAGCCCCTGAGCGTGCTGCAAATCCTCGACTCGATCGATCGGGTGGCGGTCCGCTGCCAGAACACGATGCCCCGTGAGTTTGAACTCCTGACGGTCTACCTGGCCCATGCCCGTCCGCAGTTCCTCGAAGATGTGCTGCGTGATCTCTCGGCCGATCTCACGAAGACCCTCGAGGGAGAGCCTGATTCAGCCCGTATCCTGATCGACTCGATCAGCATGGAGTCGATCCATGACTTCGATCTGCATGGGCAGATTGAAACCACCCTGGCCGAGGTGCGGGCCATCACCCAGTGATGAGTCGCCCCTTCACCTTCGGGAACCTCGCCATCTCTGTGGATGGAAGGATTTCGACCGCCGACCGTGCCCTGCACGGTTTCGGCGGTGCTGAAGATCGCGATCTGATGGAAGAACTGAGGGCCCGCGCCGATGCGGTCATCATCGGCGCGGCCACAGTCCGGGATGAGAATCCCCGCTTGCAGGTCTCAGCCGAGAAGTGGAGGAAGTCACGCCTCGATGCCGACCGCTCTCCGCAACCGCGTGGTATTGTCGTGAGTCGCTCTCTCGACTTCCCCTGGCGAGAACGGGCACTGTTCACTGAGAGCCTTGTTCGACCGCTGGTCATTACATCGGCTGATCACCCTGCGAGCCGAATTGCCGATCTTCAGCACTTCGCCGACGTCCTCATCGTCCCGTCGAGCGAATCGTCGCTGAGTCTCTCGGAAGCGATGCGGCAACTGGCTGAAATGGGCCTGCACAAGCTTCTTCTCGAGGGGGGAGGCGAATTGAATTTCGCCATGCTGGCTGAGGGTTTGGTGGATGAATTCTACCTGACGCTCTGTCCGCTGGTGTTCGGAGGCCGTCTGTCGCCCGGGGCCTTTTCCGGCAGTGGCTTTCCCGGTACGGCTCCGGTCCCTCTGGAATTGCTTTCGATCCGTCAGGGAATCAACCAACGCCTGTTTCTGCACTATCGCTGTCTCAACGCCGGCCCCCGTTGAATCCTGCGGTTGTCCGTTGATCGGCAGGGATGGTGTCGCCTCCCTGCTCTCATACCGCCCCTTTCGATTGCGGTGGCGGCGGTCGGCCCCCCAAAACAGCTTAAAGCCGATTTTTCTTTGAGCACAGTCTTCCCCGGATCAGACGGCAGAACCGGTCACGTGCGCTCGAAGATGGATTGCACGATCGAACCGGTCAGCCCCACTGCCCAGATCCTGATCGGTCGCCCCGCTTCGGCACTGGAACGGCGAATGATTGATCCCGGCCGATCCATTGGGGCAAGGTCGGTCTGGCTCCGCTGTTCAAGGGTGTGTCGGCCAACGCTTCCGGTATGACCCCGCCCTGGTCTGCGACCCTGGGTGCGATTCCGCTCTCGACCCATAAAAATCGGCCGGGACGAGGATGGACGACGAGACGGGAGCGTTACCCCCCTGCCCGGATGTATGGTATTATGAGTGGATTGGGAGATTTCGGGGACCTGCGCCGTCGGTGCATGGAATTCGCGGGACCGTTGCCGCTGGTGAGAGCCTGGATTGATGTCTGCCCGTTGCTGGTTATCTGCTTGGATCTTGCTCTGTCTGGGAATGCTGCCAGGCCCGGTGCACGGTGCGGAACCGGGAGTGAAGCCACCGCTGGTGAAGACCGTGTACGTTCCCTGGGAGGAACTCGACCGACTCCTGGATCGTGATGATGTCGGGATTCTCTTGCCGCGTGCGGAATTTGACCGTCTGACGGCGGCGAATGCCGGAACAGCGAACGACCCTCAGACAGGCGAGATCGAGGGGATCTCGGCCAATTACGAGGGGCGTCTCGAGGGAGATCTGCTCACACTCGATGCGACCTGGGAATTTCAACAGGGGACCGGCACTCCGCAGGTCTGGCGGTTACCCCTGAAGCAACTCGCCATTGAGTCGGCCACGCTCGACAACGAGACGGCCCGTATGGCACGCGACCCCTCCGGCGATCTCCTTGTGTCCTCGCCCGATGCGGGGAAGCACGTGCTGCGGTTGAAGCTGACGACTCCCCTGGTCACCCAGGGGGGAGAGCGTCTGGCATTTCTGAGGCTGCCGAAATTCCCTTCCGGCCAATTGTCATTGAGGGTCCCCCCGGAAAAGTACCTGCACTGGGGAAATGTGCGCCTGGAGCGACCGGCTCCCGATGGCGAAGAAGCCCAGTACAAGCTTCCCATCGGCGGTCTCACCGAGGCCGTGTTGAAAATCACCGATAAACTGGCCGCCCCCAGCAACCGTTCGATCGTGGTGGCCACGACGGCCCTGGGGCTGCACGTGGCCCCCGAGGAACAAACCTGGCGCAGCACGACGGCACTGACCGTTCATGGTCAGGCGATCGATCGACTGGCGGTCGAGTTGCCGGCCGAGCTGGAACTGGTTTCGGTCGAGGCGATCGGACTGGATCACTGGGATTTCCAGAGGGAGGGGGAAATCAGCCGGATTCAGCTGCATTGGCGCCAGCCATTCGATGGAGAGCGACAGCTGACCCTGCAGGGGATCGTTCCCCGCTCCACACCGGAACCGTGGAACGTCCCCACACAGCGGTTTCCCGGGGTTGCCGCCCACCAGGTGCAGTTGCTTGTGCAGTCGGATCCTTCCGTGCGACTCCGACAGGTGTCGGCGACCGGCATCCAGCGGGTGGCGCAGGATCCCACCCAGGCCAGTTCTGCCGCCGTTCCCCCGCTGGCGGGAACTCCGGTGGCCGAGACACTGCAGTCACGGTATGCGGCCTGGACCCCCGGGTTCTCCCTGGTTCTGGAGACATTGGTCCGAACCCGCGAGTTGGCGGTCACCAGTGCCACCCACCTGTCGCTCGATTCCTCGGGACTGATGCTGGAGAGCGATCTCGAACTGCGTCCCCGGTTCGGCAGCCTGTTCGATTTCGACATTCGCCTGCCGGCGGAGTGGACCGTCCAGGAGATGACGGTCGAAGGACAGCCGGTCAGCTGGACGGCCCCATCGGCGGAACCCGGCTGGAACATCCTGCGGGTGATCTTCAGTCCTCCGGTGCCTGACCAGGGGAAGGCGGCGCTGCGGCTGGTGGCCCTGCTGAATCCGGGAGAGAACTGGCCACCGGAAGAGGAACCTGTCGTGCAGACCCTTCCCGTCCTGGAATTCCCCCAGGCCAATGTCCTGCTGGGCCGCTATCTCATCTCCACGGGGGATGACCTCGAACTGTCGCCGGTGGAATTCCAGGGGCTGGAACCGGTGGCCGTGGCCCTGCCCGATTCCCCGGGAATCTCGACGCAGGGGTGGGAACACCAGGACTCGCAGTACTCGGGGAAGCTGCGCCTCATCCGGCGTCCCTCCCGACTCTTCGCCCGCACGCTGGGAGTGCACCGCCTGGGGCGCGAGACCCGCACCTCCAGTTGGATGATCCAGCTGCTCGCCCAGGGAGGGGGCGAAAGGGCCATCCAAATCGCACTGCCGGCAACGACCGGCACCAACCTGCAGTTCCGCGTGCTGCCCGATGCCAACTCGGGTGCGTTGCCCGTGCGCCTGGCCAGCCAGTCCAGCTCGGTGGATGCCGATGGCCAGCGCCTCTGGACCCTGCGGTTTTCGAAGCGTCTGCAGGGACTGGTTCGCCTGGCGGTCGATTCGGAAACACCCCGCCCTGCGGGGGAGGATGCGTGGGAAGTTCCGGCCGTGCAGGTTGTGGGAGCCGAGCGACAGTTTGGCCAGGTGGGCATCGAGGCCGAGCTGGACCAGCAACTGGAGGTCGTCGCGACCGATTCGGCGGGCCAGGCACTGCGGGCGATTGATGCGGCCGATCTCTCGGCCGGTGAGGTGCGGCTGGCTCAACAACGGATTGTGGAAGCGTTTGAAATGGTCCGCCCCGGCGAGCATGTGGTGCTGCGCGAGACGCGATACGAGCCGGGCTCCATTCCCGGGGCCATCTGCACCCGGATGAACCTCCTCAGCCTGCTCAATACGTCTGGCGAAATTCAGCATCGGGTGGAGTTGTCGCTGAAGTCGGTGGGGGCTCAATCGCTGCTGGTCCAGCCTCCCGGTGATGTGGAATTGTGGGGGGTGCAGGTTGATGGCCTGCCGACAGAAATCCGGCGATTGCCCGGTGCCGAGGAGGGGGCCGGGACCTTTTCCATACCGCTGGTCACGGTCGTTCCTCCCGAGCGTGAACGTCTCGTGCGGATCTTTTACAGGACCCAATTCACCCACACCCCGGGAGGAGATTCCGTCACCGAGACTCCACCGCGGTTGCAGATCCTGACCGGCCGGGGCGAGCAGCGGCCGGTGGAAACCCTTCGCCGCGAATGGACCCTGGCGATTCCCTCGTCGCTGCAGGTGGTCCAGAGCGCGGGGGATTTTCGTCCCCAGTCCGATCTCCAGCGACGGGGCTGGCTGAGCTGGTGGCAACAGATCTTCCTGCCGACGAGTGATTTCAGCCTGCTCCAGCGGCTGTTGTTGCTGGCCGCGATGGCTGGCACACCGTGGATTCTGCGTCGGCTCTGGATCCTGCTGCGGCTGTTGAGCCAGCCCCTGTTCGAGATCTCGGTGTCGTCCTGGTTGTTGCGGGTTGGTGCTGTCGTGCTGATGGCCCTGGTCCTGGTGTGGATCCTGATCGGAACGCTGGGTGGACCTGTCTCGGGTGTTTTCACACAGATCAATTCCGACCTTTCTTCAAGTTTTGCCTCATCTGAGGCGGAGATGCCCAGGACGTTGTCGCCCCGTCCTTCCGTTGGTCCGGGCGATGCTGTCGGTGCGGCTCCCCCGGCGACCAAGGAGGCCGCCAATGGTGCCGAGGGTGCCCCCAGGGAGCTGCTCGAAGAGGCCCGCGATGCGGAGGTCCCCGACCAGAAGCCGGCCCGCAAGGGGAATCAGGGGAAGCCGGGGGGCAAGGGTGGCAAGGCGGGAGAGGAGGGCGAGGCGGGCCCAGGGGGGCAGAAACGTCCCGCGCAACCAGCACGGCGTCCCCCGGTCCGCGGGAGGCTTTCGCTGGCGATGGACCTCAAGGTTCCTTCCGATTCAGAAAGCCTCGAATGGACCCAGGACGGGCTGTTTGACGGGGCCCGACTCCCCACACTGTCCGTGGCCCTCACATCCCGGACCAGTCTCCGTTCGCAGCGGATCGTCTGGCAGCTCGCGACCATCCTGGCCTTCTGGCTGCTCCGGGGACGTCCCTGGTCGTTCAAACTGCTGATGGCCCTGTTCACTCTCGCCATTCCCTGGGCCCTGCAACCGCTGGTGCATCCCCGCTGGATTCCCCTGTTGGATGGGCTGTTCCTCGGCGGCGGTCTTGGCTGTCTGTTGTGGGGGGCGATTGCCCTCAGCCGAATGTTGTTGGCAACGGTTCCCGCGAAGGGGGCGGCTCCCCTGCTGCTGTTGTGCTGGCTGGCCTGGCCGTCGGCACCGGTGACGGCGGCCCAGCCTCCCACCCCGGCGGCACCCGCCCCGGCCCGGGTCGAAGACCGCGTGATCATTCCCTTTGAGGCGGGGGGGAAGGAACGCCCCGAGGGGCCGGTGCTGGTCCCGTGGCACCTGCACCGACGCTGGACCCGGGAGGCTGCCAAAGTCTCCCCGGCCGACCTGCCCCCGCAGTTTTCCCAGGTCGACGTCCAGATCATCCCCGAGAAGGGAACGACGGGCCAAAAGGGACGGGCGCGGGTTTCCAGCCGGCAGTCTGTTGTGACCACCGGGCGGGTATCCACCCTGATCCCGCTCCCACTCGCCGGCGTGACCCCCCTGCGTGTAGAACTCGATGGAGAACCGGCCGTTCTGGTCCCCGGGGCGACTCCCGACGCCCCGCTCCGGCTGGCGGTGGCGGAACCGGGTCGCCACGAACTGCTCGTCGAGTTCCATCTTCCGGCGGAGGTGGCGGAGGCCGAGGGACGGCTGACCTTGCAGTTGGCCGCCGTGGCGGCCGGTCGCATCCGGTTGCGCCTTCCCGCCGCCGACACCCAGTTGATGCTGAAGGGAGCCTCGCAGGGATTTCGCCGCGAGACGGTTGGTGGTGAGACCTGGGCCAACATCGCCTGGGAACAACCCGGACCGTTGAGTCTCAACTGGGGTCCCATGCTGGTCCGTGCCGCCGAGCAGGCGGCCTTCGAGGTGGACGCCACCTCGTCGTTGACCGTGAGTGACGTGGGGACGGGGTTTCAATCGCGACTGCGGACCGTGATCCGGAATGGTTCCCTCCGGGAGATGCGGTTCTCGGTCCCCCGCGACTGGCTGGTCCGGGAGGTGGCGGGAGCCGATGTCACCAACTGGGAACTGGATGAAACGCAGGATCCCCCGATCCTGAAGGCGACCCTGCGCAGGGCGGTCACCGATTCAACCACGCTCGATCTCGGCCTGCTGCGACCGGGCGAATTTGCCGAGTCGGCCGTGACGGTGGAGGTGCCCGTGATCGGCGCGGTCGACGCGGTCCGCCAGACGGGCCTGATCGGCCTCTTCGCTCCCGAGCGTTTCGAGCTGGTCTCCGGGACGGTGTCGGGAGTCACCCAGGTGGACACCAACCAGTTCCCGCAGGCCGAAACGCCCGTCGGGCAGCGATTGTGTCCCGTCGGACTGCCTCGTCCCCAATCGGCATTTCGTTATCGGCAGCAGCCGTTTGAGCTCTCGTGGCAGGTCTCGCGGCAACGACTGGTTTCCCGGGCGGAAGCGGCCCACCGCGTCGAAATCACCTCCCGTCGGCAGACGTTTGACAGCCTGTTCACCCTCGAGATTCCGTCACCACCGCGGGCGGCCCTGTCGATCCAACTGCCGGAGGGATACCAGCTGGCCGAAGTCGACTGCGAGGGGGCGACCGATTTCTGGATCTCCGGAGGGGGGGCGGGACAGACCGGGACATTGCACCTGGAGTTCGCCACTCCCCGCTCGGGACGCGTGGTGGTGCAGGCGCGCGGTTTCATTCCGCGGTTGCTGGACGATCCGGTGGCGATCATCGCACCGCCGGTCCCGCAGGAGATCAACGAGCTGAAGAGCACCCTGGCTCTCTGGATTGATCCGGCATTCAGCCCCCGTGTGGAAGATTCCAACGGCTGGAAAACGCTCGATCCCTCCAGCCTCACCGGGGATCTGTTTCAACGCCCCGGCACACCGGCACGCTTCGCCTTCCAGGCGAATGCCCTCGAGGCACTCCCCCTGGCGCTGTTGCTGGATCCAGCGGAAGTCCGGGTCTCGGCCGCCGCACTGTCGCAGGTGCTGGTGCGGGATACGTCGGTCGACCAATTGTTGTTCCTGCGCTGGAAATTCCCGGCGGCGGCGGCCCGGCAGGTCTCGTTCGAAGTCCCGGAATGGCTGAGTGCCCGACTGGAAGTCGAATCGCCCGATCCCGTCGTCCGGATTCGCGAGATCCAGCGCGAACCGAGGCCCCTCGGGCGAACCCGCCTGACAGTCCAGCTGGAAGAGCCACGGGCCACCGAATTGGTGCTCCATGCCTCAGCCTCGTTCGCAATTCCGGAATCGGGACGGATTCTGGCTGCGCTGGTCACGTTTGAGCAGCCGGTCCAGTCGGAAACCGGGCGGACCTACCGTACTGTGGAGAACCAGCAGTCGTATGTCCTGCTCGTCAACCAGGGGTGGCGACGGATGACGAATCCCCAGGCTTCCGATCTGGAGACGATCACGGTCGATGATCTCCCCTTCCGTCTTCCCGAGAACCTCCGCCAGCAGATGACCGGACTGTGGCGGGCCAGGGAGGCCCGGGCAGTCGTCGAATGGCAGCAGGAACCAGCCACCTCAGTGCGGGCCCTCGGAGCTGTCGTCAACTATGCCGGGCTCAACCAGGTGGTCACTCCCGATGGCTCCTGGCGACTGTCGGCCAACTACCGGGTGGTCAACCGCTCCCGACAGTTTCTTCCGCTGAAATTGCCCGAGGGGGCGAAGATTCTGTCGGTGTTCGTCCGGGGGGAACCGAGTCGTCCCGTCGACCCGGACCGTCCCGAGGCTGCCGGGCTCGCATTGATCCCCCTCCCCCTCACCGCCGTGGGGGATCGTGGCTGTGAAGTGCAGGTGGTGCTGCAGGGGCGCCTCCCGCAGCCCCTTCCCGCAGGAATCCAGGTGTTCCGCAGCACGATCGACCTCCCCGCTCCATCGATCCTCTCCACCGATGAGGACCCCGACCTGGGGATGCCCGTCGCGGCGACCGAGTGGACTGTCTGGCTTCCCAAGGATCTGTCGATCGAGCGGGTGGACGATCCCAACCGGACAAACGTGTCCGAGAGTATCGGGGGGATCGAACGGGTCCTCTCCACGCAGAGGGAGTGGCTTGACCTGTTCCGCAAGCTGGGAGATTCGTCGATCAGCGACTCTGCCCGGCAGCGAATCCGGTACAACCTCAAGCAATTCGATCGAGGCGAACTCGATATGGATGTTGTCCGGTACGACCGGTGGGCTGAAGGTGCCGGTCTGTCCCAGGAGCAGAGGCTCGAACTGAACCGACTGAGCAATGAAGTCTCGTCCGCCAAAGCCGAATTGAACAAGAAGTCTCCCGGACCGGAGGCCAGTCTCACTCAGATCAACAGCCGTCAGTTGCAGGGAGAACTGTTTCTCAACAATTACGATGTGGCCCCCAACGACCCGGTGGGCCCGGCGACATCAAAGCCGAATTCCGGAACGCAGCCCAAGTTCCTGAAGAACTCCCGGGCGGACCTCAACGAACAGGTCGAGCGCCAGACCCGCGAGCAACTGTCGAACCGGGCCCGGATCCAGCAGGGATCTCCGCAATCGCAGGCCGGGTCCGAGGCCCAGTTGCCGTTGCAGTCCCAGTCGGCCGCCGGACGACGGGGGGAAGAGCTGCTGGAAGAACTCGAACAGGACTTCGGGCGACAGTCGCTCAACCAGCGACGACGTCCCCCGTCAGACGGCCAGGTCGCCCAGGGACGACAGCAGGGGGGGCAGGGGCAGCCTCCCGCCGGGAATGGTCGACCCGGGATGGATCGAACCAAGGCGGGCCCGTCCAGCCCGAGGAGTGGCGGTCGGGGTCAGCAGCAGGTTCGGAACGACGGGCTTCCTCCAGCGGCTGTCGACCAGGACCCCCTGGCGAACGCCCCAGCGTTCCAGAATGCCGGCTTCGGGGAGGGACTGCGGGGGTCGCAGGGGGGGGCGGCCCGGACGGCCGGTCTGTCACTGCCGGTGAGCATTCCCGAAACGGGCCAGAAACGGACGTTTCACAAGTCGGAGGGGGCACCCCGGTTGGCCCTGTCGATTCGACCCCGGGAATCGTCCGAGACGGGCTGGAGACTTGGTTGGGGGGCCGTATGGCTGGCCGAGGCTGCCTTTTTGGCCTGGCTGGCCAGTGGTTTGGGAACTCTCTCGGGGCTTCGCCGGTGGGGCTGGGGACTGACCTCCCTGGGCACTGTCTGGGTGCTCTTGTGCGGCATGAACTACCTGGGGCTGATCCCCTTTGTCTTCGGCCTGTGGCTGCTGAGCAACTCCAAAGAAGGCTGACAGACCGGTTGCCACCAGGGCAACCGGTCTGTGTTTTCAGACTCGATCCGGGAAGGATCTGCGAAGCTCAGCCTCCGGCACCGCCGTCCGGTCCGGTGCACATGATGAGGTGATCATGGTCGATGTAGACCACTTCGATCGTGTCGTCGATGTGCTCGAAGGGAATGGGCCAGTCAGACCGCTTGATCTTCTCGAAGTAGACGGTGCACTTGTAGTGGCACTTGTGCAACCGGGCGGGGCCCACCATCGGGTAGAACCGGCATTCGCTGAGGGAGTCGACGATCGGCTCGACGACGATCCGCACGTTGTTCCGCTGGACTTCGGCCAGGAAGGGCATGCCACCCTTCGTGTCGTCCGGCATCGACCGCATCACTTCGTCGGGGGTCGGCGGGTCCATGCAGAACAGGGGAGCGTTTTCCCCTTCGACCGGTTCCAGGACCGGCACACGGCCATACCGCTCTTCAAAGTACATCGTGTCTTCCACTTCCTGGCTGAAGAAGGGGGAGACAGGAATCAACGGGGTGGTGATGAAGAACTTCGACAACACCCAGGCCTGATTCGCGAAGCCGCCCACAAACAGGCAGCCGCTGTTCGGGACCGTCAGCAGCAGGAGCCCTGTCAGCAGCGTCATGCGCTTCAGGAACTTGCGGAGCCCATCCATGTCTTTCTCCGGATTGGTCGGGGAGTCTGAAGGCCCTGAGGGGGAAGGGAATCGAATCCGACCCGGGCCAGAACTGTGAATTGTCTCTTGGCTCCCATCCCTGAGAGCCCTCTCTACGATTCTTTATCGACTGCGGACCGTGACGACTTGGGGAAATGCTCCGTCTTTTCCAGAAATTCCGAATTCCCGGTCCCGGAGCTTCGCCACGGTCGATCCTCAAAGAACGACACCACCCGACGTTCATCCCTGAACGTCGGGTGGTGCTTGTGGACTGCCCCTTCTCGATTACCAGTTGCGCCAGTCGAGGAACCACCACCAGCGTTCAGTACGAGGACTGAAGTTCAGGTGCCAGTATCCGTCATCCCATTCCAACTGAGCCTTCCGCCATCCCAGTGGGACCTGGGGGTACGGGTAGAAGGGTCCGATGTAGGGCCACGCCGAGGCCGAATACTGCGAGGGGTACGACACCGCCGCGTAGTTCGGGTATTGGGCGTAGGTCGGCCAGGCATTGTTCGGCAGGCCGGGCTGGTTGTAGATCACGTTCGAGCCAGCCGCAGTCGGGCCAGCGTATTCCGGGGCCCCGTAGGCCGGCATCGCGGCCGGTCCACCCACGGCAGGAGCTCCGGGAGCATAGTTCGGGGCGTAGGGGGCACCACCGTACACCGGACCGGCGGGGGGCAGAGCTCCGGGAACGCCACCAGGCGCTCCGCCAGGAGCGGGAGGGAGTCCGGGGGTCTGAATTGGCTCAGCCCCTTCGTACACCTCGTTCTGGACCTGGCGAACCTGCCGACCGCCGCCTCGGGCCTGGGTCGCAGCCGCCTGCTGCACACCACCCGAAGGACGACCCGCAACCTTCAGCCCGTTCTGGACTTGCTGCACGCCAGGCACCCGGCGGATGACCGCGTCAACCGCCCGCTTGTCGGCTTCCGAGCCAACCTGGCCCTTCACCACAGCGGTTCCATTCTGGAATTCCACCTCACCCCCGCGAATCTCAATCTGAGATCCTTCGAGGGCCTGGCTCACCCGGTTGGCCATCTCCTGGTTGGAGACCTTGGCCGGGGCAGCCGACTGGGCCCGCGCCTTCGTGGCTGGCTTGGCCGTCGGTCCGGCCAACACCATGCCGGGAGCCGCGAGGGCCAGCAGCCCCACGGTCAACCACTTCTGATACCGTCGCATGAACAAAGTCTCCTTCCGTGGACTGTGGCAGGGACACCCGGCAGGATGTCGCATCAAGACAGGCAGTTCGGGTTCCGACTTGCGAGAGCCTCGCAGCCGATCCACCCGAAGGGGTCTGCCTGTAATCATCGGAAGGATCGTGCCGACTCTATCAACCTTTCTGGTTATTCTGCCCGTTTTTCTTTCCAAGGCGGGAGGTTTCTTGATTTTCACCCCCGCCCAACCACCATTCTCTCCAAACCGCCTGGAAATCTGGGAAGACTGGCCAGCCCAGACAAAATTTCAGTCTGCGTGACCCCGTCACACGCCTCATACAAAAGAGCTGTTCTCCCACCCCGCAAGCGGCCCTGCACGGCACAGTTGCCCGGGGGCGCCCCCCAGCAGTTGGCCCCACTCCACTGCCAACTCACCATCTCAGGCGATCGTCCCGTCTCTCGTCCCCGGGCCCCGAGGGCAAGCCCTTGCCTCCCCACGGAGCGTCGGGATCGCCCCGTCTCCCGCCACGCGGTTTCCCTGCGACCATCGCCTTTCCAAACCCCTCGGTTCACCATCCTTCCCAATTGTTCGAGCAAACAGGGTGCGGGTAGAATCAAAACCTGGTTTCTCCCCACGCGGGGCTCCGAAGCTCACCTCCGAGGCTGTCGCGATGCCTGCCCAATTTCCCTCCCAACAACCTCAGGCCAGCCCCTGCTGCCTGATCATTCTCTCCTTATTAATAAGGGGAGGGGTCTTGGCTCTCGCCGCGAGTCTCTTCCCAGGGGTGTCACTCGGGGCCGAAGAACCCGCGCCGTCCGACGAGAGCCGCGAATTCTTCGATTCCCGTGTCCTCCCCATCCTGAAGACACGCTGTCTCGAGTGTCACAGCCACGCTGCCGGGAAGTCCAAGGGGGGGCTGATGCTCGACTCCCGCTCGGGTTGGCAAACGGGGGGAGATAGTGGAACAGCAGTCATCCCGGGACGCCCCGATGACAGCCTGCTGATCCAGGCCGTGCGGCATACCGAGCTGCGCATGCCTCCCACCGGCCGGCTCCCTGCGGACGAGGTTGCCACTCTCGAACGCTGGGTTCTTGCGGGAGCGTTCGATCCCCGGGAAACTCTCCCCACAGCCCCCACGGCCGGCCCTGCCTCGCCCTCCGAACACTGGGCCTTTCAACCGCTCTCCGAACCCGCCATTCCCAATGTGCGAGATTCCAACTGGCCGACCGGACCGGTCGATCACTTCATCTGGCAGGGTCTCGACCAGCGGCAGCTCGCCCCTTCACCCGATGCGGACCGGGCCACCTGGCTGCGACGGGTCTCGTTTGATCTGACCGGGTTGCCTCCCACGGTGGGCGAACAGAAGGCGTTTCTGGCCGATGTTTCCCCGGACGCCGACAGCGCTGTGGTGGACCGATTGCTGTCATCGCCGGCGTATGGAGAACGGTGGGCCCGGCACTGGCTCGACCTGGTGGGATACGCCGACCAGATCGGGACGTCGAACAACGTCTTTGCCGAGCAGGCCTGGCGGTACCGCGACCATGTCATCCAGAGCCTGAATTCCGACAAGCCGTGGGACCGGTTTCTGACCGAGCAGATCGCCGGTGATCTGCTGCCCGCCCGCTCCGAAGAAGAACGGGCCGACCAGATGATTGCCACCGGATTCCTGTTGCTGGGTGACCTGAGCATTGTCGAAGCCGACAAGGCGAAACTGCGCATTGACACTGTCGACCAGCAGATCGACAAGATTGGCCGGGCGATGCTGGGCCTGACCCTGGGTTGTGCCCGCTGTCACGATCACAAGTTCGACCCCATCAGCCAGCACGACTACTACGCGATGGCGGGGATCCTGTTCTCGACCCACTCGGTGGAGCGGGCGACCTGGGGGGTCTGGAGCTATCCTGTCCAGAGAGAGTTGCCCGAAACCCCTGCCGCCCGTCGCGAACGCGAGCAATTCGCCGCGCTCCACGAGACGCAGGTCCGGGGGTGGCAGCGGGAACTGGCCCAGTTGCGGACCCAGAAGCAGCCACTCGATGCCGCCCTGGCCCAGCAGCCTCCCCCCTCGCCCGAGCAGAAGGCCGAACTCGAAAAGCAACGACAACAGATCGACGCCCAGTGGCGCAGGCTCGAAAACCAGCTGGTCCATGCCGAATTCTTCCGCCCCCGTCCTCCCAGGGCACTCGCCGTGCAAGACGAACCCGACCTGCGGGACATGCGGCTGACGATTCGGGGCAACGCCCATGCCCTCGGGCCGGTTGTTCCCCGCGGGTTTCCGAAAGTCCTGCAGACTGAATCTCCGCCGGCGATTCCCGACTATCAGAGCGGTCGTCTGGAGTTGGCCCGCTGGATCACGCATCCCCGTCATCCCCTCACGGCCCGTGTGGCCGTCAATCGGATCTGGCAAAAGCTGTTTGGGGAAGGGCTGGTCCGGTCGGTCGATTACCTGGGGGTGAGGGGGGAACGTCCCTCCCATCCCGAGTTGCTCGATTGGCTGGCCCGGCGATATCAGGATCTCGGCTGGTCTCAGAAACAGCTGCTGCGTGAATTGGTCCTCAGCCGCACCTACCGGCAGGGGAGCCTCCCCCAGGCCGACTTCGAGGCCCGCGATCCCGAGAACCGGTGGCTGTGGCGCATGCCGCGCCGCCGGCTTGATGCCGAGGCGCTGCGCGACGGACTCCTGGCAGTCGCCGGTCGGCTGCAGGTTGTCGGAGGTGGCCCCGGGCTCCCCCTGGAGTACATCGAGAACACCGGAGGTCTGCGCCGGGGAGAGGTCAACCCGCCCCATTTCAACCTTGGCCGGTTTCGCCCCGAGCAGGAGTATGTCCGCACGGTCTACCTGCCGATCATCCGGTCGGGACCCCAGGCGGGACCGGGCGAAGTGCGGAATGTCTTCGACTTCACCCAGCCGGGGGAATTCGCCGGGCGTCGCTCCACGACCACCGTTCCGACCCAGGCGCTGTTCCTGATGAATGGCCCGCTCTTGAAGGCCCGGGCACGGGAAGTGGCCGGGGCTCTGCTGCGGCAGGAGCAGCCCGCAGCCGAGCGGTTGTCGCAACTGTGGCGGCAGGTGCTGGGACGCGAACCCGCTGCCGATGAAGTGGCCCAGGCCGGGGAGTTTCTCGAGCAATTGCGCCCCGAGATCCGGAGTGCGGGGGGCGTCCCCGAGCCCGAGGTCGAACTGCGCTGTTGGTCCGAACTCTGCCATGCCTTGCTGGCCTCGAACGAATTCCTGATGCTGTTCTAGGAATCCACGACCTCACTGGAGGACTTCGGTTTCGTGCCGATCGTCCGCCCCTACCGCGAAGCTGTCCCATGTCCGACTTGTCGAGACGCCGTCTGCTGCAGACCACCGCCTGTGGATTTGGAGGCCTGGCCCTGCACAGCCTGCTGGCCCGGGAATTCTCGACCCGCGATGCCGCAGCGGGCGAAGTGACAACCCCGGCTGGCACCGCGGTGGTCGGCCCGCACCAGGCTCCCCGCGCCCAGCGGGTGATCTTCCTGTACATGTCGGGGGGACCGTCGCAGATCGACCTGTTCGATCCCAAGCCACTCATCGACCAGAAGCATGGCACCCGCATCAGTCCCCCCATCGATGGGCGCGAGGTCACCGTGGGGGTCGATCGCTACCTGGCCCTCGGCTCGCAGTGGCAGGCGAAGCCGCGTGGCCAGTCGGGTGTCACCATCTCCGACCTGATGCCCCAGCTGGCGACCGTGGCCGATGAACTCTGCCTGCTGAAGGGGATGGAGACCGACAACGAGGCACACGCCCCCGCTTCCCTGCAGCTGCACACCGGGACGTCGATCGATGTTCGTCCGTCGATGGGAGCCTGGCTCAGTTATGGCCTCGGGACGGCCAACCAGAATCTGCCTGGATTCATCACGATTCATCCCGAGAGTGATGTGCGCACCTACGGCTCGGGATTTTTGCCCGCCGCCCACCAGGGGACGCCGGTGTCGGTGCCGGCGCGTCCCGAAGATTCCCCCATCCGCAACCTGCGTGATCCCCAGACACCGGCCGGGGTCCAGGAAAAACGGCTGGGGTTCCTCCGCAAGTTGAACCAGCGAACGCAAAGCCGGTCGGGTGGCGATCCGCAGATCGACGGGATGATCCAGTCCTTCGAGCTTGCCTTCCGGATGCAGAAGGAGACTCCGGGCCTGGTCGACCTGTCGCAGGAGACCGAGGCGACTCTCGCCAGCTACGGGATCGGATCGGGTCTCCCCTCGGACCGGAATGGACGGGCCTGCCTGCTGGCCCGCCGCCTGAGTGAGGCGGGGGTCCGGTTCGTGCAGGTGACAATGGGGGGCTGGGATCATCATGGGGACATTCGCGGAGCCCTCCCCAAGACCTGTGCCGGGGTCGACCAGCCGATCGCCGGGCTGCTCAAAGATCTGCGAACGCGCGGGCTCCTGGACGAAACCCTGGTGGTCTGGTCGGGGGAGTTTGGCCGCACACCCTGGAGCCAGGACCTCTCGGGCACATCCCCAATCGAGACACATGGCCGTGAGCATCAGCCGGAAAGTTATTGTGCCTGGCTGGCGGGAGCGGGGGTCAAGCCCGGCCTGATGCATGGCCGGACCGATGACTGGGGTTATCGACCCGTGGAGGGGGCGGTGCATCTCTACGATCTGCAGGCGACAATTCTGCACCTGCTGGGACTCGACCATGAGCGGCTGACTTGGCGGCATGCCGGTCGCGATTACCGTCTGACCGACGTTCACGGACGGGTCGTACCCGAGATTCTCGCCTGAAGCAACGGCGGTCGACCACGGTGTTGGCTGGTGCGCGAGTTTCCCATCCGGGGTGATGCCTGCGGCTTCGACGCTCGTCGCGTTCAGACCGATGAGACGTGGCGGTTGACGTGACTATCGCAGGACGCGTTCGAGGGCGATCCGCCGCTGTCGAATGGTGGCGGCTTCGTCGAAATGTCCGTGCGCCTCGAGCAGCCCTTCGAGGGTCTGCAGGGCTTCCGGTCGCAGGGGGGCGAGGGCCGCCGCCCGGCGGGCCGACTCGAGGGCCTCCGGTCCCCGGCGGAACTCCACAAGGACCGCCGTCCGCTGTGCCTCCAGTTCGGCCTGGAAGGGATTGAGTTGCAAAGCCCGATCGAGCGCCCCCAGGGCGGCCTCGTAATCTCCCATCTGGAAACAGACGACGGCGAGGTTCGAGGCGGCCTCGATCTGATCGGGGCGGGCCTGGTGCGCTTCGGCAAACAGTTTGCGGGCTGCTTCGAGATCGCCGGTCTGTCGTTTGAGGTTCCCCAGCATCGTCAGCACTTCGCCATCGTTGGGACGTGATGTCCGCGCCGCCGAGAGGGCAGACTCGGTCTCCTGCAGCAACCAGGGTTCGGGATTGCGGAACGCTTCGCGCGACAGGCCCAGGGCGCGTGCCCGTTGCGCCTCCCCTGCGGGAATCCGCTGGTCGGCATCGCCATAGAAGACCAGCCCGACGTTGGGACGCAGTTTTTTACGCGCTCCCTGGTCCAGCTTCGGCTTGCGGGAAATCCGGTGGTCGGTCCGGGACGAGTGCGCCACGTTGGCGGCCCCCAGCCTGGGCATGTGACAGGCGATGCACGAGTCGGCTGGTGAGGTCGCCTGACGTTCGGTCGGCGGTGCCTGGCACGAGTCGGTCTGGTGGCAGGTGAGGCACTTCGACCGATAGTACGCCGGTACCTCCTCCGCCTGGGGAACCTGGTGCGGATCGTGGCAGGTGAAGCAGCTCAGGCGTCCTTCGCTCTGCTGACGGCACCGGCTGGAAAAGGTCTGCTGCACATGGCTGACCACCTTCTCGGGGGCGTCGGGGCCGAGGTCATCGGCCTGCAGCAGCAGCAGCCAGACCGAGTCGAGCGGCTGACCGGGACGGAAGTCCCAGGGGGTTTTGCCCTCGCGCAGAATCCGGTTCCCGGCGAAGTGGCACTGCAGGCAGACGGCATCCCGCAGGTCCGGCTCGAGCCGGGCCGGATTGACAATCTTTGTCTCCAGGGGGGGCGGTTCAATCCCCTTCTCGAACAACTCGACATGCGCCCGCCCCGGACCATGGCACCGTTCACATCCAATCGCCGCCTCGGCAAACAGTTCTGAGGTGGGGGCCTGGTGGCTGAGAGGTTCCAATTGCAGTCGACCGGTATGGCAGGCGAGGCAATCATCGCCCACGAGGCGCTCGAAGTGCGTGCCTGCGGTCCGGTCAAATCCGGGGGACAGGTCGAACTCGCGGGTCTCGCCGAACCACGAGATGGGAGACTGCCGCAGGATCCCCTGCTGATGCACGAGGTACGAGGCGCCATGCCGCCCCGATCCAATCCGGAAGGCGACCGGCACCTTCTGTTCGGCAACAACCTGTCCCCGGGGGCTGCGCAACTGCTCGCTGTGCGAGACCGTCCCTTCACTGCGGGCAACGAGATACGTCAATCCATCGCGTTCGAAACGCGATTCCGGATCGGTGGGAATCTCGGGCTCGGGGTCAGCGGCCACCGGCGCAGTGGAGTACCCCATGGGATGGCTGGCGAACGAATGCGCCAGGGAACCATGGCAGGAGGCACACGCGGCGGATCCGACAAAATCGTCGGCATCCAGAGCTGGTTTCGATGCTGGCAGCGGAATGACAACCTCGGCAGGTCGGCTTTCGACAAGAGTGCGAGACTCCCGGACGACCGACCAGAGCAGGCCGAGAACCAGCAGCGCGGCTGACACGGCCAGCAAGCCTCGATTCCGTCGCGACATCATCAACAAGCGAGGCTGTCCTTTCTGTCAGGCCAACCCTCGGCAACACCATCACTCCCCTGGGCAGGATCATAGACCCGCTTTCGAAAATGGCGTGCGCGGTGGGGTTTGGTGAGTCGGATTCGCCGCAAGGGGTTCCAGCAATGGGCGGTGTCTACTTGGGACGACCCTGGCCAGCCGCCAACTCGGCCTCCCATTCGTCAAGCAGGGGCCAATCGGTGGCACAGGTTCCGAAGTCCGCCATGTGCTGATAGGTCCGCAGCCGGTCAATGGTCGCCTGCACCAGGCGACGGTCATTGCGAAAACAGGGGCCATGGCTGGGCAGCAGCCATTCCACCCCGCTGTCCCGGATCCGTTCGAGACTGTGGATGAATGCACCGATGTCAGATCCGTGGTGGGCATCAATGTTGCCCACGCAACCATCCCGGAAGATGTTGTCCCCCGAGAAGAGCAGGTTGCCCATGCGGAAGGCGAGTTGGCTCTGGGTGTGGCCGGGGGTGTTCCAGGTGACCAGATCGAGCTCGCCCAGCCGGAGGACCTCTCCCTCATCAATCGTTCCGTCGAGGGTGACCAGCGGCATGGGGATCGAGATTCCCTGGGCGGGGATCTCGGCATACGTCAGGATGCGGTCTCCGGCGGCCAGCGAGGCGGCTGCGAGGGGGTGCCCGAGCGTCTTGGCCGAGGGGAGCAGTTCCTTGGCCAGTCGCAGTCCCTGGACGTGGTCGGCATCCGCGTGCGTGGCGATGATGTACCGACAGCGTGCGAGCTGGAAATCGAGCTTGCGGATGAGGTCGATGATCTCCCGGACCGTATCCTCGTAGCCGATGTCAATCAGCAGCCAGTCCTCCCCGTGATAGACGAGATAGACACAGCAGCCGAGCCGTCGCCGGGCCTGCAGGTTCATCTCCAGAACATGGGGGAACAGATCGCGCCGTTTGCGCATGATGGAGACGACTCCAGAAAACATGACCAGACCCGAACGGGTCGCCTCAAGACAGTGCCGGGGAACAGCCGCCTGGACTTCCCCCCCAGGCCGGTTTCCCCGATCGTTGAGATTTTAGTGCACCTGCAGCGGATCGGCCACACTCCTGCCGCAGCCCCGACAGTCGCTACAACCGATACTGTCCGCAGGCTCGGGCGCCGGCCACGTGAGTCGAGGGGCTGTGGGATCGGCGCAGGGCGTCCGGGAAATCCCGGGAGGAAGTGCCAAAACAGGGTTTCGGCCGCGGGTGGGGTGAACGGCCGGGGTTGCCGGAGTCACTCCCGAAACGAACGGCCCAGCATCGTGCGCGCGGGCTTGCAAGCCCCCAACCCCAGCGTCACAATGCGGATTCGTGTCGGACTCCAGCTCTCCGTTTCCCGTGTTTCCACCGAGTTTTGAGGCAGCACCGATGGTGAAATTTGTCGAAGGTCAGACCGTGGGAATCGACCTGGGCACGACCTTCTCGTCGCTCGCCCAGCTGAACACCGAAGGGCAGCCCATTTCGGTCGAGAATGCCGACGGGAGCACCACGACCCCCTCCATCGTACTGCTGGGCGAATCGGGACACGTGATCGTGGGGCCGTCTCCCCAGCGGGTGGCGGTGGAATCCCCCGAGAATGTCGTGGAAGCGATCAAGCGGCAGATGGGGAACAAGAACTGGTTCAAGGAATACCTCGGCAAGAAGCTGACCCCCGAGTTCATCTCCGCACTCATCCTCAAGAAGCTCAAGCAGGACTGCGAGCAGAAGATCGGGCCGATCACCAACGCCGTGATCACCGTTCCCTACTACTTCAACGACCTGCGCCGCAAGGCGACGCAGGATGCGGGACGCATCGCCGGCCTGAACGTCATCGACATCATCAACGAGCCGACAGCAGCGACCCTGGCCTACGCCTGGCAAAAGGGAGAACTGGGCCGAACCGACCTGGGGACCCGTGAAAAGACCATCATGGTCTATGACCTGGGGGGTGGTACGTTCGACGTGACGGTGGTGCGGTACACGCCGACGCACTTCCGCGTGCTGGCGACCGACGGCGACGTCATGCTGGGTGGTCTCGACTGGACAAGCCGAATTGTCGAACACGTGGCCGAGCAGTTCCGCCGCAAGTACACCAGCGACCCGCTGGCCAATCCCGAAACCCGGTTGCTGTTCACCCAGGAATGCGAAGCGGCCAAGCGACTGCTCTCGCAGAAGGCGCAGACCCCGGTCAACCTGTATCACGAGGGAAAGACCCTCACCCTGTCGGTGACCCGCGGCGATTTCGAGCGCATGACTGCCGACCTCCTCCAGCGGACCCGCGACACCACCGAACTGGTGCTGCAGCAGTCGGGGGTCGACTTCGGCACGCTCGACGAGGTGGTGCTGGTGGGTGGTTCGACCCACATGCCCGCCGTGTTCAAGATGCTCGAAGAAGTTTCGGGCAAGCGTCCCTCGCGCGAACTCAACCCCGATGAGGCGGTTGCCCAGGGGGCGAGCATTCACGCCGCGATTCTGGAAGCCCGCGAGACCGGTGGCGGCAGCCGGATGGCCCAGGCGGTGATCAAGCGGTTGCGGTCGGTCACAGCGACCGACGTCAACTCGCACTCGCTGGGGATCGAGATCACCAACCCGCAGACCCGGGTGGGCAAGGTCAATCACGTGATGATCCCGAAGAACACCGCGATTCCCCACAAGGTCTCGCAGCGGTTCACCACCAACGTGGCCAACCAGCAGCGCATTCGCGTGCGGGTGCTGCAGGGAGAAGTCGCCGACATCTCCGCCTGTGCGATCATTGGCGATTTCCAGATCACCAATCTGCCGCCGAACCTCCCTGCGGGTTCGCCCGTGGAGATCACCTACAGCTACGAAGCCGACGGCCGGATCAGGGCCGAGGCCCGGGAACTGACCGGCAACCGGACGGCCGAACTGGAGATCGTCCGCGACAGTGGCCTGACCGACGCGGGCCTCGAGGCGTTCGAAGCCCTGGCCCGCGAGTACCAGGTCGAATAGCAATTGGCACCCACCCCGGGGATCCCGTGCCGGCCTGTCTGAAGCGGGATCCACCAGGGTTGCCGGGAAGGGAAACCCGATCCGGGCCACCCGCCGCGATCACAAGATGGTCTTCACCGGTGGGTGTTCGCCAGGTTTCGAATGGGTCCCCCGGATCCATGACGGATTGCAGTCACACGGGAGGTGAACATGGCGATTGACGTCTACAAGGAATGGTTGGGCATCCCCGAAGGTCCCCGTCCTCCTGATCATTACGCCCTGTTGCGGCTCAAGCAGTTCGACGACGAAATCGACCGGATTCGCGCGAACTACAAGAAGTTGAACGGGCACGTCCGCCGGTATGCCACCGGGCAGTATCTCGATGAATCGCAGGCCCTGCTCAATGAGATGGCCAAGGCGATGCTCTGCCTGACCGACCACGACCGGAAACGGGAATACGACGAAACCCTGGGACGCGAGTTTCCCGAGGAAGAGTCGGGTCCCCGCACCATGGACCAGGTCCTGGTCTCGCAGAAACACATCACCCGCGACCAGGCCCGCGAGGCGGTCGAATATGCCGACCGCAGCGGGCTCGAAGTGCGCGACGCGTTCGTGCAGCTCAAGATGGTCCCCCCCGAGGTCGCCACCCAGGCCCTCGCCCAGGAACTGGGACTTTCCTACGTCGATCTCTCCGACGTCACCCCCGATGATGAAGTCCTCGACCAGGTCCCCCGCAAGGTGGTTCGCCAGTACTCGGTGCTCCCCCTGTTTCTCGACGAGGGGACGCTGCTGGTCGCCTGTGTGCACCAGATCGATCACGTCGTCGAAGATGAGTTGAGACTTCGCTTCGATGGGGCGGCGATCCGAACCGTGCTCGTCGCCAAGCAGTCGCTCGATGAGGCGATCGCCAGGTACTACGCCGCCGGCGTGAGGCAGGAACCGGGAACCAAGACCGCCGCCAAGGGGGCCACTGCCGAGAAGGCCACCGAGACAAAGTCGAAAGAAAAGGCATCCAAGCCCGAGCCCGCCCCCAAGGCGGCTCCGAAAAAGCTGCAGCCGAAATCCGAAGACGAAATCCGGCAGAACAAACAGCTCTTCATCATTGCCATCTGCTGGAGCATCGTCGCCGCTTACCTGCTCGACAACTTCGTGGTCACTCCCCGCGTCTTCTTCGACAAGTGGAGCTTCCTGCTGTTCCTCGGGCTCCCCGGTCTGGTCGCCGCCCTTGCCGGGCCCACGCTGCTTCGAAAACGCTGATTTCCCCATTGGGTCACTCGGAACCTGGGTGTCCCGGATCCCCGTGCACGGTACGACGCGACATCCCGCGGATTGGCTTCACGATCCTGGGCGAACAGTCCGCGCAGCCGCTCGACATGTGACTCCCGTTGTTCGCGGATTGACTCGGGCAGGATGGTTGTGCGGTCCCTGTTCCCCTTGCCGCCAGAAACCGTGATCGTCCCTCGCGTGAACTCGACATCCGCGATCCGCACCGTACACACTCCCTCATCCGCAGGCCGGTGCCGTAGAGCAGCCTGGCCATCAGCCCGTGTGCCCCCTCGATATAAACCAGCACGCGGTTCACTTCGTCACAGGCGAGAACCTTCGGCAACCGCTTTGGTCACTGGGTACGGTCGAACTCACCGAACTCGCCCGGATCGCGTCGAATCACTTCACGGTACATGAAGACGATGGCGTTCAACGCCTGATTCTGCGTTGACGCTGAAACCGTCGGACTGACTGCCAGATGCGTCAGGAATGCTCTCACTTCCACCGGTCCCATCTCACGAGGATGCCGTTTGTTGTGAAAGAGAATGAAGCGTTTGGCCCACGAGACGTAGAGTTGCTGAGTCCGATCGGCCGAATGCTTGGCTCAACACGCGTTTGCGACTTGATCGAGAAACCGAGGCTCAGCGGGACCGTCAGGTCGCACCGGCGGGGCGGTGGCTCTTTGAGCATCAAACCGTGATTGTGAAGATTGCGGCGTAGCACGGGTGTCCGGTGCGGTGTAGCTTGGGATTTGTGAAGGCGATCCGTCGCAAATCGTGGATGATTGCGACGCATCACGATTGACTAGTCCATGCCGCACCGCCAAGCTGC
>DNUF01000232.1:0-3514 GCA_003508595.1 Planctomycetaceae bacterium
TTGAACTGCCCCTCGCGCGTCTGGCGAATGAGGGCCTCGACCCGGGGGGCCTGCGTGGGGCAATGACGGTGCAGCCAGTCGCGAAAGACAGGCTCGACCGAGAGGGGCAACCGCAACAGGGTGTAACTGGCCCAGCGCGCCCCGGCCTTCGCCGCCGCCTCCAGCAGCGCGGGGATCTCGGAATCGTTCAGCCCCGGCAGGATGGGAGCGGTGAGCACCCGCACGCGCACGCCGGCCGCTGAGAGTTCGGTGATGGCCCGCAGCCGGGCTTCGGGGGTGCTGGTCCGCGGCTCAAGGACCCGCGCGAAGTCGCGGTCGAGCGTCGTGAGGCTGATGGAGACTTCGACGAGGTTGTGCCGGGCCATGGCCGAGAGCAGATCAAGGTCGCGCACCACGAGGGCATTCTTGGTGATGATCGCAATCGGTTGTCGGGCCTCCCAGGCGACCTCAAGGCAGCCGCGGGTGAGGCGGAACCGGCGTTCCGCCGGCTGGTAACAGTCGGTGACTCCCG
The DNA here is from genome assembly GCA_003508595.1 of Planctomycetaceae bacterium. Classification (GTDB taxonomy): domain Bacteria; phylum Planctomycetota; class Planctomycetia; order Planctomycetales; family Planctomycetaceae; genus UBA10511. Next base: position 512 of record DNUF01000232.1, read on the forward strand.
AGAAGGTGATGGGCTCGCCGCGCCAACCGGGCTTGTTGAGGAACGCGCGGAACAACTTCGGGGCCCGTTCCTTGACCAGCAACTGGGTTTCGAAATCGACTCCGGCATTGAATCCGAGATATTCGTGGTAGGGGCGGGCGTAGCAGTAGGCACACCCATGTTCGCAGCCGCGGTAGGGATTCAGGCTGTAGCGGAACGGCACATCGGGGCTGTCGTTCTCGGAGACGACCGATTGACTGGCATCGGCCAGGAACCGGGTGCGGGGAGAGGTTTCGCCAGGCCGTTCTTCGGGCTGGTCCTCGAAGTACTCGGGATCCGGAACGACAACAATCGGCAGGAAGCGGTTCTGGGGAGACAGACCGCTGCCGCGTCCCGCACTGGGAGTCGCCAGAGGATCGAGAGGAAAGGGGGGCTCGGACATGAATTCACGATAGTATTCGACAGTATACTTCACAAGGTGGGGTGCGCGTCGCAGGATATCGAGGGATTTCTGTCCGGACGGCAGAAGGCTGCGTGTGGCAGCCGGCGTTCGGGCAACGGTGGGTTTTGTCTCTGCGAAGGCGTTCCATGACGGGTTACACGGTTCACACGGGTTCAACAGAGGCTTTTTCCGAGGGGTTTGACCGCATTTTTGGGAAGGGGACCGGACCGGGGGCGACGGGGGGAACTGCCGGTGCGAAGAAGGGGGCCAAGAAGGGGGCCAAGAAAAAAGCTGCGAAGAAGTCGGCGGGAGCCGCGAAAAAGACAAAAAAGGGAAAGAAATAGATCTTGGGAGATCGTTGTCCCCGATTGGTGCTGATTTGCTGGTGCTGATTTGCTGGGGACGATGTGCTGTGGAACTGGTGAGTGGGCGGAACTGGCGGGTGGTGGGGGGAGACGACGTCAGGCGTGAATCGTTGCGAGCGGGTGAAATACTCTCGCGGACGGGTCTTGGTCGCAGGTGGTTTCCGGGGGAACGTTCTGGTCTCCCAAGGCGTCTGTCTGGTAGCATACTGGCGTTCCCTGGTGTCTCTGGAGTTGAAACATGAGTGCTCCCCCCGCGTCGGACCGGTTGCGACTTCCCGAGTCGCTTGCGGACCAGTTGCACGACTTCCGCCGTTCGGTCTGGAAGGTCAAGCTGATCGAGGCGGTCTGCGGAGCCCTGCTGGGGCTGCTGGGGGCCTGGTTGGCCCTGTTTGTGATCGACCGGCTGAGCGATCCCCCGGCGTGGGTCCGCTTCCTGCTGTTTGCCGGGGTGCTGGCCGGAGTGGCCCTGGTTCCCCGCGCGTTGCGACGGTGGGTGTATGGGCACCGGCATTTTGAGCAGCTGGCGCGGCTGATTGGCCGGAAGTTTCCCTCCCTGGGAGACCAGTTGCTGGGGGTGATCGAACTCACGCAGAACGATCTCGAGCAGCATCGGTCGCGTGCGCTGGTCGAAGCGGCCATTCGCCAGGTGGCTGATGACTCGGCGAAGCGAGACTTTTCGCTGGCGATTCCCCAGCCCCGGCACCGGATGGCGCTGAAAGCGCTGGCGGGGGGAGTGGGTCTGGCGGCACTCCTGGCGGCGATCTTTCCTGCCGCGGCCGCCAATGCCTGGGCGCGACTGCTGGCTCCGTTCGGGGTGATTCCCCGCTACACCTTTGCGGCGGTGCAGCCCCTTCCCGAGCAGGTGGTGGTGCCGCATGGCGAATCGTTCGCCCTGACCGCCGCGCTGAAGCCCGAGACGGTCCGTCGTCCCGACGCGGGGCAGGTGCAACTGGGGAGCCAGGTGCCCGTGGATGCCACCCGGCGCGACGACCGGTACGTGTTTGAACTTCCCGCCCAGCTCGAGCCTGGTGCGTTGGCCATGAAGATTGGCGACTACCGCCAGTCGGTCACGATCCAGCCGATGGCCCGGCCCGAGCTGACCGCCGTGCAGGCGACCGTAAAACTCCCCGAGTACCTGCAGCGGCCCGAACCGGTCACAAAGGACCTGCGTGGCGGGGCGCTGGCCCTGGTGAAGGGGAGCGAAGTGAGCTTCGCCGCGACGGCGAGCCGGCCGCTTGATGCCGTGACGATTGACGGAGCCCCCGTCTCTCCCCGCGAAGGGGCCATCCATACTCCCGGGTATCCGGTGGAGGCGAATCGTCGACTGTCGCTGGAGTGGCGCGATGCCCATCAGTTGGCGGGGCGGGAACCGTTTGTGATCTCGGTCACCGCCCGTGACGACGAAGCGCCCGCGCTGGCGGTGGAGGATCTTCCCCGGCAGAAGATCGTGCTCGATTCGGAAGGGTTGAACTTCAAGCTGCGGGCCCAGGATGACTTTGGCGTGGCCCGCGTGGGAATGGAATGGAAGTCGGCCGAGAACCAGACGGTCGACAAACCAGCCGAGGGGGAAAAGATCCTGGGGGCTGGTGGCCCGGCGCGCGACGTCCTCGACCTGGCTGGTTCATTCTCGGCCAAGTCGCTGGGAATCGAGCCGCAGGTGCTGGAAGTCCGGCTGTTTGTGGAGGATTACCTGCCGAATCGGCCGCGGGTCTACTCGCCGGTCTACACGCTTTATGTCTTGAGCCCGGAAGAGCATGCGATCTGGGTGACCGAGCAGTTGCACAAGTGGCATCGGCAGTCGCTGGAGGTGCGGGATCGCGAGATGCAGTTGCATGAGACCAACAAAGAGCTGCGGTCGCTGACGGCCCAGCAGCTCGATGAGCCCGACAACCGTCGCCGGCTCGAGACCCAGGCCTCGGCCGAGAAGGCCAATGGACGGCGTCTGGACGCGCTGTCGAACGCCGGTGAAGAACTGTTGCGGCAGGCCTCCCGCAATCCCGAATTGGGAGTGGGACATCTCGAGAAATGGGCCGAGCTGCTGCTGGTGCTGAAAGACATCTCGTCGAACCGGATGCCTTCGGTGGCCGATCTGCTCAAGCAGTCGGCCCAGGCTCCGCAGCAACAGGCGGCGGCTGGTCAGGCGAAGCCCCCGGCTCCGCAGGCGGGACAGAACCGCGGGTCGCAATCGGGCCCCGGTTCGAATTCGCCACCAAGTCC
>DNUF01000232.1:3711-4936 GCA_003508595.1 Planctomycetaceae bacterium
CGAATTCGCCACCAAGTCCTCCCAAACCGGCTGTGCCGACGGTGGCCGATTCCGAAAGCCAGCAGCAGCCCCCCGATCCCAACGCTCCGGCGGGTGAGTCGGGGCCGAAGAAGGGAAATTCGACATTGCGGCTGCCGACCACCACGGTCTCGGGAGCGAAGTCGAAGCCGGGGGGACCGAAACCTCCCGCCGATGAATCGCTCGACCAGGCGGTGGAAGAACAGCGTGACCTGCTGGCCGAGTTCGACAAGATTTCGGACGAGTTGAACAAGGTGTTGGCGAATCTGGAGGGGAGCACGCTGGTGAAGCGGCTCAAGGCGGCGTCGCGCAAGCAGTACGACATCGCCGGCCGACTGGGAGACCAGGTGAGCGCCACATTTGGACGCAGCGGCAACGTGGCGGACGACAAGGCCAACCGGGTGCTGGGTGACATGTCGGTGCAGGAATCGCAGAGCAGCCAGGATGTCTCGAACATCATGGATGACCTGCAGTCGTACTTCGAACGTCGTCGGCTGGCCAAGTTCAAGTCGGTGCTGGATGAGATGCGGAAGGTCGACGTGGTGGGGAACCTGCGGACGCTGTCGGATGAACTGCGTCTTTCGAGTGGGTTGGCGATTGCCCAGGCCGAATATTGGTCGGACAATCTCGACCGCTGGGCGGAAGATCTCGTCGATGCGGCCAAGGGGGGGAGTTGTCCCGGGTGCAAGTCGCGGGGCAGTCTGCCTCCGTCGATTGTGCTGGAGGTGATGCAGATTCTCGAAGCCGAGGTCAACCTGCGGGAAGAGACCCGGGTGGCCGAGCAGGCGAAGCCCGCCGTCCCGGCCGACGAGCACCGCAACGAGGCCGAGTTGCTGGCGAAGACCCAGGCGGTCCTGCAGGACCGGTCGATCAAGGTGCGGGAGCGGATTGCCGAACTGCCTGAAGCCCAGGAGTTGTTCGGGAAGGAACTGGCCCTGATGCAGAAGGTGGCCGAGGTGATGGGGGAGGCGACAGCCATCCTGTCGCAGCCCAACACGGCGGGGCCCGCAATTGCTGCCGAGACCGAGGCGATAGAGTTGCTGCTGGCGACGCGGCGGATCAAGCCGGGGAGCGGAGGCGGGAGCGGTTCCACCCCCGGTGGAGGGGGTGGTGGGACGACCAAAGACGCGGCTTTGGCCCTGCTGGGACGGGGACTGAATGAGAAAGAGGTGCGCGAGGATCGGGGCATCTCGGCGTCTTCCGGCGA
>DNUF01000232.1:5198-11674 GCA_003508595.1 Planctomycetaceae bacterium
GATTCGAAATAGAGTCAAGACGCAGTGCGGGGGAGGGTGGGAGTGTCGTGAAGTGGCCACGCCGAGTGGGTTGCCGTGGCGCGTGTGGCGGGCATTGTCTCTGGCAAACGGCGCGGTTCCATGGTCTCACCTCGGTTCACCTGGCGAACGGCACTGCTGCTGACGACGGTGGTCGGGGCCAGCCCGACGAGGGCGCTGTCGGATGAAGCCGACGTTGCGGTCCAAGCTGCGTCCGCTTCTCCGGTGGCCCACGAAAACCGGCACGACGAAAACCAGCACGACGAAAACCGGCCCCCGGAACACTTGGCCCCAGAACAGTTGATGCGACAGGCGGGGGTCGTGCTTCAGCAGTGGTGGCATGAGGCCTCGGTCGGGGGGGACGTGGGGGGCCGGGATCGGTCTCGGATGGAAAGTCCAGATCAAGCGCGGCGCCGGGTGCTGCGAACACTGTGGCGGCCGTACACACTGGAGGTCGAACGGGATCTGAAATCGATCCTGGATCAGGTGTCGGAAGAGACGGGGTTGGAGTACCGGTTTGACCCTGAGGCGCTGCGCCAGACAGGAGTGGATCCAGCACAGGCCTTGGTGGCGATCGCATCCACGAATCAACCCTTGGTGACTGTGCTGCGCGAGATTCTCAAGCTCTACGGCTTGCAACCGGGGTTGGAGGGGGCGGTGGTGGTGATTGTCGTCCTACCGAGCCTTCCGCCGGAACTTCAACGGCCGAGGCCTGCGGGCAACATCCCGATTCCGGACGTGAGCGGAGGGACTGTTCTGGTGCGGGATGAACCGGAGGAGGTGACCCCGACCGGGGCCACTGCAGCCGTCGACGCCTTGCCCGAACTCGCTGAAAATGAGGCATTGAAATCGCTCCGGCTCGAATTGACGCAGCGCACTCTCAAACGGAACAGGCTTCTCTACCAGCGGGAGCTTCAGGCCTGTCTCACTCTGGCGAATGCCACTTCCGAGCAGGAACAACAACTGCGCACACTGGTCGAGCAGGTGGAAAACGATCTCGCGGCCCGGTGGGTTGATACCTACATCCGGGTCTGTCATCAGGGTTGGGCCGCGAAACTTCAGGAATTCTACCCGGAGGTCAGGAAGCCCCTCGAGTCGGCGATCCTGCGGGAATTGAAACAGTTGGGACTTTCGGAATGGGCTGTGAGGTATGAGCGCCAGACCGTCGTTCGGGCGGCCCATCGTCAAAGAGCGGCGATTCGCGGCATCGTGATGATGGTCGATCGGCGATTGGCATTGACCAGTGCTCAGCGCAACGCATTGGAACAGCTGTTGAGACGCCAATGGCAACCGGAATGGGAACGGGTCCCGAACTACCTCTCTTATGGCCTCTTCCTGGTTCCCAGGATTCCGGCAATCGAAGACCTGCTGAACGTCGAGCAACAGTCCATCTGGAGACGATTGAAACCAAAAGGTTTTATTGCTCCGATTGACCAGTTCCCGTGGTTTGTTGATGCTCCCAGGGAGGACGAGGCAGCGGAGCATTCCATGGATTCGAGCGTCGAACCCAATCTGTCCGATGGTCAAACTGGCAGGGAGTAGACCATGACTGGCATGTCACATGGGGTGCGGCGATCCGTGACTGGGGCAGTCCGACTCTTGCAGATCGTGGCGTTTTCGCTCGGGGTGAGTTTGAGTTGGCCGAACTTTTCCCACGTCCTCAGTCCCGCCATCGCGGCGGAGCCGGAATCGACGGACGTCGAAGAGCCGGAGAATGCCGCCGCGTTGCGCGAGGGTGAAGATGACCACCGTATCGACGAGCTGATGGGTTACTGGATCTGGGATGATGACTCCTGTCGGCTCGAGACGATTGGTGATGTGGTGCGGGAGCGATTGGATGCGGAATTGAAAACACTGCAAACGATTGGCTTTCTGGATGAACAACAGTGCCGCCGATTGCGACTCGCCGGCACCATCGATGTCCAACGCATGGTCGTCCGTTGCCGTGAGTTGTACGAGGAGTGCAGGCAAGGCGCCCGTGAGGGGCGGCATTTCTTCAAAACCATTTTTCATGGCTCGCGACCGCTGCGGCTGTACGCGCGGCATGGTTTGTTTCAGGAGGATTCCCTCCTCCGCCGGTTGTTGCCGAAGACGATCTCAACCGAACAGTTGCGAAAAATCGAGCGGGAGGAGCAGGCGGCCCGGGAGTACGAGTTCCAGGCCCTGCTGGACCAACTGCTGATTGCCACGGAGCAATACCTGGTGTTGAGTGTCGAACAGCATGCTCGATTGGAGGAACTCTGCCAACAGCGATTGAAACGCCCCCGCCGGGCCAGCCTGAGGGGTTTCGATGTGCTGCTGTACCAGATGTCCCGAATTCCGGAAGAGGAGCTGCGACCACTACTCAATGCCCGCCAACTGCGGCATTGGAAGCACTCGTTGAAGCAGATTGAGCTGGATGCGGAGTTGATCGAGGAGTTGCGGGCGAACCAGCTCTGGCGGGAAGCCCCCCCCGATGCGAAGACAGACACGGCGGTGGAGCAGCCGCCTTCCGCCCGAAAGGCCGACCCATGAACCTCCCAGCGCAAGGCGTCGAGCGATTGGCAAATGGGCTGGGCCGACCGGAGAACCACATCCGAGAGGGTGGGCAGGGAGCGCTTCTCGAACCCGAAATACAGGATTGTGGGTCGGCGGGCACCAGCACCCTTTCCGCATCACGGCAGGGACGGCCTCGCCGACACTTCTGGTTTCCCGTGCCAGTCGTCATGATCAGGGAGTGTGCGTTCGTCTTGGCAGGCGGCGGGAGTCGCGCGGGGGAGACCGTGAATCGTCGGATGACGGTTGGGTGGTCGGGATCGCAGCCGGGGTGCGGCTCTTCTGGATGCGAACTTCAGGGAATGGTGATGAGGATGGATACAGGCCGGAGTGTTAGGTCCTCCGAAGACCATCGACGGTCCCTGCGCTCCGTGAAACGAGACGGGCCGGTCCACGACAGTCATCCCAGCCGCCCGATCGGTCGATTGAGAGAGTTTGGGAAAACATGCGGGCTCGGTGGCGATTTCGCGACATCTTTGCCGTCAAGTCCGCAGGCTTCATGGTTCGTCCGAGAAACATTGTGCTGCGAAAATCTTTGATTTGGACACCGTTTCCGTCATGGGTCGTCCTCATCCTGGGTGGGGGGCTGTCCAGCCAATTCTCCTGGGCTCAGGGTGAACGCGACGAGCCGGTCTCTAAACGAAAGCGGGACCAGCCAATCCGGGCTGTGGTTGTGGAGGTGGCCCCCGCCCAGGCGGTCGAAGCGCGCCCGGTGCCCGTACGGCCCGCCCCGGTCGTTGAACTGGGGGGCGCGGTCGAAGCGATCGTGGTTGAGGGGGCTGTAATCGACGGCAATGAAGGCCGGGTGGTGCAGGTCATCCAGGACAAAGCCCTTCCGGCTGCGGTTGAAGTCCGGGTCCGGATGGACGACGGCGATGGGGTCCGGCAGGTTCCTCCCGATCCCGAGGCGGAAGCCCGGCAGCAATTGGTCGAGAAACTGCGCCAGCGGGTGGACGTGCGGTGGAACAACATGGACCTGAAGGCGGTGCTCGATGATCTCGCCCAGGCACACGGGTTTGAGTACCGTTTCGACCCCGCCGCACTGGAAGCAACCGGAGTGAAGCCCGAGCGGGCGCAGGTGGGACTGAATGTCCGCCGTGCCGTACTGGCAGGAGTGCTGCGAGAAGTCCTCCAGGGACATGGGCTGCAGTTCGGGTTGGAGGGTGGGGTGGTGGTGATTGTCGCCCTGCCGAAATTGCCCGAGGGAGTACGCCGCAAGAAGGCCCGGCCCAGTGCTCCGGTCGAGCAGGTGGTGCTGGGGAATGTGCTGGTTGGCGACGATCGGGATGAAGCGGCTCCCGCGAAGCCGGTTGACATCCAGGTGCAGGTCCCGGGACTGGCGGGAAACCAGGACCAGCGGAAACAGGTCCGCGATCAGCAATGGCAGAGTTTCCAGCAGATGTTCGCCGCGCAGTGGAAGAACGAAGTCGCCACCTGCCTGGCGTTGGGAGAGTTCACAGCCGAGCAGAAGAAATCGATCCGCGCCGTGGCCCAGCAGGCGTTCGACAAGGTGGGGAATGATTGGGCCGATCTGCAGGTCCGGATGGTGTTTGGCGAGCAGCGGGCACCAAACAATCGGAACCAGCCCCCGGATGTGCGGGGACCGGTGCAACAGGCGATCTGGAAGGCCCTGAAGGAGTCTCCCTTCCCCGAGCGGGCCGAGTTGTACGAGAGGGAGTTCACCGACCGGACCGCCCAGCGGCAGCGGGCCACCATCCACAACCTCGTCTCCCAGGTGGATCGGCATTTGATCTTGTCGGAGAAGCAGCGTGGTGAGCTGGAGGGACTGTTGAACAAGGAGTGGCAGCCGAACTGGGTGCGGGCCCTCGAGTTCCTGCAGTGGGATGGCAACAACGTCTTTCCCAACCTGCCGGCCGGCTCGGTGGAGAAGCTGCTCACCCCACAGCAGGCCAAGATCTGGCAGGGGCAGCAGCGGATTGATCTCAACAACATCTGGGGCGGCGGCTTCAACTTCTTCAACCAGCAACAGATGGCTGAGGGAGACGACGTCGGAGTCGACATGAACCAGCCGGTGGATGTTCAGATTCAGGTGGTCCCGGCGGTCGAGGCGGTGCCTGTCGAAGTTGACGTCAAAGTCGAGGAGGAATAGCCGATGTCGATTCGCTGTTTGACAGATCGCATTCGCGGGCTGGCGCTGGGGGGGGTGGGCCTCGCACTGATCGCGTGGTTCGGCACCGCGCCCCTCCTCGCCCAGCAAATCCAACTGCGGGCCATCCAGGTCCGACAGGGGGTCGAAGTCAACGAGGGTGAGGAAGAACCGGACGAAGAGGAGAATCCCCGTCCGCAGGATCAGAACTTCTTCATCGAGGAATCGAACTTCGAGAATTGGATCTGGCAGGGCTCGGCCAGCACGGTGGAGGGGGGGCGGGACCGGCTGCAGACGATGCTCGACATCGAGCTGGCCGACATTGTGCAGACGTGCCAGCTCGATGAGGCCCAGCAGCGGAAACTGCAGTTGGCGGGCCGGCTCGACATCCAGCGATTTCTCGATCGCTACCAGAAGCTGCGGCGAAAGTTCCTGAAGATCCGGACCGACCAGAACGCCATGAACGCCTTCTGGGGGGAATTGGCTCCTGTGCAGCAGGAGATCCAGTCGGGCCTCTTCGCCAATGGATCGTTGTTTCGCGGAGTGATTGCCAAGTCCCTGTCATCCGAGCAGAGGCAGAGCTATGAAGCGGCGTCGCTGGCCCGCCGGAAGTACCGCATGGAGGCCAAGCTCGAACTGCTGCTGGTGGCGGCGGATGAGGGGCTCGCCATGCGGGCCGAGCAGCGCGAACGGCTGCGGGAACTGTGCCTGGCGAACCTCAAACCCGCCCGGCGCCACAGCCCCTACGACACCCACGTGGTGATGTACCAGTTGTCGCTCATTCCCGAGGCGAAACTGGCCGAGTTCCTCAATGAACGGCAGTTGAAATTCTGGAAGCAGTCGATCGCGCAGTTCGCGGCCAATGGAGGGATGATCGACTTCCTGAAGAACAACGGGGTCTGGCCCGACGATTTGGAAATCGGGGTGTCGACCGAACCAGGGCCGACCCAGCCTGCCGAGGAAGAGGTGGAACGATGAACCGGCTTGACCGTCCCCGGGCGCGTGTGACCCTTGTTGCAATTGCCGCGCTGGTCTCATTGCTGCCAGCCAGCCCGCTGGGGGCGCAGGGGCCGCAGGTGCGCATTGGCGAGGCGGTTCCCCGCGATGTGCGGGAGATGTACGATCGCGGCCTGCAGTTCCTGGTCAGCACCCAGACCGAGAAGGGGGACTGGCAGGGTTCGAGCGACCAGGGTCCCGGGGGGACCGGGCTCTGCCTGATGGCGTTTCTGGCCTCGGGAGAAGACCCCAACTACGGGCTCTACACAACGCAGATCCGCAAGGCACTGCGGGCGATCATCCGCGATCAGAATGCCGAGACGGGGTATCTCGGCAACAGCATGTACCATCATGGCTTCGGCATGCTGGCCCTGGCCGAGGCGTATGGGGTGGTTGATGAGCGGGTGCTGTGGCCGAATGAAAAGGCACCGCGTTCGCTGGGAGCCGCCCTTGAACTGGCCGTCCGGGCTGCCATCACCTCGCAGAAGAAGAATCCGCTGGGGGCGTGGCGCTACTCGCCCGACAGCACCGATGCCGACACCTCGGTTTCGGGCTCGGTCCTCGTCGGCCTGCTGGCGGCCCGCAATGCCGGGATCGAAGTCCCCGATGAAGCGATCGACAAGGCGATCGGGTATTACCGGCAGATGACCTCGGCCTCGGGGCAGGTGGCCTATTCGGGTCTGGGCTTTGACGATTCGCTCGCCCGCGTCTCGATTGCCACCCTGGTCTATTCCATCTCGCGCCGGAAAGACCTTGCGGAATACAACCACACGCTCGACTTCCTGAAGCAGCGGCTGGAGCAGCAGGCCCCCAACTGGGC
>DNUF01000232.1:11961-14817 GCA_003508595.1 Planctomycetaceae bacterium
CGGCAACTGAAGCAGATGCAGGGTTCCAACGGCAGTTTCAAGGGCCAGATGGGTGGGCCCTCGATTGACACCTCGCTCTCGTTGCTGGCCCTTGCCCTCAATTTCCGCTTCCTGCCGATTTACGAACGATGATGCTGACCTGCGGAAACGATCGGGGGTGGTTCTCCCGAGTTGGCGTGACCTCCCTCATGCTGGTGGCGGCCCTGCTCGCGATCGCGGTGAGGGCGGATGAGCCGGTGCCTCCCGAGGCTGCGGGGCGTGGCCTGGTCGAACTGCGCGATGGCAGCGTCTTGCGGGGTGACTTCGCGGTCTCTCCCGGTGCGACGCACCTGCAGTGGCAGTCTCCCAGCTTTGACCGGCCGTTCCGCCTGCGGCTGCCGGCGGTGAGTGCCGTTCATTTTCCGTCAGCGGCAAATTCCGAAGGGGCGGGCCAGGTTCCCCCGGCGAAGTGGCAGTTCGAACTGGTCGGCGGAGGCCTGCTGTGGGGAGACCTGCTCTCCCTCGACGACAAGACACTCCGGGTGCAGGTGCCCCACCAGCCGGAGCCTCTGGTGATTGACCGGCCATTGGTCGAACGCATTTTTCGTCCGCAGGCCGATACGAATCTTGTCTACACGGGACCACGGGGGCTGGAGGGGTGGACCCAGACCGATCCGCCGGGGAAGCCGGCCTTCCGTGATGAGGCGGGGCAATTGGTGGCTGAAGGAGAGGGGATTGTCGAATCGACCTTCCCGGTTCCCGGCCAGGTCGCGTGTGATGTCGAGCTGTCTTGGCGGGGGGAGCCCGCGTTCACGTTCGAACTCGGCTGCGAAATGAAGACTCCGCAGCGGCGGGGCGCACTGCGGATTGAAGCGGTGCAGAACACACTGGTGGCGGTGCGAGAACTGGGGGGGGATGCCGACCTGGTCCCGCTGCAGACACTCGAGCCCGGCTCGGGACGACTGCAGTTGAAACTGCTGGTCTCGCAGGATCCGCTCCGGATGCAGGTGTATTCGGTGGCGGGCGAGCGGCTGGCCGACCTGCAGGTGGCGGGCCTGACCTCCGGCCCCTGGGGCGTGCGTCTGGTGAACCGGTTTGGCGGTTTCGTCCGCCTCGAACGGCTGCGATTGACCGGCTGGGACGGTTCCGCCCCCCGCGAGGTCCAGTCGGCCAAGACCCGGTTCCATCGGACCAACGGCGACATTGTCTATGCGACTGTCGACTCGCTGGCGCAGGATCAACTTGCGGTGACCATCGACGGGGGGGCGTCGACCGTCCCGCTGGCCGAGGTTTCGACCCTCGTGCTGAATGGCGCTTCGGGGAAGGTGAACGAGGGGATCTCGGTGGGGACCCTGGATGGATCGCGATTGACGGGGGAACTGCTGGGGATCGATGAATCGGTGGTGACGCTGGCGGTCGCGGGGATCACCCCGGCCGTGCGCATTCCGAAGCTGCAGGTGCGGACCCTGCTGGTCCCCGAGCAGAAGGGGGAAGAGCCAGGCCCGTCAGGCCGCCTGGGAACCCTGCAGTTGACGAATCAGTTCGTGCGAGGCTGGCTCGTGGAGCGAAGTGGGGGAGCCAGCATAGCGGCCCTGCAATTCCAGCCGGCGGCAAGTGACAGCAGTGCCGGTTTGCTGGCGAGTGAATCGGGACGTCTCGTGTATGTCGAGGCTCCCCCGCCGGCGGCTCGCACCGAGCAGGAACAGCGGATGCGCCGAATGGGGGGAGTGCGGGTGGTTCCAGCACCTGGAATTGGTGGGGCGGCAATGGATGCCCTGCAGGCTCTCGCAGGGCGTTTTTCGCCTCCGAAAGCGCCCCTGGCGAAGCCCAACCTGCACCTGCGGACGGGGGATACCATCACCTGTGAAACGGTGGGAGTCGATGAGCAGGGGGTGACCCTGACGAGCACCAGCACCGAAGCCCGGCATGTGCCCCATGACCGGGTGAAACTGCTGGAACTGGTCCCGGGGAAACCTGAGGATGTGAAGCTGGCCAGGGCCCGCAAGGAACGCTTGTTGACGTTGCCCCGCATGCAGCGGCCGAGTCCTCCGACGCAGTTGGTCCGGTCGACCTCGGGGGATTTTCTGCGGGGACGGGTGACGTCGCTCGACAAAGAACGTTTGAAACTGGAAGTGCGTCTCGACAATCGCGAGGTGGCTCGCGACCTGGTCTCGCACATCTTCTGGCTGCACCCCGAAGAGTTGGCAGAGGCTTCCGCCGAGTCCCCGGTGCCGGCTTCCCAGGCCGCACAACGGGTGCAGGCGCATCGCCATGATGGATTCCGGCTGACGTTCGTCCCCCGCGAGTTTCAGGGTGGGGTCTTGACCGGGGAAAGTGACGTGCTGGGGGTCTGTCGGGCCGAGATCGACAAGATGGATGAACTGATCATTGGCCGCGGGATTGAGCAGGCGGTGGCGCAACTGGCCTATCACCGCTGGCGGTTGCGGAACGCTCCTGATCCGAAATTCGTGAGCGAGGATGGTGAATCGGAAGAGGGGGGAGGTGGCGAGCAATCGCCCCTCGTGGGAAAGCCCGCCCCCGACTTCAAGCTCGAGCTGCTCTCGGGGGGTGAGTTCCAGCTCGCCGCCCAGCGGGGGAAGATCACCGTGCTCGACTTTTTCGCCACCTGGTGCGGTCCCTGCGTGAAGGCCATGCCCCTGGTGGAAGAGGCGGTTCACAGCTTCCCGGCCGAAAAGGTGCAATTGGTGGCTGTCAACCTGCAGGAACAGCCCAAGCAGATCCAGGCATTGCTGAGCCGGCATCAGCTGGATGTGACAGTCGCGATGGACGTCGATGGTGTTGTTGCCGAGAAGTACCAGGCCGCGGCCATTCCCCAGACGGTGATCGTTGATGCCGACGGGAAGATCGTCAAGCTCT
>DNUF01000049.1:0-1820 GCA_003508595.1 Planctomycetaceae bacterium
TATCCGAATCCCATTGTCGACCATGGGCAGGCGCGTCTGGAGGCTCTCGAAGCTTTGGCAACGATCAGCGCGTCCAAAGGGGCCCTGAAAAACTAACGGTGCCTTCCAGCAACAACTTCTTCGACGACAATTATTCCTCCCCTTGAGCGACAATTAGAATTCCCGAAGGGTTTTCTCTTTCCGGTGGGGAGGGCGAGACGTAAGGAGGCCGCTTTCGGCTTTTGGACGACCGGGGGCCAACCGTTGTGCGAAAACGGCTCCGTACGTGACGACGCTGCCCCATTCCGACGGCCACATGGCGATCCTTGATAACGCATTGCCGCGACTCTTTGACCAGATTGAAAAACAGGTGGCCCTGTGGAGGCCGCGAGATCAGAGATCAGCCGCCTGACAGGTGGGCCCCCCAGGCCGAGACGAGCGGAATCTTGACAAAGGCCTTGCCCCAAGCAGTCAGCAATAACAGACACAGTGTGGCCCCGCACTCTACATCCAGGCTTTCGCGCATGAGGCACCCGGATAATGGGACCGAGGTTTTTGCACGCCCTACTGCAGGAGATCGACCTGCACCAGAAACGACTCTTTGTCTTCGACGAACAAGGCGTCATTGAAACGGGTCAATGACCACTCATTGACCCGCTCGATTGCGGAACCAAGCATAACGCGGTGTTGACGCGACAGTTGATCCAATTCGAACCTGGTCCAAGCCCTGTGTGTCAATACAGCGCGTAGAAATTCCCGTAAATCGCTTGGCAGTTCACGAAAACAATCGGTGGCGTCTCCATCAGATTCAGGCAATTTTATCTGGGGAGATATTTCAGCCAACGGTACGGTGGATACGGGAACAAGAGACCGTACGATCTGCGGACTTACTGGAATCGGTTCGCCATCCGCACGTTCCCTCTCGGGATCACGCATCGCCGCACGCAAAAACTCGTTGACCTGTTCAGTCTCCGACTGAATCGCATGGATGCGTTGGGGGTCGAGACGGAACGCAGGGACGTTTGAGTCGATCGACGTGGTCAACTCAGGTTTCGATGGTGAGCCTCGCGGACGTTCATCCAAATCGCCCCTGGTGAGTCGAGGTGCGCGATTGGCCGGTTGAGGTGCCCGAACCTCTCGCAAAGAACTCGTCCCTTCGGCGGCTGCATTTTGCACCCGTAAATCACCGAATCCCGTGCGTCGCTCGCTCAATCGACTGCTCGATGATTCCAGAGAGGGAACAACAGCGTGCGGTTCACTGGAAGGCGGAGACAGCATTTCACGGACATGGGAATTCACCGATGGGGATTGCTCAGCCAGACACTGGAGACTGGAATTCCACACTGTTGTCACCTTCCGCAATTCATCAGGCACTTCCTGCAGACTTTGCAATACTTCCTCGAATCGACCTCGCAGCTGCTCCTGGCCCGCCTCGAAACGTCGTGCGGCCTCCTGCATGCGCAATGAGGCCTCGTCAGTCGCAGTGACGAACCGTGTGACCGATTCCTGCAAGCGGCCCTGACTTTCCGCCAATCCCCTCCCGACATCCAGCAATCGATTCGCAGTCTGGTTGACAGGAGTCGTGATTCGATTCATCGCGTCAATCAAACTGTCTTTCATCTCCTGTACGACCCGCATTCTCAACTCTTCACTGGTTTGGATCGTCGTGAGAGATGTCACCACCGCCGGCAACTCGCTGCGGCCGTCAGCAATCCGCTTCCACAATCGACTTTGCAAAGCCTGCGCTTTCACATCGAGAATGAGGACAAGGATCTGATTCGCCAGGGCCGACAAGGCTCCAATCAAGACTCCGGAATAAAGTGGGCCCAATGTCTCAAGAA
>DNUF01000049.1:2055-5075 GCA_003508595.1 Planctomycetaceae bacterium
TTCCTCACTTCGAAAGGCAGCCGATCTCTAAGAGTCAGGAATCCGGCCGCAGTCAAGACCACGCCCAACATCGGTGCCATCATGGAGATTCTGCGCAGGCAGGTGCGCTGCCAGATCGTAGCCAGAGCCTGCTCCACTTCTCGATTCGTAATCTGTATTCGATCGATCTGCTGTGCTTCCACCAATTTGTCAAAAACTATTTTTTGCCTTCTTCGAACCGATTCGAAAAGCACCAATTGAACGACTGCCAATGTGCCCCCGATACCTGTAACAACCCAGTTGTCCATGGGAGCAATCTCGACTGTCTGTGAACGACGGTGGTTGGCTCGGGTGACACCGAGGTCACCTCCAGACGGAATTGATCAAAGCAAGGCACCAGAAGCTTAGCTGACAACCATGGCATCGTGGAACCATGATTGACGTACGGATACCAATCCCAAAGATTGGATCGTCGCACTTGTGTTGGTATTCCCGCTGCGGCCAGAAAAAGCTGACTCATCAAGTGGATCTCATGGTGTCACCACCACAGCTGACTCGAAAACCGCTCTGACGTGGGTCAACAGACTCATGGGGCCAGCCAAACGAATGCCCGCAAAAGTCGGAAATCCGAATCGATTCGGTATCGTCCCTCAAGGTTTTTAGAGCATTATCGTTGTGGCACGTTAAATAGCCCTTGAAAATCATCCGGGCGCAACACGACATTATCGAGTCACTCCAGATGCTGTAATCGGTGACGACGTTCTTCGGTCAACCACATGGCGTGTTCCTGATGATGGTGTCGCGGACAACTCAACGAGACGGCCCCCGGACGTACGGTTCACACCTTGCAACACCGACCATTCTCAGGATTCCATCGACACTTGGGCTGTGGGCAAAGCTCGCAATCGGATTGGCGACAACTGCCGGATGGAGATCTGATCTTGGCCAATGAATTTGAGGAAGACACAACAGCATGGATTTCCGTTGTGAATTCCCTGCTGTTGACCACGGTGCTGTTGGCCGGCATGGCCTTGCTGCCAGGGAGCACCGATTCGAATGTCGATGAATTGAGTGAACCCGGAGTTGATCGTCCAGAAGATCACTCTTTCACTGAATCGGCCGATTTTGGAGTGCAGCAACATTCGCGCCGAGATGACGTTCAGGAGCGAAATCGGCTGCGAAAGCAACTTCAGGATGCGATGACTGAAAGGGATTTGTTACGCCAACAGCAGCGAGAGGCACAGGCTGCTCAGGCCCCCGAGCGACTACTCGCCAGCACGACAGCGGAGAATGCAACGTTAAAAGCAGCGAATCGAGAGCTGGAAAACAGGCTGCAGGAATTACGGCACACGACGCAGCTTGCCCTGACCATGATGAATGAGCGACACGAAGCGATTCTTCGTCCAATCAGCAAAGCGCCGGTTGTTGTGCGGATTCTCTCGCGCCAGATGAGGCCTGATCTCGATCTGGATTTGTATGTTCAGGATCCGCTTGACAGATTGTGTCACCGCAAGGTCCCGCGGATCGAAACTCGTCAGGCAGCAGTTGCGACGCTGATCCCAAGTGAACTGCTGGTCAACGTCGAGACGGACACTGACTCACAAGCGACACAGTTATCCACGGAAGAGATCTACTACTCCACGGAATTGCTGGCCGGTCCGGCGAGTCGGCCGTATCTCGTCTTCTGCATGTTGCGGGAAACAGGCGAGCATCGCACCAGTGAACAGATTGCACAGCCTGTCAACTGGGAAGTTGTAATCAATCGCAAAGATCAGGAACCGGTGCGTTTGACAGGACAGACGATTGTGAGTCAAACCGGACGTGTGATGGTGCAATCGACGGGCGACTTTTACGTGGGATTGGTGCCATTGGCAGGTTTCCATCTGCAGTCGGTTGCCCAACCAGAGCCGATCCAGGTACCAACCGAGGAGCTCCCGGAGGTTCTTCGCGGGTGGCGCAAAGGGAAATTGAAAGAGGGGGCCACTCCGCTTGGCAAGTCTTCCGAAGCGATACCGACCCCAGGCCGTTGATTGGCACAATTCGATGTCTGACGTCAGCAGGTAATTGCTGCAGGAGATCTGCAGTGATTTCGGGCAGGGACTTCCAATCGTGACTCCGGGGCGAAGACCGACCCTATTCGGAAACAAGTCACAGTCGTCGCGGCTGTTGACTCTTTCCATCCACCAGCAGTCGCAACCTGCCAAATTCCAGACCAATCCTCTACCTGGTCTCTCGACGTCCCCAGAGTGACCACTGACGACTGCGACTTGACAGCCGTCCTGAAATGGCTGACGCAAATTACAGATTGTCCCCAACCAACTCGGCCTGCAGTCGCGTCAGGCAATCCAAAGCTCCTGGGACGTCGAGCAAGTCCGCGGCGTAGCTCAGCTTCAGCAGTTCGGGTGAGACATATTGATCCCACTTGCGGCGTTGCAGAACCGGAACGTCCTCGGCCAGCGATTCCGCCGATGGCGGTCTCGCGAGAATACCAGCCAAGCGATCGGCGATCGCTGCACGACTCTCACTAAACTCCAGCGAAAGCCCGAACCAATCCGCCGACGCGTCGATACCCGCCCGATCCAGCACACGGTCAATGGTCCACAGGATGCGAGAGCCGGTCCATGGGAACCAGAGCAGATGACCGTCGGACAATTTGATGTGATCTCGTTCCAGCACTCCGGAGACTGCAGCCTCGGTACGGGCCTCGACGAGAAGTTGCGCCGATGTCGAGTCAATATAGCCGGGAATGGACTGCTGCCGCAGCATCTCCCGCATTTTGTGACGTATTTCCGGAGCGATTTCGATGGTCCCTGGGGGAAAAGCCGGCAGCTTTCGGCCGCCGGATTCTCGTACGAGAACCTCACCACGCTCATGGTCGATTGACTGGATCTGCCAACGTCGCCCCGCAAACAGGAAATGATCGTTCACCGGGGGAATGCGGTCTTTTTGCAACGTTCCAATCACCCGTTCGTTGGCGACGATACGATATTCCTTCGGAGTTTCAAACTCCGAGTAAAAATCGTAATGCCGGACCATTTGCT
>DNUF01000049.1:5292-11975 GCA_003508595.1 Planctomycetaceae bacterium
CGGACCATTTGCTCCCCCTTGAGACCGAGAATCAGTGTCCCATCGGGATGCTGTTCAATAAGTTCATGGTGATGCAGTGTGCGAAGAAACACTCCAAACTGGATGGTCGACAGGAACCGGAACATGCCTCGCACCACCAGGAGCTGAAAAAGGTTGGCTGCAGTGGTCCCCCCGGTCTCGGCGATGTGGCTGAGCAGTTGCTGCAGTAGCGTGCTCAAATCGAACGGGACCATGCGAGGCGATTCGACCCAGCGTTCCTGCAGCAATTCGGTCATGGCGATGGCCTGCAGCAACTGTGGATGGAAACGGGCTGCCAAACAGCTGCGTTCTTGGGCTTTCTCTTCAACGATAAAAATCCGCATCTGGTGTGGTTCGTCATCGCGACGTCCACTGCGTCCCAGACGCTGGACCAGCGAACTGACGGAGTGGCAGGGACCAAGTTGTCCCACGGCACGCACATTGCCGATATCGATTCCAAGTTCCAGCGTCGAGGAACAGACGGTGGTATAGGGCCGAGCTCCCTGCATCAAACGCTCGGTGTCTTCGCGAATTTCCCGGGACAATGAGCCGTGATGAATCAGAAACTCTTCTCCCGTGCCGTGCTGCCGTCCCAACTGATTGAGCCGGTCGGTGAGTTCCTCAACTTTCGACCTTGAATTCGCGAAGATCAGGTTTTTCGAACCCCGGAACACCTCATGGATTTCGGTGAAAAGGGAATCCGGATCCTGCGAATCCGCCTCTGCCTCCTCGTCTTGAGGAGGGGGGGGCTTGAGATAAGAGTGGATTCGATAACGGATTGTCTTGGTGGTCGAATCATCCTTCTGGATTTCGACCTGGGCTGGATTGTCCGGTCGCATCCACTGGGCGGCCGCACCAAGGTCACCAATCGTCGCTGACAACCCCACCATCCGAAAGGGGGTGTGAGTATACCGCTCCAGCCGGAACAGTTGGCTGCGCAACTGCGTGCCGCGCTCACTCCCGAAAAGGGCATGCAATTCGTCAATCACCACGAACGACAGCGAGTGAAAGNNTCGATAACGGATTGTCTTTGTGGTCGCATCATCCTTCTGAATCTCAACCTGGGCCGGGTTGTCCGGCCGTAGCCACTGAGCCGCCGCAGAAAGATCACCGATCGTCGCCGACAACCCCACAATCCGAAAAGGGTTGCGCGTATACCGCTCCAGCCGGAACAACTGGCTGCGCAACTGTGAGCCGCGCTCTTTCCCGAGAAGGGCGTGCAATTCGTCAATCACTACGAACGACAGCGAGTGAAAGACCTGGGCCAGGCTGCTGTTGCGATTGACGAACAGCGACTCCAATGACTCCGGAGTGATCAACAGAACTCCGCCGGGGCGGTCGATCAACCGGCGCTTTTTGTCGCCCGAGACATCACCGTGCCATTTGTGGACGGGAATCTCTGCCAACTCGCAAAGTTCCTCCAGCCGACGGAACTGATCATTGATCAGCGCCTTCAGGGGGCCAACGTACACACTGCGAATGGATCCCAGGGGTTGTTGGTATATCTGCGAAAGAATCGGCAGAAAGGCCGCCTCCGTCTTTCCGCTCGCCGTTCTCGCGGCCAAGACCAGATCCTGATTTCCCTTCAGCAGGGCGGGAATGGACCGTTCCTGCAAAGGCCGCAGATGGGTCCAGCCCATGCGCCAGAGAATCTGCTGGATTGGAGGGGCCAGCATTTCGAACGCAGAGGTCATAACTGAAACTGTGACAAGTCGTCACCATCCTGGCCGGGAACCATGTTTGTCTGATCAACGACCGGCGGCTCAGCCTGCTTGGCAGCCAGAACCATTTGCCACGAACTGTCAGGATTCTGTTGAAGTTTTTGCAGCAGTCCGATGAAGTCTTTCACCGTGTCCCGGGGGGTCTGAAAATAGGCCGCCCCCATGCGCTGCTGACAGACTTCCAGGTATTTGACGATGGCTTCATTTGGAAGTGTTTGGGCGACCGTCGGGTCGGCGTAAAACACTTCCCGCAGCTTTGTCAGCAGCACAAAGCAATCCTCTGCGGTCAAGTTGTCGAGCCGGACGACCGGGGCGTTGAGATCGCGACCGCCTGCTTCCGAGAAACGATTGGACGCGAGACGCGTCGCGAGCGCCTCATAACTGAAAATCCCGCGTCGCCGATCCTCGAGCGATTCGGGGGTGCCGGCGAACAGAAAGCCGATTCCACTGGCCCGGCCTTGGACACAATCATTGAAGATCCTGAGGAGGGCCTCGTAGTTGTTGTTTCTGGCGATGGAGTTGTTGAGGCGATGGGAAAGCACCACGAGTTCGTCGATACTCACCAGCAAACCGGCATAACCGGCCATGCGCACGAACTCAGCCAACAATTTCAACGAGTCGTAGACAGTATCGTCCTCGATGATTGTGCGGACCCCCAATTCCTGACGGGCCTCGGTCTTGGTCGCATACTCACCGCGAAGCCAGCGCAACGCTGCTTGCCGCAATTGGTCATCTTCAGTCAAGTAGCCGTCGAAATACTTGGCGATCACATTCGCGAAATCGAATCCCGAAACCAGCTCATGCAGGGGCTTCAACCGCTGCAGCAACTCCCGCCGGACATCAGCGTCGGTTCCGCCCTTCTCACGCACGACGCCATCCACATCGCCGACCCAACGCTCGACGAGGTTCGCGAGAGCGCCTCCTTCAGGCTTGGCTCGTGTCCCCAGTCGATGGAGCAATTCCGAGTACAAGGCGCGGGCCTGGCCTGCCGTGCCGTGCAGCCGCCGGTCGGTTGTGATGTCGGCTTCGACGACAACGAATCGTTTCTGCAATGCGACCGTTTTGAGCAGGTGCAGGAAAAAGGTCTTGCCGCTGCCAAACCGCCCGATGATGAACCGGCAGGTCGCCCCCCCGGAAGCAATGATTTCCAGGTCCTTGACGAGCGCCTGGACCTCATCGTTTCGGCCGACCTGGAAATGCTGCAGCCCCACCGCGGGCACAACCCCGGCTGAAAGAGACTGGATGATGGCATTTCGCTCACGCAAGGGAATCATCGTCACACAGTCCTATTGCAACAGTTCGACCTGGATCAGGTAAGAGTCTTCGTTGTCAACGAACAAAGCGTCCCCGAGACGATCATACGACCATTCGTTGATTCTCTCGATGGCGGAGCCCAGCATCACACGATGCTGTCGCGCCAGTTGATCAAGAGCCGGCCGTGTCCACAACCGCTGTGACACCGCGGATCGAACAAAGGGCTTCAGATCTCGAGCAAGTTCATCAAAACAACCGTGAGTGACACCTTGCAAATCCTCCCGGGCGATTGGTGTCGACTCTCCTGACGCAGGTGGTGGCTGCACAACGATCGTCGCTGGGTTGCCCCCAGATTTCCCTTTTTCCGGTTCCACATCCGCATCGTCGGTCTCAGGTTCTCGCATGGCCTCGCGCAGGAACTCGGTCACCTGTTCCGTTTCCGACAGGATCGCCCGGATCCGTTCCTGGTCGAGGTGGAACACCATGCCCGCCGAGTCTTGCGCCGCGAAGGTACCAGTTTTCGATTCCACGGCATGCAGCAGGTCATCCAGATCACCACGGGTGAGACCAAGCGCTCGATAGGCATGTGTCAGGGCCCGAATTTCCTCCGGAGAAATGAAGTCATCGGCGGCCGCAATTCCCACCAGGAACTCACCGACTTTCTTGCGTTGCTCGCGATTTAACCTTGACTGCATGTCTTTTGCGGGAGCGAAACCGCTTGCAGGACATTTGGACAGCAGGTAGCGGAGGTGTTCCAGTCGACACGAATCGTGCGTCGACAACTCGAATTGGTTTTCGAGATGGTTGCTCAGGCGTCCCAGCTCAATCTCATCGAGAACGCCATCGGATGCCGCGATCCCCACACCGAGTTCCAGCAGAAGGGCCGCGGCATGGTACGATGCGACGTTCTGACTCAGTTCCTCGGTTGCCGGGAACACACTGACCCGCTGATTCCAGAGATAGACCTTGCCCGTGATTCGGGGATCTGGCTCCAAAGCGAATCCCAGTTGCGAGGCCGCCTCGGCCAATTGCATCGACTGGTGTCTCGTGAGCTTGGGGCGTTCGGCGATTCCCTCGAGCCTGGCGAAATCGGCGACGCTGATGATCGTCCAGCCATCTTCAGTAATGGACCGATCAAGTAATTGACACCACTGGTCGAAGTGCGGGTGCTCGCCCTGCCGCAGATGCTCGGGCAGAGCTTCGTACATCTCCGCAGTGAGTCGGGTTCCCTTGGCTCTCTTGTGGGCCCGGTCGTATTGCCGCAGGTCCTCGATCGCCTGATTCCAAATGTTCGACAGCGGTGTGAACTGCGACGAGCCCAAGAGGCTGGGAACACGCTCAGCCGCAAGAGGTCCTCCGACATCATGGATCCGGCCCAGGGTGGCACTGGCCGGAAAATACTCGAGCCGACGGTCTCGTTTTCCGACTTTCACTCGCAATCCGTGGGGATACTTCTTCTGGAAATGGGTGAAGAAGGACCGCTTGTGCAAATCCCGATGCCGTTGCACGATGACAGTCCGCGCCGAGTACACTTGGTGTTGCGCAAGGTGATACACCAGATCGTCCGGAAGCGGTCGGCCGCAACCCGCAAAACAGGCGAGTGCCAAATTGAGCGTTTCGTCGGTCCATTGAGCGGCAGCGACAGCCTGCTCGACGGTGCGGTAGGGGACGGATTGCCCTTTGCGACTCAGCCAGATCGTGGTCCAGAGCAGACCCTGCGCGTAGCGTTGAAACGAAGCCGAATGACCGTAGATCGGCAGCAGCCTCAGCAGTTCATCCGCAATCTCCCGGTAATCAGCCTCGTCAATCAGAATTCGCCGTTCGAGTCCATAAAAGTAGAGAAACACGTATCCCACTTCCGTCTGGGGATCGGATCGTCCCTGCAGCAGCCATTCAATATATCTTGAGCGCTGCGCGGGAGACGCACTTCGATAACTGGGCCAATAGGGAAGACGCTCGGCAATCGATCCGGACCTTGAAACGGGCAATCCCGATTCAATCAGCGACGCATCGGGGGCGTCCGGTAGAACTCCCTTGCATACGTACAGAAGGGGCGAGTCGAGGTTGCCGCGATCGAGCTTCAAGCGGGAACCCGGTCCGTAGAAAATGGCCGTTGCTGCAGATCGTGGCTTCCACAACCGCGTCATCGAATTCCAGAATCCGCGGTTCTCACTCTTTGCCGACGATTCGGACGAATTTGTCTGCCTTAAATTCAGTTCAACGAGCGGATCCATCTCTGCTTTTCGCCAGTTGTACGAGGGGAGATGACGAGGAGTCATCTTAGTGCCTACGAAACTCGCCTCAAATCGCAATGCTTGTCGGGGGAACGATTATCTGAAATGCATCCGTCGTGGTTCGCGTCACGGTCAATCCAATCAGCATTTCTCAGTGAACACGCTTGTATCGATGATCCAGCCTGCGGATGCTGGAAGCACATCGGAGTTTGGGTGTCTGCCGAACAATCGGTCTTGCGAGCGGCCCGGCACCGCACCGGACAGCCACGCACGGCAACCCTGCCGAAGTTTAAGTACGTCTCTCTATCAGGTGCTGACTGAACTTAAGTTTAGTGTAGGTGCAGATTCCCAGTATGGAGGGAGATGGACTGCGTTCGAATGCTGGCTTCGCTGACTTCGCGTTTATCCATGACAACGCCAGGCCGATGCGTGGAAAGAAGCACGTGGGGGAGCAGTTAAGCCGATAGTGTAGCAAATGGATGTCCAAGAGGAACGGACAGACGGAGGGCGGGAATTCACGATTGCAGGGCCTCGTTGTTGATTTGCGAGAGCCAGTGTTGGCAGAAAGGGTCGTGCGAGCCGCAGATCTGATTCACCAATCAACACGAGGGTCTGTCGAATACTCGCCGCCCAGACGCCTGTCTGAAGTCGAAGCGCGGTTGCGAAGCGAGGTATCGCGCACTCCAGCCGAGTTTGGCCACAAACGGCCCCGCAGCAAGTCCCCCGGGCCGGCGCGAAAGGCCCCCTTTACCCAGAGTCCACCAGTCTTCGCGATTTCCAGCTTCGCGCTCGCGAGCTTTCCCCACAGGTGTCGGCTCAGGTTGGACACATTGCTGGTTCTACACGCCCACAGCTACTCCACCTTCACTTTGTCGAGGCCTCTCGGCAGCAACTGCCGGCGACACAGGAGTTGGTTGATGAACGCACACAGCGCATTGGCGAAAAGACGATCAGCCGGAGCCAACCGTTCTTCAACAACCTGATTCCAGGCAAGTGCGGGGCCTCCTTCTCTCATCGAACGGGATTTGCGCTTGGTCCTCCGCTGGGTTCTGGGGTCTCCAAGAGCGCTCGGTTCTCCTGAGTTCTCTTTGGATAATTGTGTCCTGAATGAACCAGGCCAGCCTGCCGACCCTCGCTGGTCGGACAGTGTCGTTGAGAGCGTTCTGGGGCAACAGAGAATCTCACGCGTTCAATTTCACCTCCGATTGGGGGGCAATCGTCGCTGCTTGCAAGAATACTTTTTCTGGATTTTAAGCGTTCAATACGATACCGGTGTGGAACCCGATCGACTCGCCTAAGATGACAGTGGTGGCGATGTTGTCTGGCGGGGCGTGGGCCTGCGGGGCCGGGGTCCGGGGACACGACTGAGCTTTGGGGAGTTGTCGTTTTGACCAGTGCAGTTTCCGAGGCGATGTCTCCCGTGGGGCGAGGGTGGAACCTCGACAATACCTACTCC
>DNUF01000049.1:12245-27682 GCA_003508595.1 Planctomycetaceae bacterium
GTGGTACTGCTGAATGCCGGGATGTCGCGCGAACTCGGGCTCGACTGGGAGGGGCTGACTGAGACGGAATTGGCCGAGGTGCTCTCGGGCCGACGTCTCCCCCCCGGGGCCGATCCGATCGCCCAGGCGTATGCCGGTCATCAATTCGGGGGCTTTTCGCTGCTGGGGGATGGCCGGGCGATCCTGCTGGGGGAACAGGTCACTCCCACGGGGCAACGGTACGACCTGCAATGGAAGGGTTCGGGCCCGACCCCCTATTCGCGGCGGGGTGATGGGCGGGCCGCATTGGGTCCAATGCTCCGCGAGTATCTCATCAGCGAGGCGATGCACGCCCTGCGGGTCCCCACGACCCGCAGTCTGGCGGTGCTGACGACTGGCGACCTCGTCTTCCGTGAGGGGCCTTTGCCCGGGGCCTTGCTGATTCGCGTCGCCGCCAGTCACCTGCGCGTGGGAACGTTCCAGCTGCTATTGGCTCAGCAGGACAACGACACGCTGCGGCAACTGGCCGATTATACCATCGCCCGGCACGACCCCGACCTCGTCGATCACGAGGCAAAGCATCTCGAATTCCTGCGGCGGGTGATCAGCCGGCAGGCCCGGCTGATCGCCCAATGGCAGCAACTGGGCTTCGTGCACGGGGTGATGAACACCGACAACATGGCCCTCTCGGGCGAGACGATCGACTACGGGCCATGCGCATTTCTCGACCGCTATGACCCGGCCACGGTCTTCAGTTCGATCGATCATGGGGGGCGCTATGCCTATGGAAACCAGCCTTCGATTGGCCTGTGGAACCTGAGCCGATTTGCCGAAACATTGCTGCCACTGCTGGATCCAGTCCAGGAGCGGGCGATCGAGTTGGCCACCGATGCCCTGAAACAGTACGCCCCGCAGTTCGAGCAGGCTCTGCTGACTGGGTTTCGGCGAAAAATGGGATTGCAGACGGAACATCCAGACGATCCTCAACTGGTCCAGGGATTGCTCGACGCGATGCAGGAGTCCAGGGCCGACTTGACGAACACCTTCGCCGGTCTGGCCGACCCGGACAACTGGGATCCCGACTGGGGCCAGCATCCCCCACTGCAGGGGTGGCAGACCCGCTGGATCGCCAGGCTGGAACGCGAGGGGAGCAACCGGCAGAAGGCTCAGGATCGCCTGCGGCAGGCCAATCCGCAGATCATCCCCCGGAATGAGCGTGTCGAAGAAGCGTTGCAGGCGGCGGTTTCCACCGGCGATCTCGGTCCGGTCGAGCGACTGCTGGCAGCCCTGGCTGATCCCTACACTCCCAGCGCCTTGCATGCCCCCTATCGCAATTCTTCACCTTCCGGTTCGTGTTATCGGACGTTTTGCGGAACCTGAGGCCGCGTTGTGAATGCCCGGCACATTCACTGTTCACAAATTGCAATCCCGGGTGCGCTCATCGAGTGCCATCCGTGACGTCCGCTGTTCCTCGGGATCGCTGGTCCCAGAGAGTCCCCATCGATCGGCTGCTTTCCAGGGAAACCCGCTCAGCGATTCTGGAGACTTTCTGAATCAACCCAATTCCGGGCCAATTCAAGACATTTCCTCAGTGGCTGGCCGTTCGTCGCTGTCCCGCCAGTTCATTCCCGTCCCCCAGGCCAGCAGCGTGCAGGCGAGGTAATAGAGCGGGTAACAGACCAGCCCGTTTGCCGACGATGGATCCACGAATCGCCAGCGGGCGACGAAGATGTCGGAGAGATAGAAGATCCAGGCTCCCCACCAGAGCCACGCCCGAACGGGTGACCTGCCCAGCCCGGCCGCCATCAGCGCCATCACCGAGATGACCGCTGTGTAAGCGGTCACGAGAGGACGATCGCCGACGGGCAAATGTGGCCAGAGCCACAGGCCCACCAGTCCCAGGCTGAACGCCAACACGACCGGCCCCCAGCGCAGCACTCGGCCCCCCTGCAATCCATGTCCCCAACAGCCCACGCAAAACGCCAGGTGGGCCGCGAGGAAGCAGACGACGCCCATTTGAAAGTTGCGCGGCCCCAGCAGATCTCCCATCGCGCACGCCACCAATCCGAGTCGAAACGGAATGCGACACCCGGGTCGATCCCAGCGTCCTGTGGCTCCCAGCAGCACGAAGAGCGCCGATCCCGCCAACAGCCAACGCATCTGGAACCCACCACTCCGGATGATCACCGGTTCGAGCGCGAGCATCACGGCCACGGCAATCGCCGCCACGATGACCAGTCGCAGTCTGTCACCACCCATGATTGGCCCCCCGGATGGCTGGCGGTGCGGCCTGACCCGCGTCTCCGCTTCGCTGCCCGCAGTCGGCACCTGCGGCCGGAATCGGAGAGGTCTCAAAAGGTGTAGTGAAAGGTGTCAATGTCTTTCTCGAATCGCTGCGCAATCAGTTGCCTGGTCTCGGTTGTGTACAACTCGCGATAGTCGCGAGAACGGGATTCCGGATTCTGGTTGGCCACCAGTGGGGTCAACTGGATCCGCCCGTTCGTGCGGATGGCGATTTCGGGAATCGCCTGCTCGAACTCCTCGAGCTTGTAGACGTAGTCCACCAGGCAATTTCCCGATTCATCACACAGCCAGTCGACCTGGTTCCGGTGCCTGGTCGGCTGCTCGCAGGTGTCACTGGCAAACTCATGCTGCCGGATGAACTCGGGGAATGACAACTCCCGGCTCACCTGGACCCCTTCGCGCCGATGATACAGCGACACGGCACGCGCCCACGGATTGCGTACGGCAGAGAACTTGAAGAATGAAGTGAACATCTCCCTGGCACATCCGCGCAAGTCGGCATCGGTTGGCTGGAGGACCGAGGGAAAAGCGTGATTCTGCCCGAGAGCCTGCATGACGAGGAACAGATACAGCGCCTCGCGGACCTGCAGGATGTTGAGATGCGGATTCCGGATGAGCGGTTGCCCCTCCTGCTGCAACTGCTGCCGGACCGCCGTCGTACCAGTCTTGGGAATTGCGATGAAAATCGCACGCTTCTCCAGGTGAATGGCTTCATTGACGAAATCTGCAACACGCCGCGACCGTCGCCGGAACTCGAATGCGTCATGATTCGGAGAATTGGTCGGACTCATCACTCACAGTGCCCCTCAGAAGGCAATCACCAGCGGCCGGGGCGACTCCGACCCAGATCCGCCCACACGGGGTGGATCATTTCCAGTGCAACCCCGTTGAATGGCCATCCCCCGTACCACCCCAATGTGGACTCTACTTTCCATTCACAACACCCGGATTTCAATCCCGGCCCCCCGCTCTTTCGTCAGATCCTGATGATTTTCTCATCGAACGGGCCCACACCAGCAGCAGACAGTGCTCGCGATCGACTCGTCCTCCCCTCTTCGGGACGGATCGGGCGCCGACCTCGTTGAGGCAGGGGAGTCACCATCATCCAAGCCAAGCCTTTTCTCCTTTGCAATCATCGTCGAATGAAGGCCCAAGACGAAGACCGCATCACAGGCTGCGGACCTGACCGGGCCGACGTTCGATGCGCCCATTCAGCAGCCAACCCAACGCCGTCGGCCGGACCAGCCAGTGGTAGCTCGCCAGCATCAGGGGAATTGCAATCAGCAGGATCAAGCCAAACTTGATCACAGCTCCTCCCCCCCAGTCGGTCGCAAGCGACTGCAAACCGACGACCACAGGGAGATGCACGACATAGAGCCAGTACGAAGAATCGGACAGGTACCGCATGCGGGGACTGGGACGTGACTGAAAGCGCGCGAACAGGCCGAGGCAGCCAAGGCTCATCAGCCACGCATACAGCGGTTGAAGAACCACCGACCAGGGACGCGAACCCAATGTCATCAAGGCTGCCGGGAACACGATGACCAGGGCTGCCGTCAGCCACCATTTCCACGGTCGGGTCCAGGACTGCATTGTCGACTCCGCACCCTGCATCCAGCAGCCAACCGTAAAGAACAGCCCGTAGTACACGAGCAAATGGGGGGGTAACAGCCACCCGGTCGCGGTATCGGGGCCGAGGACCGGGCCGTCGACTCCCATCAAGATCTGCGGCAGTGTTGTCGCGGCCATCGCAGCCAGCAGCAGACGATTTCCGGTGGCTTGATCGCCGCCTTCTACCGAGCCTGGGGAGACTCCAATCATCGACACGCTGACCGCAATGGCGAACCCCGCCACCATCCAGGTCAGGAACCACAAAAACCAGAGGTGGTCGAATACACCGGTCGTCACCAGGTGAAACGGCTGACCTCGCCAGGTGATCTCAAATCGCTTCGAGCGAATCTCCCGGGTATAGTCCCTCGCCAGACGATCAAGCCAGCCTTTTTCGCGGGTATCTGCCCGGACTTCCGAACCCCGATTTGTGACCGGTTCCAGGACCGCCCTCACACGACGACGACCCTCTGAGAGCCGCTCTTCCTCGGGACGCGGCAGCCCCAGAAACTCGAGGATCCCGGATGTCGTCGCGAAGGGGACATCGAGCACATCCATCGGCAGTCGCCCGTCCTGGTTTACCGCATTGGGATTCGCCCCGCGCGAGAGCAACAACTGCACCACTTCGGCATGACCGGCGAACGCCGCAGCATTCACGGGAACGTTCCCCCGTCCATCCCCCTGGTCGAGTGGTGCCCCGGCATCCGCCAGGCCATTCACGATGTCCGTGTTGCCGACCAGTGCGGCCCAATGCAACGGCCGGATCTGGAATACGGGGTCGGGTTGTGTCACGTCGGCCCCGGTGGAAAGCTGTGCTTGAACCCCGGACACATCGCCCTTCCGAATGGCAGCGAACAGTGGCGGCAACTCGGCCGACGACGGCCTCGGAGCCCGTGCAGCAGCCCAGGCCCCGACGGCATGCAGGGCCGGAATGATTGTGAACATTCCCACCAGGCAAGGCAGCAGGATCCGCAGGGCCCGCTGCCGTATCAGGGCGGGCAATCCCTTTCGGCGGTAGATCAACATCGTGAAATAGCCGCTCAGCAGGAAAAACAACGGCATCCGGAACCCGTGGATCGCGAGGAACAGCAAGCCGAACAACTGGTTCTGCTGAGGATCCTGGACCCACCAGGATGTCGGGAAGAAGCTCAATGAGACGTGCAGCACAATCCCCAACAACATGGCCCAACCCCGGAGCGCATCGAGATCATGGCGACGCAGCGCGGGAGTCGAAGGCGAAGTCTCAACAGCCTGATCGCTCATGATCATTGCCCCTCGAGAACGACGGTGATTGAAAACCTGCCTGCAGCGCGGGTCACTGCCCGGGGACGTTTTCGTGCCGCTTCAGCTTCACCCGGATTGGTTGCGGCAGGTCGAGCCGAATTTCCATTCGTCCCTCCCCCAGCCACTGATGATGCACCACCACGTTCCCCTTTTGCCCGGTTCCACCCGTGAACTGCAGGTTCAGCACGGCATCATCTGGTTGCGACAGGTCCCACCGCCCCTGGAACAGGTCTCCGCGGGCGTTTCCACCGGTGTGCAGGACCTCCCCCGAGCTGGCATCAACTGTCACCAGAGCAACCGACTCGTTGTCTCGTTCCCGGCTGGTAATCTCCAGCACACGGTCCGGTATCTTCCAGCGGATCACCTGCGTCAGGCCGGCCCCAGCACTCTCTTCGTCTTTCCAGGTCCCCAACAGTTTTTCCCAGCGGGTGCGGACCAGGATGTCGACCAACCGCCTCCCCTTGGCCCGCGCTGCCGCCTCGCTGGGGTAGACCTCGAACAGGAACTCATTGCTGGTCAGCCCTCCCGGATTCTGCAACTGCAGAAAGTGCAGTCCCTGCCCGGGCAATTCGGCCAGGTCAATCTCGATCCGTTCTCCCTCGACGCTGAGCCGGGCAGTGACCCGTTCTCCATCGACCAGCACGAATGGTTCGGGCGCCAGATGTCGCCCACTGAGAACCATGTGACGGGTCTCGGGAGACAACGCTGGAAATTCCTGGTGGCCCCGTTGCTTCTCAATCGGTCCGACAGTCCACAAGGCGGGCTGGGCCTGATCGGCTCCCGCCTGCGCCCCCAGGCGTGCCACCAATGTCACCACGACCTCCCCCTCCGCTGCCTTTGCCAGGAGATCGGCCTCCGACCAGTCCGACGGTACTGTCGGTCCCGCCCCGGCCATGACAAAACCACGCTCACGCACCCACTGCAGCTTCAGGGGGGCCTTGACCCCATTGACCATGCGGACTCCCACCCCTTCCAGCACCACCAGTTCCTGGCGGGCTGCATTGACCAGGGCGTGTAGCAGGTCGTGGATTGCGGGCTCACTGCCTGTGTCACGCGACAGAGTCACCTGCCGGGCGAACGCACCGGGGAAGCCCGTACTCCCTTCGAGAACCATGTCCCAGACCGGATCAAACCGTCGGCGGCCGGCCCACGAGAACTGCCAGACGCTGCGTTCGGGAGTCCCCTGCTCGGCCACTCGCCGGTAGAAGTCGAAATCGATGATGTTGAGACGTCCCTGCGGCAAGATCAGCCAGCGATCGTAAGCCCCCCGCCAGGTGGGGGTTTCCATGCCGGTCCCCGGTGTGTTGGTGCTGACCAGGAATGGAAGGCGGTGACAGTCTCCGCAGACATTGGGGGATGACTTCGACGGATCATTGTCTCCCTCGATATGGAACAGCCGGAATCCATCGCGGGCGGCTGCCGAGAGCACGTTGGTGTACGCGCGACGCGGTGCGGGGGGATAGGGGACCGACAACAGGAACTCGGCCATGTCGTCTCGCTCCGCCTTCGACAGTCGACCGGCCAGTCCCTCGTCATTGACCGTTGTATCGCCCACCAGGCTCATGGTACTGGCCAGGCCGCCATCGACAAGATGGCGGGTGCTGCTGGTCGGAACATCCACCCGCGAATTGGGGGGAACTGCGGCATGCACGCTCGCGCTGTTGATTCCGCCATAGGGATCCCCCGGGATGCCATCCCAGTGGAAGGGAGCGGTGTCGCGCAGTCCGCGGACCGGCATGGTCGAGCGGGGCATGATCTGATTTCCGCCGGAGACGATTGGCGTATTGAGCACCCACAGCAGTTGGTCGGTGTGACCATCGGGATGACAACTCGCACACGAGAAGGTGGCCGTGGTTGAGGCCCGTGCCGTGCTGAAGGCAATCCGCCCACGCTTGATGACCGCCGGGGTGGGGTCTTCGAGTGGCACAGTCTGCACCAATCGGGGTTGAGTGACGTCACCCAGATCGACCAGGGAGACCGAATTGTCGGCGGCATTGAAGACCCAGGCCCGGGGGACCGGCCCGGGCTCGACGATGATCCCCTCGGGAACCGCCCCGACATTGACCCGGCCCAGCACTGCCTGGCTCTGGGGATCGACCGTGACCAGCAAGTCCGAGCCCGACGCGGTCACCAGCAAGGTCGCTTCATCGGGAGTCAGCTGGACGGCCGACGGGGTGGCGATCGCCAACGCGGCGACTGGCAGATCGTCTCTCACGGTGTCGAGATCGATGAACTTTGCCCCTGTCGAGTCCACGCAGGTCACCTGGTTCAAAAACGGGCGGTTTCCCAATTCCGCCAGTCCATGCCTGGCTGTTCCCGCCCTCCCATTCACGTGGTTGCGGGCATCCGTCTGGGCGATGTAAACGGTGTCGTGGGAATCGACCACTAGTCCGTACAGCAGTGTTCCCAGATGCTCGTGCGTCTGGACCAGCGTGTCGGTCCCGGTTTCAAACACGAACAGATCGCGGTCGGGCACCCGGGGATGCTTGACGATGTCGACCACCGCCCCCAGGGACAGGACATTGTTGTTGGCGATCGAATGCTGGACCGCGTCGAAGGTGGCCAGTTCGCCGTCCAATTTCCCGGTTCCACCCGAAAGCTGGGTCTGGTTGTTCGATTCAAAGGGGAGCACATACAGCCTGCCATTGCGGACCACGATCGCCCGTGGATCCTGGGCCGGGATGGAAAGCCGGCCGGTCACCTGCCGGGTGGGCACATCCACCACGGCAATCGCATTCTCAGACGACAGGGCGACGTACGCCTTGCGGTCACTGGCAAACGCGATTCCCACCGGTTCATCGAAGCGGGTGGCCCGGGTCTCGGGATCAAACTCCTGGATGGTGGCAACGACCTGGTGCCAAGTTGGACTGTCGGCCCGCAGGTCGATCACGCTGACAGAATCCGACACATGGTTCGAAACCCAGAGCTCGGTACCATCGGGCCGGGGGACGACACAGACCGGCTCCACCCCGACAGGGATCCGGTCGACCACATCCAGGGTCGTACAGTCGATCACGTCCACCGTGTCGGCGGGGGTGTTCACCACATACAGCCGTCCCCCCAGAGTTACCAGCGGATTGAAGTGTGGGCTGAGGAAGAGAGGATGTTTCCCCGGGGGGCTCTCGGGAGAGTTGCGTCCAGCCCCGGGACGATCTTGACTGGCTTGGCTCACGTGAGTCTGACCGGTCCAGCCAATGCCGCCGGCAGCGCTCATCGATAGCAGCAACAGTGCTGTCAGCCAGCGCAGGGCAGGAGTGTCCATGTGAGTCTCAGGGCTTGTGAAGAGAGGGGGATCCGATCGGAGAATCAGGCGGTTTGCTGTGGCAGGTCAGGGAACCCGTTCGAGTGCCCGCTTGAGCAGCCCATGCAGGGGCCGTACCAGTGTTTCGGACTTTATCAACTCACGCAGGCCTGCCGCCTCACTTCGGGCTCCCTCCTTGTTCCCGGTCGCCTGTCGCAGCAACAATGCCAACAGGGACCGATGCACGGGAGTGCCGGGAGGGGCCAGGGCGAGCAGCTGTTCGGCACTGGTTGTCTCGTCAACGATGAGGCAGGCGGCGATGAGTGATTCCCATCCTGGGAGCACTCCTTCGCGGATGGCCGCAGCCAGTTGCAGGTGGCCGAAGTCGATTCGGTCACCGGTGGTGGAGATTCGGAAGTTTCCCAATCGGGCCCTGGGCCAGCGGCGATCGTGGAACTGAAGATGGACGAGCAGTTCTTCACCCGGCTGGATGTTGACCGGATCCTTCAATTCCACCGCCAGCCAATGGGGAGTACGGGGAATCGGCCAAACGTCCCAATGCGTGGCGGGATTGTCGTCGAGCACTCCCCATGGCCCATCTTCAGGTCCCGTATCGCCATCGAGGGGGCGCACCCAGTCACTCGCTGCAAAGACGAGAGGGATGTCTGTGATTTCACCGGATTGACGACGCAATTCCGCCTTCAACGATGTCAGATGGAAATTACCATCTCCCCATCCCGAGCCATGCCCAGGCAGGCTGGAATGTGACCTTGCATCAATCCGTATCCCTGTGAGCAGCCCCGGAGCCAACCGGTACCGCAGGTGATAGGAATCGGGACTTTCCTGCGAACTCGGTCCTGCCAGCAGGAACCCATCTGACTGCAGGCTCAGTTCCGATCCGGAATCGCCCGATGCCTCCAGAAGCGCGGCCGGCCGCCAGATGGTGGACTGCAAGATCGACTCATCCACCAATTGATGGGCCAGGTTCAACGGATCGAATTGGCTGGCTCCCTCGGCCGGACGAAGGCTGAACTGCTGCAGAAATTGCCGGCGAGCCTGATTCGATCGGTGAACCAATCCCTTTTTTTGCGAGAGCATCCATTGCCGAAACTGCAGCAACAGATCAGCCGGCTGTTCTGCGAGCCGCCGCTCCAGTGCCTCAGATTCCTGCAAGTCAGCCGCTCGACGGGTTCCTGCATCCGGTGCATCGAGGATATGGACAAATCCCCGGTGATCACAAAAACCCAGTCTGGAGTCATCGGGAGAAAATGCGACATCTCCCACCTGGTCGCGCCCCTGCTGAAAGACCAGGATCTCTGACAGGGTCTGGGAATCCCAGATGCGAACCGTATTGTCATGCGAACAGGAGACCAGTCGGCTGTCATTCGAACTCCAATGCAGCCCATAGACGATGGAAGTGTGCCCCGACAGGGTCTTCAGGGGCCGCCAATCGTGCGTATCGAACACGACGATTTGGCCCGCCCCGTCTCCCACGGCCAGTCGGTCACCGCTCCGACTCCAGGCAAGTGACCAAATGGATCGGCCCAAAACCGGTATGACCTGGGGGGGCTCGGGTGATCGATCCGCCGGAATTTCTCCCGGAAATGGATCCGGCATCGTCCAGACGCGCAGGTGGCCATCGGCACAGGCAGCAGCGAGTTGGGTCGTCGAGGGATTCCACCCGACCTGGTGAACCCAACTATCGGCCTTGGGCAACTGCCAGACCAGGTCGAGGGTTTGTCCATCGACGACCACAGCCTGCCAGGAATTCGCAGCTCCGGAAGCGGCCAGCCAGCGTCCATCGGCGCTCCAACTGAGTCCACGGCCATTGGGGATCACCCCTTTTGCTTCGCGCTGGACCTGCCTGGTGAGACTATTCCACAGGGTGATGGAGCCTCCATCCCCAGTGCCCGCCAATAGCGGATCGAAGGGGTGCCAAGCCACCCGCTGAAAACTTCCCGGTTGGCCGGTCAATGCTCGTCTTGACTCTCCAGTGCGGGCATTGAGGATCTCCACTGTCCCCGAGGATGATGCCACGGCAACGTCCTCTCCAGTCGGACTCCAACTGAGGGAGTTGAGCGGCCTCGCCAAAGCCTGGACTTCGAGGGCCCCCTCATTGCGGGAACCGTCCCAGATCCGCAGGTCGTGACTGGTGGACGCCAGGCGATGGTCCCGGGGATTCCAACGCACGCCGCTGATATTACCTGTCTGCCCGCGGAACGCCTGCACACTCGTCCCCTGGGCGAGATCCCAGACCAAGCTGGAATGCTCTTCTCCGCCGGCCACCAGTTTTCGTCCGTCCGGACTGAATTGCAGACTCAGGGGGGGCAACTGATGGCCACGAAGTTGGGTTCGGATCCTTCCCCCCGGCAGTTCGCGGATGCTGATGTCGGAATCATCAGGGACTGCGACCAAGCGCCCATCAGGGCTCACCGCCATGGCGCTCCGCCAGCTGTTGTCTGCGGCCACGAATCGTGGCGTCGCATCCTCAATGTTCCAGATGTGCAGCCTGCGATCTCCGTGTAAGACCAACTCCTTGCCATTTGGCAGCCACGCCAGGTTGTCCACCTTCAAACCCAGCGCGTGAATGACCTTTCCATCAGGATACTCTCGGATCGATATCCCGGACTCTGTGGCAATTGCCAGTCGGGCCCCCTCTGGACTGAGTGCCACACCGAGAACAGCGGTCGCATAAGGATCCGAGGATTGCCGACAGGTTCCGGAGGCAACATCCCAGATTCGAATCGTCCGATCCTGACTCGCGGTCACCAACTGCTGACCGTCAGGATGCCATGCCATGCCGCGAATCGGACCGTGATGTCCCCTCAATACCTGTTCGGTGCCAGGCAGGGAATCGTCAAGCACAACGATGTCGCCGGTGGAACTCCCAGCGGCCAGGATCGCGCCTTGAGGGTTCCACTCGCAGCAGGTGAAATCGGGTTGTCCTGCCTGAACGGAACGGATCTCCGAACGCAGCAATGCTTGTAAATAGTGCCATTCCCAGCCTCGAGGATCTTCGTCCCTATTCTGGGGCTGGAAACCATTCAGGATGGTCGACATTTGTGGAATGCCACGCGCCTTCTTCCAGTACGCTTGGGCATTCCCTATCTGGGAGAAATAGACTTGCCGGAGAAGACTTTTGTTCTCCATCTGCGAGTTGAGTGCAATGGTCGTCTTTTCCAGGGCAACTTTTTCCAGGCCTTTTGCGGCTGCTGCCTGCTTGTTGGCCAATTCGATGGACTGCCTGGCAATCCGGTTCGCATCTGCCACGCGTTCCTCCTGCGAATCCAGGTCGCGCATCGCTTTTTCAGCGCGGACAATCATGCGGTTCGCCCGATCCTGCTCGCTCTTCGCGTCGTCTCCAAGTTGTTTTTGAGTCCACATGGCCCAACTCGCCGCAATTGCAGTCACGACCAGGATCGCGGCGAGCCCACCCATTCCGCGCAACTGCAGTTGCCGCACACGCTGTTCGGCCTGGGCACGAGCCTGGGTCTCGGCCATGGTGTGCAGCACCTCTTCGGCACGCGCCTCTTCCGCCGCCCGCGAAAGCTCTGCGTCGTGCAACCGGCTTTCCAGCGACGCGAGATACCCCGAGAAACGCCGTGCCACCTCCCCGGCATCGCGGGGGCGCTCGTCCCGTTCCGTCCGCAGGCAGTCACGGGTCAACTCCAGCAATTCGTCATCGGCACCACAAGAGGCGAGGCGCGCATGGCAATCGACCAGATCTGCCTCGCGTGCTTTGCGCAGCATCTCGTTCCGCTGGCCGGCCACATACGGTGGCTTACCCGTCAGGATGTCGCACAAGATCGCTCCCAAACCAAAAACATCGGCCCGCTCATCGAGCGACTCAATCTTCCCCATCGCCTGCTCGGGAGGCATGTAGCCCAGTGTTCCCAGGATAATCCCCGCTTCGGTCTGCCGATCGGAGCCACCCGGTATCCCCGGGACTGAACTCCCCGAGGCGCTCCGTCCCGTACGAATCGAGTCCTCCTCAGCCACAAATTCTTCAGACCCCCAATGCGGGTGATGACGAGCTGTCACTCCCAGCACTTTGGCCAGCCCCCAATCCATCACCAGCACCTCGCCGAATGTCCCCACCATAATGTTGTTCGGCTTGAGATCGCGGTGGATCACCCCGCGGCTATGCACATACGCCATCGTCTGGCAGACCTGGTCAAACACCTTCAGCAGCCGGGCTCGCTGGTCGAGCAGGCTGGAACGCGACCGCAGGATTTCCTCCAGGTTCTTACCCTTGACCAGCTTCATGCTGAAAAAGGGCCGCTTGTCGGTGAACAACCCCAACTCATAAACCGGTGGAATCCCCGGGTGCTGCAATTGCCCGGCGATCTGCGCCTCTTCCACAAATCGCTGTACGACCTCCGGGTGATCAAGGTGCGAGTCGTGCAGGACCTTGATCGCCAGATCACGACCCAGATCAATGTCACGGCCCTTGAGAATCAACCCCATCCCCCCCCGCGCCAGCTCACCATGCAACTCGTACCGGTTTCCAACATCCTTCCAGACCCGCTGACGCGACAGGGGACGCAGCACTGGAATGGGTTCCTCTCCCTCCGCCTCGCGCAAGACGACCTGGGGAATCTCGTCAACCCCCTCCAGGCTCTGGAGGATGCTCACTCCCAGGCCAACCTGCGTGGTCCCATTCCCGCCGACAACCAGCGTCGGCGAACTCAAGTCGGAGGGAGGGATGTCGGTCGTTTGTTCGACAACCACCGGTTCAGTTGCCAACTGCGTTGCCCCGTCCGTCACTGGCACTCCCGGTTGCTCACCCTCTCGCTGTGACAACTCCCAGCGTTCCAGAAGCAGTCCACGCAGCGCCTCGTCGCCGGCACACTCTCGGGTCAGCCAGGCCAGACGCTCGGGCTCTGTCTTGAAGGCCGCCATCCGAATCAAGAAGGCCGAGATTTCCCCAGGGGTTCGGGACGCCATGAACCAACCCGTCCTTTCTCAGATCACAACCAACATGCCGCCGATCAGTGACAGATCCTCATTGGATTGTCTCCTCCCGAAAGACGATTCGCCAGTAGACTCCGTCACATTTTTACGATGACGAATGCCGAGCCCCGGGCATTCGCAACACCACCCGTCTGGTTGTTCGACGCTCCCTTGCCGGCAGGATGCCCGGCAGTCCCATGCCCCAGTCACTTCGCAATCCGATTGCCATTCATGAAACAGGCCCGACCCCGGCAATTGCGGGGGTCGGGCCTTGCAACGTGTCACTGGAATTTCCTCAAGCGGCGCTTTACAGCACCTTGGCGATCGTCTCTTTCAGGACTTCGCCCGACTTTTGCAGGGCAATTTTCTCCCGCGGCCACAATTCGACCTCGATTGTTCCGACCACCCCTTTGCGGCCCACCACCGTGGGCACCGAGATCGCCACATCCCTCAGACCATAGGCACCGCTCTGCAGCGACGACACTGGCAGGATGCGGTGCTGGTCGAGGGCGATTGCATGAACCACGTCGGCAATCGACACCCCCACCGCGAAGCCCGCCCCCCCCTTCTTCTTGATCACCTCGGCACCACTGCCCCGGGTCTTTTTCTCGACCTCGGCCACCAGGGTGCTGTTGACCCCGGGATACTTGTCGAGCGGCAGACCGGCGATCTGCGCCTGCGACCAGATTGGCACCATGCTGTCGCCGTGCTCGCCGAAGATCGTGACCTGCACCTGGGTGGGAGGAACATTCAACCGGGCCGCCAGCATGCTCCGCAGACGGGTGGTGTCGAGAACGGTTCCCAATCCGATCACCTGGGCTGGGGGAAGCCCCAACTCACGAATCGCCAGGTACGTCAGCACATCAACGGGATTCGAGACGACGAAGACAATCGCCTCCTTCTTCAGCCCGGTCTTCTTCAGGTCCGCCAGGATTCCCCGGAAGAGCGCGACATTCCGGTTGATGAGATCCAGCCGGCTCTCATCGGGCTTGCGCCGCAGGCCGGCGGTGATCACGATCACGTCGCTGTCGGCACACGCCTGGGTCGGGGCCGCATAGATCTTCTGATCGGCAGTGAGTGCCGCCCCATGCAACAGGTCGAGTGCCTGCCCCTCGCACAGTTCCTGGTTCACATCGACCAGGACGATCTCGCGGACAATCTTCCCCGCCTGCAGGGCAAACCCCGCACACGAGCCCACCAATCCGCCGCCGCCAATGATGCTGACCTTCATGCTCACTCCTTCGTCTCTGGATCGTTCCCGAACAAGCGCCTTTGAACCCCTGTGCCGGTTCCCTGCAAGGAAAACCGGTCCTCGATTCCCAGTCGGTTACCGCTGGCCCAGCGAGGCCATCACCTGCTCGGTGATCGCCCGCACCAGCGATTCCATGTCGGTACCGGCGGCAATGGTCCCCACCGGCTGGATGGTTGCCTTGGGGGCCGCCGACTGGTTCTGGGGCTGCAGGTAACCGGGGTAGACGGGGGGAGCTTCAAACGCATTGGGCTTGGGAAGGTTTTCACGGTACCCATCGCGGAACGCCGTGTTCCCGCACAGGTCGCAGTTGTCAACGTGGAACCGGGGATCGTCAAATCCCAGCTTCTTCTTGAGATCCAGCAGCTCACGCGACTTTTGCTCGTTGAGGTAGCTGATTCCTCCCAGCTGACGCGACAAGATCAGGATCCGGCAATAGGCGTCGACGATCTCCGTCTTCCAGTATGCCTCCTCGAGTTCCTTGCCAAAGCTCACTGTCCCGTGGTTCGTCAGGATGATGCAGCTCGTCCCGGGCTTGAGGAACGGCAGCACGGTCTCGGCGAAGGGCAATCCCCCCGGGGTCTCATACGGAGCAAACGGAATCTCCCCCAGGAAGACTTCGATCTCGGGGAGCACGCACTGGGGGATCGGCTCGCGAGCCACGCCGAAGGCGGTCGCGTGCGGCGGGTGACAGTGCACCACGGCACGGATGTCGGGACGAGCCTTCATGATCGCCAGGTGCAGCAGGATCTCGCTCGTCCGCTTCCGC
Source organism: Planctomycetaceae bacterium (assembly GCA_003508595.1). GTDB lineage: Bacteria > Planctomycetota > Planctomycetia > Planctomycetales > Planctomycetaceae > UBA10511. The sequence goes on from DNUF01000049.1 coordinate 27,633, forward strand.
TTGCCCGCGAGCTGGTTGCCGTTGAGATCGACCGCACAGATGTCATCGGG
>DNUF01000049.1:27970-28362 GCA_003508595.1 Planctomycetaceae bacterium
TTGGCGGCGGCAAATCCCTTGTTGTAAACCCGCCGGCCAATCTCGCAGATCTGCTCCTTGATCTTGCGGTCATTGATGCCTGAGTTCCACTGGTTCGACATGACTCTTCCTGTTCCTGGTTCGAAGTGAAAACTGCTGTGCGAAAGAGACGGGATTTTCACGAGACGCAGCCCGGTCTTCCCGAGGTTGTATGGTTCAAGTCCGAGGTGGCACCGAACTGACAGCGAAAATCACCGGGGTGTCAGGCCGACCTGAGAGCGACATCAGAGCAACTCCACGGTGTCGAGCAGGGCGGCGTTGTAGGCATCCACTGGCTTCTGGTTGGGAAGGAACGGCGCTGCCGCCTCCCCCCCTTCGCTGATGGCGATCTTTCCCCCCGCCCCGGCACCCCA
>DNUF01000049.1:28646-30345 GCA_003508595.1 Planctomycetaceae bacterium
ACCGTCACCAGCCAGGTCGCCCCGCGCAGGGAGGGATGAACCCGGCTGAGCGTCACCTTTCCAATCACTTCACCGATGCGCATGGCGTGGTCCCTACCGGTCCAACTGGGTCAGAAGGGAAGAGAGGTCGAAGCCACCATGCGGTGCCGCATCGACCACCCAGACATTGGGACGCAGGCTCTCACGCAAGCGGGAAATCGCGGGGAGATCGGACAGCACCACCCCGCGGACCGCTTCATTCCGGTTCACCAGGCAGGCAATGCCTTCCGGCTGTGTGGAGAGAACCAGCACCTCCTCCGCCTCGCCACGACAGACGGCGCTGATTGCCCGCGTCGCTGCCTCGGCCGAAGCCCCCACGAGTGCACTCTCGACCACTCCTCCGGACGCCCGCCAGGCCGCCACGGCCGCGGAGACCGCCGGCATCGACTGCCCGAGCAGCACCAGCCAGCGGCGCCGGGCCACGCCCGCTGTGCGGGGCTGAGCCGACTGCCGTACGACCTCCAGCCGTCGCGAACGAATCACATCATTCGCCGTGGGAGTCAACAACGCCTTCGGAGCGATCACCACGCGCCGGGCACCCCGCAGGTCACGCAGCAGCACTTCAGCCGTGATCACCCGGTCGAGAATCGTCACCTCGTCCGCAACCGCAGTCGTCGCTGGAGGCGTCGCCGCAGGGGGACTGGACGCTGGCAACCCCGCACCCGACGAGACCGCCCCGGGGGGGACCACCGCAACCGAGACCGTGGGGGTGATGGGAGCCGGAGCGGGAGTGGTCACCACCGAGACCGTCGATGTCGCCACTTCCAACGCAGGAGCATTCCACCCGGTCGGCGCGGGCAAAAACCGCCCCGTGGAATTGGTCTCCGAGAAAACCGGCTCAGTCCGGGGGGGATCGGGAGAGAGCAGTTCGATCCCGGTGACGGAACTCGTTTCCGAATGGGTGGTCGCGGGGGTGGCAGACAAGGTCGGGGCCGGTGTCTCACTGCGCAGGACGGCTGCCACGCCGGGCAACTGCTCCAGCACACGCCGCACAATCTCGTCGACCAGCGCCTGTTCGTCGTTCATGAGTCGGGCAATCCGATGACCGCCCAGCGGAGGGGGGTATTGTTGGAACCGACCATCTCCCGCAGGGCAGCCCCGTCAGCCGTGACGATGACTTCGTCTCCCTGACGGCTCCCCACCGGGTCGATGGCCAGTTGAGGTTCGCCATCAGGAGCCCGCTGCGAGTCGAGCGGCTGCACGATGATCAGCCGCCACCCCGAGAGGGTGGGATGCTTGATCGTCGCGGTCGCACGACCGACAACCCGGCCCAATTGCATGGCAGAACCCAACGAAAAGAACGTGTGAAATCTGGTCAAACGCCCCCACGGGCCAACGCAGCCCGGGGTCCCAAAGCCCCGCTCGACTACAGGATGTGGAGGTCGTCCACCAGCACGCACCGACGGTTGCGGGTGAAGGTGAGGGGGGTGGTCACCCCTTCTCCCGTCGGGGTCGCGATGCTGTACGAGAGGAACCCTTCCCCCCCCAGCCCCAGCCCGGCCATGCAGGGGCCGTTCTTGATGTAGAGGGTGGTGTCCATCTCGCGCCCCATGATGGTCATGTTGCGCACATTGCGGCTGTGAATGATCGCCGTATGCCGGTAGCCATGCTCGTGCTTCTTCGCCAGTTCAACCCCCTCCCGGAAGTCGCGGACCCGCAC
>DNUF01000049.1:30684-35126 GCA_003508595.1 Planctomycetaceae bacterium
TGGTCTTTCCCGGGGGTGAAGGCAATCTTCGAGAGTTGCTCCATCTGCGAACGGGTCAACTGATAGCCCCCGTGACGGGCAAAAGCGTCCATCAGCTTGGGATAGATCGCGTCGACCGCGAAGACTTCCTTCTCGCCGATACACAGCAGGTTGTTGTCGTAGGCGCATCCCTTGATGATGCACTTGGCGGCGTTCTCGGCACACGCGGTCTCATCGACGACGACCGGGGGGTTTCCCGGGCCGGCGACGATGGCCCGCTTCCGGCTTTCGAGGGCCGCCCGGGCCACGGCAGGTCCGCCGGTCACTACCAGCAACCGCACTCCCTTGTGTTCGAAGATGGCGGCGGCCGATTCCAGCGTCGGCTTCTCGATGATGGTGATCAGGTTTTCCAACCCCGTCGCGGCGTGGATCGCCCGGTTGATCCGGCGGACCCCTTCGGCGGCGATGCGGGCCCCCGAGGGATGGGCGTTGAACACCACGGTGTTCCCGGAGGCGATCATGCTGACGGCATTGCCCGCGAGCGTGGGGAGCGAGTGGGTCACCGGGGTGATTGCCCCGATCACTCCGAAGGGAGCCTGCTCGAGCAGGGTGATTCCCTGGTCGCCGCTGAAGCAGTCGGTCTTCAGGAACTCGACACCGGGGACCAGTCGCAGGATCTGCAGTTTCTCGATCTTGTGATCGAGGCGACCGATCTTGGTCTCATCGAATTCGAGACGGCCGAGTTCTTCGGCCTGCTCGGTCGTCAGCTTGCGGATGCTGTCGATCGCCTTGGCGCGGTCGGCGATGGGGCGCTTCGAGAGTTCCTTGAAAGCGGCATTCGCAGCATCGACGGCCTGGTCGACGGTGGGGAAGACCCCCCAATCCCCCGAAACGCTCCGGCCTGCCGCCGCGGTGAATGGAGCCCGCCCCAACTGGGCCAGCACTTCCTGAACCACCTGGCGAATCGCGGTTTCTGTCGCTTGCATGTCTGGTTGCTCACCCGTTCGAGTGAAGAGTCTGTCGTTGAACTCAAGTGAACCGGCCCGCTCGGGGACCGGAGAACAATCAAGATTCCTGGCGGATCAACTCGCGCTGCTCAAGAACCCAGCGGGTCACCGAAGGGACTGTCGGCCAGCCCCAAGCCATCAACAAAAGAACCGCCCCGGCAAACCACAGCAGCCACAGGTGGCCGGTGATGATCGTGCAGATCAGCGTGGTGAACACCGTCGATTCCCACAGGACCAGGCGGAAAATGCTGGTCCCACGAAACACGTTCATCAGGTCGCTGGCGGAGACCTCATCCTGTCCACCGTTGGCATCCAGTGACTGAACCAACTCGCCACGCCGCTTCGCCGCGATGCCCCGGGGATAGAACCACCCCAACAACAGGGTCAGTACCGACTGGCCCATCAGAGTCAGCATCACGGGATTCAGCCTTCCATCACCCTCCGGCTTGGCTCCCCACTTGATCGCCGCGACCACCAGCAGGAACGACAAGGCACCAGCCACGAGCGCACCGGTGAAGACACGCATCGCGCGGATGCCGTCTGCAATCGCGGCACTGTCGTCCTGGACACTCATGGCGCCGACGCCGGTCAGGGGAGGGAGGAGGGACGTACCAATCACTTCTTGCTGTCGAACACTGTCTTGCCGAACACCTGCACCTGGTCGACGATCCCGATGATCGCCGCGTCAATCGGCAGGGTCTTCGTCTCGGGCGTGTAGCGGGCACTGGAACCCTGCACGCACAGGACATATTCCCCTTCGCCGGCCCCAACCGTGTCGACCACCACGAACGAGCGGCCGGTCGGCTTGAGGCTCGACTGATCTTTCTCGTCGACCCGCAGCGGTTCGACCATCAACAGCTTTTGCCCAACCATCGACGAGACTTTCTGCGTCGAGACCAGGCTGCCAGTGATGCGGGCGATGAACATGCAGCAGACTCCCTTCCCAACTCAGCGAGAACCGGCGGCGGCCAGGGCCTCCACCGACTGCCGGGCGACCACGATTTCCTCGTTCGTGGGGATCACCCACACCTGCACCCGGCTCGAGGGGGCCGAGATGCACGCCTCCCCCTTCGCCGACTCATTCCGGGCCGGGTCGAGCACCACCCCCGCCCACTCCATGTTCTGGCACACCTCGCGGCGGACCAGCCGGCTGTTCTCGCCAATTCCGCCGCTGAACACGACGGCATCGGCGCCTCCCAGCACGGCACAGTAGGCCCCGAGGTACTGTCGGATCGACGAGACAAACGCATCGAGCGCCAGTCGCGCCCGGACGTGTCCCTTCGCAGCGGCCTCTTCCAGGTCGCGTACATCCTGGCTCAGGCCGCTCAGCCCCAGCAGGCCCCCCTGGCTGGAGAGTTCCTGCAGCAGTTGTTCGAGTGGCTTGCCGGTCTTCCGCAGCAGGGTCGGCAGGGCGAACGGATCGAAATCCCCCACACGATTGTTGTGCGGCAGGCCGGTCTGCGGGCTCATCCCCAGGCTGTTTGCCTGGGACTTCCCCCCCTTCACGGCACAGAGCGAATTGCTCCCCCCGAGGTGACAGGTCACCACCCGCAGGTCGTCACGCTGCAACAGCTGACCAATGCGTGTCGACAGGAAGCGGTGACTCGCCCCATGGAAGCCCCATCGGCAGACCTCGTACTGATCTTTCCATTCGTAGGGAATGGCATAGACCCGGTTGGCCTCTGGAATTGTGTCGTGGAACGCAGTCTCCAGAGCTGCCACCAGCGGAATCTGCGGGAACGCGCTCCGCAATTGCCGCATCGCCCGGGCATACATCGGATTGTGCGCAGGGGCGATGTCGGCCAGTTCCTCCATCTTCGACAGCAGGGCGTCATCCACGATCCGCACACCACTCAGCTTCCCTGCGAAGACCGCCTTGAAGCCAATGGCCGAGACTTCCTCGGCTGACTTCAGGCAACCCTTCCGGGGATCGGTGAGAGAATCGAGGCAGATCCGCACGGCCGCCGCGTGATCGGGAACCGGCTGGGTTGACTCCTCGCGTGCCGTCCCGATCTCGACGAAGCAGGCACTGGCGGCCTGGCCGATGCGGTCAATGCCGCCGCGCGCGAGCTGCGTCTCTGAGGGGAGGTCGAACAGCCGGTACTTGAAGCTGGTCGAACCCAGGTTGGCGACGAGGATTTTCATGTCGATGGACGGCTCAGTCAGGGGGAGTGGACGCGATTACTTCTTGATGAAGTGCTCGAGCACACTCTTCTCGGGACGGGCGATGACGTGGGCGGCAACCAATTCGCCGACCTGCTTGGCAACCTGCGCCCCGGCATCCACCGCAGCCCGCACCGAACCGACGTCGCCACGCACGATCGTGGTGATGAAGGCCCCACCGATCTGCACCTGGCCGACCAGTTGAACGTTGGCCGCCTTCAGCATCGCGTCGGCCGCCTCAATCTGGGCCACGAGACCCTTCGTTTCAATCAAGCCAATGGCTTCATTCATGTTCCACACACCTGGAGAGACTGGAGTTTCCTGGGGAATCTGCGCCGCCGGGGCCGCGGGGGCCTTCACCGGAGGGGCAGGTCGTCGCGAGGGACGCCGGGTGGCAACCACGGCTTAGCCCGCCGCGCCCGACGCCTTGCCCGGCTTGGGCAGTACAGCCGACAACTCTTCGTGCGGCCGCGGAATCACCTGCACGCTGATCACCTCGCCCACCTTGCTGGCGGCGGAGGCACCGGCATCGACAGCCGCCTTCACGGCCGCGACGTCACCCACCACAAACACCGTGACCATCCCGCTGCCGACCTTTTCCCAGCCGACAATGGTCACGTTCGCACTTTTCAACATCGCATCCGAGGCCTCGATCAGGGAAATCAATCCCTTGGTCTCGATCATTCCCAGGGCTTCCAACGCCTTCGCCATTGTTCTGTCTCGCTTGGTTAGAAATCAGGTGAGGGAAATCGGCCTTCACGCGATGGCCGGGGTCTGGCTCTTGTCGGGCCGGTGGTGCCCGCCGGGGCCTACTTGTGCTTGCAGCTGCACGGCTCGGCCTTCAGCAGCTCCACCTTGGTCGCCTGCTCGAGGTTCACCGCGTTGCCTTCGTCGGTGTCGAGGTGAACCTCCAGCTTGATCTCTTTGCCGAACCGCACCCGGAGGTCTTCCAGCACCGTGGTACAGCCGGGCGACTCCACCCGCAGGTTCATGAAGTCGCCATCATTCACGCCGTAGTACTCGAGGTCCCCGGGCCCCATGTGCACGTGCCGCATGGCCCGGATGACCCCCTCCTCCAGTTCAACGACCCCCTGGGGGCCGACCAGCACGCAGCCGGGAGTCCCCTTGATGTCTCCACTGATCCGGACCGGCAGGTCGAGACCCAGCGAAATGCCGTCTGTGAAGGCCAGTTCCACCTGCGTCGCCCCCCGGCATGGACCCAGCACCCGCACTTCGGGCAGCATCCGCCGCCGCGGCCCCACGACCGCGACCGTCTGCTTCGCCGCGTAATAG
>DNUF01000159.1:0-551 GCA_003508595.1 Planctomycetaceae bacterium
GGTTGGGCGTCGGCGATTTACACGGCCCGGGCCAGCCTCAAGCCCCTGCTGTTTGAGGGAGCCATCACCGAAGACAACCGCCAGAAGGGAACCCTCCCCCTGGGCCAGCTCTCGCTGACCACCGAGGTCGAGAACTACCCCGGCTTCCCGGTTGCCAACCTCGAGTCGTATCTCGACGCCGCCCTCCCCCAGGAACGCCGCGAGTACATGGCCCCCCACCGGGGTCACGGCGTGAGTGGCCCCGAATTGATGGAGCTGATGCGGCAGCAGGCGGTCAACTTCGGCACCCGCGTGATCACCGACGACGTGGTCGACATCGACCTCGGCAGGCATCCGTTTGTGCTGAAGACCCTCGAGGGTCAGACCGTCGAGGCCCTGGCGGTGATCATCGCCACCGGTGCCCGGGCCAACTACCTGGGACTTCCCAGTGAAGACCGGTTCAAGAACATGGGGGTCTCGGCCTGTGCCGTGTGCGACGGTGCCCTCCCCCGGTTCCGCAACAAGCCGCTGGTCGTGATCGGCGGCGGCGACAGCGCCATGGAAGAGGCGGG
>DNUF01000159.1:816-1507 GCA_003508595.1 Planctomycetaceae bacterium
GAACGGGCCCTCGCCAATCCCAAGATCGAGGTGAAGTGGAACAGCACCGTCGATGAAGTGCTGGGGGATGACAAGCAGGGGGTCACCGGCGTCCGCCTGCGGAGCACGGTCGACAAGCACAAGACCGAGGAACTCGCCGCCAGCGGCTACTTCTGCGCCATCGGCCACACTCCCAACACCGACTTCCTCAAGGGACAGTTGAAGCTGAACGAGAAGAAGTACATCGACTGGACCACCCCGCAGCGCACCTACACCAGCGTCGAAGGGGTCTTCGCCGCCGGCGATGTCGCCGACGACTATTACCGCCAGGCGATCACCGCCGCCGGGTCGGGCTGCCAGGCCGCCCTCGATGCCGAACGCTGGCTGGCCCTGAAGGGCTTCGAGTAGTTCCCCCCGAGCCCTTTTCCGCCCCCGTCCCCGCGCCCCCCACCGACCGGTCCCGGGAGGACCACGTTCTTGTCGACCCGCCTGGTCGGCAGGAATCGGGGGTCTTCCCGCAAGTCGCTGGGAACCGGTTTCGCTCTGAACCGGTTTCGCTGAAAAGAGCTGGGATGGCTCTGAACTGGCCCGGCCGCAGCGGGGACAGCGGTGGGCCACGGGTCTCGCAAGACGGACCGGGTCAACGGGACCGGGTCACATCGACCGGCGCAACGGGAGCGGTTCAACCAGGACCACTCAACCGGCCCGGGCG
>DNUF01000159.1:1781-2624 GCA_003508595.1 Planctomycetaceae bacterium
GTGGATCTCTGTCATGCTGACACTGGAAGGGTGCCGGGAACGCCGGCAACGCCTGTGGGACCAGTTGCCCGACGACACCCAGTGGGTGCTGGTGGCCGACCCCCGGCACGTCTATTACCTCTCGGGCTTTCTCGTTCAGCCGCTGAGCTTCTCGGTCGGCGAGCGGGGTTGGCTGCTGCTGGAGCGGAACGGCCCCGCCACCCTGCTGGCCGACAATTTCACCCGCCGCTCGGCCATCGCCCCGCCCCATGTCGATGCCGAGGAGCTGGAGACCTGGTACGACCATCGGCACTCGGTGGTCAACCGCGATCACGCACTTCTGGCGTCACTCAAACGGGTGGCCGGGGGGCTGCTCGACCGCCCGGGCATCATTGAGGAGGAAGCCCTCCCCCTGCACGCCTCGGGGTATCTGCCCGATGCCGTCGGCGAGTTCGAACACCACGAGCAATGGCATACGCTGGGCAACCTGCTGCGTCGGCTGCGGCGGAACAAGCATGCCGACGAAGTCGCCACGCTCGAACGGGCGATGCGCGCCTGTGCGGCCGGTCATGCCGCCGCCCTGGCAACCGTGGCACCGGGGGTCACCGAGTTTGAGGTGTACCAGGCGATCCATGCGGCGGTGCTGGCCGAGACCCGGCACCCCGTGCAGATCTATGGCGACTTCCGCTCGACGAATCGCGAAACCCCCAAGCGCGGGGGGGCCCCGACCGACCAGGTCCTCGCGGCGGGGGATCTGCTGCTGTTGGATTACTCGGTGATTGTCGACGGGTATCGCAGCGACTTCACGAACACCGTTTCGGCCGGTCCCCCCGGTCCTGAAGTCCAGCGTCTGTTCCAGGCCTG
>DNUF01000159.1:2903-3158 GCA_003508595.1 Planctomycetaceae bacterium
GTGGCGACCCCCTTGCGGCAGTCGGGCTGGGGCGACACGTTCACCCACCACGCTGGCCATGGTCTGGGGCTGGGGCATCCCGAACCCCCCATTCTCGTGGCCGAGTCGACCGATGTGCTCGAAACCGGCGATGTGGTCACCCTCGAACCGGGGCTGTATGTCCCCGGGGTGGGAGGAATTCGCCTGGAACACAACTACCTCATCACGCCAACCGGGGCACGCTGCCTCAGTCCGCATGAATTGCGGCTGACGGCA
>DNUF01000159.1:3521-4185 GCA_003508595.1 Planctomycetaceae bacterium
TGCGTGTCTTTGGCTTCGTCGTTTCGCCGCTCAATCGGAGTTGCCCATGTTGCCCGCGAAGATTCACCGTCGTGAGTTCATCGACCAGATCCTGGCCAGTTCGTTGGCCGCCCTGGCGGTTGGAGGGAAGGCGACATGGGCCGACGACGCCCCGGCCCCCCGCGTGGTCGGTCCGAATGACAAGCTGCGGGTTGCCGTGATCGGCTGCAATGGCCAGGGGGGAGCCCACATCGGCGAATGGTTGCGGAATCCCGAGGTCGACCTGGTCGCCGTCTGCGACTGCGATCCCAATGCCTTCGCCAAGCATGCCGGTCGGTTCAAAGATCTCAAGAATCCGCCCGTCTACGTGCAGGACGTCCGCAAACTGCTCGAAGACAAGAGCATCGATGCCGTCTCAATCGCGACCCCCAATCACTGGCACGCCCTGATGGCGGTCTGGGCGATGCAGGCGGGCAAAGACGTCTACGTCGAAAAGCCGTGCAGTCACAATGTGCGGGAAGGTCGCGTGATGACCCAGTGGGCCCGCAAGCTGGGGCGCATGGTGCAGATGGGAGTGCAGAGCCGCAGCATGCCGGGCATGCGGCAGACCCTCGAGTTCGTCCACAGCGGCAAGCTGGGGAAAGTCTCGCACGCCCGGGCGATCTGTTACCGCCGGCGGGACAGC
>DNUF01000142.1:0-31210 GCA_003508595.1 Planctomycetaceae bacterium
CCACGAGGGCTGGCACTGCAACGAAGAAACAGGATGGTACTGACCAGTCATGAAACTCGCAAGCGTCAGGCTTGGTTTTTTCAACTCAAGGCCATCAACGGAGATCGCCTTTTTTCTCCAATGACGCCTGGGGGAGCACCGGTTGCAAACTGGCGTTCGGCAAGGTCTTCGCCAAGTCTCGATTTTCCGCCAGGACCTCTTCCGTTTTTTGACGAGTTCGGAGCAGACGCCGCAGCGCATCATCGCCCTGCTTCAAAGCGGCATTTCGCAACTCTTCTTCCTGGACGATCGAGGCCAGAATTCCAACCTTGTTCACTTCGGGAACGCGGGAATTCTCCAAGGCGGGATTCCCGTTGATCTCCTTCATCCGGTCGTCGATCAGCAGGTCAGTCCGATCCTGCAGATCCTTCAGGAACCCGGTATCCTGACCGGCGTTCGCCAAGCTCTGCTCAAGCAGCAGCAACCGCTGATCCAACGAGGAGAGTTCATCCTGAAAGCGGGTGGGAACCAGCTTTCGAACCCGAGCCGGGAATGCCTGGTTCGTGGCATTGATTTCACCGGGACGAATTCGAGTGTAGGGACGGCCGTTGACGCGTCCTTCGGCGGCCTCAGCCACCTGCAGCGATCCCAGGTAAAGGCTGCTGCCCGGCTCTTGGCCCAGCGCGAAAAGATAGAGCACATCACCAACCTTGACGCCATTGCTGGTTCCGACGCCGTCAATCACGACAATTCCGGACGGATCAATTCCAGCCTTGACGTTCTCTCCTTCGTAAACGCGTTCCCAGCCAGCAATGGCCCTGACAAACTCCGTCCGTTTCCGGTCACGTTCGCTGAGGGCGTCAGCCAGTTGCTGTTCCTTTTGCAGGAAGTCCTGCTTGTTTTTCTGGGCCTGTTCCATGTAGCCCTGGCGAACACCCAGTGTCTTGCTGGACAGCCAGATTGCGACTGCTCCCAACAGCAGGACAAACCCCGTCAGGATCTTTCCGGAAATGTGCATGCCGAGAACCAGTGGCCACGCCACTCAAGAGGGACCAGAAGCCGACCCCGCATCGGGCCGTCGTCAGCGTATCGGCATTTCAGCGGGCCAACCGGACCTGGCATCGGGCCGCGCAGAAAATGACGACTGGAACGATTGAACCGAAACCGGCACGCTCTCGAGTTTCGCGAAAGCACCTTGCCGGTTCTCGGGCAGCAACCGTCGTCGTTCTTCGATGATACGGGGGTGTTTCCGGCAGGGTCAAGCAGATTTGTCCGATTCAAACCCGCATCCAGCAACCCTTTTCGAGCAGGATCTCACTCGCCATACTCGACTCGATTCCTCTTTCCATGTTCCTCTTTCCGTGCTTCCCCTCGAATGCTCGCATGCCGAATCATTCCCTGTCTTGACGTTCATGGTGGCCGGGTGGTGAAGGGGACGAATTTCCTGAACCTGAGGGATGCCGGAGACCCGGTCGAGGTCGCCCGACGCTACGAACAGGAAGGGGCCGATGAACTGGTGTTCCTCGACATCACGGCCTCGCACGAAGGGCGGAACACCATGGTGGACGTGGTGCGGCGCACTGCAGAGGTGATTTTCATGCCCCTCACCGTGGGGGGGGGAATTCGCTCTCTCGACGACATTCGCACCCTTCTCCAGGCTGGCTGTGACAAGGTGTCGATCAACTCCACTGCCGTGCGAGACCCCGAGTTGGTCCGACAAGCGGCCCTGAAATTCGGCAGCCAGTGCATTGTCGTCAACATCGATCCCAAGCGAGTCCAGCGTGACGGGAGAGAGTTTTGGGAAGTCTTCATCAACGGCGGACGTGTCCCGACCGGACTGCAGGCCGTGGAATGGGCCCGCCGGGTCGAAGAGCTGGGGGCGGGAGAAATCGTCCTGACTTCGATGGATGCCGATGGCACGCGCGATGGCTACGACCTCGAAATCACCCGTGCTGTCGCTGATGCGGTCCGGATTCCGGTCGTCGCCAGTGGTGGTGCCGGTTGCCCCGAACACCTGTTGTCAGCGCTCACGACCGGGGGTGCCAGTGCCGCGCTGGCTGCCAGCATTTTTCACTATGGTCAATACACGATCCCCGAAACCAAGAAGTTTCTGGCGGAACGGGGAGTCCCCGTTCGAATCACCGGTGCCAATTCGCGGGGGGGGGATGGACAGTCAGCCTGACTGGGCTCCAACTCCAGCAATCGCAAACAATTGTCCCAACCCGAAAACGACCGATTCATCGGGATTTTGTGATCCGGGCAGTCTTCCCTTGCGTACACACAGCACACTCCCGGTCAGCACCGACAAACCTCCTTACCAGTTGGCCCTGGTCGGGAGACTGGCAGCCCTCTGGACCGGGGTCTATATTGCGGCTCACTGATCCCTGTTTTTCCCGGGAGTCTCCATGTCGTCTTCGTCCGTCCCACAGGCAGCCGATGAGGCCCCCCGCTCGATCTTTCTGGTCTCCTACCCCAAGGTGATCTTCCTCTATCCGACCATGCTGGCGGCTCTCTTCGCCGGAATCTACATGGCGGCGGAGCCCGTGCTGAAAGATCCTGTTCCTGCCGTGGCAGTCGTCGAGGGAGCGTCCGATACCACAGTCAGCCGGGTCGCCGATTCGGATCGGCACGACGTCCACATCGTTGGTACCGCCTTTTTGCTGGTTGTGGCCCTCAATCTGATCGTCTTCGCTTTTGAGTTTCCCCGGACCACCTCTCTGACGCTCTTTTTCGGATTCACGGCTGTCATTCTTGCGATTCTGCTTCTGTTCCGTTTCAACGAACAGATCCTTCCGGCTTTGTCGTCGATCCTCAAGAGCTTCCAGCCGATGGCCAACGCGACCTTTTACTTCTCGGTATTCGGCGTGTTGCTGGCCATCATGCTGGCCGTGTTCATCAATGTGCAGTTCGACTATTGGGAAATCACCCCCAATGAGTTGTTGCACCATCATGGTTTTCTGAGCAACCTCGAGCGGTTCGCCGCCCCTTCGCTGAAGATCGACAAAGAGATCAACGACATTTTCGAGTACGCCCTGCTCCGCTCGGGACGACTGATCCTGCACCCCAGCAATGAGCCTCGTGCGTTTGTTCTCGAGAATGTCCTGGCGATCAACCGCAAAGAGGCGCAACTCACCAAGATGCTGGGTGCCCTCCAGGTCCAGGTTCGCAACCCGGGATCGCTGGAATAGTCCCGCCCCAGAGCCTGCTGACTCATCGCCTCACTGTTCTACGCCCTGTTGACTGTTTCTCTGCCCCCCCGGAGTCCACTCCATGCGTTCATTCCGCACTTCGCTGATGTGCTGCCTGTCCCTGATGCTTGCCGCCGCTCCGGCATTGGTCACCGCCGACGACAAGGCGACTGATGGCTGGATTTCTCTCTTCAACGGCAAGGATCTGACCGGCTGGAAAGCCAGTGAGAAGGTCGAGTGGAAGGTGGTCGATGGCCTGATAGTCACCCCGCCCCAGCGCTCCCACCTGTTCACAGACGCCGAATACAAGAATTTCGAGTTCAAGGCCGATGTGATGACCACTCCCGGCAGCAACTCGGGCATCTATTTCCACACGAAGTACGAAGACACGTTTCCCAACAACGGCATCGAATGCCAGGTCAACCTGACCCACACCGACCCCGTCAAGAGCGGCAGCCTCTACTTCATCGTCAAGCGGTTCGAAGCCCCCGCCAAGGACAATGAATGGTACACCCAGCACATCATCGTGAAGGGGAAAGCGGTCACCGTCAAAATCAACGACAAGGTGCTCTACGAATACGTTGAACCCGATGGAGTGACCGGAACCCGGCGGATTGGCAAGGGAAGTTTCGCCCTTCAGGCACACGATCCGAAGAGTGTGGTCAAGTACCGGAATATCATGGTCAAACCGCTCGCGGACTGATGCCCCTCCGCCACAGTGGATCCTGGATCCGAATTGGACACTCCCAACTGTTCGATTCCCAACCCGCTTGAACCCGACGGGACGGTTGTGCCTCGCACAACCGTCCCGTTTTTTTGCGTCCCACGGATTGTGTCATCTTGATCTGCTGTTATGACCCCTTTTGACGCTGCTCCTGCTGAATTCTCCGCCGTTCACGCTTGCTGAGCCCCTTCAGGCGGGATTGCCCGTGCGGGCCCTCGGAGCCTTCTGCTTCGTCTTCCCGCTCCATGCGTCGAGCAACCGAACCAGCCCCTTCATCTGCTTGCGGAGGCACTTCCGGCTCCCTCCCCCCTGCCCCGGTGGCAGTGCTGTTGGTTGGGGTCATTGACCCTTCTGGCTCCTGCTGGGGACCAAGCGACAGTTCGACAGGTTGCTCAATCCGCGACGGCATCTCGACTGGTTCGAATGCGCGGGAAATCGCCCGGCCTTGCACTGCAGCACCGACAGCCTCCACCCGAATGCCAGAAGAGACAGGGAGCGAACCTCCAGGTACCTCCTCAGATGCGATTGGGCCTTCAACATCATCGGGTGTCCCAGTTTCTGTTGAGTCACGCTCATCCCTGGCTTCACCCCCCCGGCACAGCCAGTGCGGTCCCCCCAGCCATCGCGACTTCCGTGATTCACCAACAGGATCCTGGCAGACATAAAGCACATACCGGGCGTGAATCCAGAAGCAGAGGGCAAGTCCGAGGTGAGCCATCAGCAGTCCATTCTGGATGGCCAGAATGCGAAGTCGATCGTCGAGGATTCGCCAACCTCCGAGTTTCAGGGCCACAACCGCCAGGTAAATCGTGGTGACCACCATCAAGACAGTCCGGCTCGACTGACAATGCGACATTTCCCGGCGCAAGCCGACTCCCAACAGCGCCCCCAGCACCAGTGTTGGAAGCAGGATCAGGAGTTCAGTATCTTTCCAGAACCTCGGCCAATTCTGGGCGAGACTCCAATTCAGCCAGGTTTGGTCCAATTCCAGTCGGGACACTGCGGCAAACATCCAGCATCCGACACCGGCGCGGAACCAGGTCCGGTACTGCCCGGCGTAGTCGCAATGGCTGCGAGACCTCCCCCATCCCACCAGCATCGCCAATTGGCCGGCCATCCCCAGACTGATTGTTCCAAGTCCGACGACCAACTCACCGTTTGGTGGATCCAGCAGGCGGGAAATCGTGCGTGATGTCCCACTGGTCAACCGGCTGCCAGGCCAGGCCCCCCATGTCAGCGCTGCCACGAGAAGAATGAACAGAACGCCAGATGCCAGATAGGGCCAGGGAGCGAACGGAACGAGCCCTTCGAGTGGAAGCCTGGGGGGACTCAAGGCTCCCTCCAACGAGGGACCAGAGTCGACTCGCCGACATGATGCCTTCTGCTCGATGGCACTTTGAGGGCCGGGGACGGTTTCCATGGGGCTGGAATCCATCGAATTCGTCGCCAGCCTTCGCCGGCGTCGGTCCGCACCCCGTTCCGCTCCCACAAAATGCCCCGACACGGCACACCTGTTCAGAACTATCGGTCTGTTCGTTGTCTTCTGCCAAGTGTGTCGACCGATGGCGACAGCAAACCGAATGGCCGCGCAATCAGGATTTCTGCGAGACCCCGGCAACTTTTTCCAGCCAGAGAAATTCCCGCGACCCAAGACATTTTTCTGCTCGAAAATCGCCGAACGGCTTGGAATTTCCTAGACTGGCAAAGGTTGATTTGATCGCACGCAGGGCGATCCAAGTGTGCCAATTCCCCAGTCAGCCAGAATTCCCGGGAACTTTTCTCCTGAGCCCCCCGTCTCAAGACTGTTCCTCCCAAGGCAGGAGCGATGGTGGCCAAAACTGATCAGGAACTGATTGACGAAGTGCGACAGGGGAACCGCTGCGCCTTCGGAGACCTGATCATTCGTCACCAGGACCGTCTCTTCCGAACATTGAGGTGTGTTCTGGGTTCTGCGGAAGATGCGCAGGACGCCTGCCAGGAAACTTTTCTGGCAGCCTTCCAGAAACTCAATTCGTTCGGTGGTCGTTCCGCGTTTTACTCCTGGCTGTTTCGAATTGGGGTCAACATCGCCATCAATCGCCAGCGCCGGAAACGACGCCCCGTCGCTTCGATTGATGCACTGCGTGAGCAGACCGGAGATGAGCCGGTCGATACCCACCTTTCTGTCCCGCCCGAAAGTCCTCTGGAAGTGCAGGAGATCCAGACAGTCGTGAGACAGGCTCTGGATGAACTGCCCGAAGAGTTCCGCACCGCCCTGGTGCTGAAGGAACTCGAAGGACTGAAATACGAGGAGATTGCCGCGTTGGCCGATTGCCCCATCGGAACGATCCGCAGCCGGATCTTTCGAGCTCGGGAAGAGCTTCGCCAACGACTCGCCCAGCGTCTCCCAGCCGAGAGAGTTCCATGACCACACCCCAATATCCTCCGATGGATCACTCGGCCGAATGGCAATCTGCCTGGTACGACCAGGAGCCTTTTGCGCCTGATTCCTGCGCCGAGGGGAACATTCACGCCAGGTTGAGTGCCCACAGTCCTCTCGCCCCCGATGAACCGGGCTTGACCGACTCGGCAATGTCCCAGCGCCTTGAGGATTACCGTCGCCTCTCGACGCTGTTGCAGGCGCTCCCGGTGGAAACTCTGCCGGCCAATTTCGCGGGCCGGGTACTCGACCAACTCGCCGCCGGAACAGACGATGTGATCCGCCGCCCGGAGACCGTTTCTTCTGGTCTTCCGCGTCGCTTGTCCTGGGCCCGGGTTCCCATGCTGGCCGCCTCAGTACTGGGACTGGGAATGCTGGCAGCATTGTGGGGAACTGGCTGGCCACCTGATTCGAGCCAAGAAAGAATGGTGTCTTCGAAAAGGACAGAAGCGACACCCTCGGGTCGGCACGAGTCAGGGGCTTCCCGGTTGAGCGGGGCGGGAATGTCCTCTCTGCCCACACAACTCGACAGAGTCCCGCAAGATGCCGTCGCGATTGTGACCATTCTCCTGCCGCACCAGACACGATCTGCCAGCACCAGTGTCCCGACGGCCGCCTTGGCCGAGAAGGTATTTGGCGACCATGACATCAGCCGGTTTTCTGGCCGTCCCCCCACCGATGGAACGAGGGAATCCTCCGACAATGCCGACTCGCCGCGACTCGCCGCCCCCAACACCGCGGGGGAATTCCACCTGGCTGATGGGGATGACCCCATGCTGCTTCTGGTTGTCGGTGAGAGCGAGGCGATCGTGAATTCGGTGGAAGACCTGCTTCACGAATGGGAACTGTCGAAGATGGAAGATGAGATCACGATGGTGGCACGGACGGAACTTGATCAACACTCGGACGAAATGAAACAGTCGCTGGGACAGTACCTCGCAGAAATCGAACATTCCTGGGGTCAGTCTCGTCCGGAATCAGTCGTGGTTGCGAATCGCGCTTCTCAACGGCGGAAAATCTCGGGCAATTCGGCGACGGAAGAAGTCGAAGAAGCGACCAGCGAGGACCATTCGCGGTCCCGAGGTTCGATGACCTGGCTGCCCAACGATTCCCTGACCCAATTCCAGAAATCATGGTCCTCGGAGAACCGTGATCTCGGTGGTTCGGTGGCCGCTCTCCACCCGCCGGGTCCGCATGCACCGGCAACTGTCGCTGGGCGAGTGTCTGGGGGAAGTCGTGAAGTAACCCCACCCGTCGCCGACGCAGTTTCTCCCAAGTCGGTCGCCCGTTCGTCCGAGCCCCCCTCAGCCTCAAAGGCCAGCCAGTCAGCGACTCCATTCGGGCCTCAGGATCAAAAACAGCCTGGGAAACACGAGTCCCTCGATGCTGGTTTGGCTGAGGGACGCCAGATCCGTCGTGTCCTCATCCGAATTGTTCCCCAGCGCGCAGGTTGAATCATACCGGCGGCACCTCAGTGATCGCACGTCCGAGCCCCGCGACGCAACCGACTTCCGCTCTCGCATCGACCAGGAGAATGGAATGTCATTCTCGACCGGGGAGAGCCGGCCAAGATGACAGGTACATCGCACGCGGAATGGCCGACTCGACCAACGATTGCCACGGGTTGACCGATTCCGGGGCCTGCACAAATCTCAGCGCAACACTCAGCAACCCGGGCCGGTGCTCGTACGACACGATGCGGGCCCGGGTGAGCCCCAGCGATTTCTGCAGGGACTCCAGGGAATCCTCCTCGTACCCGATGGCATCAACCAAGCCGTTCTGCACGGCGTCCTTCGCCGTATAAATCTGACCTGTCGCCAGCTCACGCACCTGCTCACGGTCGAGCCTGCTGCGATTCAGATCAATGACGTCGAGGAATTGCTGGAAGGATTGGTCGAGAATTTTCTCCCAAACCTCGCGATCACGCTCAGTCATCTTGCGAAACGGGCTGAGTGCGTCCTTGAATTCCCCAGTCTTCAGGGGAGCCGCCTCAACACCGAATTGAGCCGCCAGTCCGGCCACCTCGTAATGCGGGATGATCACACCGATCGAACCTGTCCAGGTTGTTGGCTCGGCGAAAATCTTTGCCTCCGGTCCCGCTCCCATCGAGATGTAGTAGCCTCCTGATGCAGCGAGACTCCCCATGGAGACATAGACCGGTTTGAACGCGGTCAACTCCCGCAACCGGTGATAGATCTGGTGACTGTCGGTCACGAGACCTCCCGGGCTGTCAACCACCAGGAGCACTCCCTTCACCTGGTCGTCCTCTTTGGCCTGGCGGATCGATTCCAGGACGCGTCCGGTCACCGGGGGCATGATCGTCCCTTCGACCCGGATGATGGCAATCTTGTCGCGTGATGTCCGATCGCCCGAATGAAATCGCTCGCTGGGAGGATCGCTGCGGGCAAAATAATCGCGATAGCCCTGGTACATCCAGAAATTCCAGCCAAGCGATGCCAGCAACATGAGCCAAAACAGCCAACCCAGGAATCTCGCGACAATTCCACGCCGTTCCTGGACCAGGACGTGAATCGGTTGTTCATCCGTCCCCCGGCCGCCAGCCAACAGTTCTCTCTCAATCCTCGACATCGTTTTCTCCTGCCGCAAATCCAACCCACTCCAGAGATCGGGCCCCCGCTTGCAGGCCCGGGACGCGCTGCCCGGCAAGTGCCATCTCCGTTCTCGCGAACATCGCCTCGCTTGTCCAGTGCACACCCCGACATCCAGAGATTGGGAGAAACCTTGTGGTTTCGGCAAAATTTTCCGGTCAGGGAAGCTCAGCAAGTCGACTCTCAGCCCGGTCTCACCAAATCCACTGTTCTGCCAACCTCGTGCCGGGAGGAATCCCGATATCCAAGGGAAAGGCGTTCGACAGACAGTGCCCGTGCCATTGCCGTGCACGCTTCCCAGGAGGGGATTTTTCGACCATGACCCACGTCTCCCGAGTCGTCAGCCGACTCTCGATTGTCGCCCTCGCCTGCGGAGCTGTGGTGTCCTCCCACAGCACTGCGGAAGCCCAGTTCGGGCGCCGTCTTTTCGGCCGCTCCTCCAGTCGCCCCACGGCCCCCCCGGCTACCGGTCGCGCCACTCTGGACTCGGGGGACCAAGGTCGTCGTGACGATGGGGTCGAGGCGGACCTCAGCGACGATTACGGCGATGGTGACTCCACACGTTCTGGGCGTTCACAGGCCCCCACGCGTACAGCCGACGCCCGCCCAGGACTGTTCGGCCGGATGTTTGGACGGGGACGGGATGCACAGCCTGACCCAGAAGAATTGCCCCGTAGCTCACGCGTCACCGGCGCGAAATCGAAAAAGAAAGACTCGGAATTGCTGACCCAGCGGGACCTCACCCCGATCAAGCAACGACCGGTTGAGGCATTTGGAGGCAAAACCCCGAATCTCTCGGCCCCCAAGTCAACGACCGAAGGAGTCCGACGACGGGAACCAGTCGCCCTGGCTCCCGCTGACACCAGCCCCAAGGAAGTCGTCCTTCCCCCCTCCCCTGACGAAGCGGGAGAGTTTTTCGAACGTGGCAGTGTCGAAGGCCGCGACTCTCTCGACCTCCCGGACGACCCCGCACCTTTGTCTCGACGTTCCACGACACGGGAGTCAGTCGCCGCACAGGGCCGCATCACGACGACCGCCCGCCGCGAGCCAACAACATCGACGCCCATGGCTCCCCCGGCCGATGGTGACGAATCTCTGTCTCTTGAGGCCGATGAACCTCTGGATTCGATGGATGATGCCGAAACCGAAGATGAGTTGACTGAGGAATCGACCGGGACGACCGACGCCCTGGACGGTGCCGAGCAGGAACTGGAGTCCAGCTTTGATTCCCCCTACACCGGACGGACACTGGATCCCCGGACTCTCGAAAGCCAACCAATCCGCCAGCGGCCTCTGAATCAACCGCAGGGAACTTCGTCAAAACGCTCTCTCGAAGCGACTCCGATCAAGGCCCCTCATTCGATCTCCAACCTCCGTGGCAGTCGGAGTGGTTTCCTCGGCTATTGCCCAGTCGCATTGGCCGATCAGCGGGAATTGATTCCCTCGTCCAACGAGTTCACCTCGGTGTTTGCAGGGAGGGAATATCAATTTTCGTCAGCTGAGGCCCAGCAGGCGTTTGAAGCCAATCCACGCCTGTACGTCCCCGCTGTCGGTGGACAGGATATCGTCCGCCTTTCCGAGGGAGACCGGGGCGTCGCGGGATCTCTGGCACACGCTGCCTGGTACCGCAACCGCCTCTATCTGTTTTCTTCGAACACGACACTGCAGCAGTTTGTCGCAGCGCCCGCACAGTTCGCCACGCTTCCCTGATCGCGTCCCAAAGCGGGCTGTCACGAGTCACTCCTGACCAACCTGGGTGTCTTCCCTGTTTTAAACAAGATCGCGTCCACGCGATCACCGATCAGACCTCCCGCAGGGGAGGCTTCGATTCCAGACCGGCTGTCGTGCGATATTACTGCCGCACGATGGGCCGGTCTTTTTTTTGCGCACGGAGATTTTTCACCACTCAAGCGACAAACGTAAAAGAGGCATGACTTCGGGCTCCCACCCGTTCGATCTGGACAACTTCCCTGAGAGTCTTTCCATCGGGGTTGTGGAAACACAATCCCCTCAGTTTCTGCAACCCAGGCAAGACTCAATCCCGCTCGTGGTATCGACCGGGAGATGAAGATCCGAACTGGCTCTCGAAGTCGGACCTGGCGTCACAAACGCCGTCTGTCAACGGCGCCCCAACAAGCCTCGTGCGCCCGGTGCCAAGACGAACCTGGTGTCGAAAATCCAAGAGAGACTACTGCTCCGGTGGCTGATGAGCCGCGATCCAGCCCGGTTCGACAAATTTTTGCAGAAGCCATTCCAGGAAACCGCGAGGTTCGAGGCCCTCTCCGGTCTCCACCCCGCTCAATGACACGGACTGTCCGTTGCCATCCAGCCAGCCCCGACTTCCCAGGCGGACTTTCCAACCTTTCTCACGGGCCACTTCATTGACCCTGTCCTGGATCCGCCGGCTCCAGACGATTCCAAACAATTGCTGAAATTCGATCCAGGCAGATTCCTCGTACGCCAGGTATTGCGACGACTGCCGACCCCAATACCAAACCCACAAGCTTCCTGCACACAAGATCCCGCACAACAACAGCGAGCAGGAATCGGGACTCAACGAATCCGCTGCAATTTCCGGGGTCAACGAGATCAGCAGTGCGATTTGTCCGACCAATCCCGCCAATGCGGGCATGGTCCAACGAGAGCCAATGTAGTTCCCCCAGCCCATGACAGAAACGAGCAGACTGCCCAACAGCATCGGGGCTTCCAGCTCGAAACGATCCCAGCGGGCGAGGCCCACGATCACGGCCACCACCGGCCATAACAGCACCAGCAACAGCGGGAGGACAACAAACAGGCTCCAGACTCGGGACGTCGGCCATCGCCCCCCGAGAATGGCCACCAGAGGGGCCAGCGTTGCGATCGCCGCCACGTACCACAATGCATGCTGCAGCCCAGCCTCGCCAACGCCGGTGATGCGGACGACAAGTGCCGCTCCCCACGTCCCCCAAGCGACCGCACACCAGGGCCAGGCCATCCGCAATGCCGTCCCCTGAACCCCCTGCCAAAGTGACTTCAGGGGTCCCAGCATCACCGCCAGAAGGGCGATGGCCGCCACAGCCTCCGCGAGTCGCTCCATTGCTACAACCGATCCCTGCCCCAATCGGACATTCTCCCGGCATTTCTCGATAAACCATGACGACTGGTCAAGCGGGTCAGGTTGTGCGAGTCGCAAATCCCCCGGAAGCGCGGAGCGTTCGACACAACCGTACCTCCCCCGTTGGACCGGTCGAAACGAAGCTCTTTCGCATGATGGGGCACCGCCCTGGAGGACGAAAAATTGGGTGTGAGATTCAGGTCGCCAAGACGGCAACCACGCCTCCGCCCTGCAAACGGTTGGTTACGGTTTGGTTCACCTGTGTCTCTCGGGTTCGCCACAGTCTCCGTTCCAGATTTGCCTTTCCAGGAGTAGTACCAGACATGAAGTGGACAACTTTCTCTGCCGCGGTTCTGTTCGTGTGTGCCGGAGTTGCTGAAGTCTCCGCCAGCCACGGATGTGCCGCCCCCGCGCCCAGCTGCTGTGCTCCGGCTCCCTCGTACGCCGCTTCGGCTCCGAGCTGCTGCCACAAGGCGAAGTGCCGTCCCGCTCGCACGAAGTGCTGCAAGCAGAAGTGCCATCGTCCGAAGTGCAACACCGGTTGCAACTCGGGCTGCGGCCTGCTGAGCGGCCTGCGTGGACTCGGTGGATGCCACCGTGGCTGCGGGTCGACCTGTGCTCCCGCCGCGACCTGTGCGGCTCCCGCCGCGATCGCGAGCTGCGCTCCCGCCGCTGTTGACGCGAGCTGTGCCGCTCCCGCCGGGATCGGCTGTGCTCCCGCCGTGATCGCCAACAACGTTGGTGCTGGCAACGGCTGCGGCCCCGCCGCTGTCGCTGCGACCTGTGCGGCTCCCGCCGCCGTCGGCTGTGCTCCTTCGGCTGTGGCCTGTGCCCCCGCCGCGGTTGCCGCCACCGGCTGTGCTCCCGCCGTGGGTGCTGTCGGCCCCTACGCCGGCCCCCACTGTGCCGCTCCGGTTGACCCCAGCTGCTGTGCTCCCCGGGCTTCGGCCTGCAACTAATGCGATCTGTGAGGACGCAAGTCCTGCAGACCTGAGTTGAAGCAAACCCAGACCCCGG
This sequence comes from Planctomycetaceae bacterium, assembly GCA_003508595.1. Classification (GTDB taxonomy): domain Bacteria; phylum Planctomycetota; class Planctomycetia; order Planctomycetales; family Planctomycetaceae; genus UBA10511. The sequence continues at coordinate 13,034 of DNUF01000142.1, forward strand.
CTGATCGAAAGATCAGACCGGGGTTTGGTGTATTTAAGGCTGCATGAAATGGAATTTTTTTCTGTCATCGGCATGACCCGGCCCTGCAACTGTCCTTTTCAACCCGCACTGGGGACATTCCACAGCGGCTGCTTTGACAGTTCTCCCGGAACCTCCCGAACGTATCGCGGAATGGCATAACCGGGCAGCCGCACCCGCAGCGACTCCATCAATTCCAGTCCCCGTGCGACCGCCACCTCGAAATGAGCGGCCCCCAGCACCCGATCCAGCTGATGAAGATAGTAGGGAATCACCCCCAGCCGGATCAGCGACTGGGACAGGGTCTCCAGAGCAGCAACTGTGTCATTCACACCAGCCAGCAAAACCGCCTGGTTGAGCACCATGATTCCGCCCCGCGATGTCAATTGGCGAAGTGCAATTCCACAGTCCCCCTCCAACTCTCGCGCATGATTTGCGTGAACCACGACGATCGACTGCAATCGTGACCCTCGCAGCAGATCAAGCAGTCGGTCAGTCACCCGAGCGGGTAGCACGATCGGAAGCCGCGAGTGAATCCGCACCCGTTGAACATGGGGAATGGACTCGAGGCGGGACCAGAGCGAAGCCAGGCGCTCATCCGACAGCACCAGTGGATCGCCGCCACTCAAAATGACCTCTTCAACCGACTGATCGGCTTCGATTTCCCGGAACGCCGGCTCCCATTCGTCCGGCCGATGTGGTGCTTCGACGTAGGGATAATGGCGCCGAAAGCAGTAACGGCAGTGAACCGCGCAGGTACCGGTTGTGATCAACAGGACCCGCCCGTGATACTTGTGCAACATTCCCGGGGCTCGTTCGGCGAATTGGTCACCGACCGGATCGGCACGATAGCCAGCGGGCGACAACTGTTCGTCCTTCACGGCCAGAACCTGTCGCAACAGCGGATCGTCGCGGTTTCCCTTCTCCATCCGGAACAGAAAGCTGTGCGGAACCAGCACGGGAAACTCCGCGGCGGCCGCCAGTCCCCCCTCCGGGACGTCTGCCGGAAGCCCCAGCGCCGACAGCAAGTCGGACGGCGTTCTCAACGCCGCGGCCAATTGCCTCTGCCAGCTCCAGGTCAGAATGGTCCGGTCGTCACAACTCGTTGGCCGGACAGGCTCTGAAGCCGGTCCCACAGTGGGGGATGGGGTTGGCACGAACGCAAGGGCTCTGCTATCTTCGGGTTCTGTTCACAGACGAGTGAACGACAAGTTTCAGCCGTGCAACCAGACAGGGGCGATGCGAATCGTCCAGGAGTTGCTGTCCTCAAGGAACGGATGCGGGAACCAGACTGATGCCCACCATCAACGCCGGAGAGTTTCGCAAGGGAATCAAGGTCATGATCGAGGGAGATCCCTTCGACATGCTCGAAGTCAACTTCGTCAAGCCGGGCAAGGGCCAGGCTCTGTACAAGTGCCGACTGCGAAACCTCCTGAAGAATACCATCATCGACCGCACGTTCAAGAGCGGCGATGGGCTGGAAGCGGCCGACGTTCGCAAGGGAGAGGGGCAATACCTCTACCGGGAGAAGGAGAGCCTGGTGTTCATGGACCAGGAGTCTTTCGAGCAATATACCATTCCCACCTCACTGATGGAGGGTCGGGATGTCTGGTTGCTCGACGGCGCGATCTGCACACTCACCTATCACAATGACCGGGTGATCGAGGTCGAGCCCCCATCGCACGTCAACGTCAAGATCACCTACACCGAACCCGCCGTTCGCGGCAACACCTCGGGCAACATCACCAAGGCGGCCACCGTCGAAACTGGTGCCGAAGTCCAGGTCCCCGCGTTCATTGATACGGGAGAAACCGTTCGCATCGACACCCGCACGGGCGAGTATGTCGAACGGGTCAAAGTCTGATTTCCGAGAGCGGTTCCCGTTCCCGATTTCCATCAACGGTCGGTCCCCGCCATTTCGGGGATCGGCCGCTGTGTTTTTCATTTCCCGATTCTGTGACGACCGCCTCCCCCCTTCCGCAGGGTGTCGACCGGTCGCATCGGGCTCCTTGGCTGTGATGCCCCGGTCCGTGATCCCCTCGGCCAGTGAAGATCCCCATGTCTGAGCACAACCACCTGCTGTATATCGAGACGGTCGGCTGCCAGATGAACATGCTGGACAGCGAACTTGTCGTCGCCGCCCTGCGACACCAAGGCTACCAACTGACCTCCGACGTCGATCAGGCCGATACCATTCTCTTCAACACCTGCTCGGTCCGGGAACATGCCGAGCACAAGATCTACAGTGCACTGGGCCGCCTCAAACACAGCCGCAGGCAACACCCGGCCCAGGTCATCGGCGTGATTGGTTGCATGGCCCAGAAAGACCAGGAACTGATCTTTCGCAGGGCACCGCATGTCGACCTCGTCGTCGGCACCGGCCAACTCGCCCAGATCCCAGAACTCATCGACCAGTCACGCCTGGCCCGGCAGCACCGCCTGGCTGTCAGCCTCGACCGTCGCGATGCGACCCGGCAACAGGTCTCCGACAGTTTTCAGAGCTATGATCCGTTGCGCGATCCCGAGATGCGACCGTCACCCTTCCAGGCGTTCGTCCGCATCATGATCGGGTGTGACAAGTTCTGCACCTACTGCGTCGTCCCCCTCACCCGCGGTCCCGAGCAAAGCCGCCCCCCGGCTGACGTCCTCGCCGAAGCCCGCAAGCTCGCTGCCGAGGGGGTCCGTGAAATCACACTGCTTGGACAGACCGTCAACAGCTACCGATTCCAGGCCGACGGCCAGACCTGGCGACTCTCCGACCTCCTCGTCGCACTCCACGAGATCGACGGACTGCAACGCATCAAGTTCGTCACCAACTTCCCCCGGGACATGTCTGATGATCTGCTGCAGGCAGTTCGAGATCTCCCCCGGGTCTCGAAGTACCTGCATGTCCCCGCCCAGTCGGGCTGCGATGCAATGCTCAAGCGGATGAAGCGGGGCTACACGGTCGGCGAATACCGCGAGATGATGGCCAGGATCCGGGAGACCGTCCCTGGCTGTTCGGTGTCGAGCGACTTCATTGTTGGATTCTGCGGCGAATCCGAAGAATCGTTCCAGAAATCCATGGATCTGCTCCGCGAGTCCCGGTTCAAGAACAGCTTCATCTTCAAGTACAGCCCCCGCCCCGGGACCAAGGCCCACGAACTCTTCGCCGACGACGTCCCCGAAGACGTGAAGCGACGCCGCAACAACGAAATGCTGGCCCTGCAGAACGAGATCAGCGAGGAAGACAACGCCGGACTCATCGGACGCGACTTTCCCATTCTCGTTGAGGGACTGAGCAAGACCGCCCGCAAGGAGGGACTCGATGATCCTCGAGTTGGTGGGGCGCTCGCGATCCCAGAGGCGGTGGCCAGCACACCAACACCTGTCGAGGCCACCTCTCCATCTCCCGACGCCAAATCTCCGGAGGTTCACTCCTGCAGCGACGACCACCCGCAACTGGTCGGGCGCACCATGTGCGACCGGATCGTGGTGTTTGATGGCAACCTCCGACTGATCGGCGGATTCGTCGATGTGCATATCTATGACTGCACACAGACAACGCTGCTCGGAACCATCGTGACCCGGGAATACCAGCACGCCGGATCCGACCTGCTCCCGATTCTCGCCTGAGGATCAGGAGAGCGAATCATCACCCGTGACTGCCCCCGCCAGGGGGAGTGCGGGGCTGGGCTCTCCCAGCTGATAGGCGACACGCGGCAGCAGTTCGTTCTGCGGATCGACTCTCTGGGCGCGGGCCAGCGCTCGTCGAGCCTCCTCCAGGTCGCCGGCGAACCATCGCGACATCGCCTGCAATACCAGCGGGATCACCCGTCGATCCCCCGAGGCACCCTCCTCGGCCCGACGGAGCAGTTCCAGCCCGTTCGCCGTCTGTCCCGACCACACGAGAGACGCCCCGCGCACCGCCTGGACCTCGGGCCACCAGGGGGCTCGGGCATATTCGGCTGCCGAGAGGCGTTCCGCCTCCCCCTTCAACTCGGGACGTGCCAGCAACAGGTCGACAAACGGCAGCAGCCAGCCATTCCCAGGTTCACGTCGATCATCCAGTCGGTTCCGCCCGGCCGCTTCCTGGAACAGGGCCCGCGCCTCCATCCACCGGCCGGCCCGCAGTGCCACCATCGCCAGTCCCACAGTCCCACGGGGATCATCGGGAACCTGCTGCATCCCTTCGCGGAAACGCTTTTCCGCCACTCGGATGTCGCGCTGCTCCAGTGCGGCATCGGCCGCCAGCCAGTTCTGCGTCAGCCGCTGCTCCCCCCAGTCGGCTTCCGATCGGTGCCAATCCTTCACCAGTCGCCGTCCATCACTTTCCCAGACGGCACGATGTGCGTACCGCCAATGCATTGGAATCAGACCTGCGGCCGCCACCAGGTTGACCAACCACAGGGCCCCCCACAGGGACTGAAGCCCCCCACCGGTGCTGTTCCAGGCCACGATCCCCGCGAAGACCGCCAACGTGAGGTTCGCCAGACCGCCCCCCATCCAGACCAGTGCCATCCGCATTGCCAACCCCCGGTCCCCCCGGGGAAACACCTCCCAACTGGTCCTCAGGGGAATCGTCCGCACTTCGACAGCCATTTCACCAAACCACCAACGCCCCAATCGCCCTCCCCACTGACCAATCTGCACACGCTGCACCTCGCAGCCGGTCAGCCGGGCCACCACGAAGTGCCCCAACACATGCACTGCGGCCGCCACGAGCCCCGCCGGCAACACCCCTCCCAGGACCAACAGCCCGCGCAGCCACCAGATGTTGCCTGACTCCCGGGAGATCAACGCTCCCGCCAGGAGCAGCGAACCCGAGATCGTCAACGACAACCCCCACAGCCCCGTCAGGTACCGGTCGGCACACGGTGGACACCATTGGCGCAGCGTCCAGCCCCTGCCCCCGCAGCGCACAAAGCCTTCGGGGTACTCGGCCTCAATCCGGCACGCATCACAGCGCGGCATCGGGCCTCCCCCTCCCGGGCCCCGCCGCACGTCTGCGGTCAAAGCACCAAGGGTTCACAGCAGCAACTCGTCGATCACCCGGGCCTTGTACACATCGGTCAACCGTTCCTGCCGGCTGTTGTGGGAATACGTCAGCCGTTCGTGATCCAGCCCCATCAGGTGCAGAATGGTCGCATGCAGGTCGGCGGTCGATGTTCGGTTCACCACTGAACGATAACCGAAGTCATCAGTCGCACCGTACGCCTGCCCGCCACGTACACCCCCCCCGGCCAGCCATACGCTGAACCCATAGGGGTGATGATCGCGTCCTTCGTTCCCGCGGGCGCGATTGCCATCCCGCTGCTCGGCGGCCGGTGTCCGGCCGAACTCCCCACCCCACAACACGAGCGTCGAGTCGAGCAAACCGCGTTGCTTGAGGTCGGTCAGCAATCCGGCAACAGGAACATCGGTCTGGGCACAGCACGAACGGGTCCCCTCCGTGTTGCTGTTGTGAGTATCCCAGGGCTGCCCCTTCATGAACAACTGCACGAATCGTACGCCCCGCTCCACCAGCCGCCGAGCCATCAGGCACCTCCGTCCGTAGCTTCGGCTGACGTCATTGTCGAGCCCGTACAGTGACTGTGTGGCCGCGGTCTCCTGTCCCAGGTCGAGGGCGTCGGTGGCCGCGAGCTGCATGCGGGCTGCGAGTTCAAAGCTCTCCATCCGCGCGTCGAGGTCGAGCTCAGCCGGACGCTGCTGACGGTGCCGCTCGTTCAACCGCCGCAACAGGTTGAGCCGGGAATCCTCGACCCCGGGAGCCCGCGGCTGCCTGGGCTGCAGGTGCAGCACCGGCAAACCTTCCGAGCGAATCGATGTCCCCTGGTAGAGCGGCGGCAACCAACCACTGGACCAATTGCGCGCCCCATCGGTCGGCACCCCCGTCGGATCTGGCAGGGCCACATACGCCGGCAGGTTCCGGCTTTCACTTCCCAGTCCATATGCCAGCCACGAACCAAGATTTGGCCGACCCGAAACAATCAATCCCGTGTTCGCCATCCAGATCGCCTGCTCGTGATTGCGATGCTCGGTGAACATCGACCGGATCACCGCGATGTCATCGGCGTGACGGGCCACCCCCGACATGACGCTCGAAAACTCCAGTCCGCTCTCTCCGTGCCTGCTGAAGGGAAACGGGCTCCCCATCAGGTAGGTTGTGCGGTTCTCATCGTCGGCGACTTCCGAAGGAGGCGACTCGCCATCGAGCCTCGTCAGCTCGGGCTTCGGATCCAGCAGATCGACATGGCTCGGCCCGCCATGCATGAATAGCTGGATCACCGCCGTCGCCCGCGGCTCATGGTGTGAGGCCCGCGGCTCGACGGAGAATCTCGCACCCTCCGCAGCCGAGATTGGGGCGGCCATTCCGGGCAACAGTCCCGGCAGTGCCAACCCGCCGAGCCCTCCCCCCAGGCGGGCCACCATGTCGCGCCGCGTCATCCCCAGCGGGGCCATCGGAACCACAAATTCCATCGCCATGCATCACCTCGTCTCGAAGGCCGCCCGACCCCGGGGCCACACACTCGTGCTCCCGGCCGGGGTCCCGCTCAGTCGACGTACACAAACTCATTCGCTGCCAGCAACATGTGGCAGAGGTCCAGCCATGCCTGTCCACCGGCGTCGGAACCCGCTCCCGGGCCATCCGGATCCTGGCTCGCAAGAAACTGCGTCAGGTCAGCCAACTCTTCGGCTGTGGGAGGCCGGCCGTAGGCCAGCCAGACCGCCTGTGCAACCCCCGCCCCCCGATCCGCTGACCGCACGCGGGATGCGAACGCCTCGGCCATCCGAACCAGAGCCTCGCTGTTCATCAGCGTCAGCGCCTGGGTCGAGACGGTCGATCTCGCCCGCCTGACGCAGTTGGTCTCCATCACTGGGGTGTCGAACAACTGCAACAGGGTCAGAGGATTTGAACGTAGAACCTGGATGTAGATCGACCGCCGACGGTCGGCATTCGGATCGGCCGCAGTCACCTCCCCATCCGGATGACGGGCCACCGGAACCCCCGGCCCATACATTCGGTGCTCAAGCCGTCCCGCCACCGCCAGCAGCGAGTCACGTACACTTTCCCCTTCCAAACGGCGAATTCGCTGCCGCCACAGGAGCCGGTTGTCGGGATCGGCCTCCTGCCCCCGCGCCAGACTTTCTCCAGAAACCGTGGATGACTGTCGATACGTGGCCGACAAGACCATCAGGCGATGCAAGTGCTTCACGTCCCATCCGCAATCAACAAACTCCCGCGCCAGCCAGTCGAGCAACTCGGGATGGCTCGGAGCGGAACCCAGCGTCCCGAAATCCTCGGGCGTTGAGACCAACCCCTCGCCAAAGTGCAGCAGCCAGACGCGGTTCACAAACACGCGGGCCGTGAGGGGATGCTCGGGTTGAGTCAGCCACCGGGCAAACGCCAGTCGCCGCCCGGAAGTCGGAGCCTCTGCCGGCGGAGGAATCCAGTCAAACGGGCGGGGAGTCTCCAGTGCCGAGGGAACCCCCGGATCCACAGGTATCCCAGGAACCAGAGGGTCCCCACGCCGCAACACCGGTGTCGTCACCGGTCCAGGAAGGTCGTACAACGCCCGCAATTCATCAAACCCTCGTCGCTGACGTTCCTGGACTGCGATTTCCGCAGCGAGCTCTTCACCACGCGTTTTGAATTCGGAAAAGGTCTCCGCCAGAACCTTCGGCAATTGCCCCACATCCGGACGAAGCTCTGCTCCAAACTTCGTCACGAGGTACTTGTCGACTTCCGAACGCTTGTCGGCATCTCGGGCCAGCGCCTGCCGCACGTCGTCGCGAAGCACCTCGGGAACTTTTGCAAGCCGCTCTTCGAACAGTCGGTTCCCATACTCTTTCTGCAGGTCTGCCTGCTGCTGCCGCAACCGGGCAATCTCGACATCCAGCTTGCCATTGTGCTCGGCCGCCGCCTTCTGCTGGCTCGCCGTTGCCACCAGGATCCGCCGTTCCATTTGCGGAATCCACTGCTTGGGACGCAGGGCGGGCATAAAGATCGCCTGCATCCGATAGAATTCGACCTGGGGTATCGGGTCGTACTTGTGCGAATGGCACCGCGCACACTGCAGAGTCAACCCGAGGGTCGAGCTCGAGACAATCTGCAGCGTGTCATTCAGCGTGGGATAAAAGTACTGCGCGTCGGCATTCTTGATCGTACTGAAATCGGGCCGGCTTGAATCGGCTGCGCACCGCAGGAACCCCGTCGCGATCACAGACTCAATCACCTCGTCCGGAAGCCGTTCTTCACGGGCGAACGCTCCGTGGTAGTCGCTCAGTTCGTCGCCGGCGAGCTGTTCCTGAAGGAACCGGTCGTACGGCTTGTTGCCGTTGAATGCCTGGATCACATAGTCCCGGTAACGGAACATGTTGGGGATCGGTCGGTCCTCCGCCAACACCCCGGCCGAGTCGGCATAACCGGCGAGGTCGAGCCAGTGCCGGCCCCAGCGTTCCCCATATCCCGGGTGGGCCAACAATACCTCCACCAGTTGCTCCACGGCGTCCGGACGGGGATCCACCACAAACCGCTGTACCAACTCCGGGTCGGGGGGCAAACCTGTCAGGTCAAACGCCAGCCTTCGTGCCAACACCTCCCGCGACGCCTCGGGGGCCAGACTCAAACCGCGTGATTCCAGCGCCGACAGGATAAAAGAGTCAACGGGTGTCTGCACCAAGGCATGCGATGCGACCGACGGGATCCCCGGCCGACGTGGTGGATGAAAGGACCAATGGTCCGCTCCCTGGGTCGACCGTCCCGCTCCCGTCCCGGATCCCCCCTCCCCGGGACTCGGGTCCGGTTCGTCGCCGGGGGCCCCGTCATTGATCCACTGACGCAACAACCCCTTTTCGGCCGCCGTGAGGGGTGGCCCCCCCTGCGGCATCTCATTGGCCGCCAGTTTCTCCCAGATCAGGCTCGACTCGGCCGCCGCGAGGCGAATTGCCGGGCCCGAGTCTCCCCCCTTCAGCAGATCCGACCGCCGCTCCAGACGCAACCCCCCCTTCGCCTGCTCCCCGGAATGGCAGGAAGAACAGCGAGCCTTCAGCAATGGCTGGATTTCAGACTCAAACCTTGGCTTCACCGATGGCGACTGACCCAGAACCGTCGCACACCAGGCAATCCCCCCCCAGCAGGCCATCGCACGCAGGCAGGCGTTCAAGTTTTGGCTCCTCTGCGAGACAAGATTTCTGTGAGTCCGCGTCCCTGTCCCAAACGACTCCGTTCAGGCTCTCCCCAAACAAGTTCGATCCTGACGTTGTTGACACCGGGCGGCCTGCACAGCCGTCAACCTGCATTGTATCAGCAGTTGCCCCCCGGTGGGAACTCAACCGCAACCGTATAAACCCCGGAACCACTCAGTCGGCAGGGGAAACCAAAGTGATGGGAAGAGCCAGTCCGGTTGAACGGCCCGCCGGTCCCCCGTCCCCACCGATCCGTGGTCAATTCGGTTCCGGTACTGGCGGTTTGGTGAATGAATGCATAGAGTTTGTAGGGCTGTCTCCTCAGGTCCCGCCTCCCCTCTCCACGCGCTCGGTGCCTCCCGTCTGTCCACCATGTACGACCTGATCGGCGACATTCATGGACACGCGACCGAACTGGTCCTGCTGCTGGAGCAACTGGGATACGAGCGGCGAAATGGCGTATTTTCGCACCCCCAGCGCAAAGTGATCTTTCTGGGAGACCTGATCGACCGCGGTCCGCAGATCCAGGAAGTGCTGGACATCGCCCGCCCGATGGTCGAACAAGGCTACGCCCACGCCATCCTGGGAAATCACGAACTGAACGCTCTCGGGTACCACACCCCACACCCCAAGCGTCCCGGACGTCACCTCCGCGAGCGGAACGACCGCACCACTCGACAACACGAGGCGACTCTCCGGCAACTCGATGAACACCAGATCAAATCGGCCCTCGAGTGGTTCCGCACCCTACCCCTCTGGCTCGACCTCGATGGTTTGCGTGCAGTCCACGCCTGCTGGGATGACTCCTCGCGCGAGGCACTCGCCCGCGGACTCGCCGATCACGGCGGCATCACCAACACCTGGCTGCACGCCGCCTGTGTTCCTGGTGCCCCACTCTTCTCACATGCCGAAGTGCTGCTGAAAGGAAAGGAAGCCAAGCTCCCCCACGGAATCGCGTTCTTCGACAAGGATGGGCATGAACGCCGCAGCTTCCGGACCCGCTGGTACTCCGATCCTCGCGGGCAGAGCTACCGAAGTTACGCCCTTGAGACGGCGGTCATCCCCAGCACCGCCCCACTGGCCCCGTGGATCATTGATGCCGGGATCCCCTATCCCTCAGACGCCAAACCGGTCTTCTTCGGCCACTATTGGCTCCGTCCCGATCGCCCCAGCCCACTCGCGAGCAACGTCGCCTGCCTCGATTACAGCATTGGCAAGGGAGGGCTGCTGTGTGCCTACCGCTGGAACGGCGAACAAATCCTGCGTGAAGAGAATTTTTCGTGGATCCCCTCGGTCCACTCGCACGCGCACGCCCATCCGCACCACGGACCGGCGATCGCCAGCCACACCCCCGACATCTCGGTCCCGGGAATGAGCCTTCCCGCAATCCCCTCCCCGGTTCACGCCACCGAGGCAGACAAACCCGATTCTTCCGGGGCGGCCGCTCCCTCCAACTGACCATTTCGTGCCGGACAAAATCGTGCCGGGCAAGTCAGGTTCAATTCGCCGGCGTTGATTCGCTGCAGCGTTTCCGTCGGCGTTCCTTCCACCGAACTGATTTGTCGGCCGGGGTTCCAGTCGCTGTTGGAACAGTCACTTCTTCCCGAGTGAACGCTGGTGGGCGAAGAATTCCTGCAGAATCTCCCGGCACTCAGGCTGCAGGACCCCCCCGATCACCGCCGCCTGGTGATTGAGCCGCTTGTCGGTCGTAATCTCGTACAGGGTGTGGCAGGCCCCTCCCTTGGGATCTGTCGTCCCGTAGATGACCCTGGGAATCCGTGCCTGAACAATCGCCCCCGCACACATGGGACATGGTTCGAGCGTCACATACAGCGTGCAGTCCAGCAACCGCCACGACTGCAGCATCTCGGCGGCCTGTGTGATCGCCAGCATCTCGGCATGGGCGGTCGGATCGTTCAGCGCTTCCCGTTGATTGTGTGCGGACGCGATCACCCGCCCGTTGTGCACCACCACGGCCCCCACCGGGACCTCCCCTTCGTCAAACGCTGCCCGCGCCTCGGACAGTGCCTGCCGCATCCACACATCATGCGGCAGAAGGGGATGCTCGGACGAGTCTGCTTCCGACAAGGGAAAATCAACCATCAAAACCACGCCCCGAACAAACTGGGTGACATCGAACGTCGGTCCAAGCCACATGCATGGTAACAGCCCCCCCGTTGTGCCGCACAGCGCCACGTGCCATCCCACCAACCACGCCGGCCTGCCTCTCCGACTTGCTCCCCGAGAGACTGACAGGTCTCTTCCGAAGTCGCGTGCTGGCCGGCGGACATGCCCCCCCGAGAATTCCGGGTCCACACCGAGACAACTCCACTTGACCGCCTGCAATTCGGACCACTAGGGTGCCGGTACCATGAGCCAGAATTACCCCCTCTTCGTCCGACGCGATTTTGACGGATTCTTCGGGTTGTTCGTCGACAACCTCGTCCAGTTGCTGCTGATTCCCGTGCTGTGTGGGGCCCTGTGCGGCATGACGGGGGAACATGCCCGGTATGTCTATGACTACATGATTCCCGGGGCGGCCGTCAGCATCCTGCTGGGAAACCTCTTCTACGCCTGGCAGGCCCATCGCCTCGCCGCCCGAACGGGAAGCAACTCGGTCTGTGCCCTTCCCTACGGCATCAATACCCCATCGCTGCTTGTCTATATCGCTTTCGTCATGGCCCCGGTTTACCAGCAGACCAAAGATCCTGCGGCCGCCTGGCAGATGGGGCTCTATGCCTGCCTTGGCAGCGGCATCATCGAGTTCGTGGGAGCCTTTGTTGCCGGATGGATCCGCCGCAAGACTCCACGAGCCGCCCTGCTGTCGACGCTGGCCGGTATCTCCATCGGCTTCATTGCGATGACTTTTGCGCTCCAGATCTTCCATCGCCCACTGGTCGGAATGCTTCCCCTCGCTGTCCTCCTCATCGCCCTGTTCGCCCGCTGGCCATTTCCCCTCGGACTCCCCGGTGGATTGGTCGCCCTGCTCCTCGGCTCACTCTGTGGCTGGCTCCTTCCCCAATCACTCAGCGGGGTGGATCTTTCGTTCGCCAATGTCGCCACCGCGTGGGACCAGCGTGGGCTGCACCTCCCCATTTTCTGTGGCGAACAGGTTCTCGCGGTCTTTCGACTTCCCCCCGAGCAGTGGCTGGGATTCCTCTCGGTGATCGTTCCGATGGGGCTGTTCAACGTCGTCGGCAGCCTGCAGAACATCGAATCGGCCTCCGCCTCGGGGGATGAGTTCGCCACGGGCCCGTCGCTCGCGGCCAACGGCATCGGCACGATCTCAGCCGCGCTCTTTGGCAGTTGCTTCCCGACGACAATCTACATCGGACACCCGGGCTGGAAGGCTCTGGGCGCCCGGGCCGGGTATTCGTCTCTCAATGGCCTCGCGATCACCCTCATCTGCCTCACGGGCACGCTTCCCTTGATCGCGTCACTCATTCCGGTCGAGGCGGGTATGGCGATCGTCTTCTGGGTTGGCATCATTATCACCGCGCAGGCGTTCCAGGCGAGCGACAATCAGCACGCACCGGCGGTCGCCATGGGACTCTTCCCCGCCATCGCCGCCTGGGGAGCGACTGTCGTGGAAGGGGGATTCCGCGTCTCTGGCGGAAAAACCCTGTCTGACATCCTGCTCGACAATCCCTCGACCGAGGCCAACGGTTTCCTCGTGCAGGGACTGATCTCGATGGAGCGAGGCTCCATCTTCACCTGCATGATCCTTGCAGCCATCTCCGCGTTTCTCATCGACCGGAAGTTCTTTTCGGCCGCTCTCTGGTCGATCCTTGCCGCCTGCCTCACCTGGCTCGGGCTCATGCACGCCTTCCAGGTCGACGGCAACTCCATCAACTACCTGTTCAATCTCACCATTCCACTGCTGCAGGCCCCATCCCCCGCACCTGACGGAGTCTATTACTACCGCGCTCTCACTGTGACTGTCGGCTACCTGTTGGCCGCCGGAGCATTTGCCTGGTGTGGCTGGTACAACAACCGCCACCCCCAGCCCGACAACATCGCCCATTAGAATGTCACCAGCCACACAGCGACTGACGTCGCCCGGCCCCGTGTCATTCACTGGCGGGTGCGACGATTGCTGCCTGCCATGTTGGTTTCGCGTCGAATTCCTGCCGACCGATTCAGTCACCGGATGATGGCACACGATCACGTGACCGACACCGCAGGGATCCGCACGAGGCAGACAGCCGCAATTCGCGTCGCAGCACACGGCGTCGGTTTTGAACTGGTCGGCATCACTCCCGCGGTGACACCCGCCGGTTTCCCGCGATTGGTGGAATGGATTGCCCAGGGCTGTCATGGCACCATGGACTATATCCCCCGCCGAATCGACGCCTACCGCGACCCCGGCCGAGTGCTTCCGGGAGCCCGCAGCGTTATCGCGCTGGCAATCAACCACAATCCGCAATCTCCTTCAGACACGCCATCCGGGGGAAAAACGGGGCAGCAGGATCAAGTCGCCATCACTCCCTCCCACCGGTCCGCCGGCGAGTGTTCCTCGGGAGCAGCATCACAGGCTGCCACCCCGGGAGCCCGCATCGCCCGTTACGCCCAACCCGTGCGTGATTACCATGAGGTCATCCGTCCCCGACTGCGGCGGTTGGTTGGAGACATCGCCACGATCATTCCTGGGGCCAAAGCCCGGGGAGTCATCGACACCGCACCAGTACTCGAGCGAGACTTCGCCACCCAGGCGGGGCTGGGATGGATCGGCAAGAACACGATGCTCATCAACAAGCGACTGGGGAGCTGGCTCTTTCTCGCAGCCATTCTGGTGAATGCCGAACTCGACTACGACGAGCCTCACCACACAAGTCACTGCGGCACATGTACCCGCTGCCTGGAGGTCTGCCCGACGCAGGCATTCACCGCCCCTTACATGCTCGATGCGCGTCGCTGCATCTCCTACCTCACCATCGAGTCGCGCGACCTCCCTCCCGAGGAGTTGCGGCAGGGAATGGGAGACTGGCTGTTTGGCTGCGATCTCTGTCAGGAAGTGTGCCCCTGGAACCGCCGCGCCCCACAGGCCACAACGCCGGATTTTCTTCCGGTGCCGGAACTGGCCTCACTCGATCCCCGGCGGTTGCTCCGCCTGTCAGAGGCCGAATTTGAGGCAGCATTCGCCCCGACCCCACTCGCTCGCCCAGGCTGGTGGGGACTAAGAAGAAATGCCCTGGTGGTGCTGGGCAATACTGGCACCCCAGCCGACCTTTCCCTGCTCGAATCACTCCCCTCCGAACCCAGCCTGCAGCCACTCATCACCTGGGCAATCAACACCATCACCAGTCGATACCCTCCAGCCAACGATTGAACTCGGAACTGACTCCGCCGGAAGACCGGCCCTGCTTCAGTCCAGATTTGAAAGAGCCTGGTCGGGCGCATTGCCATGTCGGTTGATGGCCTCGCTGCTGAACTGGGGAGAGCCCCACGCGTTCGACGACACCGGTCCAGTACTGAATGTCGTCTTGAGCGATGAGGACGCGTCCCTTGCAACACCCAACCTCACCAAGTCTTGTCGGTCATCCTGAGTTCCACGGAAATCACGCTCCATCGCCCCGGGCTGACGTGGCCGCTAGCGGGGGGATTGCCTGGAGAGCTTCTCGAGGGCCCGCCGTGCAGGATCAAGGCGAGGGTCGAGGGCGAGAGCCGCGCGATACCAGGTGGCCGCCAGTTCTGGCTTCGACAATTTCAGCGCAAGGTCACCCAACTTCAGCCGCAGTTTCGCGTTGCCAGGATCCTCATTGGCCGTGTTGTGCAACTCGGTGAACTCCTGCTCGGTCGCCCGCCACTGCTCGAAGAGACGAAATTGCTCTTTCGCTTCATCCGCGGCTCCTGACCGCTCGAGTGCCTGGGCAAACTGGTAATGCGCCTGACTGTCGTGTGGGTGATTCTCCACAGCCCGTCGCAGCCATCCAATCGCTCCCTCCAGATCGCCGTCCGATGTCGACCGTGCCGCACTCGCCACCAATGTCTTCAAATCGGTGGGAGCCAATTCGCGTGCCCGGGCCAGACTCGCAGCCTGACCGTCGGAATCTCCCACTCCCGCCTGGCAGGTGGCCCGCAGGTTCAGAAGCGACACCGTCTCCGGAAGTGGTTCGAGCACCTTCAGGGCCTCATCAAAACGGTTCAGCTTCAGCAGCGATTCCCCCAATTCCTCCAGAATCTCGTCCCGATCGGAAGGATCGGGCTGCCGTCGGAGCGATTCACTGTAGTAGTCGACCGCCGTCGCAAACTGCTCGCGATCTTTCTCAATCAGACCCAGCAGGCGATACGAGCGACCATCGCGGGGATCGGCCTCACCAAGCTTCAGCAACTCTTCCGCGGCGAGGCCCACGGCACCAAGATCGTACGCAGCCACTGCCAACCAGCGTCGGGCGAACTGGTTGTTGGGATCGTGCTTCAGCGCCTCCTGGGCCGCCCGCACAGATTCTCCCCAACGATCTTGCCGGTAGTAGGCCTCAGCCAAGTACTGTTGCGCCAGCCCGGCGGTGCTCTCGTGCTTGACCGGACCGGCCAGCGTTTCGAGGGCCGGACCGAATTGTCCGGAACGGAGCAGGATCGCCCCGGCCAGCAGGTCTCCTTCAGGACGGCTGTCAGGATTGGACTGCAGTTGCCGAGCCAGTCGGTATGCTTCGCGACCTTCTCCCGCCTCCAGCAGGCTCAAACCTTGGCGCAATCTCTGTTGCGGATCGCCCACCGGTCGAAACAATCCCCACGCCGCGACTCCGGCCAGCAATGCCAGTCCGACGGCCAGCCACCACCGCCAGGACGAACCGGGGCGCGGTCCAGCCCCCCGGGAGGGGTCGACGGGAGGGAGCGCTTGGGAAGGAACATGGTCAGACACAGTCGTCACATCACTCCTGGAAAGCGGTAAGAACGCTCACAGACTTGGAATGTTAGTCGCTGGCGAGGTGGTCGGGGAGTTTCCTCTGGTGTCCGTCCCCCGAGCTTGCCGGCATCACAGGCAAAAACACTGGGTCGACGGAAACGTTCCCAATCACCCTCGACACGGAAAAGTCGCTGCGACTCAGTTCGTCGCAGGGGCCTCATTCCAAGTGACGACGATCGAGGCTACGGAGAGCCGAGACGCTGGAGTATGTGGAGACACAATAGGGAACCAGGTAAGTGAGCCCGATCTGCCAGAGCCGCTTGGTACTGAGGTCCCCTTGCCACAGCGCGTCGGCATGGTTGATCGTGATCAGGAGACTGCCGACCACGACCGCTACAGTGAGTGCCCGGCGGACGACGTCGCGACGGAAGGCGATGGAAAACCAATCCACCATGCGGGAGTTGTCCTGGAAGGCGGTAGTCGGGGATCTTCGGAGTTCGAACCGGGAGGTTCGCTCCGGATGGGGAAACAGCGGCTGCGGGAAAGTCGGAAGTGTGGGGATCCTGAGATTCTCACGCAACCCCCCCAGTATTCGGTTACTCGACACTGGAGTATAGTAGCCGAAGTGTCCCGGCAGAGAGGCTGTCCGGAACGGCGGTTGGCGGTGGCGGAGAGTTGAGATGCGAATCGGACGAGCAGCGATCGGGCTGGGAGAGGCATTGTTGTGCCTGGTGATTGGTCTGCGTCCCGGACTGGGCCAGGAAGCGACTGGGGGATATGCCCCGAGCGTGCAGCCCAGCATGGAACCGGCACTCGGTTCGGTTTCGGGATTGGGACTGCCTACTGGTGGTCTTTACGCCGAAACCGGGGCGTTTTCGTTCGGACCCAATTCGACGTCAACGGGTCATGCGGTACCGGTGCGGGGTGATCTGGGCGTCTTGCCGGGCGATCCCAACTCGATGCTCGATGCGACCATGCTGGTCGCGCAGCGTGGGGGAGGTGGCGGTGGTGGTGGCCGCGGAGGTGGCATGGGGGGAGGAGGCGGTATGGGTGGTGGCCGCAGCGGTGGTATGGGTGGTGGATTTGGAGGTGGAGGCGGAGGCGGAGGCGGGATGCCGCGCGGTGGCGGCATGGGGGGCGGCATGGGGGGAGCCCCCCGTATGGGAGGGGGAATGGGTGGAGGAATGCCGCGCGGTGGCGGGATGCCCGGTGGCGGTATGGGTGGCCGGGGCGGAATGCCCCAGGGAGGTCTCGGCTCCCCCGGCCTTGGTGGAGCGCGTGGAGGCGGAATCAGTCCGTCCCGTCCCGCGGCACCGAGCATTGGAGGCGGTATTCCCGGAGGAGGACGTTCGCCGTCGATGGGAGGTTCGGCGGGAAGGGCTCCGCAGATTGGCGGGAGTGTGCCATCGGTGCCCCGGTCGTCGGGGGGAGGCCTGGGAGTGCCACAGGGGCGAGTTCCGGGGCCATCGGGATTGCCCTCGGGACCGAATGTCGGGGGACGGACCGGGGGGCCTCAACCGGGTGGTGGCGTCGGACCTGTTGGTCGGCCAGCAATCGGTGGGACACCCGGTGCCGGGCCGGCCGGGCGGAATCCTGGAGCGGGAGGCGGTTTGCCGGGCCCGGTTCCCGGAGCGGGTCGGACAGGAGGGGCCACTGGCACTGGTCCGGGGAATGTGCCGGGGTCTGGACGTCCTGGCGGAGCAGTGGCTGGACCCGCGCCGAGCGGGCGCACTGGCGTGGGGAATGCGGGTGTCGGTGGACCTGGGGCTGGCACCGGGAATACCGGTGCGGGCCGGGGGAATGTGCCTGGGACAGCGAATGCACGGCCCGGTTTGGGAGGGGCAGGACGTGCAGGCACGGAGGGGAGGCCGGGGAATGCGGGGGCAACCGGCGGCGGACAGGCCGGCGGTGGACAACCCGGTGCAGGTCCAGGGAGGGTCGGTCAGCCGGGGACAGGCGGGGTCGCCGGGGCAACCCGGGGACCGTCAGGGGTGCTGGGTGAGCAGTTGCGAGCGGGCGCGGCCCGTCCGTCGAACCCGGCATCGGCAGGACAAACGGGGGCCGTTGCCGGTCGAGGTCCTCAACGAACGCCCCCTGGCGGGTCGGCAGGTGGCAACTCGCCCAGTGGCAACTCACCCAGTGGC
>DNUF01000142.1:31419-45877 GCA_003508595.1 Planctomycetaceae bacterium
CAGTGGCAACTCACCCAGTGGCAAAGCAGGACGGCCAGGCTTGGGTCAACGGGGAATCGGTCAAGTGGCGAGTGCTGGTGGTTCCAAGCGCGAGACTGGACCTGGCAACCCGGCTCACGCCCGGAACCTGCTCGATGTGCGTGACCGGGGAGCCAACGGCGGGGCCGGGAAAAATGGATTTGCCGCCCGACAGGCGATTGCCCGTGGGCAGTCGCCCAGCGCCGACGGAGGTCGGGGCACCGGGCGCGGCCCCGGCGCGATCACCGCGGGACCAGCAAGAAAGCCTGACACACTTTTGCGGCGGGTGGGCAATGACGTCGGACAACGGATGGGCTGGAATGGCCGGCGCGGTCCCGGCGGCCCTGGAGTTGGTGGTGGCGGACGAGGGCCGAACGCGGGGCCCGGCGGGCCCGGAATGGGGCAAAACCACAATGGCAATCACAATCACAACCATCACTTCAACAACTACGCCTGGCGCGGCAACCGGGGCTGGGGCTGGGGATGGGGGTCCGGACTCGGTCTCTGGGGAGGCTGGGGATGGGGTGGAGGTTGGGGATGGGGCCTCGGGTGGGGAACCGGCTGGGGCTGGCCCTATGCATATTCATCCTGGGGATGGGGGGCACCACTGGGCTGGTACGGGGCGTACGCTCCGTATGGAACCCTCGGCTGGAACTGGGGAAGCAGCTGGTATGGCAACTCGGCCTGGTATGCCTCCCCCTGCTGGACGAACACAGCCTGGGTTCCGAGTTATTGCGGGCTCGGGCTGGGAAGCGTGGGGCTGGGGTGGTTCCACTGTGGGTGGCCCTGGTTGTTCAGCTATGGGCTGAACTCGTGGGACTGGAACGCATGGTCGACGCCGGCTGGACCAACTCTTTATTCGCCGGGTTACGTCTACGACTACAACCCCGACCAGAACACAATGACCTATCTCACCGACACATTTTCACTTCCACTGGCGGCCTCAGGAACGGTCTCCACAGAGCCACGACTGGTGGACCTGGAGACCGGACGAACCCCGGACACTGCCCAGGAAACCCCGGTGACGAGACCGTCCCCCCCCAATCCTCCCGAACCAGTCACTCCGGCAGCCCCACCAACTGCTCCGGAGGGGGTGGCGGCTCCGACAGACAATGCGGGCTTGCCCCCCGCGGCGGAAGGGGACCGGGAGAGCTCGCTCGTTTTTGCCGAAAGGGGCGAGACCGACTTCCGCAACGGCGACTACAAGAGTGCCGTCTACTCGTGGAAGCATGCCTTGGTCGACGACCCCGAGAATGGCGTGCTGGTGATGATGCTGGCCCAGGGGCTGCTGGCGACGGGAGAATTCTCACAGTCCGCAGGAGCGATCCAGCAGGGTTTGCAGATGCTGCCACAGGAGAAGTGGGGCGTTGTGGTCGAGAATTTCCGTGAGCTGTACGGCCAGCGGGCCGATTACACGACGCACATCCGTGCGCTCGAGAAGGCCATTCGCGAGAAACCAGAGGATCCTGCGTTGCGGTTCCTGGCGGGGTATCACTACCTGTACCTCGGCTATCCGAAGCAGGCGATGGACCAACTGGACAAGGGGCTCAAGTCGGCTCCCCGTGACCAGGTCGCGAAGAAACTGCGGACGTACGCCGAGTCGCGGTTGAAGGAGTCGGAGTCGAAGAACCAGACAGCGGCGCCGGCCGCATCGGCAGTTCCGTCAAACCCGAACGTGCCTGCAACGCCACCCGCCCCGCCCCCTCCTCCACCTCCCGGGGACGCGGGACAATAGCGGTCCCGGTGGTTGGCAGTGAGCGGCCCCAGGCAACTTCTGACGACGCAGAAGTGCTCGCAGTCCTCATTTCACCCTCCGAGTGCCATTCCTCAGATGACACTTGACGTCCGCACAACTGCGGATGCACGTCCCTCTTCTTGTACGGGACGGCCTGCAGAGAGGGGGCGATTCCGCGTAGTTGCAATACAGCGAACGGTTTCGCTCGGTGATTCACCTCGCCATGACACACCACCATGACGAAACCCGGCGGTGGATTCGGGATGGCATTTCCTGGAACAGTGCACCAGCCCTGAACGGCACTGACAGAGAATGACTGCGGTAGCGTCTCGAATCGGAGGACGAGA
Organism: Planctomycetaceae bacterium; assembly: GCA_003508595.1. Taxonomy (GTDB): domain Bacteria; phylum Planctomycetota; class Planctomycetia; order Planctomycetales; family Planctomycetaceae; genus UBA10511. Next base: position 33,520 of record DNUF01000142.1, read on the forward strand.
TACAGACGGTGTTGTTGCATTCCTGTGCGAGGTCCAGAAGAATCGGCAGTCCGGAGACGGTCCTTTCGCCTGCTTTCCTCCTCCCTGAGGCTCGCCCATGCGTCGTATTCGCCCTGTCGTGCTTGGTCTGCTGATTGCCGCAGTTTCGTCGGCTGCCACCTGGCTGGCTTTGTCGCCCGGGAAGACGTCTCCCGCGCTTGCCGCCGAGAGTGGGCCGGGATGGACCAAAGGAAAGGGATATGGCTGGATCTGGGGGCCTGAGGATGAAAAGGGAGCACTCAACACCAGCACAGACCAAACCCGTGCGCGGGCCCTGCAGCTCGCCAAAACTGGCCAGGTCTATGACCTTGGGGTGAACTACAGCCGCAACAGCTTCAAGTGGCCTGGGCACAGCCCTGGTGAGGTGATCACGTTCCGCTCTCCAGAGGGGGTGAAACGGCAGAAGGATCTCGATTTCACACTGCCAGATAAAAATCCCTCAGGACAAGGCTGGCACAGTTGTGCCTTGTTCATCAATGACAATGTCGGCACCCAGATCGACGGGCTCGGCCACGTCACCGTCGGAGAAGACAACCACTGGTACAACGGATTCCAGGAGAGTGACTGGGGGGGAAACTTCGGCATCCGCAAGTGTTCGGCAGCCAACATACCCCCGATCATCGCCCGTGGTGTGATGCTCGATATCGCCGGGTTGAAGCAGATGAAGGCACTGCCGCCGCATTACGCGATCACCCCGGCTGACGTCGACGCCGCCTGCCAACGGCAGGGAACCGTGCTGCGACCGGGAGACGTCGTGTTGTTCCGGACCGGGACCTTGCAGTTCTGGGGCGAAGACGGTGCCGACGTCGAGACGCTCAAGGAATACGACTCCGCGGGAATCAATCTCGAGACCGCGAAGTACCTGATCGAGCAGAAGGGGGCGATGCTGATTGGAGCGGATACAAGCGGGCTGGAAGTGGCTCCGGCCCCGGCAGGCAGCGATACGTTCATCCCGGTGCACAAGTACCTGCTGATCGAGCAGGGAGTGCACATCGGCGAGTTCCACAACCTCGAGGGACTGGCTCGCGACAAGGTCTACGAATTCTGCTACGTCGCGACGACGGCGAAAGTGGCGGGGACGGTCGCGGGCTTTGCCCTGCGTCCATTGGCGATTCGCTGAGAGACCGCCCCGCGGCCAGTGGAGTTTCTTCCGGCCGCATGAAATCGTGATTGAGAACACGAAGGGACCTGCTTTTCGGCAGGTCCCTTCTTTTCGTGAGACCAGACAGTTCCGAGGCAATCGATGGACTCACCCGCCGGCAGACGACAATCCCCAGCGTTTCTTGAGACGCCGAGCGACCGGCTTTTCGAAGTATCGGACACTCAAGAGGGCCAGCCCAATCACCATCAGCACCGTGAAGGCGACCCTCAGCACCTCGAGCGTGGAGGAGACGCCCTGGGGGTCTTCGGTGAATTTCTCCACAATCGACTTGAGCCCAGGAGTCACCAATCCAAACAGCATCATGGACGGGAAGATCAAAGGCCCCTGAAAGATAAAGATTCCAAAGCTTGCCTCTCCCAGCGTCTCGCACCAGGGGTGTGACAGCAGGCGTGCGACAACGCCTCGGTTCTGGGCAAGTTCGTACAGGAAGACTGCGTAGATCGGGCACATAAACCCGTGCCGGAGGATGAAATTCGGAGGCTTCCCCTGCAGTCCGAACCAGCGGGAGAAGACCTCATCAGGGGTGATCGACACCATGATGATGACGAGCGCGGCGAGGTCCCCAAGGCTCGGACGCCAGCCAGTCCGGTCCCCCGGCTGTACCCACCGCATGTCATGGCGGGTGATCTGGAAAAGTCGGCAGAGGATGATCGCCATGACGAAATGCGGCAGCCAGAACAGGGGCGTTCGCATCACGAGTTCGCTCCAGAATCCAAAACCAGCCGGCCCCCCCTCCCCTTTCCAGAGGAAGATCAGCGTGGGGATCAGGTTCAGCACCGGCATCAACCAGAACAGGATCCAGAGTGTGGTGCGGGACTGCCGCTGCAGGAACCGGACGACCGCGGGAAAGACCAGGTAGAAGAAGGCAACCGCCGAGAGAGCCCAGGTGGCGAAGTTCCAGGTGAGGGCCGCCTCGGGGCACCACGCCTGGACGAGGAAGACGCTCATCAACCCGGTGAGGAAGCCAAAGACTGGCTTGCTGACAGGAATTCCCCAAAGGCTGTTGGAGGGCATGAACGACAGCATCGCGACCGCCATCGGAATCAGGAACAACAGCATCAGCAGATGGAGAGGATAGAGCCGGGCGACGCGGTTCAACCAAAACTCGCGGTTGCCGACCATCTGGTGTCCATCGCGATCCAGATACAGGTAGGCAAGAACAAACCCAGACAGCATGAAGAAGAGGCCCGTGGAGAGATAGCCCCGCTGCAGGAACCGCGAGAGAGGCTTGGGCAGCACGGCATAGAGGCCCCGATTCTGCATCTCAGCCGCCATCGCTTCGGGAGAGTTCGCAGCGGGCTTCTCCTCCTGTGTGGAACCAGGTGGGGAACTTGGCAGGGTCTCGGCGGAAGATGCCGAAGTCTCGAGTCGGGGGGAAATCTCTGTGACGGCCGCGGCCGCCATGGCCTCACCTGAAGCCGTCACCTCGCGTTCAGCCCGCTTCTCGGCATTTGCGGCCGCAGCCTCCGGAGAGTTCTGCTGCATCATCGTCTGCAATTCCTCCATCGAAGGCATCGCGGCGATATGGAAGACGAAGATGTGGAGGGCGGCGAAGAATCTCAGTCCAGTGAGGGGAACCAGCCGGGTCGAGACGCCGGCCCCAGGCGCATTCGAAGAGAGGGGTGCGGGGGAAAATTGAGAGACGGGACCTTCCAGGTGTGGGGCGGACACGGCGCAAGGCACTCCCGAAATGAAGGAGACAAAGTGAGAAACACCGGAAATGGGACGCCAACCATGCCAGCACACAGTCGGAATCGTCGACGTTTCGCCGGGAACTTGGAGAACTTCTGAAGCACGTCGACGCCAGGTCGCAAATTGGCTTGCGGCCGTGGTGCACCACGGGAACGGGACAGGGAGCCGGGGCGTTTTCCGCCGACGAGCGTCGGCGAGAAATATAGCCGCAATTGCATGGTTTGTACCCCCTGGGCCGTGAGTCCCTCATTATTTCTTCACATAACGGGACGCTTTCCCCACACGGGGGAACCTGCCATGATTTGCTGCTGTTCGAGGTTCGTTCTGCCTCCCAATGGTCGGGATCTGCCTGGGGGGTTTCTCGCAGAGTGATGTGTGCACAGATGTCGGATGAACTGTTTTCGGTCGCGGGTCAGGTGGTGCTGGTGTCGGGAGCGAGCCGGGGAATTGGCCGGTCGATCGCGGAAGGGTTTGCCGGGCGTGGAGCCAAGGTGATTATCACCGGGCGTGAGCAGGAGACCCTGACCGCCACAGCGAACGAAATCGCAGGCTCCGCCGGGCCTGTCGACACCGTCGTCTGCGATGTGGCCAGCCTCCCCGATATCGAACGACTGGTGCCGACGGTGATCGAACGGCATGGCCGGATCGATACCCTGGTCAATGTCGCCGGGGTGAACCTGCGGAAGCGCAGCGAGACTTTCACCGCCGAGGAATACGACCGCATCCTCGACATCAATCTGCGGGGTTTGTACTTCCTGTCGCAGGCGGTGGGGAAGACAATGATTGAGCGCAGGCAGGGCTCGATCATCAACATTGACTCCCTGAACACATATGCGCCGCTGAAGGGAGTCTTGCCGTATGCGATCAGCAAGGCTGGGGTCAGCATGATGACCCGCGGAATGGCCTCGGAATGGGGGCCACACGGGGTACGGGTCAACGCTCTCGCCCCGGGGTTCATCCTCACCGACATGACCAACAAGCTGTGGTCGATTCCCAAGATGCAGGAATGGGGCTACGCAAACACTCCACTGCGTCGCCTCGGAAAGACAGAAGACATGATTGGGACGGTGATCTACCTCGCTTCGAAAGCGTCCGAATTCATGACAGGCCAGGTGCTGTACGTCGACGGGGGGATGTCGGCTGGACTGCAATGGCCGATCGAACTTGCCTGAGAAGGACGGATTGACGGTCCCGGTCACTCTGCGGAATGGTTGCTGCGACGAGGAACAATTTCTCATCCTGGATGCACGACCGTGTCGAGCGAACAGTCCCGCCGGGTGCGGCTGACCTGCCCCACCTGCCACGAACTGCTGGAATTCGAAGCGGGAGAACTTCCCCGCCGCGAGCCCTGCACGTTCTGCGAGCGGGAGGTGCACATCCCTTCGCTGGCTCACCTGGCGGCCATCACTCCGACGATTCGGCAGCGCACTCCCAACGAAATCGGCGATTACCAGATCGCCCTGCCCGAAGAACCCCAGGCTCCGTACCGCCCAGCCGCACTCACAACGCCAGCCGAGCGCCGGGTTTATCCTGGATTCTCCACATCGCTTGCCTGCCCGACCTGCGGCCAACCGGTGGGAACCCGACTGGAAGACCGGCCCAAGAAGATCTCATGTCCGCATTGTGGCGGGGACCTGTTTGTCCCCGCCAGCCCACGGGGAAGACCTCCTGAGGAGCCTGCGGCTGTTGTACCGGCTGTCCCCCCTGCCCCGGCTGAGATACCGACGGGCGAGCCCCCTCTGCCGTCAGCACCACCGCGTTTGGCGGACCCTGCCCCTGAGGCCACACGGACGGTTGAGGGAACCCGCAAGACGCGTCCCCGCACTCCCCGCAACGAGGTCGCCGCAAGTGAACCGGTCCGCTCCCGGGAACCGCCGCCAAGGGTCCCCCGGAAGTCCGTCTTTGACCAGATGGCCGTCGTCCGGACCGAGTCGATTCCAACCCCTCCCGAGTGGACCTTCTTTTCTGGAGTCTTCGCCTTTCCATTTCAGCAACACAGCCTGCTGCGGTGGGTCTACCAGGCAATCGGCTTTACCGCGCTGCTGCTGGTCGCAGCCACGATCGTGGTGGTGTCGAAGCAATACGGGGCAGGACGATTCGGAATGGTGTTGGCATTTTTTGTGCTGCCCATGATCTGGATTGGAATCTGGTCGATCTCGTTCGCCGCCGCAAACTTTCTGTGTATCACGGAAGGGACGGCCGCCGGGGCGCAGGAGATCCGTGAATGGCCCGAACCGAGTTGGCGCGAGTGGGTGCCCCAGATGGTGTACCTGGGCTGGATTGCGTCGATACCAGTCGTATTCGCCTCGGCTCTCGCAGGATTTGTTCCCCAAGAGGGGCCGCCGCGGCTGGTCGTGGGGACCGCCATCTTCGGCTTGCTCTATCCGATTTGCCTGATGTCGGCCCTGGAGGCGAATTCTCCCTTCATGCTTTGCTCGTGGCCAATCGTTCGGTCATTGTTCCACAATACGCTCGACTGGCTGTCGTTTTTCGCAGTGACGATTCTTTCGACAATCCCCCTGGCGCTGCTCGCGACCCGTTATGAACAATGGAGTCCCTACACACTGGCTGCGATTGGCGGTCCGCTGGCGGCAACCACGCTGTTTATCATCGCCCGACTGTTTGGCCGGCTGGCCTGGAAGATCTCGGGGATCGAAAAGAAATGGGCCCGCCGACGCAAAATGGGGTCGGGCGAGGGAACCCTGCCACACTGAAAATCGGGCCCTGCGAGGGATTGCAAATCCACTGGTATCGGCGGTGCAGCAAGTCAGACGGCTTTTCCCGGCAACCCGCTCAATCGGTCGTGGCAGCCGCAGCCTCCTCCGCCTCTCGCTGCAACGCCTTGATCGCCCCATCCACGAGTTGCGGATCCCGCTGCTTCAATTGGGCGAGTGACTTCTCGGCCTCGGCCAAATGGGGGGGGGCGGGAGCCTTCTTCTCTGTCGGTCGGTCGAGTGTGGCGGCGGCCACATACCGGGCGATACAACGGCGGGTGGAAGCGGCTTCGAAGCCGGGCTGGCCGTACTTCTGAACCAGCTCGTCCAGCATCGACCAGTCTTTCCAGCGGGCCAGCGTGGTAATGACCAACTCGCCGTGGGCGGGATGCGTGTACAACGGTCGCAGCGCTGCCTGCAGGCTTGTTTCCGGAATCCGACGATTGCCATTGCTGTGGCACCAGATCACCGCCTTGAGGGCATCTCCCAGTTCGTTCGTCGCGTCGGCATCCGAAGGCCTGGCAAAGTAGCGGTCAACCACCAGGGAAAGGCCCCGCTCTCCCGTGAGCTGGAGATAGCCGAAGATCTGCCCCTGGAGACCAAGCCTGAGGGTTTTCGACTCCGCCTGAACATCGGCTTCCAGCCGATCGGCATCGCCATCATCACCACAGAACCCCAGCAGCACCCAATAGGCCCCCTTGCGAACTGCTGGCGTCCTGGGGGACTGCAGCCAGCGGCGAATGCGATCAGGCCCCAGTTCGGTCGCCGCCCGGGCGATGTCGTCGGTGGGGGCATTGACGATCTCGGCATGAGCGTCGTTGGCGATCAGAACATCCGGGTTCTCCAGGAACTGGAAGTAGTACACCAGGCGTTCGTGCCACTCAGTGTCGGGATCAGGAGCTTCAACGGCATATTTCCAGCAAGCTTCAGTGATCTCGAGCGGCTCGTTCCAGCGGATCCTGTTTCCCTCTTCAATGTCGGCCGTCAGGAGCCTGAAAGCCCCCTTCTCTCCGCCATGAAAACCCGGCAGGGTGAGCGTCTTGCCGACTTCTGCAACTTCGGACGATCCCTCAGCGGCATCCACCACTTCGAAAACCGAAACGGCTCCCTGATTTCCCTTCTCCGCCCGGGCCGAAACCCAGCGGGCCAGCACCGCGAGGTCGGACTGCCCTATCCGGTCGGCAAGTGTGAGGGTTGGCTGTCCGCAGATTTCACACCCGACGCCGGGCACAACAGTCCACACCACTGCGAAGCCGGCGAGGGTGAGGCCAACGAGGGAAAACAGGTTGATTCGTCCACACTTTCGGCCATGGGAAACGGCAGCGTGGTGGCCGGCCTGTGGAACATCGCCCAAGGCGTGCGGGATTGTCGACGCGGTTCGATGGACACTCATCGGAAGATCCTCCCTGATCGGTTGCCAGATTGTCGCCGGCCGGGCGTGGACCTGGGGCTTCAGCAACCCCGGGTGCTCCTGACCGACCCGCTTCACTCGGGGAAAAACAGCCGTTCCACCTCGGCCACCCGCTTGGGATCCCGCATTCTCAGTGCTTCAACGAACTTGCGTCCCGCCACCACATGGGGAAGCGATTCGGGATCAATCCCCTCGGGGACATCTCGCAGGCTGGCCAACTGGTAGCGGATGATTGCCCGCTTGATCGTCGGCAGGTTGTATTCCTTTGTGCCGTAGAGCTCCATGAGGCGGTCCTGGACGCTCCAGTCTTTCCAGCGGGCGAGATCGTTGACGACGATGTCACAAACCGCAGGTCGCTCCACCAGAGTTCGAACCGTCTTCAGCACCTGCTCTCTTGGCACACGGTCGCTGCCGTAGCTCCAGAGAAATCGCAGAGCCTGCATCGCGGCATAGGTTTCCGGAAACGGTGCCTCGGGATCAACGATCTTCGTCTTCTGGATGAAGTCGAGCCCCTGACCGGCCGTGAGGTACAGATAGCCTCCCATGATGCCATCGAGCCCGAGTCGGACTTCGTCGACATTGGGCTCGATCATCTTGCGAAGAAACACCTCGTCATCGGGACCGCCACACAATCCGAGCATCAGACCGTAAAGTCCCTTGCGGGCTCCGGGAATGCGCTCCTGCTGCAGCCATTCGCGGATGCGAACCGGATCAAACGCACTGGCAGCCCCCTTCACTTCGCTGAACTCTGCGGAAGCAAATTCGCGGAATGCATCTTCGGCCAGCAGTTCGTCCTGGTGTTCGAGGTATCCGGCGTAGAAGGGAAGGCGTTTGGCGGGGGGAAGATCGCCTGCAGGTGCCTTCTCGAGGTAGGGGATGACGCTTCCCGAGCAGGTGGTGCGATAGGTCCACTGCAGCATGCCGTTGTTGACCGCCCCAAACCACAACTCAAGCGTTCCCTTGGGGCCGGGACGTTCGAGCGGTACGACCACCGATTCGCCCTTGTCGGGGCCCTTGGCATGCTTCTTGAGAACGCGGGTGATCTCAAACCGGGTATGCTTCGGGTGATCACTGTCGCCGGTCTGATCTCCCGGGATGAGTTCCGCCCACCGGGCAATCACAACCACCTGGGCTGTCGCCATCTGCTCGCCGAGAGAGGGGGCAAGCGACTGCGGACAGAATGGGCACGCCCGCAACTCCACAGGACTCGTCGCCAACCAAACGCCGATCAACAGGACCAGCCAACCCCTCAGACCTGGCACGCAGACCAGCGACCCGCGACGAAAATCGACCATTAAGGCGAAATCATGCAAAAGGCGTCCCACCAGGCGACGGTCCCCTTGATGACAGGGCCCCGCAGGGGATCGAACGATCGATGCACGACGATGCAGGGTCGAAGCGACGGTACTCATGGATACGGTCCCGTGGGGGAGGCGGGGTCAGTCGAGCGAGAAGAATTTCTCGGCCTCGGCCACCAGCTTGGGATCGCGTTTCCGCAGGGTGTCGAGGTGCTGCTTCGCCGACTCAACGTGCGGAGGAGTCTTTTCGCCTCCTCCCTGGGGAACATCGCGAATGCTCGCCAGCATGAACCGCACAATGGAGCGTTTGACGGCGGGAACGTTGAAGGCGTCTTCTCCGTACAGTTCCATCAGGCGTCCCTGCAATTGCCAGTCTTTCATCCGGGCAAGATCGCCGATTGTGAGGTCGGCCATCTCGGGACGTTTTTCCAGCAACTTTCGCAGTGAGACCCGCAATCGTTCGCCCGGAATCTTGCCGGCCCCATAGGAATTCAGGAACAGGATCGCCTGGCGAGCCGCATACGTTTCGCTGAACGGGACCTTCGGGTCGTTGATCTTGGTCTCCTCGAGCAACTCCAAACCCTCGTCACCCGTCAGCAGCAGGTATCCCCCCATCACACCGTCGATGCCGAGTCGATAATCATCCGACTTCTCGACAATCTTGGCCTTCATGACGGCAGCATCCTCTGCGGATCCACACAGGCCCAGCATCAGGCCGTACAGTCCCAGACGCCCGGCCGAGGTCTTGGGATCGGCAATCCACTTCCGCAGCTTTTCGCGGGGAAGCTTTTCGGCGAGCGTCGTGATGTCCTTGTAGGGGGCGTTCGCAAATTCCTGGTAGGCGTCTCCAGCGATCGTTGGATCGGCCGCTTCGAGGAATTTCAGGAAGTAGGGGAGACGCTTCTCCCCAGCGGTCTCCGGGGACGGCGCCTGGATCATGTATTGGTAGAGCGCCTCGGTCACTTCGAGGGGATTCCCCCATTCGATGACTCCCGAGGGGGTCAGACTTCCCAACAGCAGCGAGAGGTCTCCCTCTTTCCCCTCGCGAAATCGTTCGAGGGTGATTTTCTTCCCCTTCTCCAGCTTCGGGGGAACCCCCTGGGGTTTTTCGGTGGAGACAGCTCCCTCGATATCGAACTTCGACTTTTTGACGGCAGCCTCCGCTGTCTTTCCCGGTTGGCGGGCAATCTCGACGATGGCGTAGGTGGTCGAGCCAATCGATTCCTTGGTTGGCTTTTCGGCCCCCACCCACTGCACAAGAACTCCCGCATCGGACTTGGCCAACTGCTCGGCCAGCGTCAGCGATGGAGCGGCGCAAAAGGGACATGCCACAACCCCCGTGGAGCTCGCCCACCCCAGCCCCCCCAGAAGCAGCGCCAGACTCAGGAACACCCGCGACACACCACGAGTCAGCCATCGCACGCCAGACATGTCAGTCATCACCACCACTCCTCGCGTTGAGATCTCCAACCACAGATTGACCAATTCTCCCATGCCAGTCGATTTCCGTCCAGCACCCCGTCCGCCCGACGGCAGATTTCGGGCCCGAACACGACCCGGCACGCTGACTCAGTGGGGCCGGACCGGCCGACCGGGTGAGGTCAACGAATGTGGCTGGGTCAACAGGCCGTACATTTCCGGCCGACGGTCCGCGATCCGGTCGATTTCGTGCTTGCCGGGAACCCGGATGATGTGCTTCCTGCGGGAGCGGGCGAGGTCGAGGTCAGCATACAGAATGTCTTCGTCGGTCGTTTTCGACTCCGCCAGAGTCTGGCCATTGGTGTCACAAATCTTGCTCATCCCGATAAAAGGGAATCCGCGCTCGGTCCCCACACGGTTGACGGCAATGAAATAGACCGCGTTTTCGAGAGCCCGGGCATTGATCACGCTGCAGGCGGTGCACTCGGCCCCTGGAGGCCAGTTGGTCGGAAGGGCGATCAGGTCGGCCCCCTGCAGGGCCAGCGAACGGGTCGCCTCGGGGAAGGCGGCGTCGTAACAGATCAACATGCCAACCTTGAGGTCAGCCGCCGAATGTACGGCAAACGGCCGGTCACCGTAAGACGTGAACATATCGATCCCCAAATAGGGGAGGTGCACTTTGCGGTAACTTCCGATGACTCCCGAAGGCCCCACCAGGACAGCCGCGTTGAAGACCCGCGCGCCATCTCGCTCGAGCATCCCGAACAGGGCATGGGTTCCCAACTCGCGGCAGACACGGGTGACCGACTCGGTCGCCGGTCCGGGAATCGTTTCGGCAAACGGAAGTGCTTCGGCCAGGCTGCTGAAGCAATAGCCCGGGACGGCACACTCGGGAAAAACCGTCAGTGCAGCACCATTTTTCGCAGTCTCAGCCAGCCCACTGGCGATTCTCGCCAGGTTGCGCTGGGGGTCCTGGAACACCACATCCATCTGCACACCGGCAATCCGCATGGCGTCTCACCTGGAAAAAACAAAGAGCACTTCAAAACCCCTCCGGGCGTCAGTCAGCACTCTATCTGTCCCGCTCCCGACTGTCTGCGCCCGCACAGTTGCGGGCGTGAGACATGGTACCGATGACGGCGGAGGGGTGTCATGGTGGGGATGACACCGGATGCCCCGGGGAATTCCAGTCGACCCGCGGGACTCCCTGTTGCCAGGCGTCAAGCACAGCACGATGCCACGGGCTGACGGGCTGCTGGGCGAGGTGATGTCGGGAAACGAGCCGTGCCGGGGCCACGCGAGGGTTGAGATCACCGGCGGTCACCGCTGGACTGGCCAGATAGAACCAGGCCATCGGCTGTTGAGCAACCCACAATTCGACCATTTTTTGAAGCACTTCAGGTTCCCAATCGAGCTCCTCTCGCAATTCACGGCGGAGGCAGTCCACAGGTGACTCCCCGGTCTCGCGTCGACCGCCGAAGCAGGTCAACATCCCGGCGGCGTGTCGGGCCGTCGGGGGGCGATCTTCGAACCAGATCGAGCCGTCGGGGGAGAGCACGATGGCACAGGCGTAGTCAGGCCAGGGACTTGCGGGATCAGGCATCCAATGCGGCAGCAGAAAGGGGGAATCGGAGTTGGCTTGAGTCCATTTCCAAGGGGGACCGTCGGCCAGCGGGACGGGAACGGAACGAAATGGCGATGGACAGCCGAAACGACAGAGTAAGAATAACGAGGAACGGCGATGGTCGAGATGGTGGTCACAGTGGTGTTCGCACCGAACGGACAGGAACCGATGTCGATTACGGGGGGACCCGCCAGAAGGTCAAAACCAGGCCGTGAAGTGGTTCTGGGAGCAGTTTCCGGCCGGTGAAGAAGACTGCTTGGCCGCTATTTTCAGAGGCTTTTTCAATCACTGGGGAGGATTGACCCGAACCCCGCAAAACTTTTGGTTTTTCCCCTTGTCCTTTTAGGTAACGCCGTTACACTAGTGCATCAGTTCAAGCTGTTCGCAATACTACCCGACGAGACGCAGAAAACAGGAGGACGCAAGAATGTGTGCGAAGGCTGCCAAACCTGGCAAAGCAAGCAAGGCTGCGGAAAACGCCGAAGCGAAGATGCTCGAAAACGCGGTCGGGCAGATTGAGAAAGCATTCGGCAAGGGATCGATCATGCGGCTGTCGGATGCCGCAAATACGCACGCGATCACGGGTATTCCCAGCGGTGCCCTGTCGCTGGATCTTGCCCTGGGAGGAATTGGCCTGCCTCGCGGACGCATCATTGAGATGTTCGGTCCTGAGTCGAGCGGCAAGACGACGCTGGCATTGCATGTCCTTGCGAATGCGCAAAAGGCGGGAGGAATTGCGGCGTTCATCGATGCCGAGCACGCACTCGACCCCGCTTGGGCGAAGCGTCTGGGGGTTGACCTCGAAGACCTGTTGGTCAGCCAGCCATCCTACGGCGAGGAAGCGCTGCAGATCGCCGAAATGCTGATCAAGTCGAATGCTGTTGACTGCATTGTGATCGACTCGGTGGCGGCCCTGGTTCCGAAGGCCGAGCTCGACGGAGACATTGGCGATTCGCATGTGGGCCTGCAGGCCCGCATGATGAGTCAGGCGATGCGAAA
>DNUF01000142.1:46158-46541 GCA_003508595.1 Planctomycetaceae bacterium
GAAGATCGGGGTGATGTTTGGCAGCCCCGAGACAACACCTGGTGGCCGGGCGCTCAAGTTTTACAGCTCGGTCCGCATCGATGTACGCAAGATCAGCACCCTGAAGGAGGGTGAAAATACGATCGGGATCCGGATGCGGGTCAAGATCGTGAAGAACAAGATTGCTCCACCATTTCGCCAGGCGGAGTTCGACATGCTGGCCGAAGAAGGGATCAGTCTCGAAGGGGACGTGATCGACCTGGCGATTGAGGACCGGATCATCGACCGCACCGGATCCTGGCTCTCTTACGGTGAGGTCAAGCTTGGCCAGGGACGTGACAAGGCGCGTGTTTTCCTCAAGGAGAATCCCCACATCCTCGACGAACTGCTCGAAAAGGTGAAGG
>DNUF01000142.1:46746-51899 GCA_003508595.1 Planctomycetaceae bacterium
TGAAGGCCGCCCGCAACAGTCACACCGGAGAGGCGGGCGAAGGAACCCCGGACCCCGAAGAAGACGAAGAGCCGGAAGAGTAACTGGAACGATTTTCTGTCGACACCTCATCCCAGACACCCCGGCCCCACCACCATGGGCCGGGGTGTTTTTTGATTCCGCAATTCCGGAGTGGACCACACCAATCCCTCATCGATTCCGACACGATCCCCGCTGGAGCCGGGGCTTGGCCGATCGTGCCATAAGGCGGCCACAAAAACGGCCACAAGCTGGTTTTTCCCGGTCCGATTCGTGGCCCATGGATGGTGTTGTTGAAGGCTTGTGTGGTTGACAGGCACCAACGTCGCCAAAAAGAATACACCAGCGAACCAGGTCGTCCGCCCCTGACCAGCCACTCCCGCCAGCGGTGGATGAGGCCCGGACGATCCTGCCATCCCCCTTTTCACCGGGTCCGGCCAGTGCACAGTTTACATTCCGATCGAACATTCCAGCCTGTGGTCATGGGCTCCAGATCGGTGATGTACTGTTCCACAATGCCGTTGCATTCAAGAATGCCGGTTCTCTCAAAGTTCGGCTGCATCCCCTCCCGCCTGCTCCTGCCTTTGCTGGCCGGACTGGTTTGTCTCGATATGGCGAGTCAGGCCCCGGCACAGGATGGACTGGCCGCTGCAGCGGCCCTTGAAGAGACCTTTGTTGCAATCATCGATAAGGCGAGTCCCGCGGTCGTCGCCCTGACTCGGGAACGGGGCGCTCCAGCGATCCAGTCCCCGTTTCCGGGCAACCTCAACGTCCGGCGCCGGATGGACGACCTTTCAGAAACCCTCGATCCGGTCGATCCACAGTTCGCTCCCAGTGAATTCGGGGCAGGAGTGACCATCGACTCGTCCGGCCTGATCCTGACGAATTATCACCTCGTGCGTGGGGTCGCGACCGTGGGAGGAATTGCCGAAGCTGCCGCCCCCTCCCCCAGGCTATTTGTTCGATTCTCGGACCGACGGATCGAAGAGGGACGCATCCTCGCGGCTGACCCCCGGAGCGATCTGGCTGTCATCAAGGTGGCAGGGTCCGATCTCCCGACGATCCCGCTCGCACCAGCCACGCCGGTCCGGAGGGGGCAACTCGTTGTGGCCCTCGGCAATCCGTATGCCATCGCCCGTGATGGCTTGGCCAGTGCCTCGTGGGGCATCATCGGGAACATCGCACGACGACTTCCCTACGAGCGGGGCACACCGGTTTCCGAACGCCAGCTCAAGGAAACTCTTTACCACCTGGGAATTCTGCTGCAGGTCGACACCCGTCTCGAGTTGGGGACCAGCGGAGGAGCATTGCTGAATCTCAAGGGGGAATTGATCGGATTGACGACATCTCTGGCCGCGATTTCAGGCTACGAGCGGGCGTCGGGATTTGCGATTCGGCTTGACGAACCGATGCTGCGTGTGATCGAAACGCTGCGTCAGGGAAAAGAAGTGGAATATGGCTTCCTCGGGGTGATGCCCGAAGATGTGCTGGTGTCCCGCGACCCCCAATTGCGCGGAATGGCGGCCGCCATCGGCCAGGGAGGTGCCGCCCGGATCTTTCGTGATCCCGAACCTTATCTCCCCGCTTATCGAAAGTTGCGGGCAGGAGACCTGATTCTCAAGATCAATGGCGAGTCGATTGAATCCAAGGGAGACCTGATGCGCGTGGTGGGCCTGGCTGGCCCCCTCGCAACCATCGAAGTTGAGGGATTTCGGCCTGACGAGGAACGTCGATTCAACACGACTTTGCGGCTTGGCAAATGGCCCGCGATTGACGATGAGGGAATCATCGCGACCCGCCCCACGTGGGATGTCTGGCGTGGGCTGACGTTTGACTACTCGACGTCGCGACTGCGTCATTTTCAGCGACTGGGGACACAGCGGGAACTGGTGGACTCAGTTCTGGTGCGGGAAGTGGGACCGAATACCCCCATCAGCAGATCGGGACTGCAGCGCGACGACTACATCACCCACCTCAATGGCAACCCGGTTCGGAATCCACGGGAGTTTGCCGAGGCAATCCGCGAAGCCAACGGACCGGTGTCCCTGCGGATCTGGTCCGAAGCCCGTGGACGGGGTGAATCCCGTGAAGTGACAGTCGCCCCCAATTGACCGGTGCCGCGTCCGTTCCTGGTCGGCGGCCACAACCATGACGGATTGGCCCCCACCGCCCCCCAGTCGCCAGACTGCAAGATGTTCGGATCGATGCCGCTGGGTGCCCCTTCTTTCTGTCCGTCGTCGGCGCAGCTCAAACACCGCTTTTCACCCCGCGCGGCCCCCGATAGAATCCGGCCTCCGAAACCCGTCTCTTGAACGGGAGTCCCTCCACGGGCTCCTCCCGCATGGATCCCAGTGCCGATGAAGACTGACGAACTGCGTGAAAAGTATCTGGCCTTCTTTGAATCCAAGGGGTGTGTGCGCAAGCCCAGTGATGTGCTGGTTCCCCGTTGGGACCCGACGGTGCTGTTCACCCCGGCCGGGATGAACCAGTTCAAGAACCAGTTCCTGGGCATCGGCAAGCTCGAGTTCACCAAGGCAACCACCTGCCAGAAATGCCTGCGTACCGGCGACATCGACAACGTTGGTGTCACCGCGTACCACCACACATTTTTCGAGATGCTGGGGAATTTCTCATTTGGCGACTACTTCAAGAAAGAGGCCATCCACTGGGCGTGGGAGTTTCTGACCACCCCCAAATGGCTGGGACTCGCCAAGGACCGTCTCAACATCACCGTCTACCTGGATGACGATGAGGCGTACAACATCTGGCACAAAGAAATCGGGCTTCCCGCCAGCCAGATCCGCCGCGAGGGGGAGAGTGAAAACTTCTGGCCCGCGAGCGCTCCCAGCCAGGGACCCGACGGGGTCTGTGGCCCCTGCAGCGAGATTTATTATCACGCCCCTGGAGCCAAATCGAGCGTTGAAATCTGGAACCTCGTCTTCACCCAGTTCAATCGTGTCGGTCCGCCTCCCAACAACCTCCAGCCACTCCCCAAGAACAACATCGATACCGGGATGGGACTGGAGCGAACCGCGGCCGTCCTGCAGGGGGTCGACAGCAATTTTGAGAATGACATTCTCCGCCCGATCTGTGTGGCGGCGGGGGAAATCGTCGGGAAGAACTACGCCTACGCCGCCCCTCACGGCCGACCGCTCCGTCGGATCACCGACCACGTCCGGGCGGTCACTTTCAGCATCCACGAAGAGTGCGGGCCAGGGAACGAGAAGCAGGGCTACGTGGTTCGCCAATTGCTGCGCCGGGCCGTGCTCGAGGGCTTCCTCCTGGGACAACGGGCCCCGTTCCTCTACCAGTTGGTGCCGGCGGTGGTGACCGCGATGAAGGCCCCCTACCCCGAACTCGCTTCCACTGTTGAGCGGGTCCAGATGACGATCAAGGCCGAAGAGGAACAGTTCCTCGGCACCATCGAGCGGGGCCTGCGCAAGCTCGAGCGCTGTGTCGACGCGGCCCGCCGACAGGGACGCGACAGCATCAGTGGAGCTGACGCCTTCGACCTCCACCAGACCGACGGGTTCCTCGTCGAACTGACCGAGGCGTTCGCTGCCCAGAACAACCTGCGGGTCGATCGGGCCGAGTTCCAGACACGGATGGCCGAACACCAGGAAAAGAGTGGTCGCGGTGCCTTCGCCGACTCGGTGATGAAGGCGGGCCCTCTCGACGCGCTTCGAGAGGGGAGTGCGTCCACGACTTTCCTGGGATACGAGGCGACCGAAGCCTCGGCCGAGGTCATCGGCATCGTGGCGGAGGAACGGCTTGTTCCCGAGCTCCGCGAGGTGGGCCATCAGCAGCCCATTGTCGTCGTGATCGACAAGACCCCCTTCTACGGTGAGTCGGGGGGCCAGGTGGGTGATACGGGAACCCTCGAATCACCCGAGTGCCTGTTTGAAGTGACCGATACCCAGAAGCAGGCCGGGTTTTTCGTTCACATCGGACATCTCCGCCGGGGAGCGCTTCGAACCGGCATGAAGCTCACGGCCAAGGTCGATCTCGAACGACGCAACGGAATTCGACGGGCCCACTCGGCCACTCACCTGCTGCACCATGCCCTGCAGAAGACCCTCGGCAGCCACGCCACCCAGCGTGGTTCACGTGTTGAGAATGACCTGTTGCGGTTCGACTTCACCCAGCCCAAGGCCATACCCCGCGAATCGCTGGCCGAGATCGAACGGGAAATCAACGCCCGGGTCAATGAGGGGGCGGCCGTCACCACCACCCTGATGAATCTCGAACAGGCCCGGCAATCGGGGGCCACCGCCCTCTTCGGCGAGAAATATGCGGATGAGGTCCGCGTTGTCACCATGGGGAATTTCAGCCGCGAACTGTGCGGCGGCACACACCTCTCCAACACCGGCCAGGTGGGCTTGTGCAAGATCATCGCCGAGGAATCGGTCGCCGCGGGGACGCGGCGCATCACCGCCCTCACCGGCGTACGGGCCCTGCAGAAGGTCCGCGAGGATGAATCACTGCTGCTCAACATCGCCCAGCAGGTGAAGGCCCCCCGCGTGGAAGACCTTCCTCAACGGGTCGAATCGCTGCTCGAAGAGGTCAAGACTCTCAAGCGGGAACTGTCCAAGTACACCGCCCAGGCAGCGGCCGGTCAGGTGGACGAACTGGTCGCCAACGCCATCGACATCCAGGGGGTGAAGGTCATCACCCACCGTTGCGATGATTGGGATGCCGACAGCATGCGGGCCCAGATTGACCAACTCCGCCGCAAGGCCTCGCCACTGGCCGTTCTGCTGGCTTCCGGCAGTGAAGGCAAGGTGCTGCTTGTGGCAGCCGTGGGCAAGGAACTCATCGACCGGGGAATCAACGCCGTCGACTGGGTCAAGGCCTCAGCCAAGGCGGTCGGTGGGGGAGGTGGCGGACGCCCCGATCTCGCCCAGGCGGGTGGGAAGAAGCCCGAAGGGATTGCCCAGTCACTGGCGGATGCCGTCGAATATCTCCGCGGCAAGCTCAAGTAAACCAGACCGGGGTCACCATAGTGACCTCTCCGTCGTGCCGCGACATCCAGGGAACGGGCCGGAGTTTTTGCCAAACTCCGGCCCATTTCCATTTCTTCCCCCCCCCCACTCGCATCCCGGCCCTTTTCTCGTTGAGCCAGGCACACCCCATCC
>DNUF01000069.1:0-27110 GCA_003508595.1 Planctomycetaceae bacterium
TGGGGGGGACGTCGTGCGACATCGACTCGGAGAGTCGATCGACTTGGGTTGGCAGGTCGTGCGGTTGTCTCCGTGAGGGGCGACACCTGGTCTGTTTTCCAGATCGCGACACGCGGTTCGGCCCGTCGTCGGGGGTCGTGATAAAATCGGGGGGATGGGACTCAACAATCGCTGGATCAATCCCGAGGTGGTGGAACCAGATGGGGAGGGCGGAACGGCTTGGCCGGAATTCGGGCGCGACGCCGTCGCAATGCGGGGAACAGAGCACCCATCGGTTTGTGGATCCATCCCATTCATGGTCGTCGATGCGTCCACGGACTCCGCTCGCTCAAACCAAACTTCGGGGAACTGGCACCCAGCCATGAAATCAGTTTGCTCAATTGTGGTGGTGAGAGGTGCTCTGGTGAATGCCGGGAATGTTCCGAAGCGCATGGTCAGCCCATCACATCAACAGCCGTCGATGCGATGGACGCCTCCGCTTTATAAAACCAAACGTGGCGGGGCCGATTGGAAGGGGGGGAAATGCCTCACCCAAAAACAGCCAGAAGTCCCCCGCGACCATGAAAAGCGTTCTACGCCGGCTTTGCCCCAACACCCATCGACGGTGGTCGATGGGTGCAGCGAGTGCGCTCTATTAAACCAAAACGGAAGCCGGGACTGGCATCGACGCTCGTCGATGTGTCGACCCCGCGCTCTCGAGAACCAAACACGATTCAACGGTGGCCGACTCTCTCCGGGGCAACTTCGGTCTCGCAGGTGGCCTCTTAAAGAAACCTTGAAAGGGGGGGACAGGCTTTAAAGTCGATTTTCAAATTCCACACTCAAGTCATTGATTCTCAATGACTTAGGCAACTTCCAAAATTGCCGATTTCAAGCGGTTGGCCCTCCACGACGGGAACCGGCTGCTCAATTCGTCGTCTGTTCGATTTTCCGGTGTCGCGAGTTTTCCGAAGCGGGAGCCCCCCGTTGCGTGGCAGGCGTGAGACGGTCCCTTGGGCGCGTTCACTCGGCCGCGGATGGTGGAGTGGGAGAATCGAAAGGATTGGGGGTGTCGTTCAGATCGGTCGGCGATGGCTCCACCCCGGCATAGGCGATCTCGAAGACCCGGCGCGACCAGTAGGTTTTGAACTCAGTACCTGGAAGCGGCTCCAGAATGCCCAATTCGCACAGGCGGTCGACATCCTTCTGAGCCGTCGGATAAGTGACGTTCAGTCGACGCGTCAGTGCTCGGGGTTCAACCAGCGGGGAACTGAAGAGGTCATCGACGATGGCCGCGAGACGAATGGAACCTTTCGCTCCCTTCAATAGTTCCAGAAAGTCCCGATACGCCCCCTGGAGATTCTGGCACCGCTCGATCGTTTCGCCTGCCTGGGAGACAGTCGCCTGCAGACAGAGTCGAATCCATCCCTCCCAGTCATTTTCGGCACTCACAGCGAACAATCGGTCCACATAAAGTTGTCGATGCCGATCGAAATACCCACTCAAATGCAACCACGGCTTGGTCAGACCCGACTTGATCTGAATCATGGTCGAAAGCAGCAACCGGCCCACGCGTCCATTCCCGTCGAGAAATGGATGAATTGTTTCGAATTGATAGTGGGCCAGAAAACAATCAATGAGGGGAGGGAAACGGGGTGTGGATGAATTGATGTACTTTTCAAAACGATCCAGGCACTCGGCAATTTCCTGGGGGGGCGGTGGCACAAAACGAGGCTTGTGCGGATTGCCAATGCCGACCTGTGTTCGACGAAACTCGCCGGGCGTGCGATCCTTCCCGCGCACACCGTCCATCAGGATCCGATGCCAGTCCCGAATCAGCCGCAATGACAGGGGGAGTTGTGATTCCAGACTGTAACGAAATGCCTCCACGTAGTTGGCCACTTCCTCCCAGTCACTTTCCGGATCATTATGATCACGCGGTTCGACCGGATGCAGTTCGAACAACAACAACTGCCGGGGGGTGGCGTAAGTTCCTTCGATCCGCGAGGACAAGATCGACTCGCGCCGGATCAGTGGCCCCAGCAACATCAGGGGATTGGGCAACGTCCGGCCAATCCCTTCCAGCAAAAACAGTCGATTCGTTGCCTCATTCAGCAACGGCCAGATCTCTTGCGAAAGCTCCCAGTCATGCGGGGGGAGGGGATGTGGCACAAATGCGGACAAGCCCCCCGAGGCGGGAATGAGGCGACCTGGCGACTGAGAACTGAACCTGGAAGGATCCACAACGCCTCGACTTGCCGGGGTCTGCAACATTCGACGGACGACATCGCTCCCGATTCTGGAGACCTGTGTCCAGACAGTCAACGTGCGAAATCCCAGACGGATCGACTTCCCCTGTTTGTCGGTGCGGTCCCTTTCACGCCCCCTTGGCCTCGCCGTACCTTTTCAGGTTCTCTGGCTCGGGTTCTCTGGCGCAGATACTCAGTGCTCTGGTTCACGGGGCCTGGGGTTGCCAATCAGAGCGGTTGGCCGAGTCAGCCAATGGGCAGGTTCCCTTGGCATGGGATGATCTTCTTCCGCACACATCGGTCCCCTTCCCCACGACGAGATGAACCATGATGCCTTCACCAAGTCGCCGTGACTTTCTCCAGCAGTCGGCCCACACCCTGGCCGGAGGGACGTTCGCCAACTGGGTTTCCCGGGCAGCAGCGGCGGAGCCTCGTGTCGATCCGTTGCCGGTGGCGGCCCTCATCACGTCGTATTACCCGGTCAGCCATGCCGACGTGATCGTTTCGAAAATTCTCGAAGGCTATCAGCGGAACAATGAGGCTCCCCGACCGGCACTCAAACTTGTGTCCATGTATGTCGAGCAAAACCACGAGCATGACATCAGCCGGTCGCTGGCCGAGAAGCATGACGTCCGGCTCTGCCGGTCGATCGACGAGGCGATCACCCTCGGGACTGATCGCGTCCAGGTCCGGGGTGTGCTGGGGATTGCCGAACATGGCAATTATCCCCTGACCCCCGAGACGCAGCAGAAGATGTATCCGCGCCGGCGGTTCTTCGATGAGACTGTGGCCACGTTCGACCGGTGCCGGCAGGTCGTTCCGTATTTCAATGACAAGCATCTCTCGTATCGCTGGGCCGATGCACAGGCGATGGTTGATACGGCGCGCGAACGCAGGTTTCCCCTGCTCGCCGGCTCGTCGCTTCCACTCACGTGGCGATTGCCGGTGCTGGAGCTGCCGCGTGATTGCGCGATTGAAGAGGCTCTGACGATTGGTTACGGCCCCCTCGAGGACTATGGCTTCCATGCCCTCGAAGCCCACGAGTGCATGCTCGAACGCCGGCGGGGGGGAGAAGCGGGTGTGAGTGCGGTGGAGGTCGCGCTCGGACCGCAGATCCGCGAAACCGAGCGGGCGGGGCGCTGGTCGAGCGAGCTGTTCGCCGCGGCTTTGCGAATGCTTCCGGGGAACAAAAACGCCACCACGTGGGATCCCCTGACCGTGGAGTACGATAATCCCCGCTCGCAACCGGCCGCCTACCTGCTCGATCACCGGGACGGACTGAAATCGGCTGTCGTCATGGCAGCCGGTCTGTCGGGAGGATTTTCGTTCGCCTGTCGGCTGCGGGGAGAATCAAAACCGCGCGCCTGCTGGTTCAAACTGCAGGACTGGGGGGTCTTCGGCCACTTCTCGTACCTGCTCGAAGCGTTCGAGGCGACGATTCGACAGGGAGAGGCGGTCTATCCCATCGAGCGCACCCTCCTCACCACCGGCATCCTCGACCGTTGCATGCAGGGCCTGGCAGCCGGGGGGAGCCGTCAGGAAACTCCCGAACTGGCCATTGCCTACCGCTCCACCGACTGGGGCTTTGCGAATCATCCTCAGTCAAAGCTGATTCTGCCTCACGATTGATCGAAAAAAGCGATGAATGGCCCTCGGATCGGCCATGCCACGCGTCTTCTGTGCCGAACAACCCCTGCAGCCTGCGACCCAGCACTCGCACCGATCAAAACTGAGCCGAAATTGTTTGTCCGAGGCCAACCCGGGGTGCTATCCTCAGGGGTCCCTTTCTGCGTGTTCACCAGTCTCTGTCCAGGTTCTCCGCACGTGACTGCTTTCCATTGCGGCCGACCAGTCTCCATCGTTCGATGGATCGCCTGCCTTGGGCTCGTGCTCGGGCTGATTGGGGCAACTCCGCACCCCGGGCGAGCCGCAGAACCGGCCGCCGCCACACCGACCGCAGTACCGTTGTCGCAGCGCATCGACCGCGCGGTGGCCGACTTCTACCGGGGCCCCGAGATTCCACTCGCCAACGAGTGGGACCTGCACCGGCGGGTCTCGCTCGACCTGATTGGCCGGGGACCGACTCCCGAAGAGCAGGCGCACCATCAGCAGCGTCTCCAGCAGGTGGGAGGCGATCGGCAGTCTGCCTGGCGCGAACTGGTCGACGACCTGCTGGCCCGGGATGATTTTTCCAGGCAGTGGGCCCGGGTGCTGGAAGTACAGTTCTCGGAACGGCGAGCCGACGAAAAGATCACGACGCTCGAATTCCGAGGCTGGCTGAAGAACTGGCTCGAACAAAAACGTCCCCTCAACGAACTCTGTCTTGAGATTCTTGCGGCCGACGGATCGGGTGAGACCCTGCGTCCCGCGGCGAGTTTCTTCCTGAATCGACTGGCGGAACCCAATCTCATGGTGCGCGATGTCGGCCGGATTTTCTTTGGCCGCGATGTGCAGTGCGCCCAATGCCACGACCATCCCGTGGTGAGCGACTACGAGCAGAGCGAATTCTTCGGCATCCTCTCGTTTGTGAACCGGACCTACCTCTTCACGGATGAGCAGCGTGGCAAGCGCGCGCTGCTGGGAGAGAAGGCCGAGGGCGAACTGGAGTTTGCCTCGGTGTTCCATCCGGCCCGGGGGAAGACCACCGCCAGGCCGGTGCTGCCGATGGCCGTGGCGATGGATGCCGAACCGGGGGCCGTTGACGATGCCGACGCCTACCTCATTCCCCCCGCCAAAGATCAAAGAGCCATTCCACGGTACAGCCGTCGGCAGCAATTGGCCGTGCTGGCGACACATCCCGAGAACCAGGCGTTCAATCGCAACCTGGCCAACCGTCTCTGGAGCCATCTGCTGGGGACCGGCGTCGTGCACCCTGTCGACCTGCACCATGCTGGCAATTCTCCCGTCTCGGCCACGTTGCTGCGGCAACTGTCGGACGAACTGGTGGCCCAGGGGTACGACCTGCGGGCCTTCGTGCGGGAGGTGGTGCTGTCCCAGACCTACCAGCGTTCGCTCTTTCCACCCGACCTGGGGAGCTGGGGGGGACCGGCGGGGGGTGTGGCCACCCTGTCGGCGGAGCTGGATTCTTTCGAGCGGCAACTGGCCGCGCTGGCGCAGCCGCAGGCGACACTTTCTGAAGAGTTGTCCCGGGCCCGGGAGGATCTCGATCGTGCTCAAGCCCAGGTCGACCGAGTCCAGGCCGAGATTCGCACGACTCGGGAAGAACTTCAGAAACAGCGTGCCGAACGGGACCAGTTGCAAACCCCGCTGTCCGAGGCCGAGGCCCGGAAACAGAAACAGCAGGTGTTGATCGACTCGCTCAAGGGAGCCCTGACCGAGGCCGACAAGGCGGTCCAACTCGCTCCGGAGGATCAGGAACTGGCCAGGTCGCGGGAGGGGTTGAACGCGCGGCTGGCCGCGGCGATGGAGGCGCTGGGGGGAATCGACCAGGCACTGGAGCACCATCAGAAGCAACTCAGGCGGGGCAATGACCGGGTTGCCGATCTGCGCAGCCGGGTGGTCGCCCTCTCCAACCGCCGGCTCGCCTTGGGGGAATTTGTTGTCGAAGCCCGCGGGGTTCAACGGCGGATCCACTCGCGGCAACAGGCACTGGCTGATGCCCAGAGCGATCTGGTTCTCAAGCAGCAGCGCTGGACCCAACTCAAGGAATGGCTGGAACTGCGTGACGAGGCACAGCGGAACCCGGCGACGGGCGACGCCAATGCGGTGGCCGAACGACACGAGCGGCTGCGTCTCCAGGAAGCCGGGCTGGTGGAGAGTTGGCGGCGGGGTTTTGCGCTGCGGGGGATCCGGGGTTTGTCACCCGAGCAATTGGCGGGATCGTTCTTCAGCAGCCTGGGGCTGGATCGGCCAATTCGGGCCAAGATCGTGGCCGAGTGGATGTCGGCCAACCCGGGTCAGGCAGTCGATCTCGCACAGCAACCCGAGCTGCGGAAGACGATCGAGCTCGCGGTGGCCGACCAGGTGTGGAATGCCGAGGACGATGTGGCGGAGCGGTTTGGCGCTCCGGCAGGAACACCACAGGATGGCTTTTTCTCCACGACCGATCAGGCTCTGTTGCTGCAGAACAGTCCGGGGTTCCTGGCGTGGCTCAATCCGGTCGAGGGTACCCTGACGCACCGGCTGCAATCGCAAGCCGATGCGGGAGAACTGGCCGAGGAACTTTACCGGGCGGTCTTCGCCCGTCCCCCGGATCGGGAAGAACGGGAGCACCTGGCGAATGGGCTGACGCAACTTTCCTCGGTTCCTCAGCCTCCCGATCGCACGGCGCTGGTTCAGGAGTTGATCTGGGGTTTGCTCACCAGCACGGAATTCCGGTTTGTCCCCTGACCTCAATCCGCAATGAACCGTTTCTCCCATCGCACAGAGACACCTTTCGGAGTCCCACGATGAATTCACATTCTCCCCCCCAGTGTCGGGCACCGCAGCATGCGCTGGGGCGGCGTCAGTTCCTGGGGGAAACCCTGGGAGCGGTGGGAGGCCTGACGGGAATCAGCCTTCTGGCCGAACCCGCCGGGGCTGCGGAACTCTCACGGCAGGGGAAGTCGGTCGTTGTGATCTTCCTGGATGGGGGAGTCAGTCAGTTCGAGTCGTGGGATCCCAAGCCGGACCTCGAGACCGGAGGACCCTTTCGGGCGATCTCAACCTCGGTTCCGGGGATTCAGATCTCCGAGTTGATGCCGCACACCTCCCGGCATCTCCACAGGATGGCCTTGATTCGCAGTGTCAGTACTGATCTCGATGATCATGGCCTGGCAAAAAACATCGTGCGGGCGGGACGGCAGACCCGGACGGCGACGGAGTATCCCGAGTTGGGGGCGGTGGTCGCGAAGGGATTGGAGCGTCCCGAGTTTTCCCTGCCCGGTCACATTCGGACGATGGTTGCGGGAGTGGGGGGACGGGGACGCAACGCGTCGTATCTCGGCCCGGGCTACGCAAGTGTCTCCGTGGGGGCTGAAGCCGGGGGGATTGTGCACAGTCGGCTTCCCGAGGGACTCACCGTCGAGGCCGACAATCGCCGTCACGACTGGCGTCGGTTCGCCAACGACCGCCATCGTCGGCGGGTGCAGTCGGCCGAGATTGACGCTTACACCCAGACCTTCGAACAGGCACGCCGACTGATGGAACGCCGCGAACTGTTCGACATTGCGAACGAACCCGCCCCGATCCGTGACAGCTACGGTCAGACCGAGTTTGGCAAGCAACTGCTGCTGGCTCGTCGGTTGGTCGAGCAGGAGGTGCCGTTCATCGAGGTCAGTCATGACGGCTGGGACTTTCATCACAACAACTTTGAGTTCCACCTGCACTACATGGCCGACATCGACCGGCCGTTCGCCCACTTCCTCGACGATCTCTCCGAGCGGGGACTGCTGTCGCGGACCCTGGTGATTGTCATGACTGAATTTGGCCGGACCCCAAAGATCAACCCGGGTTATGGGCGCGATCACTACCCGGCGGCGTGGTCGATCGCGATGGCCGGCTGCGGCATCCAACACGGTGCTGTGATTGGAAAGACCGATGCGAAGGGAATCGAGGTGACCGATCGCAAGGTCGACCACCGGCACCTGTTCCACACCTATCTCCGGGCCGTGGGAATCAATTCATCGGGTGAATTCCGGATCGGGGGGCGCTCCTTCCCGATTGCCGACCCGGCTTACGGACCGATCGAGGAGGTGCTGGCATGACCCTTCCCATCCCCAACGATGCGGCGGCGAAACCTGAGGTGCGGTTCGATCCCCGGGCAGCCCACCTGACCCAGGATTGGGCTCACACCGGGCGTCTCTTGTGTTGCCGGGTCGACCCCACCGGCCGATTTGTCGGCGCCGGTTCGACCGATCACACAGTGCAGCGGTGGGAGATTGCCAGTGGCAACAAAGTGCCCCTCGCGGCCCACACCAACTGGGTCTCATCGGTGGGGTTTTCGCCCGACGGAGCGACGCTTTACTCGGGCAGCTACGATGGTCGGTGGATTGCATGGGAGACCTCCGCGGCCAGCCCGCAACCCCTCCGCACAATCACCGCCCATGAAGGCTGGCTGCGGGCCCTGGCGGTGAGTGGCGACGGTGCCTGGATCGCCACCGGCGGAAATGATCGCCTCGTCAAGATTTGGTCTTCGGCCACGGGGGAGCAGGTCGGCGAACTGGCAGGGCATCCCCAGCAGGTCTTCTGTGTGCAGTTTGTGCCCGGGACCCGCGAGTTGGTCAGTGGCGACATCTCGGGGAACATTCACCACTGGAATGGTACCGAGGGGAAGCTGTTGCGGCAGTTCGACGCGCAGGACACATCGTTCCTGATTGCCGACAAGGTTCCCTTTGGAGGCATCCTGAATCTGGCGTTCAACCGCGATGGCAGCCGGCTGACCGCAACGGGGCATTTCAAGGTCACCAACGCCCCCGCGGGAAATCGCCGGGCGGTCGCCACCACATTCAACTGGAAAACCGGTGAGCGGGTGGTGCGACAGGAGTCGGTGAAGGAGGAACGTGACGCCACCCTCTGGCGGGCCGTGCATCATCCGCGCGGACCGATGCTGGGAATCGTCGCGAAGGAACTGGGATTCTGGGAGCCCGAATCGGTCGAACTCTTCCACCTGCTGAAGACCCCCAGCGAGATGTTCGATTTCGATCTGCACCCGAATGGTCTTGATCTCTTCACCGCCCACTTCGACGGGCACCTGCGGGTCTATCGCTGTGCCCCGGCCTGAGCGCCTCGACACCGGATCATCGAGGGGGTTTGGCGGGGACGTCGCATTGGCGCGTCCGGCGTCGACCCTCGCCGTCCCCCCGCCGAAGCTGGTATCCTCAAGGTTGGTTGTTTCGCCGGTCCCCTGAGGTCTTTCGTCCGTGCGCACCGCTCCTGCCTTCCTCGCGTTGTGGATTCTCGCCGTGGCCCCCCTGGCTGCCGCCGAGCCCGCCCCCATCGATTACCTGCGTGACATCCGTCCCATCCTCTCCCGCACGTGCTACAACTGCCACGGGCCCGATGAAGGGGAACGCAAGGCGGGATTGCGACTCGATCGCCGTCCCGACGCACTCGCCACGCTCGACACCGGCAGCCGGGCGATCGTCCCCGGCAAAATTGCCGAGAGTGAACTCTGGGAACGGCTCACGACCACCGATGCCGAACTGCGGATGCCTCCCGGCGGTTCGGGCGAACTGACCCCGCCGCAACTGGAACTGATCCGCCGCTGGATCGAGCAGGGTGCCCCCTATGCCGAGCACTGGTCGTTCATCGCACCCCAACGGACCCCGCTGCCCGCGGGGTATGATGCCCGCTGGTCGCAGAACGGGATTGATCCCTGGATCTCGGCCCGGTTGCAGACACTCGGCCTGAAGCCCAATCCGGCTGCCGACAAGCATTCGCTGGTCCGCCGGCTGAGTCTCGACCTGCGGGGCTTGCCCCCCTCCCCTGCCGAGGTCGCGGCGTTTGTCGAAGACACCCGCCCCGATGCCTACGAACGGCTGGTCGACCGGTTTTTGGCCGACCCCGCCTACGGCGAGCGCTGGGGCCGGGTCTGGCTCGACCTCGCCCGCTATGCCGACTCGAAGGGACTGGGGAGCGACCCGCTGCGCACCATCTGGAGGTACCGCGACTGGGTCATCGATTCGTTCAACAGCAATCTCCCTTTCCATGAGTTCACCCTCGACCAACTGGCGGGCGATCTGCGGCCTGAATCCTCCATCGAGCAGAAGGTGGCCACCGCATTCCACCGGAACACCCTCACCAACACCGAGGGAGGGACCGATGACGAGGAATACCGCGTGGCGGCCGTGAAAGACCGGGCCGACACCACCCTCCAGGTCTGGATGGGACTGACCATCGGCTGCGCCAAGTGCCACAGCCACAAGTTCGACCCGATCAGCCAGACCGAGTACTACCAGTTCTACGGCATCTTCAACCAGACCGCCGACAGCGACAAGGGGGATGAATATCCCACCCTGGCAGCCCCCACCCCTGATGTGGAACGGCGATTCCAGGAGATCGAAGCCCAGATCGCCCGGCTCAAGCAGCAGCTCGACACCCCGACCCCCGCCCTGGACCAGGAGCAGCGCGCGTGGGAGGCCGACCTCGGGCAGTCCCCCGAGTGGACGGTGCTGCGTGAGGTCGAGGCGAAATCGTCCGGCGAAGCGACCTTCACCCGGCAGGACGATGCCTCGCTGCTGGTGGGGGGAAATCATCCGGGACAAGACACCTACACCGTGACCGCAAAGGTCCCTCTGGGAGGCATCACCGGTCTGCGACTCGAGACGATTCCCGACCCCACCCTCCCCGCCCAGGGAGCGGGACGGGCGGCGGATGGAAATTTCGTGCTCTCCCGCCTGTCGGCCACGGTGTCTGATGCCCAGTCCGACGACTCCCGACTGGCGGGGCGCTACGTGCGGATCGAGCTTCCAGGCAGCGGCAAGATTCTCTCGCTGGCCGAGGTCGAAGTCTTCGCCGGCGGCGAGAATCTCGCACGCCAGGGGAAGGCGACCCAGTCGAGCACCGACTACAACGGACCTCCCGAACTGGCGATCGACGGCAACTCCAACGGTGAATTCGAGAAGAAGTCGGTCACCCACACGGGAACCGAGGCGAATCCCTGGTGGGAACTCGACCTGCAGCAGGTCCGCTCGTTCGACCGCATCCAGGTCTGGAACCGGACGGATGGCAGCGTGGGAGACCGGCTCGCCGGAGCGCGAATTCTCGTCCTGGATGCCGACCGTCAACCGGTCTGGCAGCAGGTGCTGGTGGCGGCACCGGCGAAGAATGCCGAACTGTCGGTGAGCGGTGCCCAGGCGATTCCCTTCGCCCAGGCGACGGCCGACCACTCGCAGCCCAGCTTCCCCGTGGCGAATGCCATTTCGCAGAAAGATCTCGCAGCCAGTGGCTGGGCGGTCGGACCGCACATGCAGCAGCCCCACTCGGCGGTATTCGCGTCATCGACGGCTGTGGGGAAATGGGACGCCAGCCGGGTGACCATCACCCTCGAACACAGGTTCAAAGACCCGGGCTATACGCTGGGGCGGTTTCGCCTCTCCGTCACCCAGTCCCCGTCGCTCATTCGGCGGGTGGGTGTACCGGCAGAGATCCTGCAGATTGTCGACCGCCCGGCGGGTGAACGCTCGGACGCCGACCAGCAGAAGCTCGCCGGGTATTACCGGACGATCGCCCCCAGCCTGCAGCCGGTGCGGAATCAGATCGCCAATCTCACCAAGTCACGGCCTGAAGTTCCCACCGTCCCGGTGATGGTGGAGTTGCCCGCGAAAGAACGCCGGTCCACCCGCCTGATGATCAAGGGGAACTTCCTCAATACAGGGGATGAAGTGACGGCGGGAGTTCCGAAGTCATTCCATCCCCTCGCCAAGGAGGGACCGGTGGACCGGCTTGACCTCGCCAACTGGCTGGTGGATGCACGCAATCCACTGACGGCACGGGTGATGGTCAACCGACTCTGGGCGCAGATCTTCGGGATCGGACTGGTGGAGACCGAAGAAGACTTCGGCTCGCAGGGAGACCTCCCGTCGCATCCCGAGCTGCTCGACTGGCTGGCGCTGGAGTTCCAGTCGGACTGGGACATCAAGCGACTGCTGAAAACGATCGTCTGCTCGGCCACCTACCAGCAGTCCTCGCAGGTGACCGAGGCGAAGCTGGCTGCGGACCCACGGAACCGCGCCCTGTCGCGCGGGCCCCGGTTTCGACTGGAGGCCGAACTGGTCCGTGACCAGGCGCTGGCCCTCAGCGGACTGTTGAGCCGGAAGTCGCACGGCCCCTCGGTCTATCCTCCCCAGCCTCCCGGATTGTGGCAGGCGGCGTTCAATGGAGAACGGACCTGGACGACCAGCGAGGGAGAAGACAAATACCGCCGCGGGCTCTACACGCTGTGGCGGCGGACGGTTCCCTATCCCTCGATGGCGGCGTTTGACGCGCCGAGCCGGGAGATCTGCACGGTCCGCCGTGTCCGCACCAACACCCCATTGCAGGCGTTCGTCACGCTGAATGACCCGGTGTATGTGGAGGCCAGCCAGGCGCTGGGACGACGGCTTGTGCGGGAGGGGGGTGCCACAACGGCCGAACGCGTGCAGTTTGGGGTGCAGCTGGTGCTGGCACGCCCGGCCAGCGAGACCCAGGTGGCCGAGCTGATCCGGCTCTACGAGTCGGAGTTGGCCCACTACCAGGCGCATTCCCAGGAGGCCCTGGATCTGGCGACGAACCCCCTGGGTCCACTGCCTGAAGGGGTGACCGCTGCCGAAGGGGCCGCCTGGACGGTGGTCGGCAACGTCTTGCTCAACCTGGATGGCGTGCTGACGCGGAATTGATCGTGCGGGGTGGCCTCGCGTGCAGACGCGAGCGGGGGTGTGACCGCTCAGTCGCTCGACGCGGGGCGATCAATGTCCGAATCGCCCTGGGTCACAAACCACGTCTGGGCATCGAGGGCCGCGCGCTGGACCGCTTCGGGAACACCATCGGCGGCAATCAGCAAATACCGTGACGGATCCCGGCGGAGAAACCCATAGCTCTCGGCCAATTGCTGCAGCCGGGAATGAATGAGGTAGAGAAACACCGCATCAAAGTTGCGGTTCCGTGCTTCTTGCCAAGTGGCTTCGAAGATCCAGCGGACGTCGTCGTCGCGGGTGGGGTCGACCACGAAATCGACCAGGAAGCACCGTCGATAGGCGTAGGAGCCTGCGGGCTCAACAAACTTCAGAATGGCCAGTCCGCAGACCTTGCCATTCCGGGTGAGTTCCAACCGGGTGAAATCCTGCCCGGGCTGGGTCACATACTTCCAGTTCAGATAGGCGGCATCCCGGACGACGGTGGTCTGGTAGCGGGGAGACACCTCATTCCAGAGTTGATCATGAGCAGCGCCGAACTCATCGAGATGCCGGATCGCAGGAGCGTTCCCGCGGGGCCGCCCGCGCCAGCGACGAATCCGCCGGGAGGCGTTCATGGCCGCCACAGCCGCCAGGCGGACCAGAGGATTGCCGAACTTCCCCTGGAACACCTGGCTGGGATTGAGCACGAGCATGAGAGTCTGCAGATCGGCGATCTGCTTCCAGCCAGTGCGCAACTGGATGGACCGCATCTGCTCGGTCTGACCCAGCGAGAGATTGAAGGGGAGATCGAGTCGGGCTTTTTCGATCACCCCGGTCCCAATCGGCCCTTTGCGGAATTTCTCCAGGACAAACGTCTCGACGAACCAGCCGGTGGTGTACCGGGCACCCGCCACCTGGAGGGAGACAGTGAGTGCCCCCTGGTGGGCAATGATTCCCTGCGGTTTGCGAAACAGCCAGACCATCGGGGGAACGCCAAGTCGCCGGGCCGATTCGAGAAACATCCACTTCCAGCGTGCCATCCGAAGCTGGGGATCCCGCTTCGGAAACGCTTCACCCAGGAACTGCTGCAACTCGGGCTCGAGTTCCGGGAGATAGCGCACCAACCCCGTCGGCAGCGGATTCGCAGAGGCTGGTTCGGAAGGATTCACACCAGGATCCGTAGGTCGACGAGGAGATCGTGCGAGGTCAGTCAGGGACTCGCAGTGAACAGCAGTCGGGTGGCCGTTCCCCCAAAACTGGAGCGCAACCGACTTTCAGGCGGGCGCTCCCGGATGCCCGAGTCGCGCGCGACAGCCAAAGGTTGGGGAGAGCACAGGTTGGGAAGAGTCAAGGGGCCTGGGGAGTGCTTCTCAGGGACCCCATTCGACCCCCGACAGAACACCCCAGCGAGATTGGATCCTAGGGTGAACCGGCGAAAGACTCAACGGATCTTGCGTGTCGGGAGATTCCCTGATTCCCTGACAGCCCATCGAAACGAGCTGAACGGTTCGGTCACATTCGGGGCCGGTCGCATTTGGGTCCGGTCACATTCCCGAATGGGGCGTGCTTCAAAAACGCAGCCCGCCGTCCAGATCGAGCACCTTCCCATTGAAATAGTCGTTTTCGATGACGAACTGGATCGCATGCCCGAATTCTTCGGGGGTGCCATAGCGCTGCAGCGGCGTGCGGCGTCGGATCGTCTCCAGAAACAGCGGCGGAATCTGGCGGGTCATGGCCGTTTCCACGAAACCAGGAGCGATGGCACAGACCCGGATTCCGTACAGGGCCAATTCCTGCGACCAGGTGACTGTCAGCGCGATCATGGCCGCCTTGGAAGCGGCGTAGGCACTCTGACCCGGATTCCCATTGGCCGAGATCGACGAGATGTTGACGATCAGCCCCCCCTGCTTGCGGGTCAACATCCGCTCAACCACCTCACGCGCCATCAGGAAGGGACCCGTCAGATTGCTCTGCAGGGTTTCATTCCAGTCCTGCAGAGAGTGCTTGCGGATCTTCTTCCCCAGGCGCGAGGCCAGTGTCTGGTCACGCAGCACGGCGGCGTTGTTGATCAGAACGTCGATGCCTCCCGACGCAGCCTCCACCGCCTCGACTGCGGCGATCGCCTCGGCCTCGAGTCCCACATCGGCCTGCAGAAACCGGTTCTCAGCCGCCAGGTGCGGCAGCGCCTCACGGGTGGCGGCCAGATGCTCTGGATGACGATCGACCACCCAGACCCGCGCTCCCAGCCGGTCGAGCTGGCGGACAAACGCCAGTCCGATTCCGGAGGCTCCCCCGGTCACCAGTACCGCCCGGCCTGAGATGTTCATGTTGAGGTCTTCCGAACGCCCGGACTCAGTGCGACTGCAGACGATCGAGAATCGCCACCAGGTCGGTGACCGATTCAACCGCGATCGCATCCTCCACCGGGACGTGGGTCCCGAACTGCTTCTGGATCTCGGCCATCAGGGCGACATGACCGAGAGAATCCCAACCGGGGAGCTCCCCTGGTCCAATTTCATCGGTCACCTGGGAAACATCGCAGCGGAACAGATCCGCCATCAGCTTTTTCAGCCGGGAGCCAGTGTCGCTCATGAAAGACTTTGCAGGAGTTGTCTGAGGGAGGAAGGTGGTCTTTTCCCGGGTTTGACACGGGACAGGTTGCGGACGGGACAGGTTGACCCTGCCAAACTGATTCTAGCCGGGAGAGGGCTCGGTTCGCAGCACCCAGCGGGTCAGTCGGGAGACAAGTGGGATCCCGTCCCACGGAACATCGAAATGATTGCCGGTTCCCGGGATGGGAAACCGGCATGCCCCACGGCGGGCTGCCTGTTCGGTGAACTGTCCAAATTCCGAGGCTGGAAGCAGCGTGACGATCGTCTGAATGTTCTCGGGGAGAAAATCCCAGACGGGCTGCCAGTCGACACACGGGACGACCTGTACAAAGCAATTGGTACAGGCCAATTGGGGATGCACGCGGTCGAGAATGGCGATGGTCCACCGGGTGGAATCGTCCCGGCGGATGGCCCCGCCCGCCATCAGTGCCCGCGCCCGGTCGAGTTCGATCCGGTAGGTCTCGCCAAAATCGAGCGAATGTCGGGGGAACCGGGCCGTCTGTTCACCCATCGCGCGAGACAGTTCGGCCAGGAACTGCTCGAAGGGTGGTTCTCCGGGAGTCCCCCGCACGAAAATCACCTGCGGAGAACTGCACGCCGCCTGGTCGAAGAACACCACATCGGTGGCCAGACGCGAGACATTGGCAGGTGTGGCCAGAGCCGGATCCACGACCGCCACACTGACCCGGGGCCCCATCACGATATCGTCGCAATCCCAGCGACAGGGCAACCGGCGAACCGACTCGATCGATTCCTGTCCCCCCCAGGCAATCCGCACATCGGCGGCGTCACTCAAGGCCTTGTGAGCCGCTTCCAGATCGCGCGGGAAGGAACAGACCAGGGTTTCATCGGCCATCTGGCGACCGGCCGCAGTGGTCTCGGCCAGCACCTCCAGCAGCGGGGTCATCGTGTCGGCCTGGCGGGAACTGAGCCGGATGGCATTCGTATTCCCCAGCAGCGCGCTCAGGGCCCAGGAGAACATGCCCAGCAGGGGAACATTTCCCGCGATCCAATGGCACACCAGTCCCCGGGGAAGCACTCGCAGGCTCTTGCGTTCGCCACACTCGACAAACTGCTCCAGCGCGTCGGGCCGGGGGATTTCTCTGCGGACATACCCTTCCAGGCTGCAACGCTGCAGGAACGCCGCCAGGAAAGCAACCCCCGTCCCTGCGAGCACCGGGGGCAGGGTCGCCCGCCGTTCGACCAGCGCCTGCCCGAGTTTCTCCAGAGCCGTCAACCGGTCGCCGAACGACAGGTGAACTCCGTCGGCCCGCTGCCGGCGCAGCCACTCCAGACGCTGGGCCAGACCGACCTCGACCGGATGGTGCGAACGCCCGTACTCAATGCCGGTTTCAATTCCGGGCGACATCACTGCACCCCCGGACTTCCGACTTGGGGGCGCGCCCCCGGAAGACAAACGCCCGGCCTCGCCGGCCACAGGGGCACCCATCTTCACAGACGAGTTCGCCAAGATCCTCGGTCAGCACCACATGGTTGGGAGCTGCCAGAGGGAGGGCACTGACCAGTTCAATCAAACCGGTCTCACCCTCGCGCGCCACCGCGAGTGTGTCGGGACGGCGCAGCAGGACATCGGCCCAATAGGGGACGTGCTTGTTGCCCGCCGGGCAATCGGGATACAAGAGCCCCACCTGTTCGACCGTCCCATAGAAATCGATCACCCGGGACGGATCCAGAGCCCAGACCCCGGCGACTGCCTGGTTGAAACGCGGCTTGTCGACTGCCAGGTCAATCAGGCGTTTCCAACCACCGCTGTGCAGGAACAGAGACTCGGGATGCAGCTTCCACTGGAATCCGAGGTCGGCCAGTTCGCGGTGTGCGAGGTACAGGATCCAGGTGAATCCGTAGCACAGGATGGGACGGTCACCAATCGCCCGCAGCGCCGCCTCGAGAGCCGGCACATCGACCCGCAACTGATCCCCTTCCTGACGCATCACAAAATGCCAATCCGACGCATGGTGACCCAGGCTGAGGATGGCGGCGGCCCGGGCCCCCAGCGAGGCGGTTCCGCGGACGGTGGACTCCAGGTCAAACACCAGGCACGGACGACGCTCTGACCCAAGGTAGTCATTCCAGATGCGGGTGGCCGACAGCGTCTGTCGCTTCCTCGTCGCCTTGTCGGTGAACACCTGCGACGATTGCCCCGTCGTCGTGGCGGAGGACTTCACCGACATCACGTCACCGGCAATCGACACCAGCCGGTGTTCCTTGAACAGGCTGACGGGGACCCACGGAAACTCCTCCACCCGGGACGCATGCGGCTGACGGGAACGCCATTCCGCCACCAGCCGCCCATATTCGGGGCAGCCACGGCTGTGATGCTCAACCAGCTCATTGAGCTGCCCGACGAGGTAGTCGGACTTCTCACGCGGAGGGAGCGCGTAGGGGGCTGTCTGGTCCAGGAACATGAAGCGGCGGGAGGCGACGAACGGGAACCGGTGAATTGTGAAGAGGCCTGGGCCAACAGCGGCACGCGGAGAATCCAGCGGACATCTCCGGGACCAGGGCGGGATCAGAGAATCTCCCGCAGGACGTGGGTGCCATCTCCGGGATCGAGACGCCGCCGTTGAAGCTTACCATTCGCCGTCATGGGAAAGCCACTCACCTCGTAGTACCGCTGGGGGATCTTGGCGGCCACCAGTTTCCCCTTCAATTCCTGCAGAATCTGGCGGCGATTGAGAGGCGACTGCAACTTGAGAAACGCCACCGGAATCATGCCCCGCCGTTCATCGAGAATGCCGGTCACCGCAGCCGCCTCGACGCCCGGCAGCAGCGCCAGGACCCGCTCGATCTCCAGGGGGGCCACTTTTTCCCCCCCCGAGTTGAAGATGTCGTCATGCCGCCCCGTGATGGTGATGTATCCCGCATCCATCCGGGCAATATCCCCCGAGATCAACCAGCCGTCGGCGGTGAACGCGCGGCGGGTCACCGCTTCGTCGTTCAGGTAGCCGGCCGTGACATTCGCCCCCCGCACCACCAGCATCCCCGGCTCCCCTTCCGGAAGCGGAACATGGGTCTCGGGGTCGACAATCCGAACCTCGACCCCCCGCATCGGGCGGCCACACGAATTCTGGTGAAACCGCTCATCGTCTTCACTGATGTACGAGATGCGGGGTGCCGCCTCGGTCATCCCGTAGTTGTTGAAGAAGGTGCTGTTGGGAAAGATCGACTTGATGTCTTGGAACCGACTGCGGTCGAGGGCCGCACCGGCGGAACAGAGAATCCGAACTCCCGGCATCGACAGCGGGCTCATGCCATGGAACATCGCGAGGGTGTGATAGGTCGAGGGAACCCCACAGAATGTCTGGAGCCCCTCGTCGTTCACAATCGCGGCAAACTTCGGCACATTGCGGAAGTCGGAAATCAACCGCACCTTCCCCCCGACCGTCAACTGGCACAGCACCTGCGACAACAGGCCGTAGCTGTAATACAGCGGCAGTACCACCGCGGCGGAGGGAAACTCGCGATACCGCAGGTACTCGGCCATTGCCGAGCAGGAATGGATCAGGTTGGCGTGCGACACCACAGAGCCCTTGGGATAGCCCGTCGTTCCCGACGTGAACAACACCATGGTGGGGAGTTGCGGAGCGGGATCGCGAGTCTCGGCAAGCCCTGCCAGATCGGCGGCCGGAATTGGCTCGAGCACACCCGGCGCGGCCGATTTGCCGACGATGTACTCCAGGTCGCTGGCCGGGGTCTCGGGATTGACCGGCACGGGACAATTGCCGCTGAACATCACCCCCAGAAGCGTCGCGACGAAATCAACCGTGCTTTGTGCCTTGACGACCACGTAGCCGCCATGACCCCATCGGGCCCGGATCGCCGTGGCGGCACGGGCCGACTGGCACGACAGTTGTTCGTAGCTGAGGGCACTGTTGCCATCCGAGATGGCGATCGCCGGTCCGGCCGACCAGGCGAGTTGTTCCACAAATGTCGTGGTCATGTCCGAACCGCACCTTGTTCCACGTCTGCAAGGAACCGCTCAAGGGCCGCGTCATCCAGTGGTTGACCATTGGTCCGCAGGCAGGCATCAGCCCCCATGGCCCGCCGCAACTGATCTCGCAAGGCGGGCTCCCGCAACACATTCCGGGCAACAGCCAGATCGCTCACCGAGAGTGCCGCCTCGACGATTGGGGCCACTCGCTGCCGCAACCCATCCACCGTCCCGCACCCCGATCTCAGGGCCAGCTCACCCAGCGCCGGGAGATTGGCATTGATCGCCAGCCCCGGTCGCAGACCCAGGGCATTCCCGAGAGCATGAGACACCCCCCAGTGGGCCAGGGAATGTGCGAACGCATGGATCACGCCGACCGAGCAGTGCGACGCGGCCAACCCCGCGAAGTACGACGCCTCCAGCACCCGGTCGGGACAACGCACCCCCGCCGGTATCGTCCATTGAGAAAGGATCCCGTAAAGCGCCGTGGCACCAAATTCCCGAGCCGGGTAGGCCGGAATCAGCGAACAATATCCTTCGATCGAGTGACTCAGGGCATCGCACAGCCAAAGCGACAGTTGTCCCGGCGACACCCCCTCGAGATAACGGGCGTCGAGGACCACCCGGCGGGGAACAAACGCCGGTGAAACGACCGGCACCTTTGCCCCGGCCCGCACCATGACGGCCACACCCGCTGCTTCGGCCCCGGTCGCACAGGTTGTGGGGATGAGGGTCAATTCGGGAGGGGTGCCCGGTGTCACCTGCAGTCGTCCCCCGATTTCCTGCAATCGACCTGTCGCTTCGGCCCAACAGAGCCGGGCCCAGTCCAGCACCGATCCTCCCCCCACAGCCACCAGGGGACGACCCAGTCGCGGTCGCAACCATTCCGCCCCCGCCTGGACCATGTCCCAGTCGGGTTCACCCGCAGGTTTCGGCAACCACCGGTCCCCATGGGCCGGGCCTCCCGACTTGAAGTATCCCAACAGCCGTGAGGTGACTGCCGATTGCCCGCTGGTCAGGTAGACAAATTCCTCCTCCTGGGGATCGTCGGCCAACACGCGCGAACTGCCGGCCCCATAGACCACGTGCGCGGGTTGGGTCAGGCTGGGAAATCCGAACCGCAGTTTCGACATTCTGGAACTCGTGGAGGCCCCCCCGGCCCTGAAGGCGCACTGACAACGACCATGGGGATTGGTGCCTTGGCATTCCCACGATCGTCACAAACGCTGTCCATTGTGCGACCCGGATTGTACGGTGGCCGACAGATCTGTTTCCAGTACTTGACTCGCTTAAACAGCCCTCCCGCCGCAGGATTTGGGACACGCATAGCCATGCGGATTTTGCGGATTTTGCGGGCGATGAAGGGTCTCGGCACCTGAGCGGGTCAGGCGAGTGACCGCCAGACGACCGGCAGTCATCGGGTAGGGATTCGACGATCCCCTGCGGGAGCCGCCGCCACTCACCTGGCCCCGCACAAATCCAGATTCCGGCGAGACTCCCGACGTCGGGCTCGCAGCAATTGCTCAAGCGTTCACCTCACGACCACGCCTGGGGTGAGATTCCCGCCGCAAGACAGGCAACGAGCTAAGAAATTGGTTGAGTCGAGGACTGGGCCTGGGTGCCCGGTGCTGGCCGAGTGCGTGGACGGCAACCGGTCGCGACTTGGTTTTGGTGGCCCAGCATTTTCGTGGCTCAGCCGCTTGGCAACTTCCAAACAGAGAGAGCCACTCAAGACACAGGCCGGTCTCTGTTCCCACCCAAGGCCTGAGCCTGGTTGCCAGGACTTGGCGGTGGGCCCATGACGGGGCTGGATTTTGTCGATCCGCGTCCGTCGGTCTTCCCATGATCGTTCAAAGCCCCCGGCGAGGGTGTATTTCGGCGGTTGGTTGCTTGCGAAACCCCCAGTCATGTCTCATTATAGAGAATGGTGTTTCACTCACGGTGCACCACAGTCTCGCTGTGCTCCCGTCCTTCGACTCCCGGGTGGGGATTTGCATCCCCGGCCCTCCCGAGTTCCTGTCGCGGTTCCCTGTCCAACCAATTGACCTGCTTCGCCGGTCACTGACTTCCCGAGTCTCGGGTCGTCGGGGCTGCCCTGTCGGCTGAGCGGGTGATCTGTTCCTCCTCCCCCTCTTTCTTCACGTCTCGTTTCGACCCATCTTCAGCCCCTCATCCGCCCCCTGCCAGGATTCCCCACGCATGTCGGGCATCGCTCGCCCTGTTCCGGTGTTGGGCCTCGTTGGAGGGGTCGGATCAGGCAAGAGTTTTGTGGCTGCCTCCCTGGCGGCCAGGCGGAAAGTTGCCGTGATTGCAGCGGATCCGATCGGCCATGAGGTTTTGAAACGCCCCGGGGTGAAGGCGCAGGTGCGCCAACACTTCGGCGATGGGGTGTTCGCGCGGGATGGTGAAATCGACCGGCCTCGTCTCGGTGCGCTGGTCTTTGGCGACGATCCCGAAACCCAGTCCCGCCGGCAGCGTCTGGAAGCCATCACGCATCCCGAGATCACCCAGGAAGTCCGACGGCAGATTGACGAATACCAGTCCCGACCCGATCTGGAGGCGATCGTGATCGACGCAGCGCTGTTGCTGGAGGCGGGATGGGCTTCCATCTGCGACCACGTCGTTTTCGTCGAGAGCCGACTGACCGACCGACAGCAGCGGGTCTCCCGGAATCGGGGTTGGACAGAAGCCGAACTGGCCCGACGCGAAGCGAGTCAATGGCCGCTGGAGCGAAAGCGGCACGCCTGCGATGCCGTCGTGCACAACACCGGGCCCGACCAGGCAGTGACGGAACTCGAACGGCTGCTCACTGACTTTCAGCGTGAGTCGGTCCGGGCGGCGACATCGGCCGGAGCCACTGCCGGTGAGCGCCACCCCCCGTCATCGAGCACGGCGTTCCCGGGTGACATGGTCGCCCCCTCCAACTGGCCGGGAGGGACCAAACACGATGCCACCTGACAGAACGGGCCCCCTGGGCAGGTCTCTGCGTCCGCGCACGACCCGGTCCGAGCAGGCCGACTTGCCGTCACACCAACCCACGACAGACACTTCCCGGGCCGACCAGACGCACGGGGAAATCGTTCCTGGCGAACGGCTGGCCGATGATCCCTCCGGGCGATCGGGATTGCCGCGTGCCCCCCATGTTCCCCTCAACATGTCTTCTTCCATGATGACAGACGACGAACACGACGACGACGCCCTCGAGGCGGGGGGACCGGGTCCGCAGCGCCTCGAAGAGATGCGCCGGACCGAGACCCACATCGCCGAACTGCAGCGGATGACCATGCAGCAGTTGCTGGCCGCCGCCAGGAAGGAGGGGCTGGTCGACATCACCGGCCTCAAGCGCCAGGATCTGATCTTCCGGATCCTCAAGGAGCGGACGAAGCTCAACGGGCTGATGTTCGGCGAGGGGACGCTCGAGATCCTGCCGGACGGATTCGGCTTTCTGCGCAGCCCCGACTACCACTACCTCCCCTGCCCGGACGACATCTATGTCTCCCCCAGCCAGATCCGCCGGTTTGGCCTGAAGACAGGAACGACTGTCGCCGGCCAGATCCGCCCTCCCAAGGAGGCCGAGCGGTACTTCGCACTGCTGCGGGTCGAGGCGATCAACGGCCAGGATCCCAACCTGCTTCCGGAGAAAGTCCCGTTCGACGAGCTGACCCCGCTGCATCCGACCCGCCGGCTGCGCCTGGAGGCGGGTCCCGAACTCTTCTCCACCCGCGTGGTCGACATGATTGCCCCGATCGGGATGGGACAGCGCGGCCTGATTGTCTCCCCCCCGAGGGCGGGCAAGACCGTGCTGCTGCAGCAACTCGCCAAGGCGGTGCTGCGGAACCATCCCGACGCCTACGTCATCATGCTGCTGATCGATGAACGGCCGGAAGAAGTGACCGAGATGGAACGGCACGTGAAAGCCCACAACTGCGAGGTCATCAGCAGCACGTTCGATGAACCCTCGAGCCGGCATATCCAGGTCTCCGAGATGGTCATCGAGAAGGCGAAGCGGATGGTCGAATACGGCCACGATGTCGTCATCTTCCTCGATTCGATCACCCGTCTCGCCCGCGCCTGGAACACCGAGGTTCCCAACTCGGGGAAGATTCTCTCGGGGGGTGTCGATGCCAACGCCCTGCAGCACCCGAAGCGGTTCTTCGGGGCGGCCCGCAATGTGGAGGAGGGGGGCAGCCTCACCATCATCGCCACCGCTCTCGTTGATACGGGGAGCCGGATGGACGAGGTGATCTTCGAAGAGTTCAAGGGGACCGGCAATACCGAACTGCACCTCGACCGCCGGATGGTCGAAAAACGGATCTGGCCCGCCATCGACGTCAACAAATCGGGTACCCGCCGGGAGGAGTTGCTGATGCCCGAGGAAGAACTGCGGCGGGTCTGGATCCTGCGGCGGGTCCTCAACGACATGACCCCCGTCGACGCCATGGAATTGATGACCACGCGCATGAAGCGCAGCAAGACCAATGCCGAGTTCCTGCAGAGCATGAACCTCAGCTAGCCGGCAGGCCCCGCTCCGGAAACTGGCCCACCGACAAAACTGTGACCTGAAGACCATCACGCATGAAGACATTTGAAGGACACCTGCTGACCGGTTCGGGCCGGTACGCGATCGTCGTCTCCCGATTCAACGACCTGGTCACCCGCCGGTTGCTGGACGGAGCACTCGATACGATCCGCCGCCACGGGGGGACCACTGACCAGGTCGATGTGGCCTGGGTTCCGGGGTCATTCGAATTGCCGCTCGCGGCGGGCCGCCTGGCCCGATCGGGAAGATACGTGGCGGTCATCTGCCTGGGAGCGGTGATCCAGGGAGAGACCACCCACCACGAGTACATCAATCACCAGGTGGCTGCCGGCCTGCAACAGTTGGCCCTGGACACTGGAATCCCGGTGACATTTGGCGTGCTGACCTGCGGTTCGCTCGACCAGGCGCTCGAGCGGGCTGGCGGGAAGGCGGGAAACAAGGGTTGCGAGGCGACTCTGGCGGCCATCGAGATGGTCAGCCTGCTCCCCCAGCTGGGAAACTGAATTCGCCGGTGCCGCGGGGGGGACAACCCCACCCGCCAGACCCTGGCCACAAGGACACAACGGATGGCGACACGTCGCACGCGGGCACGCGAAACAGCCCTGCAGATGCTTTACCAGCACGACCTCAACCCGGGGCTCCCCGACGAGTTGGTGCGTGAACAGGTGCTCGAACGGCTGGAAGACGAAGAGCTTTCGCGCTTCGCCTG
Source organism: Planctomycetaceae bacterium (assembly GCA_003508595.1). Lineage (GTDB taxonomy): Bacteria > Planctomycetota > Planctomycetia > Planctomycetales > Planctomycetaceae > UBA10511. Next base: position 24,355 of record DNUF01000069.1, read on the forward strand.
GAGCCTTTACCGGGGGGTTATCGACAACCGCACGACTGTGGATGCCGCGATTGAAAAAGTCGCCGCCAACTGGTCCCTGCGGCGCATGGCACCGACCGACCGCAACGTCCTGCGGCTCGGGGCCTTCGAACTGCAGAAGACTGAGACCCCACCCCGGGTGATCATCGACGAAGCGATCGAAATGGCCCGCAAGTACGGCTCGGCCCAGTCCCCCCCGTTCGTCAACGGAATCCTCGATCGGCTGATCCCGCGTGGAGCGGCGGCCAAGACCCCCGCCGTCCCCACCGGTGCCGACGACCCCGACGCCCCAGCCGATCCCCCGCCCGCCGACGTCAGCGACGAAGAGTTGTTTGGCGAAGTGAAGGGCTGACGCATGCCGCCACGCGATTGATCCCCCCACGGCTGGCAGGTGATTCCCCCTGCGTCAGGCCCCTTGCCCGGTCCCGAGGATCGCGGGCATAATCCCCACGCGTTCGCCTCCCGGTTTCTCCGGGTCCCTGGATCTCCCGCCATGGCTGACTTCAAGTACTGCCTCAATTCAAGCACGATTCGCCCTGTCCCGATCCTGAAGAAGATCGAGATCGCCCGCCGGGCGGGTTACAGTGCGATCGAACTGTGGCATGACGACATGGACGCCCACATCGCCCAGGGAGGCTCCCTGCGCGACATCCGCCTGGCGGTCGAAGACCAGGGACTGGTCGTCCCAACCACCATCTACCTCAAGGGCTGGTTCGAGACCACCGGGGCCGAACACACCCGCGAACTGGTCGAGGTGCAGCGCCGGCTGGAACAGGCGGCCGCCGTCGGGGCCAACCATGTTATCGCCGGCCCTCCCGCCGGCAAGGCCGATCATGACCTCGGAGCCCGCAATTACCGTGAACTGGTCGAACTCGGGCTGCGCTTCGGGGTCAAGCCGGCCATGGAGTTCCTGGGCTTCGTCGATGACATCAACACGATTGAAGACGCCCTGGAGGTGGTGACCAAGGCCGGACACCCGGCCGGAACCATCGTGCTCGATCCGTTCCACATCTTCCGGGGTGGGGGCTCGCCCGAGTCGATCGCCAGGCTGACCGCTTCGCAGATCGCGATCTTTCACTTCAATGACGCCCCGGCGAAACCCCCGCGTGCCAGGCAGCACGATCCCGACCGGGTTTACCCCGGTGATGGGCATCTCGACCTCCGCCGGCAACTCGACCTGTTGCGGAAGATCGGCTACCGCCAGTGGCTGTCCCTCGAACTCTTCCGCGAAGACCTGTGGGCCGGTGACCCACTGGAAGTCGCCCGCGTCGGCCTCGAAAAAATGCGGCAGGTTGCCGAGGGAACCTGATCGGCCGGTCGGCCACGATCGCCGCTTCCCCCACATGGTTCGGTCGCCGGAATGCATCCGCACGACCCAAGCCACTGTGCATTTCGGTCGGGCCGAGAAGATCTCCCCGCTCAATCCGGCTTTCGGAAACCGGCAGGTGAAATCGACGTGGTGAAGTCGGATGACACCGGCTTCCTCCCTGTCTCCCTCGGGGTTCTTGGGGCAACCCGATTTGCCCCCATGGGATTGGCGGTCGTATACTGGTGGTTATGAACACCTCCACACGCACTCCGCCGTTTTACCTGGGTGTCGACCTTGGCGGCACCAACATCAAGGTGGGGGTGGTCGATGATGCCGGCCATCCCCTCAGCAAAACCAGCCTCCCCACCGAGCCCAAGCGCGGCCCCGAAGCGGGCCTGGAAACGATGGCCGCCGCTGGCCAGCAGGCGCTTGCACAGGCGGGGTTGTCGTGGGGGAATATTCGCGGCGTGGGGCTCGCCACACCGGGGACGATGGATATCCCTGCGGGACTGCTGCTCGAACCCCCCAACCTCGGCCCCCTCTGGTACAACTACCCGATTCGTGACCGTCTGGCCGAGCGGCTCGGGATCCAGACTGTGCTCCAGAACGACGCCAACGCCGCCGCCTATGGAGAGTTCTGGGGAGGTCGGGCCCGGGAAGCCCGCAGCCTCGTCTTCTGGACCCTGGGGACCGGCATCGGGTGCGGCATTATCATCGAGGACATGATCCTCGAAGGGGCGCATTCCCATGGGGCCGAGTGCGGTCACATCATTGTCGAGATGACGAACGGTCGACTCTGCGGCACCGGGCAATACGGCACGCTCGAAGCCTATGCCGGTGCCCGGGCACTCATCGCCCGGTGCGAAGAGGCCCTCGCGGCGGGACGTGGCTCCAGCATCGACGAAAGAATTCGGGCTGGCGCAGAGCTCACCCCCAAGCTGATCGCCGACTGTGCCGAGCAGGGAGACCCCCTCTGCGACGAGCTCATCCTCCAGACGGCCCGTTACCTGGGGGTGGGTACCACCACGCTGATGCACACGATTGATCCCGAGATGGTACTGCTGGGAGGAGCCATGACCTTTGGTCGCGATGACCGCCCGCTTGGTCGGCGGTTCATCCAGGAACTGCGTGACGAGGTCAAGCGGCGGGCATTTCCCATCCCCGCTGCCCGAACAAAGATTGAGTATGCCAGCCTCGGGGGGGATGCCGGTTTCATTGGTGCGGCTGGTTGCGCCCGCCTGAAATTCGGCCGGTGATTGCCTCCCCGCGCGGTCCTTCCCCCTCCGTCGCCGTTTCTGTCTGAGGGAGCCTACAGTGCGCGACCCCGACAGGTGCCGGATTTGGACTTTCTCTCGATTGGGCGGTGACGTGATGGTGTCGGCGGCACAGACTGACGGGTGGGGAGTCATGAGGGCAGACCGGAATCGCA
>DNUF01000069.1:27397-29624 GCA_003508595.1 Planctomycetaceae bacterium
CTCTGGAGTTGCCTGATCGGGATTCTGCTGTTGGCCGTTGGCAACGCCGAGACCCACGCCCAGGGAGAGCCTCCATCGCCAAAGGGTTCGTCAAAAACTCGTCCGGCCGCCACCCCCAAGGGGAAGAAGAAACCAGGGCCGGACGATCTGCGTTCCGCAGGCAAAGCGATTGAGGGAATCTCGCGGTACACGTCCAAGCACTACGAACTCTACACCGATCTCTCTCGCGAAAAAGCCAAGGACCTGCTCGAACGCCTCGAAACGATGCTGGGGCACATCTCGAAGTACTGGGGACGGCCTGCGCAGGGCGTGATCGAGATGTACGTGGTCGAGGACCTGAAAAAATGGCCCCCCGGTGCGATCCAGGCCGAGGGGCTGGCGCACATCGAGGCGGGGGCCGGGGTGACCGTCGGCAAGACGATCTCTGACGGGACCAGCTTTCTGTCGAAGGCGGTGGTCTACGCGGTGGCCGACCAGGGGGTCCCCCAGCACGAGGCGGTGCATGCCTATTGCGTCCATGCCTTTGGCCGGACGGGCCCGGTCTGGTATGCCGAAGGAATGGCCGAGATGGGCAACTACTGGCGGGGCGAATCGCGGGCCGTCAACGCCAATCCGAATGTGATCGACTACCTGCGGAAAGCCCCCCGCGTGGATTTTGGCGAGATCGTCCATGCCGATCAGAAGACGGGCGACTCGTGGCAGAACTACGCCTGGCGGTGGGCGCTCTGTCACCTGCTGGCGAACAACCCCAATTATTCCCCCCGTTTTCGTCCCCTGGGGGTCGCCCTTCTGACCGGTCAGAAAACCAGCTTCGACGCGGTCTACGGTCCCATGCAGGATGAAGTCGTGTTTGAATACCGCCAGTTCCTCTCGCAGTTGGGGACAGGACTGAGGGTCGATCTGACGGCATGGGACTGGAAGGCGAAGTTCAAGGCCCTCACCGGCGGGACGAAGGTGAAGGCCCGAATCGAGGCCAATCGGGGCTGGCAGCCCTCGCGGGTGCTGGTGAATGCCGGGCAGGCCCTCTCCTGGGAGACCGAGGGCGACTGGCAACTGAGCGACACGGGAGACGCGCTCACTGCCGACGGCGGCCCCGGCGGTCAGGGGGGACTGGAAGGGGTGCTGCTGTTCTACGATGGGGGTGAATACCGGCTGGGGGAACCATTCTTCCTCGGGGCCAAGGGGCGCTGGACCGCCCCGGCAACCGCCCGACTCTACCTGCGCTGTCGGGATGACTGGACCCGCCTGGCCGACCATTCCGGGGCCATCACCATCCGCCTGCAACTGGCGTCGGACTCGGCAGGCGAAGTCCCACCCCCTGCTCCCGGGGAAACGTCCAGTCCTCCTCCCCCCAAACCCGATCCGGGTGAGGAACCGGCGGATCCATCTTCCACCGAGCCGGCGTCGGATGCCCGGAACCCCGACAATCGCTAGGATTCAGCAGACAAACTTCTGAGGAGCAGGCACACGATGAGTGACGAAAATCGCAACGAGGGACCGGGCAAGGGCTACCACGAAGAGGTGCAACATTCCCCCGCGACCGCGCGGATTCCCGAAAAGGTCAGTCCCGGGGTCTTCAGCACGGGGACGATCGTGATGCATGGTCCGCATGAATTCGTGATCGATTTCCTGCAGAGCCTCGCACATCCCCGGCGCGTCGCCGCCCGGGTCGTGCTGCCCCCCACGGTGATTCCCCCTTTCCTCGCCGCCCTCCAGGACAATTTCACCAAGTACACCCAGTTGTTTGGCCCCCTGCCGCGCATGCCCCAGCCGCGGACGGCAACCCCGCCCCGCGAAGGGGGAGAAGGGGGCGAGCCTGCTGGCGGTACCAAGCCCGCCGGGGCAGGCAACGAACCGACGCCGTTTCCCCTGAACCAGCCCGATCCCCCGGCTGCGAAGCCCGCCACGCCGGCTTCCCCCTCACCCATGCCAATCGCCGAGGTGTACGAGCATCTCAAGCTTCCCGATGAGATGCTCTCGGGAGTTTACGCCAACACCGTGGTGATCAGTCACACGGGGGCCGAGTTCTGTTTCGATTTCATCACCAGTTTCTTTCCCCGTTCCGCTGTGGCCGCCCGCATCTACATGGCCTGCCCGCACGTGGTGGAATTCAGTGAATCGCTGACCCGGTCGTGGGAACAGTTCCGCAGCCGGCAACGGTAATTCGATCCTTCGAACCCAGACACGGCCAACACGTTCGAGGGGGACGTGAAGCTCCGCTGGATTC
>DNUF01000227.1:0-426 GCA_003508595.1 Planctomycetaceae bacterium
CCGGCTTCCCACCGAGGCCGAATGGGAATACTGCTGCCGGGCCGGGACCACCACCCCCTACAGCTTTGGGGAAAGTGCCACCAAGCCGGGAGATGCCGGGCCCAAGTCGAGTCTGCTCGACGAATTTGGCTGGCACACGGGGAATGCCGCCGGCAATGATCCCCCCGTCGGAGCCAAGAAACCCAATCCCTGGGGGTTTTACGACATGCACGGATATCTGCGTGAATTCGTGAGTGACCCGTGGCGGGAGACGTATGCCACACCGGCGGCCGAGGGGGCCAAGCGTCGGGTGGTTCGGGGAGGTTCGTGGAAAGATCGATACGAGTGCCTGCGCTCTGGCTATCGCGAACCGATCGCCGAGGAGACACGGGACGATGCCGTGGGACTGCGCTGCGTGCGGGCGCGGGGGGCCAGGTAGGCGCACCT
>DNUF01000227.1:636-102772 GCA_003508595.1 Planctomycetaceae bacterium
CGCACCTCGGCAGGGGTGCGTTGGGGCGACTCGCCACTCAGGGTTGCCGTCGGTACACTAAAACGATTCTGCGGGGGATTTCCATTCCCGGCCGCAACTTTCTTCGATCGTGTGGGTTTGTTACTCAACCGTTCTCCCTTTTCCCCCACTGCAACGTTGGCCGAGACAGAGACATCTGGCGAAGCTGGCGCCGCCCAGCGAGATCCCGACGTGCGGCTGATGCTGCGCGCGAAGAAGGGTGATGACGCCGCTTTCACCCAACTGGTCACGCACTACCAGGACCGGTTGGTGGGAGTCTTGTCGCACCTTGTCCAGGATCGGCAGACGGCCGAAGACCTGGCTCAAGAGGTGTTCCTGAAGATTTACAAGGCCCGGCATGGCTACGAGCCGACGGCCAAGTTCTCGACCTACCTCTTCCGGATTGCCAACAACCTGGCCAGCAATCGGCGTCGGGACCGGGGGCGGAAACGGGAGGTCAACCTGCCGGGTGCGGAATCCGGCCCCCTGGGAGCCCGGCCAGCCGAGCAGATCCTGGCGGAATCTTCGTCATTGATGCCCACCCGCCGCTATGACCGCACCGAGATGCAGGCGGTCGTCCAGGATGCACTGGAATCGCTGAACGACAACCAGCGGATGGCGGTGCTGCTGAACAAGTTCGAGGAGATGAGCTACATCGACATCGCGGCCACCCTGGATTTGTCCGTGGCGGCCGTCAAGTCGTTGTTGTCGCGGGCCCGGGAGAACCTGCGGGTGAAACTCGAGCCGTACGTGACCCAGGGGCATTGGACCCCACAGGGCTGACAGGGAGAGCGTCACCATGGCCAAGATTGTCCGACTGTCGAAGGAGCAACGGGAAAACCTCGTCGCCTACCTCGATGGGGAACTGGATGACCAGTCCGCCCGTGACATTGAGCAGGTCCTCGCCTCCAGCCCGGTGGCACGGCATGACGTCGACATGTTGTCGCGCACGTGGGATCTCATCGGCGAACTTCCCGGCGTCTCGGTCACCGAAGAGTTCACCACCAAGACCCTCGAATCGATCGCGGCCTCCCGCGGCGGCGGACCGCGGGTCGATCCCGATGCGATTTCTCGCAACACCCGTCGGGCCCTGGGGCTGGCCCTGTCGACCCTCATTCTGGGTGGGGCGGGGGTCTCTGGCTACCTGGCCACGAATCGCTGGATCCCGAACGAGGCCGAAGAGTTGCTGAATGATTTCGAGATCCTGACCGACCTCGACAAATACCGTGAAGCGGGCGATATCGAGACTCTGCAGAAACTCCAGGAGATCCGGGAATTCAGCGAGGCCGATGATGAGTCGCAGTAGCCGTTTCTTGCCGGGTACCACGAAGCACGAAGCCCCAGTCTCCGATCAGGTTGCCTGCAGCCTCCCCTCCGGGGAGAGGAACGACCTGCCCATCGGCCTACGCCTTCGCTCTCTGGTGCGTTGTCTGTGTGTCATGCTGACAGGGCTCTGCCTGTCCGGCCACGCGGTGGCAGACAATCGTGCCCGCCAGCGGGAAGAGAACCTGACCCGGCTCTCGCAAATGTCGGGCCCCGAGCGGGACCAGTTGAAGCGCAACCTGCAGGAATTCCGCGAGCTTCCCGCGGCCGAGAAAGAGCGCATGCGCCGATTGCAGCGTGGATTGCGCTCGGATGCTGCGGCAGGAGGCCGTCTGAATCGCGTGCTGGATGCCTATTACGACTGGTTGAAAACGCTGTCACCGGGACAGCGCTCGGACCTCAGGAATGAGACCGATCCTGTCCGGCGTTTCCGGCAGGTCAGCGATCTGCTGCAGCGTCAGGAAACAGTCGACTCCGGTGAACAGCGACGGCGCCGCCCCGGACTGACCGTGGAAGAACTCGCCGCTGTGATGCCAGTCCTGGAAACGGCCCTCCTCCAGGAGGGATACCTCTCTCCCGATCGACTCGTGGGAAAAGAAGGACTGGCTCGTTACTCGCTGATCCTGCAGGCGGCCTATCCGCCCGAACGACGCGAACCGAATCCTGCCTGGCTCAAACCGCAACTGGTCGACGCCATGATCGCCGCCATCCCGAATGAGGAAAAGCGACGGCAAATCGGCAGGGAACAGGAACGCAGACGCGTCCCCCGCCTGATGCTGGGAATCTATGGAGGAATCCAGGCCGAATTCCGCCAACGCGCAGAACAGATCGACCCCACGAAACTCGAAGAGTTCTTCGTTCAGATGAAGGGGGAACAGCAGGATGAGGTCATGCGGGTCGCCTATGGTTCGCAGGAAATGAAGCTGCGTCAAATGTACATGCGGGCTCACCCCGATGAGTTCCCTGCTCCACCTCCCCAGCCTCCCTGGTTGAACCAGATGTTGCGTTCCGGTGGTCGTGGTCCGGGCATGGGGCCTCCCGGGCACGGCAATGGGGGTGACTCCAGCGGTCACCCGGGGGATGGAGAAGGATTGGAGCCCAATGATCCTCGTGGTCCGCGCCGCCCAGGTGGACTGGGCCCAGGGGGATTGGGCCCAGGGGGATTGGGCCCAGGTGGACAGGGCCCGGGAGGAGCCCCACGTCCACGGCCCCGAGGGCCCAGGCGTCCCGATGGCGACGGCGAACCGGCCAATTGATACGATCCGGGCGAGGTGTTTCTGCGCGTTTTGCGACTTCTCGCCAGGATTGTGTCCCATGCCAGCCCGCCCGCCCGTCTTGATTCGTCTGTTGGCACTCCTGTTGCTCGCTCTTGGTCACTGCCTGACCGGAGACAGCCTGGCCCAGGAGAAACCAGGCGATTTCGTCAAGGTGGTGCGGGTTGAACCACAACCCCTCATTGCCGCAACGGAACGGTTGGTGGAGGCGCTCGATTTCGTGGGGAGCCCCCTGTCCGACGAGCAGAAGCAGTCTCTCCGGAAATTGCGTGGGGAAACCGATCCTGCCATCGTCGCGGGCGCGATCCAGTCGATGCTCGACCCGCTCTGTGTGGCCGGAGTGACCATCAATGCCGAGAGTCGGGTCTCGGTGGTCGAAGGTCCCGTCAAAAAGGAACTCATCCAGCAGGGCTGGCGGACGTTCCTGGTCAAGGTCCACAATGAACCGGGGATCACGCCGGAACTGAAGATTGAAAGTCCCAACCTCGCGCCGCTGTACAAGCAGAGTTCGGGCTCCCCCAATCCCAAGTCACTGGTGACCCCGGCCGATGTCCCCAATCGCTGGCTCGACGCGAGCCTGTTTTCGGGACAGCCACTCAAGCCCTCACTCTCGGGACTCAATCTCGAATACCGAATCCTGCAACTCTACAGCCGCGAAGTGGGCAAGCGGGAAGCCAACCTCGGATTCAATGTCGGCCAGGGAACACAGGACCTTGGATTCCGGAACACGGTCCCGATCCTGTTCCAGTCCATTCCCGCGGTGGAACTGGTCCTGGGGATCCGCGACTTTGACGGACGCCCCTCCACCGCAGCCTTTGTCTTCCGCGATCGAATGGGCCGGGTCTACCCCAATCCCGCCCGGCGACTCGCCCCCGATTTCTTTTTTCACAACCAGATCTATCGGGCCGATGGAGAGTCGATTCACCTCCCCCCGGGTGAGTACACAGTCGCGGTCTCCCGGGGCCCCGAGTACCGCACTGCGGTGCACAAGGTCATGGTCAAGCCGGGAGTCACCAGCCAGAAACAGGAGTTTCAACTCAGCCGCTGGATTCACCCGGCAACACGCCGGTGGTTTTCGGGAGACCATCACGTGCATGCCGCCGGATGCGCCCACTATGAGAATCCCACCGAGGGGGTCACCCCGGCCGACATGATGCGGCACATCCTGGGAGAGGATCTCAACGTGGGCTGCGTCCTCAGTTGGGGCCCCTGCTGGTACACGCAGAAGCAATACTTCGAGGGGAAGACCTCGGCCCTCTCGCGTCCCAACTACCTCATGCGCTACGACGTCGAGGTGAGTGGATTTCCCTCCTCGCACGCCGGGCATCTGTGCCTGCTGCGCCTCACCGAGGACGATTACCCGGGAGCCGAATACATCGAGCAATGGCCCAGTTGGACCCAACCGGTTCTGGCCTGGGGGAAGGAACAGGGAGGGGTCGTTGGGTACAGCCATTCCGGCTGGGGACTCGAACTGCCCGATGTCATGCCGGATGGATCCCGGCAGTTCCGGGGAAGGAATCCTGCCGCCGGGTGGAATGGCCGTGCCGCCAGCCAGTTGCCCGACCCAGCCATGCCCCGTTTTGATGGCATCGGGGCCAATGAATACGTGGTGACCACTGCGACCGGTGTCTGTGATTTCATCTCGGCGGTCGATACCCCGGCTGTCTGGGAACTCAACATCTGGTACCACACGCTCAACTGCGGGATGTCTTCGCGCATCAGTGGCGAGACCGACTTCCCCTGCATTTATGGCGACAAGGTCGGCCTTGGCCGCATCTACGTCAAGCTGGGCGAAGGCGAAGAGCTGAACTACGACAACTGGGTCCAGGGCTTGAAGACCGGGCGCAGCTATTGCGGCGACGGACTCAGCCACGTGCTCGATTTCCGAATCAACGACGTGGCCGTGGGCGAACCAGGATCGGGGGGGAAATCCAGCACCCTGTCGCTGGAGAAGCCGGACACCGTGAAGGTGAGATTCGATGTCTCGGCTTACTTGGCCGATGCCCGCCCCACTCCCGAAACCGATGCGATTCGCAGCAAACGGCTGGATGAAAAGCCCTACTGGAATCTTGAGCGGTCGCGCATCGCACAGGGTCGCAAGGTTCCCGTGGAGCTCATCGTCAATGGCAAGCCGGTCGCAACCCGCGAGATTGAGGCTGACGGCGGACTGCAGTCGCTGGAGATCCCACTGGAAATCCGGCAGTCAAGCTGGGTCGCAGTACGGATTTTCCCCAGCGTGCACACCAATCCCATCTGGGTGGAAGTGGCCGGACAGCCCGTACGGGCCAGCAGGCAGAGCGCTCAATGGTGCCTCGACGCGGTGGATGTCTGCTGGAGCCAGAAGCAGGGGAATATTCGCGAGGCCGAGCGGGAAGCCGCCCGGAAAGCCTACGACCAGGCTCGCGAGGTTTACCGGAAGGTACTGGCCGAGGCATCGGCTCCCTGATTCCATACGGCCAAGTGAAAACTCCTAACGACAGACCCAGTCCTTCCGGGAGCCTGGACATGGACAAGACATCGGGATGGTTGGCCTGGCGTTTTGTGGGCCCATTCTGGCTGGCAGTCCTGCTGCTGGTGACTGTCCCCTCCTGGGCTCGCAGCCAGGAGCCCGCCACCGCTGCTGAGAAGTCCCTCCCCAAGCCCGAGATCCTGGTTCCCCAGGTCCTGCTGGGGCTGCTGCACGCCCCGGAGGTCCAGCAGGAACTGGGCTTCACGACCACCGAACAGCGGGCGAAGCTGGAATCTGTCCTGACCAGGGTGGATGGAGACTGGTTTCGGTCCCGAGGACTCCCCTTCCCCGAGCGCAGACGGGCGATCACACAATGCGAACGGACCGTTCGGGACTGGCTGTTTCTCAATGTGTCACGCCAGACACTGGACCGCCTGGAACAGCTGGAATTCCGGGCCCAGGGAACCCGTGCCCTGCTGCGCAAAGACCTGGCCGACGAACTGCGGATCGGGAAGACAACCACCAAAAAGATGATCGCGGTTGCTGCAGCGACCGAACTGGCAGCTGCGAAACTTGATGCGGCGGCCCGTGAGGGAAAGGGGACTCCCGAACTGAAGAAGGCCCTGACCGACGCCCGCGAGAATGAACCCCGCGCCATGCTCGATCTCCTCTCCCGGGAGCAGCAGGTGGAATACCACCGTCGGCTGGGCCCGGAATTTGAGACCCAGAAACTCCAGCGGATCTACCCCCTCGCCCCCGAGCTGACCAGGACCAGGGACTGGATCAACTCCCCGCCGCTGACGTTGAAAGAACTGCGGGGCCAGGTGGTCATCCTGCACTTCTATGCCTTCGAGTGTGTGAACTGCCAGCGAAATCTTCCGATCTACCAGAAGTGGCAAGACAAGTGGTCTGACGAGGGGGTCACTGTGCTTGGAATTCAAACCCCCGAGACGGAAGCCGAGAAACACCTCGATGCTGTGACTGCGGCCGCCCGACGTGATGGAGTCACCTACCCGGTTCTGGTCGACCTCGAAGCACAGAATTGGAAATCGTGGGGAAACACCATGTGGCCCACGGTCTATGTGATCGATGCCGATGGATACATCCGCCAGTGGTGGCAGGGAGAATTGCGCTGGCAGGGGGCAACCGGTGACCAACAGTTGACCGCGATGGTCGAACAACTCCTGACCGAACGCCGCCAGCGCCGGACCACATCAAGGGACTGAGTATCAAGGGACTGAGTGGTCCCCAGGGGAGTGTTTGCCCCATGTCACAATAAGCCTCAGGTCGAATGCGGTGGATCGCGCAGCAGGCCGCGTTTTTGGGCCACCAACTCCAGGATCAGGGCAAAGGTCCCGAGGGCGCCTCCGCAGAGCACACCGCCAAACGCTCCCAGGACGATGGCGAACCCCTGCGGTTCCACCTCACCCCAAGGCTGAATCCGCGCGAAAAATGAAGGGGTCAACGCCCCCGCTCCCCATCCGAACAGGCCACCCAGCAGCATCCCCACCAGGGACATGACCGTCACCCTCAGAACAGCACCCAGAAATGTCAGAGCAGGCGGCATGATACGTTGCTGGTTCCCCACGGGTTGAGAGGCTGGATCCCAATCCAGACTCACGGGAGTCTATCACAAACCTGAACCGCGGGAACCCTCCCCCTTTCGAGTCGGCGACGGACACGTCCGACCCCAAGGCGACTGGCTTGTTCTGCGCGACTCCCGGGGTGATGTGGCGGTTTCCGCGATGTTTCGGGGACTCTCTTGCATGGCCCTTCCCTGGTGACGACATTCCTGAAGAGAATCGCGACCCCGTGGCGTCGGGAAGTTCCTTTCCGCTGCCCGGAACAAACCGCGTCGGAGGCCGGGCTGCGGTTGTCCCCGATTGGGTTTGCATTACACTTCAGCAATCATGTTGTCTGGTTCTCTCGAACCACCTCCCTGACGTGGTTCATTTTCTGGAGTGGAGCATGTTCGGGCGTCTGCTGAGATTTCCTGCGTTGCTTCTGGTGTGCGGAGTGTGGCTGGGGGGACAGATTTCGCCACCCCCACTTCAGGCCCAGGAACCGGCCTCCCTGCGGCCGTTGACCACGGGACAACTGTTCGATGGGGAGCGATTGCTCCAGATCGACATTGAAATCGACGAAAAGGCCTGGAACGAACTGCGACAGCAGACCCTCGATTTTGTCACAGTCTTCAGCAAGGGGCCGATTACTCCCCGCTACACCTATTTCCCGGCACGCCTGAAGGTGGAAGGCCAGGACTTCGGAAGGGTCGAAGTCCGCAAGAAGGGCTTTCTTGGTTCCATGGATGCCGACCGGCCTTCGCTGAAGGTCAAATTGCCGGCCGAGGATCAAAAACTGCTGGGGGGACTTGAGAAACTGACCCTCAACAACAACAAGCAGGATCGGACGCTCGCCAGCCAGTACCTGGCCTACCGCCTGTTCGCCGCGGCGGGTCTGCCTGCTCCCCGCTGCAGCCTCGCCCTGGTGAGTGTCAATGGTCAACCCCTGGGGGTGTATACACACCTGGAATCCGTGGATGCTCCATTCCTGCGATCGGCTTTTGGCAGCAATTCGGGACATCTTTACGAGGGGGTGTTTCCCACCGATTTCTTTGACGACAGGATCGCCCGGTTTGAGGGCAAGCAGAAGAACGACGAAGACCGTTCGGATCTGAAGGAGGTTGCCCGGATCCTGGCCAATCCCGGCACCGACTACGTCGACCGACTGGCCAGGCGGATTGACCTCGACCAGTTCGTGAAATTCTGGGCAATCGAGTCGCTGCTTGGCTTTTGGGATGGCTACGCCAACAACCAGAACAACTACTACATTTATCATGATCCCCGCGACGACCGATTCCGATTTGTCCCGTGGGGAGCCGACATGACCCTGGCGCCTCCCTTCTTTCCCGGCCAGGGGGGAAGGAAGTCGGTCTATGCCAGGGGCCAGTTGGCCTGGCAATTGAACCAGGATCCCACATTCCGCCAGAAATACCACGACACACTGCTGGAATTGCTGGAGACCGTCTGGAAAGAAGAGCCGATGCTGGCGGAAATCGACCGGATCCAAAACCTGGTTTCCGAGCACCTCCATCCTGCCCAGCAGGGAAATGCGGAGGCTGTTGAGACGACCCGGCAGTTCATCAAGGCCCGGAGGGCCGAGCTGCTTGAGGAACTCCACAATGGTCCCATCCATATTGAGAAGCAACCGGCGAAGCCCTTCTACATGCGTGAGGCGGGGACGGCGAAGGGAGAATTCAGCACGACCTGGTCGTCGGCCGACCAGAAAGAGGCCACCCCCAGTGACAAGGTGACCCTCGACCTGACCCTCAATGGAGAGAAAATCCTCTTTGAGGCGGTCACCGCAATTTCGCGTCCCAGCCCCCCCAATCCCTTCGCTCCTCCCCAGGGTCCCCCTCCCCCGCAGGTGGTCTTGAGAGGCCAGCGTGGAGGAGACAAGATGCCCCTCGTCCTGACATTGACCATCCCCAATGACCAGTTTGTGCCCGGCGAGAAACCCCGCGATGAGGTCACCGTGCAGGGGATGCTGACCGAGGGAGACGGCTTCGGATTCGGCCCGGGCATGCGCTCATTCCTGGGCCGCATGCAACTGAAAACGGCGAGCCAGGAATCCGGCAAGCCCGTCACCGGCACGGTACAGGGGGCGATTTACGAAATGCGGGGGAACTTCGGCGGCTGAGGTCGGAGAACCGCGCGATGAGCCGGTGGGGAGTGGGCGGATCCGCTCCCCCAAGGCCCGCATCCCCTCGTCCGAAGCCGGGCTGACAAACCTCCTGAGCACGCTGTTTTTCCCGGGAATTTCTCTCTTCTGACAATCCGGATCGCGGGATATACTTCCGCCCCGGAGTGAAACCTCAGGGGACCCGCGCTTCCGCTGTCAGCGGGACAGGGTCGCCATCGACTGGGAGAAGGAGTTCCCGTGCGCAGCATTGCCGTCATGAATCAGAAGGGGGGCGTCGGCAAGACGACCACCAGCGTCAACCTCGCAGCCGGCCTGGCCAGGCAGGGAAAGCGAGTCTGCCTGCTGGACCTCGATCCCCAGGCCCACGCCTCACTGCACCTCGGTGTGGAGCTCCCCCCCAACGCACCGACGATCTATCACACATTTCTTGGCGAGCGCTCGATCCAGCAGATTCGACGCCTGGTGGGCCCGCAGTTGTGGCTCGCCCCTGCGAGCATTGATCTCGCCGCTGCCGAACTGGAACTGGCCGACACCCAGGGACGCGAACTGATCCTCCGCCAGGCCCTGGAGGACCTGTGTGCGGTCGAACCATACGATTATGTCATCATGGATTGCCCCCCTTCGCTGGGGGTGTTGACCGTCAATGCCCTGTCGGCGGCCCGCGAGGTGTTCATTCCCCTGCAGCCCCACTTCCTGGCACTGCATGGCCTTTCCAAGCTCCTGGAAACGACGGCCCTGGTGACCCGCCGACTCAATCGCGACCTGCGCGTCAGTGGCATTGTCCTGTGCATGTATGAGACCAATACGCGGCTTGCAGCCGACGTCGCCGGCGACCTGCAGTCGTTTCTTTCCTCCAGCGATCCCGAGGCGCCCTGGGCGAATGGACGGATTTTCGAAAGCCGCATTCGTCGCAACATCAAGCTGGCCGAGGCTCCCAGCTTTGGCAAGTCGATCTTTGACTATTCTCCCCGTTGCCCGGGTGCGGACGACTACCTGTCATTGGTTGGCGAAGTGATCGCCATGGAACAGGTGGGTCACATTCCCCTGGCTCGGGCCGCCTGAGGAACAGCGGTTGGTGGTCTGCCAAGTGCTGAGGGAGCCCTGTTGTCGGGGGCCCTCACCCACAGATCAGTTGCCGAACGCAGATCAACTGCCGGCATTGGACTTTGTGCCTGCCAAGTCGGTCACAGAGCCGGAACGTCGGCCGGGCGCTTCCTCAGCCTGGATTCCAACACCGCTCCCACAATCGCGGCCGCCAACAGGGTGACGGCAAGCAGCCAGGGAGGCGAGAGGAGGACAGCGGTCGTCACCCACGCGAGGGGCTTGAGCCAGGCCGAGATCGGCCACGGATCGCGTTTCCAGGTCTGTCCCTGGAGGGCCGCCTCACAGGCCGCTTCGACCTCCGGCCCCCGAACATCCGCAGCGGCGACTCGTCCATCGCGACCAATGACCACCAGGAATGGAATCCCCTGGATGCCATATTTCTCGGCGATCGGGTTCTCGGACTTGTCTCCGAAATAGATCTGGTCCCACGGTTCAGGATGGTCGTCGAGGAACGATCGCAGGTCTCGCCCCGAGCGATCGAGACTCACTCCGACCACCTCCAGACCACGGTCGTGCAACCGGTCATAGGCCGCAGCGACATGGGGCAACTCGGCAAGACAGGGGCCGCACCACGTGGCCCAAAAATCCACGAGCACGACTTTGCCAGAGTAGTCAGACAACTGCCATTTCTCCCCCGCGATCGTTGGCCCGGCGATCTCCATCGCCTGCCCCACCTGGATCGGACTGCTCTCGCTGCCGGGGGACCAGTGGGACGAAGTCCAGGCTCCCACGGCAATCAACCCCAGGATCAGTCCGGCCAGTCCCCCCGCATCTCCCCTCTGGAGTCGAAGTTCCCAGAGCTTCTGGAACCGCGCTCCAGCCAGGTAGCGAGCCAAACCGCTGATGGCGGCGACGATCGTCACAAACAGGATCAGTCGCAGGAAGAACGTACCGGCAATTGACGGAATGGGGACCAGGAGACTGAGCAACAACGACATCGCCAGGGCGACGGCTGTCCCGACACCAAACAGGAATGCCGCATAAATGAACGCCCCGCGTCCCCCGGAATAGACGGGAGCCAATGGGGGATCTTGAGTGGGATTGACGGGTTCGATCGTCGTGGATTGAAAACCTGGTTCGGTCATGCGGACTCCGACGAATCGCTGAAAAGGTGACGGCAGAGAGCGTCGCTGGCGACACACAGACAGGAATCGGCACTGGGGATGGGGATAAGTGAGAACCCCTCACGGACCCCTGAGACTCGGCCGTTCGTCACGAAGATTTTAGCCGAATTCCGCAACCGGGGCACTGACCAGGTTGTCTCCCGCAATCCAGAACTCCCGACCTGGCAGGGGTGGTGCGCAGACATTTCCAGAGAACCACACTGTTTCGAAATTCAATACGGCAAATTCGAACACATCGCAGCAGTTTGCGGCATGGGGAAGGGGAATCCCCGATCCGGGGGCAAGTGCGGGGCGAAGCGGCCAATCGGGGCCAGAAATCCGCAGGAATCAGGGTGTGGAGGAATGGCGGTCGCGGGCGTTGTTCAGAGTCCACTCCTGGATTTGTTGGGGGGACGACCTCCCGGATCGCAGGATTCTCTCCCCATGCTGACTGGCTTGAGCAATCCATGGAAGGCTGCAGGACCAGCCCCTTCGGTGAAATGATCCCCCTTCCGGGGAGCGGTGCTCGCGGCGGGCACAAACCAGCAGCGAGTTGCCAATCTGCCCTGCGGGAGATCCCCGGGTCAGGCAACCAAAACCGGCGCTGTCAGACACTCTCCCTTCACAGTGCAGCAGATTGCACACCTGTTCAAATTGAATACAGCCTGCAACGACGGATCCCGACTGGCGCATCTGGCCGACCGTATCAGGGAAACGTGGCCGGATGGGCACTTTGCCGACCGCACCGGCGTCCCCGCCGCGAAGAGGAAGAAACGATCACGACGCAGGTGGCGGCCACAGATCGGGGAATCCCCGTCGATTCCCAGGGCTTCCACGGAGGCCGGAAAACTCCCAAAAGCCCTCGTGTCCGGGCAGCCCGGGAGGCAAGAGTCAAGAATCGAAATGACGGATTTCAGCCATCCGTCCTCAAACCACCACGCCAAATTCACCACAAACCATTACACAGCAATGTTTTACAATTTCTTGAAAAATTTACTTATTTTACGAATGTTTCATTGATCCACTATTGTCATGTCAACGTATTACATGATGACGAGCTTGAGACAACCCCCGCGAACGAGCGGGACAGAAATCTGACATCTGCTCGGGATTTGGAATTCAGGAAGCGGGATCCGAAGCACGGACGGGAGCGCCAGACGGCGGTTCTGTCACGGCCCCACCAGGCCCCAATCCTGTCGAGTTGTCGGGAACTGTGTTTCCCGGTCTGTTCGGCACGCAAATTGCCTTTCGGTTCCCCACAAGCATAAGGACCGAGGGCGGCTTCGAGAGGAGGTCGTTGCTCACCATGGCTCACTACCGCAACCCCGCGATTCGTCAGCTCAAGGACCAGCAGGTCCGCTACATGCCCCGTGATGTGCGGCTCGCCCAGATTGAGCGAGCCGAGCGTCTCGTGCATGAGTTGGATTCCGAGGGAACGTACCATTATCAGGATCTGTGTCAGAAGATCACCGAGTTCCGCCCCGAGCTTTACCCCGATCTCGTGTTGTCGGGCGAAGAGGCGGCACATGATCTGCGACTGTTCATTGAAGACCTGTCCGACAGTGCCGACATTCCTGCCGATTCGTGCAACGAAGAGGTCTGGACGGTCGAGCAGCTGAGCCGGCAGTTCAATGTGTCAACCAAGACGGTTGACCGCTGGAGGAACCGGGGACTTGTCAGTCGGCGGTTCCTGTTCGGGAACCGGAAGCGGGTGGGCTTTCTGCGGTCATCGGTGGAGCGTTTCCTGGCCCGCCAGGGAATCTCGGCTGACCAGGTCTGCGGATTCAGCCGACTGACCGACGAAGACCGCATCGACATCCTGTACCGGGCCCGACGCCTGGCCCAGGCTGGTGGATCCCCCACCGAAGTCAGCCGACGCCTCGCCCGGAAACTTGGGCGGGCCGTGGAGACCATTCGCACTACTCTCAAGCATCACGACCTCAACAACCCGGAGCATCCCATCTTCCCCGACGCCCAATTGCAATTGACCGACGACGTCAAGAATGAGATTTACCGGGGATTTCGGAAAGGAATCAAAGTGCCCAGACTTGCCCAGAAATACGGACGGACTCGCAACAGCATTTACCGCATCGTCACGGAGGTTCGGGCACAACGGCTGCTCGATCAGCCGATTGACTACATCTTTCACCCCGAGTTCGATGCTCCGGATGCCGACAAGACCATCCTGCACAGCCCGGTTCCCGAGTCACCCCGGATGTCGGTTCCCAAGCCTCCTCCGGGTCTGCCCCCCTACCTCGCACAGCTCTACAAGATTCCGCTGCTGACCCGCGAGCAGGAGGTTCATTACTTCCGGAAGTTCAACTATCTGAAGTACAGCGCCGCCCGGCTTCGCGAGAAGCTTGACATCACGCGGGCCAAGGCAGCCCTCATGGACCAGATCGAGACCTGTCTCGACGCGGCGAATGAGATCAAGAACCTGCTCATCCGCAGCAACCTGCGGCTGGTCGTGTCGATCGCCAAGAAGCACGTGAAGCCCACGGTCAGCTTTTTCGAGATGGTCAGCGACGGCAACCTGTCACTGATTCGGGCGATTGACAAGTTCGATTACGGTCGGGGATTCAAGTTCTCGACCTATGCGAGCTGGGCGATCATGAAGAATTATGCCCGTTCGATTCCTGCCGAGAATACCTGGCACGAACGATACCGGACCGGAAACGAGGAACTGTTCCTCGCGTCCACCGATCGTCGCTCGGACCAGTTCGAGCAGGAACGGGTCAACGTGCAGCAGCACGAAGCCCTGATGCGAATCCTGAGTCGGCTCGACGAGCGGGAACGGAGCATCATCATTTCGCGGTTCGGTCTCGAGCAGAACACCGAACCCGAAACCCTTGAGGAACTGGGGGGCCGCTTCGGCGTCACCAAGGAACGGATCCGTCAACTTGAGACCCGGGCACTGGCGAAGCTGCGCCGGATCGCCTCGGAGGAGAAACTCGACATCCCCGGCATCTGAACGGGAGACATCGCGAGGCCCTCCCCGTCGCCCGTCAACCGGTGAGCCCGGCAACAGGTGAGCCTCGCCAGCGAGTCATTCACGTCAACCCTTCCCGTGCCACGCACGCCAGTCCCGTCACTGGCGTGCGTGTTTTATTTTCCGAAGGCCCAGGGGCCCCCCGCCACACACCCCCGCCAGGCCAACTCCGGATCAAAAGAGCTCGCGGATCTCCCGGACCCCGCTGTCGACCACGGGAACCGGACGCTGCTGGGGGCCCGGCAAGAGGTGCTCGAGGTCAATCCCCAGCGCGCGGTAGATCGTGGCCACGACCTCGGAGGTCGTCGTCGGGCGATCGACCGGGTAGCCCCCCGTCTCGTCACTTTGCCCCACGACCCTCCCCCCGGCAATCCCCCCGCCCGCGAACCAGACGGTCCAGACCTGCGGCCAGTGGTCACGACCACCGGCCGGGTTGACCTTGGGGGTGCGACCAAATTCTCCCAGGACGGGAATCACCGTGTTCTCCAGCAATCCGCGCTCCTGCAGATCCTCCAACAAGGCCGAGACCCCCTGATCAAACACCGGTGCGACCGTCTTCTTCATCCCCTCGATCGAAGTAAAGGGGACGGAACCGTGGATATCCCAGGTAATCTCGTTGAACACGGTCAGAAACGTGTTGACAGTCACGAATCGGACTCCCCGCTCAATCAGCCGACGTGCCAGCAACAGGCATTGTCCAAACCGGTTTCTCCCATACCGGTCGCGCAGCGCGTCCGATTCCTGCTCCAGGGCGAACGCCTCGCGAGCCTGTGACGAGGTCATCAGGCGGTAGGCCTGCTCAAAATTGGCATCCATCAGTTTCGCCTGCGGAGAGCCCTCGAACTCCCGGACCGACTGATCAACCAGTTCCCGCAGCTTGCGACGCCGATCGGTGCGGACAACCGGCAATTCCGCCGGTGGTAAAAGGTCGGGCACCCGAAAGTCGCCCGCCGACGGATCGGCATTCAGCACAAACGGATCATGGGGCTTGCCCAGGAATCCGGCCTCCTGTCCATGCGGCAGGTTGCCCCCGGTCGCCCCCATCTTCTCGGGCAGCACGACATGGGGAGGCAGGTCTCCCCGCCGGCCTTTCAGAAATCCCAGGACACAACCCACATGCGGTGTCTCCAGCCCTCCCGAAAAGAGACGGCCCGTCTGCATCATCTGGTGTCCGGTATCGTGCACGGCTGCCGCGGTGTGATAGACGGTCCGCACATAGGAGATCTTGTCGCCATGCCGTGCCATCCCGGGAAACATTTCCGAGATCTGGATCCCCGGAGCGCGGGTGTCGATCGGCTGAAATGGTCCCCGGATCTCCAGGGGTGCCTGGGGTTTCAGATCCCAGCAGTCCAACTGGCTGGGCGCCCCCAGGTTGAAAATCATGATCCCATTTTTGTCGCTTTTCGGATCGACGGCCCCGGCGGCCTGCAACGCCGCGAAATCCGACAGGCCAAGCCCCGCCCCCAGCGAGCCGACCTGCAGAAAATCACGCCGAGAAAGACCATCACAGGTGTGTGCGGTCCCACGCCCTTGCAACTGCCACATGACCCACTCCGATGCAGGAAACCGCGGTTGTCCCCACCGGGGGATCACCAAGCCTGTATTTCACCGATTCTAGCCGGTGCGGAAATGCCGCCGCAAACCGGCCGGACCTCCGCGCTCCATGACGCCAACCCGCGAATCGACACCGAACCGCGAAAGCTCCCACGGACCCCGGCAGGGACAGGCAGAAGCCCCTCCCCTTTCGCAGGGCCCGGGAAGCACACCCTGGTCACTTCTTGCGCCGCACGCGGGCACTGGTCGCATTCATCATGTCGCCACACGCCTTGCGGGCTTCGGCCAGCCCGGCGGGGGTGGGATTTTTCCCACGCACATAATCCAGCACAATCTTCTCGGCAGCAGCCAACTCTTCGCACACCTGCGGAACTTCCGAGGCAATGTCGAGGGGGATCCGTGTGATGCCATTGAGGTCTCCATGCAGCAGGTCCCCTGGATAGACCGCGAGCCCGCCGACCGTCACCGGGACATTGACGGCCAGGGTATGGCAATATCCGTGCGAGCAGATCGTCCCCGATGTGAATGCCGGAAACTTGATCTTTTCCACCTGCTCCAGGTCTCGACCGGCACCGGAAGTGATGATCCCCCGGGCTCCAAACGCCTGGTAGACCGAGCACATGACCTCTCCGAAGGTGGCCGAGACAATCGGCACATCCAGATCCTGGTACACCATGACTGCCGGCCCGGGGAGTTGCGAATACGACTCCACCTGCTGGCTCATGCTGGCATAGACATCACCACTGCGCGGTGGCGACATGCTGCGAAACGTCGAGGTGACGGCGAACCCCACCATCGGAGGCAGATGGGGAAAGCACGCCTTGATGGTGTCATTCATATATCCCGCATTGCGGGCTACGACATCAAACAATTCGATCGCATTGCAGATCGTGGGAGTATCGTACTTGGCCAGGGCATCGAGGATGCGGGGATCGAACGGGGCGGGCATGGCGAGGGGGAAATCCGAAAGAGAAAACAGGGGCGAACCGGGACCTCCCGGGAGGCCCGGCGTACTTTACCGCCTGGCGGGAGTCGCGCACAGCACCCCGCCACCAACGGTGCCAATCACCGGTAAAAGGGCCGCCAGGTGATCCAGCGGGGTCCATAGTGGGGGATCGGCCGCCCCACTTCCCATGCTCCCAGGTCGGGGGCCCGACCGGCGAAATCTTCATTCACCGTGGGAATCAACACCCCGGCATCCACGGCGGAAGATCCGGGTTTCAGAGAGAAATCGAGGTCCATTGCGTGATAGACCGCGTGCCTTCCATTCGGATCCGGAGGAACCAGCGACTGAAAGATGTCGAAATCGACCTCCCTGCCATGCTGTTCCTGACCAGTCACCTTCTGCACCGAAGCCAGGTCGGAGAAAACCTTCCAATCTTCATCACGAGGCTCATAGAGAGTCGCTCCCGACTGCGGCGCCAGCCACTGGTATTGAGCCGCCACACCCCGGTTGGGACGGAACCCATTGTAATCGCTGCTGAATTGCCCGGTCGCATTGGCCCACGTCATGATCCCCCGCCCCGGGGTATCACGTCCCAGGAAGAGGTTGTTGCGAAAATGCATGTTGGATGAAGGATCGCGGATCACCTGTTCGCCAATGATCGTGTTGTGCCAGACCAGCAGACCGGCTGGCTTGGCCGAAAACTTGAACGCCACCCCCGAGGGAACGTGGTAGAGGAGATTGCCGATGAAATAGACCGGCCCACCAAACGCCGGCTGGGCACTGTAACCACCATGCGCCGCATTCACCCCGCGGTTGTACATGACCCGCACATTGTGGACCGCACCGTCGGTTTCCACAAAATCGTCGTTGAACAGGTGCAGGTCGTTGTAGGAGATGTCGATCGAACTGGCCCGACGGTGGGGATCGGCGGGAGGTGTGCCATACGTGGAAATGCCGATCCCGTCGTGAAAATAGGCAATGGCATTGTGAGTGATCACATGCCCGGGCCCATAAACCTTGATCGCGTAGTAGCTGGTGAGCTGGTGGGAGCCGTACTTGCCGGCACTCGCCCAGAGTGGCCCGGTCCAGCCAATCAGCCGATAGCGGTCATCTCGTCCCAGGAACAGATTGTCGGCAATGTAGAAGTCACTCGATCCCTCGAATTCGGTCCAGACACCAAAGCCGATGTTTTCAAACCGGCAATTCCGGACCGAGAGCCCGACAGCTCCCAGGGTTTCCTTCGCCCCTGCGAAGATGGCGACATCGGTGTTGCGAAATGTCAGCCCCTCGATGAGGTGATGGCGGGTCGCCATCATGTCGAACAGCCGGTGGTTGCCCGCACCGTCAAAAATGACCTCACCATCTCCAGCCCCCTGGATCGTAATCGGCCGCTCGACAGTCCCCTTTGCGGTGAGCAAAAATGTCCCATCGAACGGAGCCATCTGCGGATCGACATAGTTCAACCGCTCGGGACGATAGAGTCCCGCGTGAATCCTGATGATGTCTCCCGGCTGAACGCGCCGTTCCCAGACCATGTTCCAGTCCCCCAACCCGGCACCGTAGTAGGCCTGGAGCAGGCTGGTGAAATGGGGTTCTTCGCGTTCACCCTCATGATCGGGGGGATACACATGCAGCACACGCCCTCCACTGGCCGGCCGCGGCTCGTCGCGCGTCTGGACAGACACCGTGTGGCTCGGCTCCCCGATCACCCCATCCGGATCCTGCAACTGGAAGTGCACCTCGTATTCCGTACCCGACTCGAGGTTCAGCACACTTCCGGCAAATCCCTGGGGAACCGTGTATTCCAGGTTCTCTCGACGGCGATAGATCTGCTCGCCACCGATGCGCAACAGGGGCGGGGCCGGCTTCCAGTCAACTTTGCCACGCTGCCGAAATCGGACCTCCACGGTGGCATTGCGATTGTCGTCGCCTTCGATCGGCCATTCGAACCCGAGGTTCTGCAGCGTGGGATGCTCGACGACCAGTTTCCCTGGGGAGGTCCGATCTTCGGCCGCCAACAATGGCGGCAGGCCCCCAGAGCACAACAGGAATCCCAGGCAGCATGACCAACAGATCGAGCGCGACATCAGCTTCTCCAGGCAGGATACTCTTTCTCTTCGTCGAAGTTCGGTTTTGGGGACCCGCCAGGTTCGGCAACCCATCCCGATCGAACCCGGGAATGTCGTCCCCTACTTCGAAAGGGTGACTGTGACCGGTGTCACAAACTCGGCCGCCCGCCCGGCAACCTCGGCCACCGTCATTTCGCCCGGCTGCAGCCAGAATCCATACCGCAGGTCCAGCGGACGGTCGTCATTCAATTCGAACTCGAAATAGCTGCCAAACCGGCCGTAATCCCGCTCGCTGAACCGGGCCTCCTTCGGGTTCTGGGGGCGATCGAGAAAACAGGCTGTGAATCGCTGGTCCTCAACCACAAAAGCGAGGGCATGCCAGGGGAGATTCACGTGGTCGCGATTCTCGGGCCAGTTCCGGAACTTGCCTGGCTCACCGCGTCCATCGGGACGAACATAATACGTCTGCGCAGCCGTCTTGTCGGGAACGTGCTGACTCGCCCGAAACTGGAATCCGGCGTGCTGCGGATCGCCATCAAGCCGGACCCGACCGGCACGGCTGGTCAGGTGCGTGGCCATTTCCAGCAGAACGCCCCCCGAGGTTTTCCAGGCGCTCAGCTCCCGCAATTCCTCGGCGAACACCTGCCCATCCTGTCCATGCCAGGCGATCCGACAGACATGCCGACCGAGCACTGGACCGGTCTCAACATGTTCGAATCCCTCATGCGACTGATACTCCCCCTTGTTGCAGTGCCAGGTGTCGGCCACCCTGCCCTCCCCGTAACTGATCCGGTTGAAGCCGAAGAACAATCCCCGGTGATGGGGAAACAATCCCCCCGGTCCCTTGGTCAGCAGCATCTTCCCCTGCGGATCGAAGACATGGTGATAGGGCTTGTAGGTCTCGCCCCGCTTCTCGGATGTGGATTCGTCAAGTTTCGGATGCATGTACCGCAACACCGGTCGGTCTCCGAATCGCAACTCGGTCTGACCTCGATCGATCTCGACCCACCGGTATCCCGGTTCGGGGCTCGTTGCGTCGGTGTTGATCTCGGCCGACAACTCGCGTGATTCCCCGGACGCCAATTCCGGAAGCACAAACACCAGCCAGCACGGAGGGGGGTTCACCTCACCGGGGGATGGTGCCACGACCTGCCCGGCGAGCGACCGATTTTCCAACCCGGAAATCGTGACCCGGGAGGCGGACGGGAAGAGCCGGCCGAGAGGAATGCGGACCGGAGACTCCCGCCGGTCAAGATCTCCGGCGGAGATCCGGAATTTCACAGTTTCCGTCTCAGCCAGAACGACACCGGCAGGAACCAGGGTCCACAGGGCCAACCACAGGCAACAGGCACGCATGCTGATGTGTCTCGCCAGAGAAGATCGCCAGAGAAGAATCGGGAAGCCGCTCCACCGTCACGGTGACGAGACACTACTCCGCTGGACGCGGGATCGCAATTGCCAGACCGCCATCTCGCCACCAGAGACCCGTCAATCTCCCAATCGCTCCGGCCCCTGGGAATTCGATACCATCCCGGGAGGAACACTCTCCAACCGAGCCCCCAACTTGTGCCGAGTGACTTTGATGCCCCGCCAAACCTCACCCTGTGCTCCGCTTCCCGGATTCCTCTGGCATTCTGTCGCCGGTTGTCTGCTGGCGATGGTGGCGGCCACCGCCGTGTTCGCCCTCGAACCCGGTCCCATTCCCCAGTGGATCTGGAGTTCGCAGGATCATGCACTGGGCGCTCCCGTGGAATTGCGGCGCCGGTTCGAAGTGCGGGAGCTGCCCCGGCGCGCATCGGTGTGGGTTCTCGCCGATGATTCGGCCACACTGCTGATCAATGGACAGCAGGTCCTGCAGGCGACAGGAACGCGCCGGATTCGTGAAGTGGATGTCACGAAGTGGCTGCGTGCGGGGACCAATGACCTGCTCTGTCGCGCAATCAATGAGGGGGGGACGGCGGGAGTCGCCGTGGCCCTCACCATGGAGCCGAATCGTGGCCCACGCAGCACGCTGGTCAGCGATCCCCACTGGGTCACGACGAACCATTCGGGGATGGACGAATCCGTCCGCAGCCTGGGCCTGCTGGGGAATCTCCCCTGGGGAAATCCCGAAGGAGTGAGCGAAGACTATTACCAGTGGAAAAAGGCACTCGGCCCGGCAACTGGCCAGGCTACAACCCAGGTGGCCGTACTGCCCGGATTCGAGGTCGAACTTGTCCGCAACTCGGCCCCTGGGGAGGGTTCCTGGGTCAGCCTGACGTTCGACCATCGCGGCCGATTGATCCTGGGCCGTGAAGGCAGGGGTTTGCTGCGCTACAGCCTGCCTCCGGCCGACAGGCTGGAGGTGATCAACGAGACGCTCGAGGAATGCCGTGGCGTCGTCATGGCGGGCCGGGCGCTGTTCGCCAATGCGAACAATTCACGGGGACTGTACCGACTGCGTGATACCGATGACGACGATCAGTTTGACGAGGTCACGCTGCTGAAAACCACGGAGGGGGGCGTCGGGCATGGACGCAATGCCCTCGCCCTGGGCCCCGATGGAATGGTCTACAGCATTCATGGCAACAATGTCCGGACCAACTCGCCCGACCTGTCACCACGTTCTCCACTCCGGAATTTTGCCGAAGATCAATTGATTCCCTGCGAATGGGATCGGTTCCTGTTTGACGCCGACGCCAGGGTCCCGGCTGGACATGTCACCCGCATTGATCCGCATGGGGGGCGGTGGGAACTGGTGGCCGGAGGCTTCCGCAATCCGTACGGCCTGGATTTCAATGCCGAGGGTGAACTCTTCACGTTTGATGCCGACAACGAAGGGGACCTGGGAACACCGTGGTACCGTCCCAACCGGATCCACCACATCGTTTCCGGAGGAGATTATGGGTTTCGCCAGGGGACTGCCAATCGCGACCGTGGGTTTGCCGAACACCTGCGCCCGGTGGTCGACATTGGCCTGGCCTCTCCCACCGGGGTGAAGTTCGGGACGCACAGCCAGTTTCCGGGCAAGTATCGCGAGGCCCTGTACGCACTCGACTGGTCGTACGGCCGCATCTATGCGATTCACCTGATTCCCCGGGGTGCCGGCTATGAAGCCACTGTTGAGAAACTCGTCGAGGGGTCTCCGCTCAATGTGACCGATCTCGCTTTCGGTCCGGATGGATGGCTGTATTTTGTCACGGGCGGCCGAGGCACGCAGTCGGGGCTGTATCGTGTCCGAGCGACGGGTGAGGGAACGCAACAGCTGTTGGTCGACGCGGCAGAACACCGGGCGGAGACCGATGTGGCGCGCCGGTTGCGGCGACAGCTCGAAACGTACCATTCCCGGGTGGATCCGGTGGGGCTGGAATTGGCCTGGGTCTGGCTGGGCAGCCACCAGCCCAGCTTGCAGAATGCCGCGCGAGTCGCCCTCGAATCGCAGCCACTCGACCAATGGCAAACACGGGCCCTGGAAGCCGATCCCACCGGTGAACGTGGTGCCGCCGCGGCCCTGGCGCTGGCCCGGGTCGGCCCCGCGGACCTCCAGACAGCACTGCTGCAACACCTGGCTTCCCGAGCCTTTCCCCTCGAGACGTGGCATCACCTGGCCATCACACGACGGCTTGAACTGCTGCGCTGCCTGGTGGTCTGCCTGACTCGCATGGGCCGCCCCGACCTTCCCGCGTGCCGCGAGTGGGCCGCCCGGCTGGAACCGCTCTTCCTGGCAAACAACCGGGATCGCTGGTCCCCAGATGCTTTCCTCGCCGATCAGTGGCTGGCGGAACTGCTGGTCTATTTCGATTCGGATTCGATTGTTCCGCGGGCTTTGGCCTGGACGGAAACTCTTGAATCTCCCACAGAACGAATGCGATACCTGTTCCTGCTGCGTGCGGCCCGAACCGGGTGGACGCCGCCACGACGGCGGCAGTTCCTGGAACTTCTGCAGGGGCTCGACCATCACGTCGGGGGCAATCTGCTTCCCGTGGCCCTGGATGCCCTGCGCAACGAGGTGCTCGCGAAGGTCCCTGAAGAGGAACGCCGGGAACTCGACACCCTGTTGAACGCCGAGAACGACACCTTCTCGCAGCAGCAACAGGCGCTGGCCGCACGACCGGTCGTCAAACGCTGGCAAACCTCCGATGTGGGGGAAATCCTGCAGCGTCCCCATCGTCCCAATCCCGAATCGGGAGCCCGGTTGTTTGAACAGTCCCTTTGCATTCGCTGTCATCGGGTCAACGGCGCGGGAGGCTCGGTCGGTCCAGAACTGAGCCGCGTCGCCAACCGGTTTGGTCCCCGCGACCTGCTGGAGATGATCATTGATCCCCATAAAACCATTGACGAAAAGTATCAGCAGACGCAGTTGGAAACCCGCGATGGCAAAGTCCTCGTCGGTCGACTGGTCGGTGGAGATGACCGCAGTCTTGTCCTTGCAACAGATGCGTTCCGTCCCCGGCAAACCACTCGGGTTGATCGGGATGCGATTGAGTCGCAGCAGGTCTCCCAGACATCCCCGATGCCCGCCGGCCTGCTGGATACCCTGCAACCCGAGGAGATCCTCGACCTCCTCGCATTTTTGCGACGAGAGAAAACAGAGCCTCTGCCGAAATAGAACCCGGCGACCTCGTTCGTCGTCTCTCCTGCGCTCATTCCTGTTGCGAATCCGCCGACCGTTGAGGCCGACAGCCAACTCCGGGAAGGCTCAGCCGACGAGCGTCCCCCCCTTGATACTCCCGGTCGTGTTTTGGAAGGAATGGAAACCATGCTCACCTGGCTCGCACTCGGTGTTGTCATCGCAGCCAGCCCGCTTCCCCCGGGCCTGCATGAACGGTCGATTTGTGTTGAGGGACTGCGCCGCTCGTATCTGATCCATGTTCCCGGGACCCTCGCGGCAGCGGAGACCTGGCCGGTGGTTCTCGCCTTCCACGGAGCCGGAGCCAATGCCCGCCAGATGCTGCGGATGAGTGGACTGAACGAAAAGGCTGATGACTCCCGCTTCGTCGTGGTCTACCCGGAAGGGACCGGTGTCGGCCCCCTGAAGACGTTCAATGGGGGTGGGCGGGGAGGTGCGATGGCCGAACGTGACGTCGACGATGTGGCCTTTATCCATGGCCTGCTCGACGACCTTGCCAGCCTGATTCCGCTCGATTCCTGCCGGGTGTTTGCGACAGGGATTTCCAACGGCGGGATGATGTGCCACCGACTGGCGGCCGAAATGCCCGAACGAATTGCCGCGATTGCCCCGGTCGCCGGCACCCTGGCGGTGAGGTTGCCCCCCCTGCCACGCGGCGTCCCCGTCATGCATTTTCATGGACGCAGTGATGGAATCGTCCCCTGGACGGGTCCCAACCTGATGACGCCACGATTTCTGACTTTTCTTTCGGTGGACGCAACTGTTGCCGCCTGGCGTCAGGCCAATGGCTGCCCGGACGGTTGGACGATCAGCGAGTTCGAGAACGTGGCGCGTGACGGGACGCTGGTTCGCCGACATTCCAGCCGTCCAGGACGGGACGGGTCTGAAGTCATCCTGATCGACATCGAGGGGGGAGGTCATACCTGGCCAGGCCGACCAAACCTCATGATCTTTCTGGGAAAGACAACCCGGGACATTTCAGCCAACGACCTGATGTGGGAGTTTTTCGAACGGCATCCGCTGCCTCCCCCTGAAGCCTCCCCCCCGTAAGCGGCCAACCCACTTATGACTTCTTGCGGCGAGCCTTGGGAGTTGGAGGGCGCACGGCGGAACGGGACGTGCGCGGGAGGGGGAGTTGGCTGGCGTAATACAGACCGGCAAAGATCTTGGGATCCGCGAGACGTCCCTGGCGCACGCGTCGTTTCAGCCAGGATTCGACCTTTCCCACGGGGATGAGGTGGGTCTCAATCTCTTCCCCATCGACACCCCCCCCGCTCCCGTCCCGCTTCAACCCGGTCGCGAGGACGAATTCCACCGCTTCCGTTCCAAACCCGGCCGAAACAGGACCGCCAAACAGTCGACGCAGCGTTCTCGCCCGAAAACCGGTCTCTTCCAGCAATTCCCGGCGGGCGTGCACCCGAGGATCGGGATGATCGTCTCCGGGAACATCCCCCACCAACCCGGCCGGCAGTTCGATCACCCGCGCCTGGACGGGAACCCGGAACTGCTCAACCAGGACAAGTTCTCTGTCCGGAGTCACCGCCACAATCACCACGGCAGGACGAGGATGGACCCGTTCCGCATATTCCCAACGACCGCGCCGACACAGTCGCAGAAACCGGCCTTCGGAGAGGATCTCTGGAGCGACAGGGGGCGACATGATGCGTCTCAGGAATCGTGGCCATGTGAGGACGGTGCGCAACGGAACAACCCTATTTTCGGCGAAAACCAGCCGTCTGCGGGCCTCTGAACAACGACCCGGGACCTGCCAGGCACAATCGTCACTCCCCGTGCGGCCGTTCTCATCGGGAGAAGTGGAATTGCGCTCCTTTTTTGTCCCTCGTCACCTGCCTAGAATACGATGTTGTGGAACCACTGATTCCAGGGAGGAGTTCGCACGATGCATCCATTCGTGACTGCGCTGCCGGTTTTCAACGAGGCTTCGCACATCCGGGGAGTTTTGGACCAGGTTCGTCGGTACAGTGAGCGAATCGTGGTCGTGAATGACGGATCCCGCGATGCCACGGCGGCCACCCTGGCAACCATTCCGGGAATCGAAGTCGTCACCCATCCGCGCAATCTTGGATACGGTGCGGCGCTGCGCAGTGCGTTCGAGTTTGCACAACACACGGATGCCGATGTTCTGGTGACGATTGACTGTGATGGGCAGCACGAACCGAGGCTCATTCCCGAACTCGTGGCAGCGCTCACCGATGACGTGGATATCGTGTCCGGAAGCCGTTATCTCAAGGAACACGCAGGCGACAATGCAGCACCCGAGGATCGTCGCCGCATCAACCGGACGATTACCCAGGAAGTCAACCAGCGACTGGGCCTGCGGCTGACCGACGCATTCTGTGGCTTCAAGGCGTATCGGGTGAGTGCCCTTCGCCACCTGGAGATCACCGAGACGGGCTACGCGATGCCCTTGCAGGTCTGGGTCCAGGCGGTTTCTGCCGGGCTTCGAATTGTGGAGTTTCCCGTGCCGAGGGTTTATCTTGATGAAAAGCGGTCTTTTGGAGGATCGCTCGACGATGCGGCCATTCGGCTGGCGCATTATCGGGATGTCCTCGACAGGGCAATGGTGACACATCCTGTCCCCAGCCTCGCCTGTGTGTCGACCGCCGCCGGCTGAGTTTTCAAAGCGTGCGACAGCATGACCTCCCCTGTGCCCCCGACTGTCGCGTCCGCTGCCGGGGAGACTGCTGAGGCCCAGAGGCGCCAGTCCCGGTCTCGTCTGAGGACGCCCCAGGAAAACGGCGCTCTACTGCAGATTCCACTCATTTCCCAGCTGGTGGTCGCCGCGCAGAAAAATGCGGCCGCCCTGGCAACCGGCGGTCGCGATGCGGAATGGGCGCGGTTGTGGCCCTCTCTGGAAGAGCGAAAAGACGTTCGGACGGAAGTTCTGGCGGCGGCCGAAGCGTGGACCCAGCGACTGTTGCACGCAGCCTTGGGACCCGTCGATCCTCGCTCGCATTGTGGGGGCTGGGCCGGAATCCGCACGGTGGATGGGTTGTGGTTTGTCACAGGACATCAGCCGGCCCTGTTTCATCCCGGGGTCTGGATCAAGAATTTTGCGGCGTCTCGCCTCGCCCGGGCCCAGTGCGGCGCAGTCGGGCTGAACCTGATCGTCGACAACGACCTGGCCCCCAGCCCAGCGGTCGCAGTCCCCGAGGGCTCGACTTCCGAACCTCGATGGGGCAGTGTTCCCTACGATGCTCCCCAGATCACGGGTCCCTGGGAAGAAACCCAGGTGGCCAATCGCCTGGTGTTCTCGTCGTTTGGTGACAGGCTCGGCACCGCTCTCTCCCAGTGGGGGTGGAGCCCGCTCGTCCGTGAGTTGTGGCCGCGTGTGCTGCGGGCCGAATCGGAGCTCGGAAATCCAGGATGGGCATTCGCGGCAGCCCGGACAGCGACCGAGTGGGAGTGGGGCTTCGGAAACCTGGAAATTCCCCTCAGTGCCGTCTGCCAGCTGCGTGGATTTCAGCGGTTCACAATCCGCCTGCTGAATCAACTGCCCCGGTTTCACACGATCTACAACAAGACGCTCGCCGACTACCGGCAGCTCTACAAGCTGCGCAGCCAGACACATCCCGTCCCCGATTTGCGGCGTGAACACGACTGGCTGGAAGCCCCCTTCTGGATCTGGCGGAACAGAGAGCGGCAGCGACGTCGACTGCTGATTCGCCTGCAGGCGGGAGAGATCGAGCTGGCCGATGGCCGGGAAGTCCTGGGAACGTTTCCGCCTGGCGAAGAAGGCTTGACCGCGGGAATCCACGTCCTGCAGTCACTCGCATCCCGGGGCATCAAACTGCGGACCCGGGCATTGACCACAACACTGTTCTCAAGGCTGTATTTCGCCGATCTTTTCATTCATGGAATCGGGGGGGCGAAATATGATGAAATCACCGATCAGATCGTCGAGCAGTTCTGTGGCGGAGCCCCTCCGGTGTATGCCACATTGTCGGCGACGCTGCGTCTGCCACTCCCCGCGTTTGACGAGACGGTTGAAGACCTTCGACGCCTGAAGCAGTCGCTGCGAGCGGCGGAACAGCACCCACAAGACTTTCTGGACAATCCGGCCGAAGCCGAAACCCGACTCTTGGTCGAGGAGCTGGACCGGCTGATCCAGGTTCAACACGCCTGGCGTCGGGGGGAGGCGAATTCGCAGGAACTGGCCTCCCAGGCCCCGACGCGGTATCGTCAGTTGCAGCAACTGCGTCAACGGCTGCTCGCCTCGACCCGGCAGGCGCGGGAAAGGATCTCCGCTCGCCTGAAGTTGATTGAGCAGCACCTCGCGGCGAACCTGGTGCTGCGGAATCGCGAGTTCGCTTTCTGCCTGTTTCCCACCGATCTGCTCAGGAGCTTCGCGGAAGATGCCTGTCGCGCCATCGGCTGATGCCTCCCGTGCCACCTGGTCGTCGGCCCTTGTGCTGGTGATCGGGCTGCTCTTGATGCTGGAGGGGAGTGGTTGGACGAACCAGAGCAGCCCCCAGTGGATCTGGGTGATCGTCGGCATGAGCATCGCGCTCTGGGGTTGGCGCGACGGAGGGCTGCGCTGGCTGACCGAGCTTCCCGGAACCGTGGTGGCGTTCGTGCTCGCCGGTGGCAACCGGCAGGCACGTCGATACGAGGCACGGCTGACATCGGAGGCCCTCGTTTACAGCCTGTTCATGGTCGTGCTTCTGCTGGGAGCACTGCTTGGCCATTCCAACATGTTGTTGCTGGTGTTCGCCCTGCTCGCGGGGGCCCTGGTCCTCAATGGCTACTCCACCGTGACTGTGCTTCGACAAATCAGTGGCCGGCGGCACCTGCCCGACATGGTCTTTGCCGGTGAACCGTTCTCGGTTCATCTCGAGCTGACCAACCGCAAGCGCTGGCTCACCTCATGGCTGCTGGTCGTGGAGGACCACCTCAAGCAGCGGGGGTTTGAACTTCATCCGTCCGTCTTGTATGAGCGCATTCCCGCGCACAGTTCGCGTGTCGGCAGTTATGAGGTGATTCCGCAGAAACGGGGAGTTCTGAGTTTTCTTCCGCTGCGGATCAGTTCTCGATACCCACTGGGACTCTGGGAACGGGGCTTTGAACTGAACCAGACCGAGCAGTTGCTGATCCTGCCGAGGGTCGGTCGGCTGTCGGCGCAATTCGAGCAGTCGCTGCGCAGCCAGAGCCATTCCCGCCAGGACGCCCCCGCTCGTCGCGGGGTCTTCGATGAGGAGTTTCATCGCCTGCGGGAATTTCGACCGGGAGACAGCCGGCGGGCAATCCATTGGCGAACCACGGCCCGCCGCAATGAATTGATGGTTCGAGAATACCAGGAACAGCACGATCCTGAATGGGTGTTGCTGGTTGACCTGTGGCTTCCCGCCGAGCCCACTGCGCACGATCTCGCAGGACTTGAGACTGCGATTTCTTTCGTGGCCAGTTGCTGTGCCAGTCGCTCGCGGATGGCACACGACACCGGTCTGCAACTGTTGATTTGTGGTCGCAACTTTACCGCACTGGGGGAACCAGGCCAGGGATTGTCGCTCCGGGGTGCCCTGGAGTCGCTGGCAGTGGCCGAGGGGCATCACGAACCGGCACCTGGCCACCTGGTGGAAATCCTGAGGCGGCGGCGGGGCGATGGGAGCCGCAAACTGTTTGTCTCCACCCACCCGAACCCGGATTGCCGTCTGGTGGAACTCGGTGCGGAAATCGACGCCGCAGACAACGCCCTGATGGCGGAATTCGAGACTCCGGGCTCCGCGGGCGAATCGCTCTCGAACCTGTTTGAATACGATGTGGCTCCAGTGCCCGAGGTCTCCGCATGACACTGAGAGAAATCTTCACAACGAGCCTTTATGCCCTCATCCTCCTGGGAAGCGGCATGCTGTGCCTCGGAGAGGGAACGCTGTTCCCCGCCGGGTTGACCAGCGTGATTGCAATCCTGGCGTGGATCTTCAATGAACGCGATCCCCACTGGTCACTCAACCGCTGGGCGACCAATGGATTGGGACTGCTGGCGGCGGCAGCCGCCGTCGGCGAATTCCTGGGCAACAACATCGAGGCACGTCTTCTCTCGGGAGCCCACTTTCTGACCTACATGACGTGGATCGTGCTGTTCCAGAGGAAAAGCCGTCGCGAGTATTGGTGGCTCGGGGCATTCCTGTTGCTGCAGGTCGCCGTCGGATCGGTCCTGACCAGTTCTGGTCTGTATGGGTTCCTCGTCCTGCTCTTCGTGATGCTGATGCTGTGGACGATGGCTGTGGGAAACATCCTGTTCCGCGCGCAGGATCTGAAACTGCTTCCGGGTTTCCTGCAGCCCGACTCGAATGTCCCTCTCGCCGTCCCGGGAGAAATTGTCGATCCGTCGACCGACGAGCGAGCCAGAGCCGCCACCGTCCGACACGGGATCTGCCAGGACTCTCCGGGACACTGGATGGTGGGGGGATTCGTTTTCAGTGTGGCCTCCATGGCCGTTCTCGGGGTCCTGTTTGGATTCCTGGTCTTCCTGTTGGTCCCCCGCTTCTGGATTGGCTCCGGCAATCCCTTTCTCAACGCAACTGTGGGAGGGTCCCGCACTGTCACCGGATACTCGCGTGACATTCGCCTGGGGCACCTTGGGGAGATCCTCGAAGACAGTACCCGTGTATTCCAGGTCCGACTGTTCGATCGTGACAGTGACACCCCGCTTCGGCCCGAGGAACTGGCGGCGCGCGAAGGACTTGATGAACCGTATTTTCGGGGTGATGTCTTCGACCATTATCAATCGGGCCGCTGGCGTGCTGTCGACCGGGATGAGAAGTCCTCCATCATGCCGTGGTTTCCCAAGCCGGCCGGTTTGGTGCGACAGGAATACATCCTGGAAGAGGGCGTGGAGACGGCCGTGGTGGCCATGCGCCCCGCCGACCTGGCGTATGCCATGGCCCCCTACCAGGCCCTGGAATGGGGCAGCGTCTCCCATACCCTGATGGCACGTGACTTTTCCCGGTCACTCAGGGAATACAGCGTCTGGTCAAGGCGGGAGCCACATGCCGACCTCCCCCCGATTGAGGACCCCGCGTCGGAAGCAATCTCCCCGAGTGTCGCGGAACGATATCGCAAATACCCCGCCAACCTGACCCGGGTGCGGGACCTCGCCGACGAAGTGGTCGGCAACCTGGATCAACCGAACAGTTCCATCGAAAAACAGACCACCGATCGTCTCGTACGATTTCTGCGAGACTCCGGACAATACTCCTACAGCCTGCGGATGCGGGTCGAAGACCCATCCCTTGACCCCCTGGAGGATTTCCTCTTCAACACCAGGCAGGGGCATTGCGAATACTTCGCAACCGCCCTGGCCATCCTGCTTCGGACACAGGGAATTCACAGTCGTCTTGTCACGGGTTACAAGGGAGCTCTGGAAGACAGGTACAGCGGCTATTTTGAAGTGCAGCGACGAAATTCCCATGCCTGGGTCGAAGCCTGGTTTGATGGCGCGTGGCACACTCTGGATGCCGTTCCCCATGCCGCCGATGACGAGACCCGACAATTCGTCACCAACCGTGGTTTCTGGGGAAACGCCCGCAACTCACTGAATTCCCTGTGGTCGAACTACTTTGTCTCCATGTCGATCGACCGGCAGCAGTCGCAGTTGTACGGGCCACTGGGGCGAGTCTGGGACTCTGTCAAATCCGGAACGCAGGGTTTTGTCGATTTTTTCCGGGACTTTGGATCGACGGACCCTTCCGGCGGACGTCTTTCGCGTGGACGAGGCCCCTGGATGTGGCTGGGCCTGCTGACAGGTGTCAGCTTGCTGAGATGGCTGCTGCGTGCTCCCAGCCGATCGATGAGCCGGTCCGCATCCGGAACCCCCTCGCGTTGGCCCGGACTGTTGCAGAAACTGCTCGACCAGTGGTGGCACGGCGGAAAAATCCGACAGGAATCATCACGGCTCTATGGGGAATTCCTGGCCGCGGTCGCCCGCCGTGGACTCATTCGGGAACAACATCAAACGCAACAGGAGTTCGCCCTGCGAGTCGAACAACAGTTCCAGGGTTCCCTGTCTGCAGCGGGGTTGTGTGATTTTCCAGGGCAGATCACCCAGATGTTCTACGACACCGAATTTGGTGGACAGCCGTTCGACACCGAACTGGCCTCCCGTATGCAGCGGCAACTTTCCGTTTTTTCGGCAGCAATTTCACAATCGTCTCAAACCAGGCATTCGAATACCGGCAAA
The DNA here is from genome assembly GCA_003508595.1 of Planctomycetaceae bacterium. Taxonomy (GTDB): domain Bacteria; phylum Planctomycetota; class Planctomycetia; order Planctomycetales; family Planctomycetaceae; genus UBA10511. The sequence continues at coordinate 31,977 of DNUF01000227.1, forward strand.
TCGTTGAAGGATTCCGCAACAACATGATCCGCAGATTCGGTACAATCGTGGTAATGCTCATGGCACGACTGTGTGCTTGTCGAATCGCGGTCCAGTGACCGTTCCCGGGTGCACCTCGTCGCCGGGCTGTTTTAGTATCACGGTTCTCCTCTCTTGGGGACATCCTCCATCACGAGAGTCGGAACGTGCGGCAACTCTCTCTCGGCCGGGCGTTTCCGCAAACTGGCCGCCTGTTCATGCTGTCAATTTCCCCACCGTCATTAGTCGCCAACCTTGATCTGGGGCGGCCTCTTCCCAAGCCATTCGTGGTTCCGGAAAGTGGCCTGTACCAGGTTTTGGTACGGCTTTACGGGCGGCCTCTGGGACAGGTTTTTGTTCCAGCACATGAAAATGAAATCCAGGTCGAGTCCCTGGTCCGGGCCATTGAACGACAATTGCTAGATCGGCTGTTGCAGGAACTGGTGGTCAACGGTCTCGCAACTCCCGGCCTGGCATCTCTCGATCTGCAGGAATTGCTGCGGCTTCCGGCAGCTTCATCTCCGGCCACCTCCCGCCAACTCTCGGTCGTCATCTGCTGTGGCCACAATGACGAACAGAGGGCATATGCCTGCCTGACGTCCCTGATGAGCAGCGATGTCCCTCCCACCGAGGTGACGTTCGTTCTCTGGGGAAGTGGCTGCAACACGGGTCACTGGAGCAGTCTGCAGCAGCAATGGAAGTCGACTGACTTCCCCATTCGCTGGATCACGCTTCCCGAAGCCGACCTCGCCGCCGCCCGCCAGGCCGGAATTGCGGCCGCCACAACCCCCCTGGTCGCATTCCTGGATGATTCTGTCCGTGTCGACACCGGCTGGGTCGCAGCGGTCGTTCGTGCTTTCGAAGACTATCCTCAGGCGATGGCGGTGACCGGGCCGGTGCTGCCGGAGAATCTGCAGCCCGAACCGGCCCGGGTCCGGGCTGCCGTTCTCTCGCGGATTTCCTGGGCGCAGCCGTTCCAGCAGAAGTGGTATCGACTCCGGCCGGATCAGATCCTGTCGCAAACCTGGTTCAACACGCTGCAACTGGGTTTTGCCTCCAACATGGCGTTCCGGACCTGCGTCTTCGACGACGTGGGTGGGTTTCAACCAGCGGGCGACGGATCCGCAAGCGAGCAATCGCAGCATCTCGATCTCTGGTTGCGTCTGCTGGCGGGAAGGCACGGCATTGTGCTCGAACCAGCGGCGCTCGTTTGGAGCAGACCGGCCACTTCGATGGCCGCCGTTCGGGAAGAAATTCGGCAGACTGCGGCTGGCATGTCGGCCTCGCTGGTGGCTGCCATGTCCCGCATGCCACGCCGATTCCCCGGACTGCTCCTGATGGCATTGTGGTTCCTTCGCACGGCCCTGGGAGACATCGTCCGCAATCGGGGAGACGTCCGCTCGGTTTCGTTCGCCCGACTGAAGGGGCATCTTCGCGGCACCTGGGAAGGAATTTCCGGGCTTTGGAAGCGACGAGACGCCAGTCGGTCAGTGACATCGGCAAATCGGGCCAATCATCCTGACACCTGCAGTCCCGAGTCTGGTCGAGTCGTTCCCCTGGAGATTTCCCTTCCCTCGAATGGCGCTGCAAGCCCCGCACAGAGGCAACTCCTGAACAATGCTGCGAAGTGGGCGTTTGGCGAGTTCCTGGTGCAGTGGCATGGGGAATTGCTGGGACAGGCCTCGAGCATTGTGACCGGCGACCGGCCCGTGACCCGCACGCAGATCATCCGCGGAGTTGTGGAGGACAGTTGGTATTCCATCCTGACACGCCACCTGGGTCTTGTTGGAGAGCCGCAGGAGTTTGGTGGTTTTGTCGACCAGTCTCGCAGTCAGTTTGCCCGATCCCGGGCCGCCTCGCTGCTGCATTCGCACCTGCTTCCCCCGACTTCGACCACCCATCTGGCCATTTCGGCCCAGCCATTTCTTCCAATCACAGATTCGGTCTCGATCGTCATCCCAACCTGCGATCGCCCGGCCGATCTGAGTGAGTGCCTCGCCGCGCTGCATCGACAGAAATTCCTGCGGGATGTCGAGATTATTGTGGTCGACAACAATCCCGATTCGGGTCTGACCGGCCCGGTGATTGCATCGTTTCCCAAAGTCCGGGCGATCGCCGAACGCCGACGGGGGGCGGCCTACGCCCGGAATCGGGGCCTGGTTGCGAGCCGTGGAACCATCATCGTCAGCGTCGATGACGATGTCATTGTTCCCGCCGGTTGGCTGGAGGAACTCGTAAAGCCGTTTGTGAATCCGCTCGTCGGGGTTGTCACCGGCAATGTCATTCCCCATCGCCTGCAAACTCCCGAGGAGCGTCTTTCCGAGTCGGTATGCAGCCTGAGCGCAGGTCCCCACCCCATCCTCGTGGACGGAGACTGGTTCTGGTCTCATCCGCAACCAGTCCAAGGCTGGGATTTTGGAGCCACTGCGAATGTGGCAATCCGGGCTGACATGCTTGCCAATTCCGATGTCGGCCTCCTGATGGAGTCGCTGGGGCCGGGCACGCCCGTGGGAGCAGGCGAAGACCCCTATTTCTTCTACCGGGTCGTGCGGGCGGGGTACCAATTGGTCTACCTCCCGGATGTCTGGGTCTGGCACAAGCACCGTGCGACCAAGGCCAGCCTGCGAAAGCAGGTCTACAATTACGCAAAAAGTGCCGTGGCCTATCACCTCACAACACTGTTCCGCGATGGTGACCGGAGGTCTCGGCTTTCGCTGCTGGGGGGACTGCAGAAACATTACCTCGGGCGGTTTGTGGCGACCCTGCGGGGCCGCTCGGGCCTCCCGCTCTGGCTTGTCCTCTCGGAACTCTCGGGTCACGTCGCGGGGACGTTTGCATTCCTCCGTTCACTCGCTCGCGAGTGGCTGATTTCAAGGAATCCCAAACTCCCGAAAACCCCCGCCCGACTCCTCCGCCACGCCCCCACCAATCAGGACGCTGACGAACCGTGGGTCTTCTCCCCCTCCGGACTGAAGACACCGCCGCGACCGAGTGGAGAGAAACCGCAAGATCCCGCTGTGTTTCGCGAGGGGACTCGTGTCATTCCGTCGGTTTCCACATCTCGGTCCCCCGGACGACTACCCCACTTCCTGGTGATTGGAGCCCAGAAGGCGGGAACGACGGCACTGAATGTCAATCTCAGAAAGCATCCACTGATTGAATTGGTCCCCAATTTCAACAGTTTCTGGGCCGACGGGAACCGCAACGACAAGGAAACCCACTTCTTCCGGGGAATGGGAGCAGCACACGGCTGCCCCACCCTGGAAATCTATCAGTCGCTGTTCAATGACAATGGCCTTCTCCAGGGAGAGGTCTGTCCCACATACGATGCGCCCAAATCCCTTGAAACCATCGCGAGAACCATCCCCGATGCGAAACTTATCCTGATCTGTCGGGAACCGGTTTCGCGTCTGGAATCGGCCTACAACCACCTTCTGCAACTGCACGAGCAATCCCCGTCTTTCGCAGGGTGGAAGTTTTGGAAGCCGCAGCGAAGCTTTGAAGAGAATCTGAAGAACGAGCTGAGCAGCCCTGACAATTTCGGGTTACTGCGCATGGGAGTCTATGTAGACACCATCAGCCGACTGCTGAAACTGTTTCCTCGAGAGCAATTGCTGTTCCTCGTCGCCGAAGAATATCGAACGAATCCACAGGCTACTTATGACCGGATCTTTGACTTTCTCGGGATTCCCCGGTTCGCCATCGCTCACGAAGATGCCCATGTTCGGCACTACACCACGCACCTGACCGACAGCCAGCGGACGTGGCTGCGGGAGTTCTATCGGCCCCACAACCAACGGCTCTTCGAATTTCTCCAGCACGAGATTCCCGCCTGGTCCAAGGAGGACCGTCCAGCCCGTGGCAAGACGCCGACCGGCACCGTCGCCGATCCCAATCTCTCTTCGCAATTGCCCCCATCGAGCCGTGTCCCCAACACTTCGGACTTCTCGATGGTGGCTGATTCGCAATCACCGCGGGAAGGAATGACCGAATCGCATCAAGGTGGTCACTTCCCCCATTTCCTGATTATTGATCCCGGAAAATCGCTGACGGCCGCGCTCCGCATCGGCCTGCAGAAACATCCGCATCTGGATTTGGCCACAAAGTCCAATTTGCTGTCGAGCCTTGGTTCATCGATCAGCGACTTGCACTTTGTGGATCAGGGGGGAAATCGCACTCCAAGATCCTCCGAAGCCGTCCACACATCACCTGTTGATGAGGATGGACTGCGCCAGGAAGAATCGCATCTGACGGATCGTGGGCCTGATGCTTTGCGTGGCATCGCTGAAAGCCATCCCGAAACCAAGCTGATCCTCGTCTGTACGGAACCAGTTTCCAATTTCGAAGCCGCTCTCAACAAGCAGTTCAAAGTCTTTCGGAAACAGGCGCACAACCAATCCAGGAACATCGACCCGAAGACCTCCTTCGCCCAAAAACTCACGAAGGCACTCAAGTCACCAGGAGACTCCTGGTTGTTCCAGCGCGGTCTGTATGCGGACATCATCGAAAACATCTGCCGCTATTTTCCCCGTGACCAACTCCTGGTCGTGATTGCCGAGGAATTCCTGGCACAGCCACAGGCCATTTACGATCAGATCCTGGATTTCCTGGGTCTGCCCCGATCACCGATCGAACAACAGCCAGAAACCTTGAAGCCTGCCAACCACCTGACCGAGGCCCAGTGCGCACAGCTCGCGGAACTTTACCGCCCCCACAACCGGCGACTCTTTGATCTGCTGCAACGCGAGATTCCCTCCTGGACGAGGAGTGAGCCGACAGCCCGGCCTGCCGCCATCATGGTGACTGCACCATCAGTTACGGCGGGCGTCTCTCAACCGACCGCTCGACGTTCTTGGGACAATACGGTGGAGTCGGATGAGGAGTTGGAGCCGACCGGTGCGAAGGGCCCGACGCGACCCGACAATCCGGGACGCTGGCCGCATTTCCTCGTCATCGGAGCACAGAAATCGGGAACCACAGCGCTGCATTACAACCTGAGACAGCATCCGCAAATCGAAATGGTTCCCAACTTTCGTTTTGTCTGGCGAAATGGAAAGGTCAACAACAAGGAGACTCACTTTTTTAATGGGCAAGGACTTCAGCATGGATGCCCGGACGCGGCCTCCTACAGGTCTCTGTTCAATGACAATGGGTTGATCCAGGGCGAATCATGTCCCAATTATGATGCGCCGATGGCCCTGCAGCGGATCGCGGAAAACATTCCGGATGTGAAATTGATCCTGATCTGTCGGGAGCCGGTTTCGCGAATCGAATCGGCCTACAACCACTTCCGGCAGCTCACACAATCAGGTGCTGTGAAGTCGTGGAGTTTCTGGGACGCGGACAAGTCTTTCGAGGAAAACGTCCAGCAGGAATTGCGTGACCCACAGACTCCGGGACTGCTCCGGATGGGGCTCTACTCACAGACCATCCAGGAGGTGTATCGGCATTTTCGTCGGGACCAACTCCTGGTGCTGATCGCCGAGGAATACCAGGAGAATCCCCAGACCATTTACGAACAGATCTTTCATTTCCTGGATCTGCCGGTCGTAACGATCAATCATCGTGATGCGCACGTTCGCGAATACACAACAAACCTCACCCCGGAGCAGCGACTGTGGTTGGCGGATTTCTACCGCCCCTACAACCGACGCTTCTTCGATCTCATTCAGCGGGAGGTTCCCGCCTGGATGACGTCGCGCGCCCTCCGGAAGTGAATCCGGTTCGGGTCGGGTGCCAGGATCTCCCAATCGCATTTCCTCCGCGGAAAAGGAGGCCTGGATTGGGCCGCAATGTGAAGGGAGCGCCACCGCAATCCAGTCCGCGTTTCTGATTGCCTGATCGTTCGTGGCGAGCCCCTGATCTCGTCGGGAACCGGCCTGTCGGCGACCGGGTCCGGGTTGTGATGAAGTCTCATTTTCGGGTAATATCATGCCATCTGTTCACCGACGTGCTGATGAGGCCTGCAGATGCTGCGCATTCTGAGTTCCCCGAAACGGATGTGTGACGGTGTCACGCGGCGTGATGTGCTGCAGGTTGGAGGACTCTCGGCGTGTGGACTGGGACTCCCGCACCTGCTGCAGCGCGAAGCACAGGCCAGTGGTGGTGACACGCCGGGATTCGGACGGGCCAAAAACTGTATTCTCATCTACCTGTACGGTGCCCCCAGTCAACTGGAAACGTTCGACATGAAGCCGAACGCTCCCGTGGAAATCCGGGGCACCATGCGCCCGATTCCTTCGGTCCTGCCGGGGCTTGATGTCTGCGAGCATCTCCCCCACATCTCCCGGATGACCGATCGCATCACCGTCGTCCGCTCCATCACGCACCCTTATCCCATCCACGGAGTCGCCTTTGCGACGACTGGCATCCCGGCCATCGACGTGGCGATGGAGCTGGCCCCGAACGACTCCCGGCACCACCCGTATTTCGGTTCGGCCCTGCAATATCTCGATGAACAAAATCCCCACCTGAAGCGGACCCAGGTCCCGCAGAACGTCGCCCTTCCCTTCCCCTTCTCGAGCCAACGAGTGGGGGAAGTCAACCGGGCCGGGCCATACGCCTCATTTCTCGGCTCGACATTCAATCCCACCTGGACAGAATTCGTCGGCAAATCCTCCGGCACGGTGGTGAAGACACTGCGCGACATGAAGGTCGATGTCCCCGATCCCTATGTCGGCTGTGAAGCAGAGGGCTATTTCCGCTTCTCGGCGGCAGGCCCCCAGCCCGACCTGACGCTCGACCGACTCGACCGGCGCCGGTCACTGCTTGAGCAGTTCGATGACCGTCGTCGGGAGTTTGACCAGACACGGGATGGAGCGACCCTGAACCGCTATCAGCAACTCGCCTTCTCGATGCTCACCTCGCCCCGGGTCACCGAGGCCCTGGATGTGCGACGAGAGCCCGAATCGATACGGCAATTGTACGGCATGACTCTCTTCGGCCAGGCCTGCCTCGGTGCACGCAGGATGATCGAGGCGGGGACCCGCCTGGTGAGTGTCTTCTGGGATGAATACGGACTCGCCGGCGATGCGTGGGACACGCACTGGAACCACTATCCCCGCATGGTCGATCAACTGCTTCCCCCCTTCGACAAGGGATTCTCGGGCTTGATCCTCGATCTCGAGCAGCGCGGCCTCCTGGACGACACCCTGGTGGTTGTCCTGAGTGACCATGGTCGGACCCCCAAGCTCAACAATGCGGCGGGAGGGGGGCGTGATCACTGGTCGCAGGCGTACTCACTCGCATTCGCCGGCGGGGGTATCGCCAGGGGACGCGTGGTCGGGGCCACCGACAGGGAAGCCGGCGCTCCGGTGGATCGGCCGGTCTCTCCCAAGGACCTGCTGGCCACGATGTATCATCTTCTCGGCTATGACCCGCATACCCGAATTCCCGACCGGGCCGGTCAACTGGTTCCGCTGGTCCCTGAGAGCTGCGGGATGATCCCGGAAATGCTCGCCTGAACCGGGGCTTGCGAATCACAATCGGGGGCAGGTGCTGTGGCAGTCGATCCGACACGGCTGGTCAGGCGGCCGAACCTCCGGACTTCAAGCCAGACCCCGATCACTTCGACACGCAGACCTCTTCAATTGTTTGAAAGTGAGTTATGACCACAGGCAGTCACCAGACCTCGGTTCCATCCGCGACTTCGGACACCACCATCCCTCGAAATCAGACGCAGACCAGGCGAACCAGCGGATGCTGAAGATCAGGCGCGCCTGAGACTCGCATCTGACACGAGACGCTCTCAAAACCTGCCAAGCGGTCCAACAGAACCGTGTCACGTCCCGAAGAGGGACGTTGCCCATGTGCACACGTGATGCTGAGACGGTCCGAGCGATCGCATCCCGTGCAACTCAGTGATCCTCGGGTTTCACCAGTTGTTCTCGGAGCAATTCCACGGGATGCAGTGGACGCTGCCCGGTTCCATCCAGAACCTGATGTCGGCAGGAGAATCCCGGGGCACAGACGGGCCCGGTTCCCGTTTGCGAGGCATGGGCCCTCACCGCCGGAAACAGAACCCGCTCGCCGATCTGCTGGCTGACATCGTAGTGTTCATAACCAAACGAACCGGCCATCCCGCAACACCCCGAGTCGACTTCCTTCACCGACAGGCCGGGAATCAGACCGAGGGCCTGCCTGGTGCCGCCCGTCCCGACCAGGGCCTTCTGCTGACAATGCCCGTGCAGCAGGACCTGACCTTCACGCGATTGGAATTCCAGGCGAGCCTCTCCTGACTTCACACGGGAGGCGAGCCAGCCATCGAGCAGTTGTGCCTGCTGCCGGACTCTCTGCGTCGCCTCGGAGGGAAACAGATCCGGATATTCATCGACAAGGGTCAACAGGCAACTCGGCTCGACTCCCAGGATCGGAATGTTCTCGCGGGCATACTCGTCAAGTATCGCGACATTGCGCCGGACCAGTGATTTCGCCTGATCGAGCAGGCCCTTCGAGATGAAGGGCCGCCCACAGCACCAGAGGTTGGCACGCTCGACCTGGTACCCAGCCGCCTCGAGCAGTTCGACAGCACTGCGATTCACTCCCGGTTCGCAGTAACTGGTCAGGCAGTCGTCCAGCAACACGACCCGACCACGAGTCCCCGCCCCATTGGCCGGCTGATGCCGATCAAACCACCGGGCGAAATTCTGACGCACGAATCGTGGGAGCGGACGTCGGCGGTCGATTCCCGTCAACCACTCCCGCAGCCCTCCCCCCACCAACCCGAGCCAATTCGAAATCGGTGCGAGCGCCGACCCAATCCGGTTGATCCAGCCGGTATTCGCCAGCATTCTCGTTCCCAGTGAGGGAGTGTGGGCCGTGTAGTAATGCCCGAGAAACTCCACCTTGAGCTTGGCGACATCGACGTTGCTGGGACACTCGGCCTTGCACCCCTTGCACATGAGGCAGTTCTCCATGACATCCCACATGCGTTGAGATGTCAGGGCTCCCGGTTCCAATTGTCCGGTGAGAGCCAACCGCAGCGCATTCGCCCGCCCCCGTGTCGATTGCTCCTCGTCCAGGGTCACCATGAAGGAGGGGCACATCGTGCCGGTCGCGGTCTTGCGGCAGACGGCCGAGCCATTGCACGCCTCGGCCGCGGCAAGAAAGCCCTGTCCCGGCGCACCGGCGAACGATGCCTCCCGGGTGAAGTCCTGGAACGTCTCGACATGGGCTCCCGGATAATTCACCCCGTACCGCAGGTTTTCGGTGGGGGATGGTGTCTCGGTGACCTTGCCGGGATTCATCAGGTTGAGCGGGTCCATCAACCGCTTCACCTGCTGAAAGGCCTCGAACAGTTGCGGACCAAACAGACGCAGGTTGTGGTAGCTGCGGGCCAGTCCATCCCCATGTTCACCGGTCATCGCCCCGCCAAACTCGTGGACCAGTTCGGCCACCTCGTCCGAGACCGCCTTGAGGATGGACAGGTCCCCCGCCGTCTTGGTGTCCACCATCGGACGGATGTGCAGGCAGCCCACGGAGGCATGTCCGTAATAGGCACCGGTAATGCCATGCTTCGAGAGAATCGAGCGAAACCGTCGAGTGAAGGCAGCCAACCGCGACGGATCGACGGCGGTGTCTTCCACGAAGGCAATCGGCTTGCGCGCACCGGGAATGCTCAGCAACAACGGGGCCCCGGCCTTTCGGCAGTTCCAGATCTGTTCCCGCTGCTCTGCCGAAGTCGCCGGCAGAAATCGATCGAGGCCCGGCCAGCCCTTGAGCTTCTGTTCCAGTAGCTGCAGCGAATCCCGGACGACCACCTCGGAATCGGCGGAAAACTCAACAATCAACAGCGCCTCGGGAGTCCCCGAGACAAACTCCAGCGACTTGCGGTACTTCAGGTTCTGCCGGGACAACTCGACGATGTTGCGATCGAGCAGTTCGACAGCCGACGGCTCGCATTCCAGAATGCGTGGCGTCGCCTCGAGGGCCGCATCGATCGTGCGGAATTCGAGCAACACGACTCCCCGCTCACGGGGGAGTGGAACCGCATGCAGCAACGCCCCGGTGACCGCCCCCAGTGTTCCCTCCGCTCCCACGAAGATGCGTGCGAGATTGAAATCTGCACGATCGGGCCACTCGCGATCCAGGTCGCGCACCACGGCTGGCTGAGGCATCTGCCGGTACAACTCGGGCAGAAAGGCATCGAGATTGTATCCGCTGACTCGCCGCAGGATCCGCGGGTACTTCGCGAGGATCTCTTTCCGGTTCCGGGCGACAATGTCCGACAGGCCCCGAAACACCTCTCCTTCCCGCCCTGGATGGGACAGGGATTTCTGAAGAGACTCAGCCGAGACCGGTTTGCAATTCAGGCTGGTGCCATCCGAAAGCACAATCTCCAATTCCCGAACATGGTCGATCACCTTCCCCTGCCGCACAGACCGTGAGCCAGCCGAGTTGTTGCCAATCATGCCACCCAGATTGGCCCGACTGCTGGTGGCGACATCGGGGCCAAACTGCAGCCCATGTGGCTTGAGGGCCGTGTTCAGCTGGTCGAGGACCACCCCCGGCTCGATCCGGACCAGCCGCCGTTGCGGATCGATCTCAAGAACGCGGTTCATGAACCGGCTGAAATCGAGAACCAGGGCGGAGGCGACCGTCTGTCCCGAGAGACTGGTACCGCTTCCGCGGGGAAGAACGGGAATTCCCCGCTCGCGGGCCGTATCGACCGCCGCGATCACGTCATCCCGATTTCTGGGGAAGACCACTCCGACCGGGGAAATCTGGTAGATGCTGGCGTCGGTGCTGTAGAGCCCCCGCGTCATCTCATCAAACCGGACCTCACCCGCAATCCGCTCCCGCAAGACCCGGGCCAGATCGTTCAATCCCGCTTCCGTCAAAACCATGAGATTCCGACCGTGTTCCCAGCAACCAATCAACCGTCTGCCAGTCCGTTGCGAGTGCCGTGGCAGATGCACGAAGCATGATTGTATGCAAGACCGGGGACAGTCTGCGACGGTTATGACTCGACAGACTCGGCGGACTCATCGGCCCCTTTTTCGGGCGGATTTCTCTTCGCTTCGAGGGTTGGCCAGACCGCATCCCGCTTGTTCAGAAACGCGGCAATCCCTTCGGCTGGCTCATCACCGGCATAACATCGCCCGAACAACCGCGACTCTTCGACCAGCAGGTCGGTCAGGTCAAGATGATGCCCCTCCGACAGGAACCGCTTGGCGGAAGCGACCGCGCCCGGGGCACATCTCAGCAGCCGCTTCAGGCGGGCATCGACAGCCGCCGGGAACTCGGCTGCGGGAAAGACGGCATCGGCCAGTCCGATCTGCAGAGCCTCGGCTGCGGGAAGCAGCTCCCCCGAAAGGATCAGTCGCCGCGCCGCCACGGGTCCCAGCACACGCAGGGCCCGAGCCGCCCCTCCCCAGCCCGGAATGATGCCCAGGGTCACCTCGGGCAATCCGATCCGGGCCGTGTCGGCCAGGAACCGAAAATCACACGCCAGGGACATTTCGCACCCCCCACCGGCACAGGGGGCATGGATGGCAGCCACTGTCAGGCACGGAAGTTCGGCAATCTTGCGAAACAACTTCTGGCCCCTGCGGGAATACCGTCGGGCGGCGCGTCGATCGAGGGCTGCCAGCTCCCGCAGTTCGGCACCCGCCAGAAAGGTTCTTCCGGTCGCCTCAAAAACCAGAATCCGGGGAGGACGCTTGGCCACCACTTTCAGCAGTTGCCCCAGTTGCCGACACACTTCTTCCGACAGGATCTGGATTCCCCCTTCGCTGGAGAAGCGAATGCGGAAAATCTCTTGTTCTGTGGACGTCAGTTCGACCTGTGTCTCTGGCTGCATGATCGGAACGAAACCTCCAACCCCTCTGTGGAACGTCGCTGGTGAACATCATGAACTCGGCCGACGGACGATTGTCCTGTCGAAATCGTCTCGGCACCATGAGATACTCAGATCAAGATTCTGGCACCTCCCCCCACCTGGCGCAAGACTTCATGAAAACTTCACAAACACAGTTGAACGGCGTGTTGAGGACTGGACTGTGGAGTCTGCTGGTGTTTTTGATCGTTTCCTGCCCAAGCCCGGTTGCGGCGGAAGAGCCTGTGCCGTCCCTAACAGACACGGTTTTTGGGCCGGACAAACTCTGGACAATTCATCTCCAGATCACCCCCGAGAACTGGCAGGCCATGCTTCCCACCCGGGGACTGCGGTTTTTCGGTGCTCCCCAATTTGGAGAGGACAAGGGCCCGGCTTCGCCATCTGAAGAGTCCCGGGCAGAAGAGTCCCGGGAACCGGCCGAACGCCGGGGTGGATTCAAGTTTGACTTCCGTTATGTTCGGGCGGCAGTCGAACTCAATGACGAGAGCTTCGCGGAGGTCGGGGTTCGTTTCAAGGGGAATTCTTCGTATGGCATGGTCGGGAATTCTCCCAAGCGACCATTCAAGATCGATTTCGATCGTTATGTTTCTGGACAGGATTTTCGCGGGTTGAAGATGCTCAACCTCACCAACAATGCATTCGAACCGACGCAACTCCGCGAATCACTCGCCTTTGCGACCTTCCGGGCTGCGGGTCTGCCAGCAGCCCGAACCGCCTTTGCCGATGTCTCCCTGACTGTTCCCGGAAAATTCGACCATCAGTTCATTGGTCTCTACACGCTGGTCGAACAGGTCGACAAAGGGTTCCTCCGCCGTCATTTTGGGAACGCGAAAGGATTGTTGCTCAAACCCGAAGGAATCCAGGGGCTCCCGTACCTCGGTTCCGAATGGCAGCCTTACGAAGAGTTTTATCGCCCGAAGACAGAGGCGAATGAGGCTCAGAAACAGCGACTGATCGAGCTGACCCGGCTGATCAGCTTTGCCAACGATGACGAGTTCGCTGCGCAGATCGACACGATTCTCAACCTCGACAACTTCACCCGCTACATTGCCGTCTGCTCGGCGATTGTCAATCTCGACAGCTTTGTGGGGATCGGCCACAACTACTACCTCTACCTCGATCCAGCGGACAATCGCTGGGTGTTTCTTCCCTGGGACCTCAATGGAACATTTGGTGCCCTGGGATTGGCAGGTCCGGTCGACCGACAGATCGAATGGGCCGCAGACAGCCCGGCCACCGGTTACAACCGGCTGGTCGACCGAGTCCTGGCGATCCCCGCATGGCGCGACGCCTACCGGGCCCGATTGCGGGAGATTCTCGAAAAGGCCAGCCGCCCCGAGATCCTGGAACCGCTCATCCTGCAACTCGAGAAGACGGCGCGTGAGGTGCTGGATCGAGAGGCCAAACTCCCCCCTCCCGAACTCCCTGCGATGTGGAGAATGCTCATGGCGATGGGAGAAAAACCACCCAGCCCGATCGATTTCATCACCCGCCGGGCAAATGCTCTCAAGTCCCAACTCGACGAGAATCGACAGGGCAAACCGCTGACGATGTCACTGGGTGGTCCCGTCCAGCGGGATGCACTCAGCCGGCAGATTGCCAAGCCACTCTTCCGTGTGGTGGACCGTGACCAGGACAAGAAACTCTCCGCTGCGGAAATCACCGCCGCCCTCGAGGCCCTGCATTCCCGCGCGACGTCCGACAATTCCTCCCGGCTTTCCGAGGCATCGCTGGCGGGGGAAATCGTCAGGATCTTCCCCCGTTCCGGAGGACTGTTTGCACGACTGGGCCCCCCTCCGCGTCCCCAACCGCAGGGCTTCGGGGCCGGTATGCTGCTGGCTGGCTATACCCGTTACCTTGCCAACGCCCAACAGCAGGAACTCCCTTCGGCCGACTGGCCCCAACTGGCGGCAAGCCTGCTGCAGCGATTCGATACCAACCAGGATCAAGTCCTGAGCCCCGAGGAAGTGACCGCCGCGTTGAACTGGCTTCCTCCCCCCCCCTTGGCATTCGACCCCACTCAGGATGATCGCAAACCCGGTCAGGCCCCCAAGCCCGATTCCGACTGAGTGAAACCCGAGCGGTGGAACTCCGTCCCCAGCCTGGAGCCCGACCCTCCGCCACAGGGGCGGTCCCCCCCATTGCCGACGATCGGAATCTCGGGAGTTGATTTCTGCTCCATCCATCAACAGGCGCTTGTGGATGCCGGGGCCAGCAGATACTTTGATACGACTAACCTCTGCTCCCGACAACCACGCCAAACAGCGGAGTTTCCGCATGGCCAATCCCCTCTCGTCCCTGCACCTGCACCGCCGCAGCCTGTTGCGTTGTGCCGGGGTGACGCTGGCCGCCTCCGCTCACCAGATCCTGCAGGGCCGGCCGGTGGTCGCGGCCCCCGAGGTCGCTCCGTCGGCCACCGCCGATCAGGTGGTCTTTCTCTGGCTGCCGGGGGGAGTCACGCACCACGAGTCGTTCGATCCCAAGCCCGAGGCCCCCGAGGAAATCCGCGGCCCCATCCGGCCCATCGAGACGAATGTTCCCGGGATCCAGTTTGCCGAGACCCTGCCTCACTTGGCCCATCACGCCGACAAACTGGCGGTGGTCCGCAGTTTCGCCGCCGGAACCAACGATCACTTCGATGGCCAGGCCTATGCGCTGTCGGGTCGGAACATCCTCCCCAACGGGATCCTGAGCGAACCGAACTTCGGCAGTTTCATCCATCACCAGCGTGGGGCGACCGGGGGCCTGCCGGGCTATATCGCCGTCCCGGGTTCCACCCGACCTGGGCCGCCGAACACCGACATGTTCGTTCCCGCCTGGCTGGGGCAGCGGTACGCCCCCTTCTGCACGATGGGGGAACCGCGGGATGCCGATTTCCAGGTTCGCGACCTGGGACTGGTTGAGGGTGTCTCCACCGATCGGTTCGAACGCCGGCAGTCCCTGCGCTCGGCTGTCGAATCGCGACTCCAGGAGGTCGAACGGGGCGGCCACTGGGAGGGGATGCAGCAACTGTACGGGCGGGCCCTCGACCTGATGACATCTCCGAAAGTCCGCGAGGCTTTCGACCTCTCGCTGGAGCCCGACACGGCCCGTGACAAGTACGGCCGCACGAAAGTCGGCCAACGCTGCCTGCTGGTCCGCCGGTTGATTGATGCCGGGGCGCGGTTCGTGATGATGGACTACGGCTACGACTGGGGGGATTACAACAACCTGTGGGACAACCACTGTGCTCCCGGGCAGAACCAACCGCACATGTGGAAGATGTGCAAGGTTCCCTACCACTTGCCCGCCGTGGATCAGGCATTCGCCGCTCTGCTCGACGACCTGGCACTGTCGGGCCGGCTGGAACGGACCCTTGTGGTGTACCTCACCGAATTCGGCCGCACGCCACAGATCAACAGCAACGGCGGCCGGGACCACTGGGGCTATTCGGGCTCGATTTTCTATGCCGGTGGCGGGGTCCAGGGAGGTCAGGCAATTGGTGTCACTGATTCGATAGGCGGTTACTGTCGGACCCGAACCTACTCTCCGGCCGATGCCGTGGCCACGATCTACAAGGCAGTCGGGGTCGACCCGCACACCATGCTGCCCGACCGTCAAAACCGCCCGGTCGCCATCCAGCCCACCGGGGAACCAATTCCGGTCTTCTGAAACCGCTCGGCTGACACCGCACGGCAATTTCCCACCGCGGTGCCAGGGCCCCCAGTCGCCCCGCCCCCAAGAGTCGGATCATCTCAAGGCGAGATCGACTCAATCGCGGTTTGGCCAGTCAGAAGGTCTGAAAGAGACGCTGACGACTCGCCCGAGCCGCGCTCAATCCACGTACAGGAACTCGTTGGAATTGAGGAGCGAGTGACAGAGATCCACGACGGCGGCCGCCCGGGCGGGGTCGAGGAACTTGGGCATCCCCTGCGGCAGCAGCAATCGTTCCCCGGCCCGGGCTCGTTCTCCCAACAACAATGTCTGTCGATCGAGAAAACTTCCGACGGCTGGCAATTCATCCGCGTCGGGTGAGCGTCCGAGGACTCGGGGAAAGAGCTCACCAATCAGCCGCAACCCATCCGCCTCGGGATTCTCGCGCAGCAATTCACCCGCCAACTGCCGGGCCAGTCGCAACACAAGGTCACTGTTCAGCAGCATCAGGGCCTGGGGAGCCACTGTTGTCTGCGACCGCCGGGCGCAACTCTCGTGCATGTCGGGCAGGTCAAACGCCTCCAGCAACGGGTACGGCAGATTGCGTTTGGCATGGATGTACACACTGCGCCGCTGGCGGTCTGCCCGGGAGGCCGACACCTTCCAGGCCTCCCGCGTATTGAAGTCCCTGGGAAGTTCGGGCCAGACACTGGGGCCCAACTGGGTGTGGTTCAGATCTCCCGAGACCGCCAGCAATGAGTCACGCACCGATTCCGCCGACAGGCGACGGCGACCAAAGTGCCAATATCCCTGGTTCAACCCGTCGGCTTCCAGGGCCACCGACAGTTGCCCGGCGGAAACCCGGTCCACACCACCCTGGCGATACACCTGGGAGTTCAGCAGCAGCCGATGGAGATTTTTCAGGCTCCAACCGAGTCCCGCCTGGCCATCGACCACGACCTGCGTGGGTGTCACGAACTGGCTGGCCAGCCAGTCGAGCAACTCGGGATGCCGGGGCGGGGCTGTCTGCTGTCCAAAATCATTTCCATTGTCGACGAGCCCCCGGCCGAAGTGCTGCTGCCACACCCGATTGACAATCACCCGGGGAACCAGCGGATTCGCCGGATCGGACAGCCACTTCGCCAACACACTGCGCCGCCCCGAGGACTTGCCATGGGGAACGGTCACCGAGACATCCCCCCGGCCACCCGTGGCGACAAACGAGGGAAATCCCGGTTGCACTTCTTCCAGAGGCTTGTTGTAACTCCCGGCGGCGAGACGGTGGGTCGGCGGGGGTGTGCAGTCGACTTCACCCGCCACCATCCCTTGAACCTCGGATGGAGGGGGGGGCTGTTTCTTCTGCCACTCCTGCATCTGGGCCAGCAGTTCCCTGCGGCGTTTCTTGTCTTCGGCCGAAAGATTCGTGTGAATCCCCTCTTCGGTGATCCCCATCTGGCGCTCGCCCCAGAACGCCATTTGCCTCTGGACGGTGGTCCGCAATTCGGGGGGCGTATCGATTGCCGCGAGGACCTCGGCCGGGAACTTCATCCGCCGGTCACCGGCCGCCTTGACCCGGGCCTCGGCCTCGAGCTTCTGAAGTTCCAACCGGGTCGCCTGAGAATCGGCCAGCCATTGGTCGTACTGCTTCTGCCACTCCACCAGTTGTGGCAGCGGAGCCACCGTCGCCGAATCGCACCGCACGAGCCCACTGAAAAACGCCTGGAGCCGATAGAAATCCTTCTGGGGAATCGGATCAAACTTGTGGTCGTGGCACTGGGCACAACCCAGCGAGACCCCCAGGAAGACCGAAGCGACGTTCCCGGTCAGATCATTCAATGATTCCTGGCGGGCCAGCAGGATGTTCGACGCATTGCTTTCATCGGGCCACATCAGGATGAACCCGGTCGCCAGCAACGCCTGTGGATCTTCGGGAGAGAGTTCGTCGCCCGCGATCTGCTGCTCGACAAACGTGTTGAATGGCAGATCGTTGTTCAGGGCCTGGATCACCCAATCACGGTACTTCCACGCCAGGGGACGCACGGGGTCGGCATTGAAACCGGCTGTCTCGGCATAGCGGACGACGTCCAGCCAGAATCGCCCCCAATGCTCTCCATACTGGGGACTCGCCAGCAAACGCTCGACCAGCCTCTCGTACGCATCGGGAACCGGGTCCTGCAGGTATTCGGTGATTTCCGCAGGAGTGGGTGGGAGACCGGTCAGGTCAAACTTCAGCCGTCGAATCTGCTCGCGACGGGTTGCCTCGGGGGCAAACTGCAACTGCTGCTCCTGCAGTCGGGACAGCAGAAACGCATCGACCGGCGAGCGAACCAGTTCCCCCTGACGAACGGCAGGCACCGCCGGGCGTGACACCGGTCGGAAGGCCCAGTGGGTGGGCTCGGGAGAAATCGCCGGTTCCTCCGCCAGTGCGCCGCTGGTCCCCCAGGCCAACAGCATCCCGGCAACCAGCGACAGTGGGGTCATTCCGGGCCGAACTTTTCGCTGGCGGACAAACCAAGTCATGTTCCAAACCCGCGAATCAAAAATGGAGTTCACGACCGGTATCGGTCACCGGCTGCACACCGGTATCCTACCACCCCGATCCGGCGGCGGGAAATCGAAAACCGGTCCCAACCACGCGGTTCAACCCGGCCCATTCGGTACAGGCCGACCAGTTCACCGCACTCCGGCCCCTCCTTCCCGCCCGTCCGCAGGCCAGTGCTCAGTAGTCGGCGATCGAGCCATCCTTGAGCTTCATCGTGGGCCACTTGTAGCTCTGCGGTTTTTTGGCTTCCTCGATCAAGCGGGGCTCATCCACCTCGACCCCCAGGCCGGGACCCGGGGGCAGACCGATGTAACCCTCGGCATCGAGTTCGTACGGCATGCGGGTCACCCCGGGCAGGTTGAAACCGGCGTTTTCCGGATAGAACTCATGGATCAGGAAGAGCGGAATCGCCGAGACCACATGCAGGCTGGCTGCAATTCCCAGAAAGGTCGCCGTGCAATGGGGGGCGAGCGGAACGTAGTAGGCCTCGGCCAGGGTCGCGATCTTCTTCATCTGGCTGATGCCTCCGGTGTGGCAGCAATCCGGCTGCAGAATGTCGATGCACCGCTCGTGGAGATAGGGAATCATCTCGTAGATCGTGCGGTCACGCTCTCCCGTCGCCAGCGGAATGTCGATCTTCTCCTTCAGCCGCTTGAAGATCTCGATGTTGCCGGGAACGCCCGGCTCTTCAATGAACAGCAGATCGAATGGCTTGAGGGCTGAGGCGAGTTGAATGAGTGTGGCGGGGGGCACCGCCGAGTGGGCGTCGAACATCACCGCCCCGGTGGGGCCCACCTTTTCGCGGGCGGCGCGGATGGCGGCGACCATCCGGTCGATGTCGGCGGGGGTTCCGGAGTGTTCGTAGATTCCGTGCGGGGGAACCTTCACCGCCTGCGGCGTGTGATACACCCGGATGCGGTCGCGTGTGGGACCCCCCAACAGTCGGTAGACCGGCGTATTCCAGAGCTTTCCAGCGATGTCCCACAAGGCGATATCGATCGCTGCCATCGCGTGGATCAGGATCGCGCCCCCACGAATGTCGCGGTGGGCCCGAAACATTTTCTGCCACAGGTGCTCGATGCGGGTCGGATTCTCCCCATCGATCAACTCGAACAGCGACTCCACCAGGACTTTACCGACCCGAACGTCGGTCCCCTTCAGATCGCCCCAACCAACAATGCCATGATTGGTCTCAATCTTGACATAGACAATCGGGCCCACCCAATACGTCCTGAGACCGGTGATGCGGATGCTGGACGACCGATCGGCCACCTGGCTCCCCGGAGCTTCATCCTGGGCCCCAGCCTGATTCACCAATGCGACACCAGCCGCGGCAGCCCCCCACGACTGCAGCCATTCGCGACGGCGCAAGAAAGAAACGTCCGACATCAGAGGGGCTCCTCGGGAAACTCAGGGACACAGTTTTCCGCAGTTTAGCGTTCCTCGCCCAACGAGGGGGTAGAGCGAGGGGGTACAGCGAGCCCATCCTGGCGAGCCCCCCCTGTCCGTTCATCGCACATCCCGGACGAGTCGCGGCTACGATCACCTGCGATCTTGCCTATCCGGTGAAATGCTGCCGGGGGATTTGCGCTGCGATCCGTCGTGCGAGTCGCTCGAACGGCAGGCTCTGCAGCAGGACGATACCGGTTCCCGAAAGCGTGGTCAGAAACATTCCCTCACCCCCGAACATCATCGACTTGAGGCCGCCTGTCCGCTCGATATCGAACTTGATGCCATCGGTGAATGCCACTACCGACCCGGTATCCACCGGCAGCATCTCTCCATTCAGTTCCCTCTGAACCACGTGTCCACCGGCATGCAGGAACGCGATCCCCTCCCCCTCCAGCTTTTCCCGCACAAACCCCTCGCCACCAAAAAGTCCCGCACCCAACTTCTTCTGGAACGCAATTCCCAAGCGCGTTCCCCGTGAGGCACACAGAAACGACTCTCTCTGGCACAACAATCCTTCGGAGTGCTGGGACAGATCGATTGCAAGAATCTGGCCGGCGAACGGCGCAGCAAAAGCCACTGTCCGTCGCTCATTCGCGTGATTGGTGAAGTGGGTCAAAAACATCGATTCCCCCGCAAACATCCGCTTGCCGGCGTCGGCCAACTTCGAAAACAGTCCCCCCTCCGAGTCCGAGCCATCCCCCAGTCGAGCTTCAAACCGGATGCCATCTTCCATGTAGTTCATGCTGCCCGCTTCGGCAATGACTGTCTCTCCAGGGCCAAGCGTGATTTCCACAATCTGCAGTTCCGAACCAAGGATCTCATATTCGAGCTCACGCGACGCCATTCCACTCACCTTTGATAAAAGCGGGTTTCTTGCGACCCCGCCCCCGGGAGAACACGACATGCCAGACCGCTCGTCAAATCATGCGTCGACAGCGCAGACCCGGAGCGCGGCGCGATTCCGCGACCACACCATGGCCATTCCGGATCGGGATTACAGTGGGACGCTCCACCAGCGACGGGCTGCTGAATTCCCGGCTCGATTCGGAACCACGCCCCCTCCTGCCTGCCCGTCTGCGGACTGGCTTTCGAATGGGCGACGTGACCGACGGGATCAATGCCTGAGGTTTTCCAACAGATACAATCCTGATTTTCCGGGGCAGACCAGGTCGATATCCCCATCTCCATCGATGTCGCGGAGAGCTATTTGCAGTCCGGTTCCAGCCGTCCCCCGGGCGAAATCCTTGAGCGCCCAACGGTCCTTTGCCTGGGGTGGCGCATTTTCAGCCGGACTTCCTCGGTAAATCGTCTGCCGGGTCCACTTCCCCGCCCCCCGGTCGTACCGGAACGCCAGGACTTCGGGAGCGGCAACGTCGCCTGGCTCTACTTCATGGGCGTAGACCCGCTTCCCGGTGATCAACTCGGGTTCCCCCTCGCCATCCAGATCGGCGAACACCACGGTGTGCACCTGGGAAAAGGTGTCGTCGATCAGCTCTTTCTTCCAGGACCGGGACCCATCGGCACCGCGTGACTGGCGCAGCCAATGCAGACCAAAGGCATGTCCCATGCCCCACACCACATCGGTCAATCCGTCACCATCCACATCACGTCCGGGGATCAGCACACTGGCCGTCCCCAAATCAAATTCGGGATGGAACTTCCAGGTGTTTCCTTCCGCGGGATGCTCATACCATCCCTTTGGAGTGATCACATCGATTCGCCCATCGCGATTGATGTCTCCCGAACCCACACCGTGCCCGGCCCCCTCGGCACCCAGGTCGTGCTTCTTCCAGATCACCTGGGGCTGCTTCTTTTGCAACTCGTAGAACACCACCCGGCCGCCGACATTGGGGAGGAACTCGGGCTGCCCGTCACCGGTCAGATCGAGCAGTTCCCCCGTTTCCATCGAGCCAGGCAGGTCGATCTCATGCTCCGTCCAGGGACCAGTGGCCGTCCCGCCCGGATTCTCAACCCACCCCACCCGTTTGCCAAAGTAGTTGCAGGTGACAATATCGGGCCGCCCATCTCCATTCACATCGAGCGGAGCATCGCAGAAATCTTCGTGGTAATGCGGATTCTGCTCGGCAGCGGGGACCGAGCGCACCCGGTGCCGCGTCCATCCCGGTGCCTCATACCACGAGTCACCACAAAAGACGTCGAGCTTGCCATCGCCGTTGAAGTCAGCCACTCCACAGGCCTCATAGGGCGACTGATCGTTGAGGGTGTGCTTCTTCCACCCCGGTCCTGCATCATCGGCCCTCAGCGTTGCCGCCGTCCCCACCAGGCAGACCACTCCGCCTGCAATCCAGGCCCCCACTCGCCGAATCTCTGAAGAACCCATCAGAACACACACTCTCGCTGTGAGCCTGCAGACGTCCCCGAAGAGACCGCACCGCAAGCAGGGAAGAAGAAAAACCAGGGAATGGACGGAAACCGTGCGAGATCCCCCCGCCAGGGGGTGATCCCGCTCAACGGGACATCCCGCAACTACTCCAGCTTGAGTTCCAGGGCACGGAACCGGACCTCCAGCTTGCCGCCCGAATGAATTTGCAGGGCGATGATCCCCTGCCGGGCCCCCTCCGGGTCATCCAGATCGACACACGGTTGATCGTTGATGAAGGTCTTGATCCGGCTGCCGCGGGCTTCGATGCGGTACCGATTCCAATCGCCAGGCCGCACATGAACGTCGCCCGGCTTGTCCCACAGCAGCGCCCGTCCATGTTCTTCGTAAAGTTTTCCCCACCAGCCGGCACCAATGTCGGCCTGGTACCCTTTCACCTCCCCTTCGGCAAGCGGCTGGCTGCGGAACTGCACGCCACTGTTCTCGCTGTTGGGGTCGAGCTTCACTTCCAATGACAGTGTGAAATCTCCCGCCAGCATCTGGCTCACCAGGAATTGGTTCCGCTTGAGGCCGGGACTGCGGCCGACAATCTCCCCATTCTCAACCGACCAGAGTTCCGGGTTCCCCTGCCAACCTTCGAGAGTCTTGCCGTTGAAGAAGGAGGCCACTGTGTCGGCAGTCGCCAGCAGCGCCACCTGGCGTGGACTGGCGAGGTAACCGGCGAGCGCCCTTACGTCATCATCCGACAGTGGTTTCAGGAGGTCATCGGGCATCATCGACTTGTCCGATGGTTTCATCTCTTCAATTTCGTCCTTGGGAAGGACAATCGTCTCATTCGCGGTCATCACCGTGAGGGCTTGTGCGGTCTCTTCCTTGACGAGGCCCGTCAGCACCCGTCCCCCTTGGGTCACGATCACGCGGGGGGTGTACTCGCGGGCCAAGACCGCCGAAGGATCCACCACGTTCGACAACAGGTAGTCGAGATTGGCACGGTTCGAACCGGTCAACTCGGGCCCGACTTTGCCACCGCTGCCAAACAGCGTGTGACACTGCTGACAGACCTTGGCAAAAACTGCCCGGCCCCGGGGAAGATCATCTTCCCGGGCCGGTTGGCCGCTGATCAATTCCCGGTAATGACTGATCAACCGGGCTTTCTCTTCGGGCGTGTCACGCACAACCCCCCAGTGCTGCTCGATCTTCTGGTTCAGGGAGTCGTCTTTCAGGTTGCGCAGTTGCCGGACGAAATCGGCCGTGAGGTCCGTCGATGGCAGTTTCCTGGCACCGATGGCATCGAGCAGAGCGAGGGCATAGCCGGGGCGGGCCGTCAGCGTCGCAAGCACATCCCGTTTCTCCTGGGAGGGCAGTTTCGCATACCGTTCGAGCAACAGCCCGGGAGTCGAGGCGTCATCGTAGGCAGCGAGACCACGAATTGCGGCACTCCGCAGGGCCTCATCATCGAGCAGTCCCCGCAGCACCGGTGCAAGTTGTGGATCTTGCGCCGCGAGCAATGCATCGAGGTAACTCTGTCGCTCTTCCAGCGCCATCTTGCGGTCGGCGACCACGCTGCGCATCTGGCCGAACACAGCCAGATCACCGAACTTGGCCGAAAGTTTGAATGCCAGGTTCCGCAGTTCGGGAACCGGGCTTCTTTCCAGCCCCGGCCGGACCGCACTCCAACCGGCGGGCATCGCCACCCGACGGCGTCCCTTGAGGGCCGCCTGCAGCCCCGACAGGTAGCGGCGACGGGTGTCGTTGTCGGTCGCCTTCCCCAGGGCCGAGACCAGCTGATCGAGCGACTCGGCCGTCCCCAGGGAACCAATTCGACGGATCATGAATTCGTGGACCAGCGGAATCTTGCCGTTGGCTGTGATCGCGAGCGCACGCGATGCGTCGACCTCGGCCAGGGGCTCGATCGCATACCAATCCATCAGCGGAAGGTTGTGATCATCGACATCTTCGGCATGCGACAGCAATCCCTGCAGAGAGTCCCACCGCTGATCGACGGGAAGCCGCTGCAGTGCCGAAGCCACATACAGCCGGACGACAGGCGAAGGGTCCTGCGCCGCAAGCCTGGCCAGTCGTGGCGGCACATCCGCCCCGGCCTCCTGTTCGCACAGCAACTGGACCATCCAGCCCCGAACATGCGGATCAGAGTCGGCCAGCAGCGTGTCAACGACCGGGGCGGGAATGCCTCCCGTCACATGCAGTGCCCACTCCCCCCGCAGGCGACGGGTTGCATCTGCATGGGTCGTGGCAATCTTCTGCAGTCCTTCGCGGGCCCTCACCGTCAGTTTGCCGGCGGCAGCACGCTCCTGCAGCAACCGCCTGGCGGTGCGGACATACCAATCATTCTCGTGCAGCTGATACTGCACCAGCTGGTCATCGGTCGCCTGGCCCAGGTCGACCGGTTCTGCCCGGGAGGTTCCGTAACTGATCTTGAAGATCCGGCCGTTGGAACGGTCGTGACCGGGGACATTGCCATGATGGCACTGATTCCGATCGTACCAGTCGATCATGTAGACCTGCCCATCCGGTCCATACCGCAGGTACAGGATCTGCGACCACAGGTCATTGGTCCGGCAGAAATCGGGCAGACCATCCCCCTCGTAGCCCGAGCCACGAGGAGTCAGCTTGTCGAGGTTCAACCGCGCTCCGTGGATGTTGTTCATGAAGAGCTGGTTGCGATATTCCTCGGGCCAGGCTCCCCCGAGGTAAATCATGGCACCCGCATGCGCATGACCTCCTCCATTGTTGTCCGAGCGTGCCCGGTCAGCCTCATTCCACTGGTTCCCAACCCAGTGCCGATGGTTGGCGATCGTACCGATGTCGGCATACGTGTGCTTCTGGAAATGCTCTCCCCCCTGCCTCAGGTAGCGGGCTCCCTGAACCATATGGAACAGGTGGGGAATCACACAACAGGTGAGGAAGCATTGCCCCTGGTCGTTGAAGTCGACTCCCCAGGGATTGCTTGTCCCGTAGGCAAACACCTCGAACTGATGCCGTGTCGGATGATAGCGCCAGATCCCGGCATTGATGCGCGTGCGTTCGTTGTTCGGAGCGCCGGGCTTGCCGACATTGGAATGTGTGAACACCCCATGACACCCGTAAAGCCAGCCGTCGGGTCCCCAGATGAACGAGTTGAGTGTCTCATGCGTATCCTGGTAGCCCCAGCCATCGAGCAGCACTTCGGGGGGGGAATCGGGAATGTCGTCGCCGTTGCGGTCGGGGATGAAGAGAAACTCAGGAGCCGCCCCCACCCAGACACCGCCGAACCCCACCTCGATGCCGCTGACCAGGTTCAGCTTGTCGGCAAACACAGTCCGCTTGTCGAATTTGCCATCACCATCCACATCTTCGAAGATGAGAATTCGATCCCTCGCTTCTTCTGGCTTCACCCGGACCGGGTAGGCGTAGGCTTCGGCCACCCAGAGTCGCCCGCGGGCGTCGATCGTCATGGCGATCGGCTGCTGCACATCGGGTTCACCAGCGAAGGCCGTCACTCGAAAGCCTGCGGGAACAGTCATGACCCGAGCCGCATCGTCAGGAGACAACCCGGAGAATTCCAACAGGTCGGCCGGACGCTGTGCCGGGACGTACGGTTTTTCCCGGTAGAAACGGAAATCGTCGAAGTTGAGGTGGCCCCAACCCCCCGAACCCCGATCGACGAGGCGGATGAAGATCTTCTTCCCCTGGTGCTTCTGCAGATCGACCACGGCCCTTCGCAGGTTCTCGATCTGGGTTCCGACCGCCCGGTGAATCACCTCCTGGGAGTCGGCCAGCACGATTTCGACACAGGTCTCGTCGGTCGCTCCTCCGGCCACCAGGAACGCCCCCCACGGATGTGTCACCTCGAAGGGAGCCGAGGTGAGGGTCCCCTGCGGACCATCTCCACCGTTGTTTTCGTAGGTTCCCACCCAGAACGTGCCGGTGTGCTCGCTCTTCATGTCTTGACGGCGGGCAAACACGGCGTCGCCCTTGACCGGTTGCCCGGCAAACGCGGCGCCTTCGGCGGTCCAGTCCTGCAGGTCGCCGGTCTCGAAGTCGAGATTGAGTGCCTTGCCATTCGCCCCCTTGGGCAGCACGCCCATTTCGGTCGCCCCCTTCGCGGGAGGATCAACGGCGGCCAGCAACAGTGAGCTGCCCAGCCAGAGCAGCAGGAGGGGAACAAGACAGCGAAGCGAAGCAGGCATGGTTCCACCAGAAGAAAGCGGGCGCGGGGACCGGCCCGAAGTTCTCCCTGAGACATCCCCTCGCTGAGGGAAGAAGGCATGGAGCCTGGCCGGAATCGTCGTCCGTCTGGCCTCCACGATCACAGGCGAATCTCCGGGCCGTTTTTTCCGGAGTCTCCCCGAGTTTAGGGGGGAAACTGGCGGGCCGACAAGCGGCGGGCCTGCCCAATTGCCAAACGGCAGTGTGGCAGAGTTGCGGGGTTCCCGGCGGGGTGGGTATCGTCCCGGCAGTCGACAGTGCAAACCGGCTTCCCCTTTCCTTCAGGATGGCGTGTCATGGTGCGGATTGGCTTGATTGGCCTTGGGTTCATGGGGATGACTCACTTTGAAGGAGCCCGCAAGGTCAAGGGGGGCAAGATTGTCGCCATCGCCACCCGCGACCCCAAAAAGCTCGCCGGCGACTGGACCAGCATCCAGGGCAACTTTGGGCCCCGGGGGGGACATGTCGATCTCAAGAAGATGAAGGTCGCCGCGCATGCCGACTATCGCGATCTGCTGAAAGATCCCGACATTGACCTGGTCGATGTCTGCCTCCCCAACGACCAGCATGAGCAGGTGGTCATCGAGGCTCTCAAGGCAGGCAAGCATGTGCTCGTCGAGAAGCCCATCGCCGTGGACCTGAAGGCGGCCGATCGGATGGTGGCGGCCGCGCAGAAGGCCAAGCGCATGCTGATGGTCGCCCATGTGCTGCCGTTCTTCCCCGAGTTCAAGTTTGTGACCGACACGGTCCATGGCGGAAAATACGGCAAGTTGCGGGCGGCCCACTTTCGGCGGGTGATCTGCACCCCCGACTGGTCGGCCGACATGGCCGATCTGTCGAAGACCGGCGGGCCGGGGGTCGACCTGCACATCCACGACACCCACTTCATCAGCCTGCTGTGCGGCGTTCCCGAGGCCGTTCACTCTCGGGGGGTCATCGAGCAGGGCTGGGCCCAACATCTCGAGACCCAGTACCTCTACCCCGATCGCTCGCTGGCGGTGGCGTGCACGATGGGGGGAATTGCCGCCAAAGGGCTGGCGTTTGCCCACGGCTACGAGATTTACCTCGAAAAAGCGACCCTGCTCTTCGATTTCAACACACTTGCCGGGCAACCGGTCGTCAATCGCCCCCTGACCGTGGTGACCAACGATGGCAAGGCGATCAACCCGGTCCTGAAGGGAGGCACCGAGTGGTGTGCCGCCTTCACCGCCGAGATCCAGGCAGCCGTGAAGGGAATCGAGTCGGGCACCTGCCCGCCGCTGCTTTCCGGCGAACTCGCCCGTGATGCCCTCAAGCTCTGCCATCTCGAAGCCAAGAGTGCCCTCACAGGCAAGGCGATTGCCTTGAAGTAACTCTCCTGCTGGCCCCCCCTGCACTGCTCACAGCCATTCAGGGGGGTCCGGCCAAAGGCGCATCGATCGGGTCTCCAGACCGATGGACCGCACGGGCGGCAGGGAAGACCCTGGGATCACTCTCCCGCGTGCCGCTCGGGAGAACCTTCCGGCCCGCGCCGCTCGAGATAAGAGGCGAGGATGAACTGGGCCGCGAGCTTGTCCATCTTGGACTTGCGCTGCTTTTCGGTCAGGCCTGCGATCATCAGGTGATACTCGGCAAATGCGGTCGAGAACCGCTCGTCATGGAAGACCACGGGCAGGCCAGTCACCTGGCTGGCCCATTCGCCAAACTCACGCGCCTCCCGGGCCTTTCCTCCCTCATCACCACTCATGTGGACCGGCAGCCCCACGACCAGGCCGACCGCCGTGTAAGCCGCCACCTTCGAGCGCAGGAACTGCGCGTCATCATCGGGCTCACCGCGGTTGCAGATGGCCAGCGGTGAGGAAATGGTCTGGTCGGGAGTCGAGACCGCGACGCCAAACCGCTTGGTGCCATAGTCGAGCCCCAGCAGGGCTCCACGTCGGGGAAGTTCAGTCACAATTTCAGACTTTCCACAGCGATCAGAGGTACTGCGACAGGCCGCGTTCATCGAGCAGGGCGACCAGTTGTCGCAGCGCCTTTTCGTCGTCACGGGGGGCCACGAGGGTGGCATCAGGGGTGTGGACCACCACACAATCCCGCAGGCCAATCGTCGCCACCAGGTGCCCTCCCGTCGTGCGAATCACGCACCCGGTTGAGTCGAGAGCACAGGTGGGGCCGGTCGTGGTATTTCCCACCGCATCTTTGCCCAGAACGGCAGGCAGCGACTGCCAACTTCCCACATCGTCCCACTCGAAACTCGACGGGATGACAAACACGCCCCCCTGGCTGGCGGCCGGCTCGAGTACGGCGTAGTCGATCGAGATCGAGGGCATGCGGGGAAACTCTTCGGCGAGAGCGGATTGCCAGCCCGGGGTCCCCCACGCCGGACGCAGCCGCTCCAGTCCCTGCACAATGGCCGGTTGGTGTTCCGACAACAGCTCCAGCAACCGGGCCGCCTTCCACAAAAAGATTCCCGAGTTCCAATAGAACCGGCCCGTCTGGAGAAAACCGGCGGCGGTTTCACGATTGGGCTTCTCTCGGAAGCGCGCCACCTGGAATCCACCGTCCGACGTGTCCCCCCGCTCGATGTAGCCGTAACCTTCGGCAGGATACGTGGGCGTGATCCCGATCAGCACGCTGGACTTCGGTTGATGGTCGAGCATCGCCGCTCCCTCCAGCACCGTCTTGCGAAACGCCTCGGCGGGCCGAATGAGGTGATCGGCAGGGGTGACCAGCAGGGTCGCCTCCGAGTCGTGCTGAAGGACGGCCAGAGCCGCCAACCCCAGGCAGGGGGCGGTATTCCGTGCGCATGGCTCCAGCAACACCTGCGCAGCGGGAACTTCCGGAAGCTGCAACCGCGTCTCAGCCGCATGCAGGGCACCCGTCACAACCCAGGTACGCTCGGCCGGGATCAGGGGGTGCACCCGGTGAGCCGCCTGCTGGATCAGTGACTCATCTCCAGCGAGGGTGAGAAACTGCTTCGGGCGGGCCCGTCGGCTTTCGGGCCAGAACCGCGTGCCACTTCCCCCCGCCATGATCACCAGATGCAGCATCGTTTCCACCACTTCCTCAAAATGACAGTCGGTGTCTCAACAACAACCGCTCCCCGACGGGAGCGGTCCCAATCACCGCGAGTCCGCGGGCAATTCCTTCAGGCGGATGTTCCGGAATGCCACGCGAAGTGGCGGCCCGCTGTGGACCTGGAGGGCAATCACCCCCTCCCGAGCAATGCCGGCCTCCGCCTCGGTATAGTCCACCGTGGTCAATCCATTGATCGCCAGGGTCACGCGCGGGCCCACGGCACGAATCGTGTAGGTATTCCAGTCATTCTTCTTCAGCACATCGTTCAGGGCGGCCGGTGCCTTGGCGAGAATCTTGTTTCGACGGCTTTCGTCGTACAGGCAGCCCCAGTACTGTTCGCCGATATCGGCCTGGTAACCCGAGACCTCGGTACTGTCGGCAACTCGCTTCGAGCGAAACTGGATGCCCGAATTCCCCCGTCCTTCCTCGAGCCGAAACTCCAGCTTCAACTCGAAGTTCCCGTAGGTCTTGCGGGTCGCCAGGAACTGGTTGTGCGGAATGCCGGCGGAATCTCCGACAATCGTCTTCCCCTGGACCTTCCAGAGAGACAGGTCTCCTTCCCATCCGTCGAGCGACTCACCGTTCAACAACGGAACAAAACCCGGCTCGTCCTGTGCCGAAATCCACAGAGGGGCAAACAGGCCCCAGCAGAGCGTGGCCAGGCAGGCCGCAGCCCCCCAGCGTCGCGAACGTTCCAGAGTCGATCCCAACATTGTGTACCTCGTCATTCCGCCTTGCAGACGTGCCGAACCCGGACCAGACGTTTGACTCAGATCTCGAGCGCGGCAATCGCCTCGTCGGTGCTGTCATAAATCGCCCAGAGGGTGTCGAGGGCGGTCACCGAGAGAATGTCCCGGGCCATCTGGCCGGGAGCGGCGAGCACCATCTCGCCCCCGCGCTCTTTGACGAACTTGTGGCAGCGCAGCAGCAGGGCGAGAAACACCGAGCCGAAGAACGCGACCTGCGACAGGTCGAACACGACCGTCGGGTTCTTGGTCTTTTTCAGGGGAGACATGACGATCTCGGCAGCCGTGTTGATCACTTCCCAACTGAGATGCTCAATGTCAGTCGAGGGAGTGATCACGACACAATTGCCGTGCCATTCAATCTGAAATCCGTCCGAGGAATTCGCCATCGCGCGCGTTGCCAGTCGTTTCCAGCCGTGCGGCCCGGAAGCGTGCGGACCATCCGCTCGCCCAAGATCCGCTCTCCCTCAGACCGGGCTGGTTCTCGCTGATGGGTTCAACAGGAACACGCGATCATTTGGGTGTGGCGAGGATCATACGCCCTGCGGGGTCGACTTTCGAGACGTCAAGCAAATCCAATTTCCTGGCAAACGCCTCGACATCGGCCACCGGCCCGAGCAGAAATGTCACGTCCCGCTTCGTGGCCGAGATCTCCCGGAACGAACCGGTCCCATCATCAGCCAGCTCCGCGAGTTTCTCCAGGATTTCGTCCTGCTGATCAAATGTCAGCTCTCCCTGAACCACCACTTTGACAACCGGCACTGCGGTCTCGGCCGAGGGATCGACATCTCCAGCCATATCATCCCGGGGGAGGTCAGGCTGCAGGGCGGAAGCCACCGTCATGACATTCTGCAGCCCCTGGGCCCAGGCGAAGTCAAACGATTCCTTGTTCGGAGACTCTTCGAGTCGCTTGAGCCATTCGTCAAGAACATTCAGGCCCGTCATCAACTGGGGCTTCAGCGCCGCCAGGTTGTCGGGTGCGAGAGCCACCGCCAGGCGGGCCTGGGCCTGCCCCATCCCCTCGATCCAGCCATTCGCAAGATCGACGGGAATCCATTTTCCATCGACCTTGACGTACGGAACCTCGACCACCGGTTCATTCGGAACCACGATTTCCACGACGGCAGAGTCCCCCTTCACATCTCGCGACCGAAACTTCAAATCCTGCAACCCGGTGAGCGTGCGGGCCAGGGGATCGGCTGGCATCCGGCGGGCAAACACAGAAACCTGTTCCAGCAGAGGACGTCCGACCTTGCCGGTCCACGCCCCCAGGTCGATCGATTTCAGGGTCTCAGCCCGGCCCAACTCGCTGTCCGCCAACAGGTTCAACAACCCGGCCAACTGGGCGTAGTCCACGGGACCCAACTGGGCAACGGCGCCCGTGCGCGGCGGCTCATTCGCGGCCGGAGTCTGCAGCCATTTCTCCTTCGATTTCATCATGCGGGCCGAATGCCGAACCACCTCCATCAGGCGGTCCCACACCTCGGGGTCCATCCTGTCCCCCGTCTGGCGAACCAGCGACTGCAGATCGCGCTGATAACTGCCCGGCAGAAAGTCCCAGAGGGCTTTCAACTCCTTCCGCTCGATTCCCTGCAGCACCTGCTGGACGGCCGCATCGGGTGTGGCCGCCGGTTCGGTGGAATTGCTGGGCGCTGGCGAAGTCTCCTTTGGTACCGAGGCGGTTTCCGCCCCTCCACCGCTTCCCTTCGCACCAGAATCGGACTGGGGCGACTGCTGGCAACCGACCAGCATCCCCAGGACCATCAACAACACTCGCCAGTTTCCAACCGCGCGCATGGCTCTCTTCGCCTCCGTGCCTTGACTACCGTCTGGTTGGCGAGGATACCAACGGAGCCCCTTGGGGGTCTGCGCCACTTTTGGCGAGGCAGCCTGGAGAACAGGGCCAAACGGGCCAAAATGGGGAAGCTGCGAGCAACACTCCCGATCACAGACAGGATCGCTGTGCCCTCCTGCCTGAACCACCGCGGTTGGACTGAATTTGGTGTTGACAGTTGCTCCAGCGAGCAGACCGCCGGGGCAATTCCGGGACCGCTGCGGACGGTTCAACCGCAGGCTCACCACCTGGTGGTGCAAGCCAGCATCCGGGGCTCCTCGGGGCTTGATTTCGGGATTGGTGGAGTGTCTGAACACCGCGCGAGAGAAATGATCATGAACCCATGCCACCAGGCGACTTGCCGTCAACCTTTCCGACCAGCCCGACTTGCGGCGGTGGTCCTGATCGGACTTCTGTGCGGGGGCTCCCCTCTGGAACCCGCGGGTGCCGAGCCACCTGCCCGCTCCAAATTCAATCGGGAGGTGGCGGTGGGTGATGACGCACCGGTGTTCGAAGGTTTGCTGGGAATTGATGGACGCCGTCACAGCCTGACCGATTATCAGGATGCCCCGGTGGTGGTGGTGATGTTCCTCCGCAACCTGTGTCCGACGACGCATGCCTACGAGTCCCGGCTGCGGAAATTCGCCACCGCGGTGGCGGGCGACAAAGTGCAGGTGGTCGCCATCAGTGTCAGTCGCAATCCCGCAGAGGGGCTCGACAGGATGGCAGTGCGTGCCAGGGACAAACAGTATGTCTGGCCGTATTTGCTCGACGATTCCCAATTCACGGGGCGACAGTACGGGGCGACGGTGACCCCGCAGTTCTTTGTCCTCAACAGGGACCGGAAGATCGCCTACATGGGGGCGTTTGACGATGATGTGAAAGGGACCGCGGTCAAGCGTCAGTTCGTCGCCGAGGCCGTCCGCAACCTGCTCTCAGGCAAGCCGGTCGATCCAGTCGACACGCTCGCCAAAGGTTGCGAGATCGAGTACGCCAAATGAATTCGCGTTCCCTCCCCCAGATTCCGTTCCCCCCGCGCGCCAAGAGCAGTCGCTCTGCCAATGTCCCGATGAGTGACTGAATCCAGGCTACGCCGGGCCCACAGCCCCCTCCCGGGAAATGACGATTCCTTTTCAGCATCAGGCGTTCCGACACTCTGTCAGTCGGGCATCGGAACCGGGGCATCGCGGCTCGGATCGCTCTGGGGGGCATCGGTTGGAGCGGGCGCCATGGGACCAGCCGCTGCTGCCGGTGGGGCACCGACGGCGGCCGATCCAACCTTCAAAAAGGCCATGGCCGGGGACGCCCCTTCCGTCAGTTGGGCTGCGGTCTGAAAGACCTTGCGGGCGGCGTCAAGATCTTCGTTGAACCAGAGCAGGACCCCCATCACGAACAGTCGGTCGGGATCGCGGATGTCGGCCTTCGTCCAGGCGAGGGCCCGCTGCAGCACGGTGTTTTTGGCAATGTCGTTGTCGGGACCGAACAATTCTTCCAGGCTCGGCCCTTCCTGAGGCCAGCGCGGATTGAGCTGCAGGGCCATCTTGAAGGCCCGTGCCGCTCCGCGAAACTCACCCAGGCCGGCCAGTGCCATCCCCAGCCGGACGCGCGGTCCTGGCAGGTCGGCTGCCGCCTGCGTGGCCTGCCGATACTTCCCGGCAGCCGAGAGATAGTCAGCCCGCTGGAACAGCTGATCCCCCTGCACCTGGGACCGCTGGGCGCGCAATTGCTGCTCGGCGTTCGACCGCTTGAGAAACAGGGGTGGGTTGTCTTGTTCGGGCTGTACCGGAACCGCCGGAACCTGCGGGGCAACGCCTCCGTCCGGAATCGCACCACCGGCACCAGCCCCTGCTCGCAAGCCAGGCACGGCGACGTCTTCCCGCCCCAGATTACGCAGCTTTTCGCCCACTTCAGGCCCCAGCAGCGGTAACAATTGCGGTGGTCGAGGGCCAAATCCCATCACCTCCGGATCGACAAAAATTGGCGCCGCTGAGGTGTATCCCCAGGCGGGATACGCGATCGCCGGTCCCACCCAGCCGGGCCCCGCCCAGGCTGGTCCCTGATACATCGTGAAGTTCCCCCCCGGAACCGACATCGAGAAGCCCCCCCAGCTTCCGGGCCAGGCACCGCCCCAGCCACCGGGATTCCCCCAGCCGCCGGACCAGCGGTTCGGCCAGACCCCCACATTGGTCCCCGTCCAATTCCCAGACCAGCCGACCGAGGCCCCGGGCCGCACTTGTCCCTGGGCATGCAATGTCGCCGACAAACCACACCACACAAGACCGCACATCCAGACCAGGCGCATGGCAGATTCTCCGGGAAGCGCTCTCGAACCGGTCCACTCCTGCGACTCCGGTGTTGAGGGCTTGCATTGAGTATCAATTGGCGATTTCCAGCGGTCAAGCACCGACCTTGGGGTTTCATCGAGATTGGTGGTCCCCCACAAAGCCGGTTATCATTCGGGACTGCGACTTGTTGGCGGCTCCAGGTTCTCCGTTCCCAGCACCGAATTTCGATGTTTCCTCCCGCCGGTCCCCACCCCGCGCCGTCTCCCCTGACCTGGCCCCGGCGCTGCCTGTTACAGGCCGGCGCAACCGGACTCCTGGGTCTGGCTGGACCGCGAGCCTGGGGGGTGGGCGAGTCTTCCATGTCCCCGACTCCCCGCGCCAGATCGGTGGTCTTCCTGTATCAGTTTGGCGGGCCCAGCCATGTTGATACGTTCGACATGAAGCCCCAGGCCCCCGACGGAATTCGCAGCCTGTACAGCCCCATCGCCACCAGCCTGCCCGGAGTGGAAATCTGCGATCGGCTTCCCGAAACCGCCAGGGTTCTCGACAAGGTGACCCTGGTGCGGACGGTGCACCACGCGATGAAGAACCACAATTCGGCCGCCTACCAGGCACTCACAGGCCGGGCCCCGACTGTTGATGACATTCGGCTGCGCGACACCATCGAACTCTTCCCGGCCTATGGCTCGGTGGTGGACCGTCTGGCCCCCAATACGGATGGCATGCCGACGTTTGTGGCCTACCCCCATGTCCTGCGGGATGGGGCGATCACTCCGGGACAGCATGCCAGTTTTCTCGGGAAGAACCACGATCCCCTCCTGATCACCGAGGATCCCAACCGGGACGACTTTCGTCTCCCGGAACTCAGCCTCCCCTCCAGCCTCAGCCTCGATCGCCTGCAGAATCGCCGATCGTTACAGCAGCTGATCAATCGACAGACCGAGGGACAGGCCGGGGCGGCCCCCACCACCGACCTGCAACCGTACTACGACCGGGTCCTCGCGATGCTGCAGTCGCCCCGGGTGCGGGCGGCATTTGACCTGTCTGCCGAGAATGCGGCGACCCGCGAGAAATACGGACGCACCACCTATGGCCAGGGATGCCTGCTGGCCCGGCGACTGGTCGAGGCGGGTGTGAAGTTTGTGAATGTCTATTTCTCGTCGAATATCGGGGGGCAAAGCACCACAACGGGGGGTTGGGACACCCATGGTTTCAACAACACCCGGCAATACCCCATCCTCGACGCATGGCATCTCCCGCTGACCGACCACACCCTGCCAGTCTTTCTCAATGATCTCGATGAGCGAGGACTGCTGGATTCGACCCTTGTCGTCTGGATGGGAGAATTCGGCCGGACACCGCGTCTGAATGCCAACATCAGCCGCGATCACTGGCCGCAGTGTTACACCGTGCTGCTGGCCGGTGGCGGGGTCAAACGGGGTTATGTCCACGGTCGGTCCGACAAGACGGGGGCCCTGCCGGATCGGGATCCGGTTCCCCTCGAAGACCTGGCGGCCACGATGTTTTCGCTGCTGGGAATCGATCCGTCGACCGAACTTTCTGATCGCCTCAATCGCCCCCTGCCGGCGGCCGCCGGCAGGGTCGTGACCGGATTGCTGGCGTAGGGCCGCGGACCGGGGTGGGAGCAATCGCCCCCGAAAGCTAAACTGCCGCCTGACCCGGCGGGCTCACCGGCATTCGGCCTGTTTGGTGTCTGGCGATTGACGACAGGATGCTGCAGATTCTGCGGCCCCGCTGCGCATGAACGCACCGAGGCCGCTCCGAGGGAAGGAACGCCCCATGGCGATGTTCGGCGCAAAGGTGGATGTCAAAACCTATCTGGATCGTGTTCACCAGGAGATCGATCGCCTGGATCATGCCGAGATCGAAGCTCTCGCTGATGCGATCTACGCCCGGTACCTCTCGCGGCGGTTTGTCTACATCATCGGCAATGGGGGGAGTGGGGCGAATGCCTCGCACTTCTGCGAAGATCTCGGCAAGAGCACCGTGCTCGACTTCGAAAAGCAGCAGCGACTCAAGGTCCTCAGCCTGACCGACAACACCCCCTACATCCTGGCCTGGGGAAATGACACCAGCTACGACCGGATTTTCTCGGAGCAGTTGAAGAACTTCGGCGAACCGGGCGACCTGCTGATTGCCATCAGCGGTTCCGGCAACAGCCCCAACATCATCCGGGCGGTGGAATGGTCCAAAGAGCATGGGATCGAGACGTTTGGCATCACCGGTTTCACGGGAGGAAAACTGCGGCAGATTGCCGACAAGTGCCTGCACTGCCCCCTCGACGACATGGGGATGGTGGAGTCACTCCACCTCATCGCCTTCCATTACGTGCTCGATGACGTGCACGGCCGGATCAACGGCTTCAAGAACAAGCCTGTCAAGGCCTGAGAGTATTGCGGCCTGATTCACAGCATCCCCGGTGACCCGTTGGCGTCACCGGGGATGGATCTTGCCGGCGGTCGGGTGACCCGGCGGGGCAGGACCAAAAAGGGATCGACCAAACGGCGCTGACCCGGGTTGTTTCTTCACAGGGTCATTTCGGTATTTCTCACCCTCGCAATTTCCCTATCGCGGCTGTTTCAGCCGGGATTGAACTCCCGAGGGGAGATCCTGCAGGCCGATACGCGATTTCGTCATCTGCCGCAGGATCCGGTCTTCGAGGGGAGTCTCCAGTTCGGTCCCCGGATCGGGATCGGGAACGGTTCCATACAGGTCAGCCCGCCAGTCGACCAGGGCCTGTCGGGCCAGGGTCGCAGGCACCCCCTCCAGCAGCAACTCCACCTGCCGCTGCAACTGCTGGCGGGTTGACTCCCGCCCGCTGAACGCCTGGGCAATCTCCTTCAGCAATCGGTCCACTTCGGGATCCTCAGCAGCGGTCACCGTCGGGCGGCGCTCACGGGGAACCAGCGGCGTTGCCGCCGGGGGCTGCGGCCGGGTCCTGGGCTGGAGACCATCGTTCCCGACAGGACTGCGGTCATCGGCGGCATCGACGGGACCTGCCTGCCCCTCGGCAGATCCTTCCACCCCGCCGAGGTCCGGAAACGCTCCCCGCAGTGTCTCCGAGACCTGTTTGCGAAGCCGGCCGACCAGTGCCCCGGCCAGGTCGTTCCAGAGCGGATCTGTCTTGCCAACCGCATCCCGGGGAGATTCCGGCGACGACTCTTCCGTCGTGGCCACGGGTTCGCTCGACTCTTCAGCGGCGACCTCATCCTCAGAACGATTCCCCTCGTCGTCATTGCGGGGGTCCAGATCGAAGGGAAGCCCGAGGGGATGACCGGGCTTGCCCTGCTGTTCCTCCTCGACAGCAATCTCGATCAACTCTCCTTCGATCTTGCGAAAATGTGGTGAAAGGAACCCGTCAATCTCCTGGGGAAGAACGCCGGCCGACTTGTAGAGGAGGTATCCCGCCAGTCGGCCACCAGGGCTGCGCAGCACCTTTTCACGGGCGGACTCGGACAGGGTGACCACAAAAAAGGTCATCACCAGGCACAAGGTGGCCCCTTTCAGGAAACCCATGACACCCCCAAGGTGTCGGTCGTACTCCTGGAAACGGAGCGACTCCAGCAGACTCCGGATCATCCGCGCAATGGCGAAGCTTCCCAGAGAAAACGCCAGGTAAATCGCCAGCATGGCGACATACCGGTTCAAGGGGGGATCCAGCGAGATCATGGGGGCCACGCTGATCGACAGCGGTGCCGCGAAGAGAAAACAAAGCAGAATGGCCGCAATACCCGCCAATTGCCACGTGACCCCCCGGGCGGCCCCCCGCCAGGTGTTGTAGAGCAGAATCAGCAGCAGGAGGGCGTCGTAGAACATGGGGCTCTTCCGGAAAACGCCGGGACCAATCCCTGGCGCTGGGGAGTATACGCAGCATTTCGTTTGGGGGAGAAGATGATTTGCGCGCGTCACGATTTTCCTGCGAAATGGAGATGAAATCGAACACTCGATTCCCGGTTTCCCGGCGGGACAAGGACGCGGGCTCTCCCAATCTGTCCCCAGACGATTACAATTGACGAACTGGCAGTGACCGCAGCACGCCAGGAGAGTCTCCGGCTTCTGCCACTGCGGGGCGCATCGTTCCTGACGATCCACGGCCTGCTCCATGCCTCTCTTCGAGTACCGCTGCGAAACCTGCAGCCGCGATTTCGAGATCCTGGTCCGTTCGGGTGAACAACCC
This sequence comes from Planctomycetaceae bacterium, assembly GCA_003508595.1. Classification (GTDB taxonomy): domain Bacteria; phylum Planctomycetota; class Planctomycetia; order Planctomycetales; family Planctomycetaceae; genus UBA10511. Next base: position 70,128 of record DNUF01000227.1, read on the forward strand.
TCCTGCCCGGAATGCGGTGAAGTTCATCTCCAGAAGCTGTTCAGCGAGCCCGCCCTGGCCCAGGTCGGGGGTTTGTCCAACAGCCTGCCGATGGCTTCCAGTTGTCCTCCCGGCCCGCTCCCCTGCTCCCCCAACTGCTGCCGACTCCCCTGATTCCCCCTGTGGAAAGGGCTGTGATGTTGCAGGTGCTGCCGGCCGACCCGCGAACCATCACCCCGGCACTTTCCCTCCTGTACGGCCGCTGGCCAGACTCGGAACGAAGCCACCGGGTGCAGGAAGCCCTGCAGTCGGTGGCCTCGCAGAAATTGGACCTGGAACACCTGGTGGTCGCGTGCCGTCAGGGATCTTCCGCCGTCCTCGGAGCGGCACTCGCGGTTGTGCGTCCCGGGCGGGAGGCGATTGTCTGGCTGCCTGGAGTTGCCGCCGGCGAATCGACAGATGGTGTCGCAGGAATCCTGCTGACAGAACTGGCCCGCCGTCTCGACCGCGCCGGGGTCGTCTGCTCGGTGGCGTTTGTGGATCCCCACCAGTCCGAAGACCGCAAACGACTCGCCTTTGCAGGTTATCCCGGGATTGCCGACCTGTGCCTGATGCAGACAGAGGTGTCGTCAACAACTGCCGCTCCGTCAGCATTCACCCGCATTCCACTGGAGATCATACCCTGGAGCGAACAGCGTGCGGGGGAGTTTGCCCGGGTGATTGAACAGACTCAGAAGGAGGGGAGCGACTGTCCCGAAGTGGGAGCCTTCCGAACGGGAGACGATGTCATTGCCTCCCATGCATCAGGTGCGCCACCCGAGCCCGGACTGTGGCAGTTGTACTGCCGCCCGGGTGAGACACAACCGAGCGCGATCCTCCTGCTGGGTGCCACCGGCCGCAGTGACGAATTCGAAATCCAGTACCTGGGAGTTGTTCCCGAGGCCCGTCGCCGGGGCTTCGCCCGACAACTGTTGATTCACGCCCGCATGGTTTCCCTCGCGAGAGGCAAAACCCGTCTGAATGTGGCGGTCGAAAGCCGCAATCTGCCGGCACTGTCCCTCTACACAGCCGATGGTTTCCACGAAACCCGGCGCTACGCCATCCACCTGCGGCTCCATCCCGATGCAGTACCGGTTGCATCCTGACGACACCATCGCCGCCCTGGCATCGGCACCGGGCCCGGCAGTCCGGGGGATCGTGCGCATCAGCGGCCGGCAAACGCCGGCACTGCTGCAGGACTGGTTTCAGCCCGACGCGAATCTCCCCTCCTCGCCAGCATTCCACGAGCGAAAACTCCCGTGGCGAACCGAGGGAACCGTGGCCGTCGCGGGGCTGTGGCATCCCTGCCCGGTGGCCCTCCACTACTGGCCGGGCCGGCGCAGCTATACCGGCGAGTGCCTCGCTGAACTCCATGCAGATGGCTCCCCCCCTCTGCTGGAAGCTCTGCTCGCGGAGGTCTTTCGCCGGGGGGTGCGACCAGCCGAACCGGGCGAATTCACCCTGCGCGCGTTCCTGGCGGGACGGATTGACCTCGTGCAGGCCGAGGCCGTGCTGGGGGTCATCGATGCCTCGGGGGAGACCGAACTGAAGACGGCCCTCAGCCAGTTGGCGGGCGGTCTGTCGGGGGGACTGGCCGAACTCCGCCATGATCTGCTCGATCTTTTGGCCGACCTGGAAGCGGGACTCGATTTTGCCGATGAGCCGATTGAATTCGTGGCTCATGAGGAACTGACACGACGATTGCACGATGCAGTCGCCATCCTGGCCCCGCTGCGTGAGCAGTTGTCGGATCGCACCCGGCGTGATGCGGGTTGGCGTGTGGTCTTGACCGGTCCCCCCAATGCGGGCAAGAGCACGCTCTTCAATGCCCTCACAGGCCAGGAGGCCGCCCTGGTCTCACCCCAACGGGGAACCACCCGCGACTGGCTGGGAGCCGAGCTCGACCTGGCAGGACTCCCTGTGACTCTCATCGATACGGCGGGAACAGAGGCGGCGGAGACAGGGATCGAACAGGCGGCCCAGGCACGACGCCTCGAGCAACTGGCCCAGGCCGACCTTGTGCTGGACTGCCGCCCCGCCGACGAACCCGACGACCGTCACGGCTGCCCTGCCGCCAACTGGCTCTGGATCGTCACCAAAGCGGACCTCTCGGCACACAACGACGCTCACCAGGATCAAACTCGACTGCGAATCTCCGTTCATCATTCCGGTTCAATTGCGAGACTCAAACAGGCCATCGGGGAACGGTTGGCGACCCAGGAGGGATCGCGTCGACAGTTTGTCGGTTCGACCTCGGCACGAGTTCGTGGCAGCCTGGAAGCAGCCGCCGAGTGCCTGCAGCGGGCCTGCCAGATCGCCGCCCGTGAACGGGACGAAGACCTGCTGGCGCTCGAGATCCGCGAGGCGCTGGGAGAACTGGGCAGGATCACCGGCGCGGTCTACACTGATGACATTCTCGACCGCATTTTCAGCCGATTCTGCATCGGAAAATGACGGGGCGAACCAGGCACCATCAGGCGCGGAAACGGAATTGGCATGGGGACGTGGCGACAAGTCGAGATTGGCGGCAAGCGGGCGGATCTGTTCGAGCCAACCCGCCCCTCGCCACACCGATTCACCATCCTGTTCCTGCACGGGCATGGTGAAATCTCCCTCCGTGACAACCCCGTGTATTCCATAGAACTCGACCGGCACGGACTGAGCTGTCTCTGTCCTGCGGGACGACGCAGCTGGTGGGGAGATCGTGTCTGCACCGAGTTTGATCCACGTCAAACGCCCCGGTCATTCCTCCTGCAGCAGGTTCTTCCCTGGCTCCAGGAGAATTGCCAGGTCGCCCCGCCGGCGATTGGCCTGCTGGGAGTCAGCATGGGGGGCCAGGGGGCGCTGAAACTGGCCTACCAGTCCCCCCAGGAATTCCCCGTCGTCGCCGCTCTCGCGCCGGCGATCGACTTCCATCGCTGGTACGGACAGGGGTATCCCCTGGATGACCTCTACGAGTCTGCTGAAGAAGCCCGGCAGGACACAGCCACGGTGTTGATTCACCCCCTCAACTGGCCCCGCCACCAGTTTTTGCTGTGCGACCCCACCGATGCCGAGTGGTTTGAAGGGGCCGAATGCCTGGCCAGCAAACTCAGCTCCAGCGGGATCCCCTTCGAACGAGACTTCGACACCCGCGCGGGAGGGCATAGTTGGGACTATTTCAATCGGCAGGGACCGTCGGTGATCCAGTTTCTGGCCGAGCGGTTGGAGAAAGAACGACTGCGCATCCCGACCCCACCCACACCTGTCTTTCGGCAGGTGAGTCCCGGAATTGATCCGGGGCTGGCGACTGGATCGTCTACTGGAACGGAATCGGAGTGAACCCGATCACAATGAAGGCGAGGGTCAGCCATCCCAGAATGGTCCTGCCCCAGCCGAGGGGAATCGAGTCGTCACTCGTGGGGGGATGTTCGGTCCCCATGCGCCACAACAGGAAGAGCATGAGACTCCACGAATACAGTCGGCGATCGTAAAACCAGCCACCAAAAATGACGGCTGTCATCAGGAAGGTGTACAGCGCCGATGCAAACTTCGCCGCCTGGCGGGGAAGCAGGCAGTGCAGAATGTGACCGCCATCCAATTGCCCAATCGGCAACAGGTTGAGGGCGGTGATGAAGAACCCCACCCAGCCGGCAAACAGTTGCGGATTGACTGTCAGGCTGCGGGTCTCGGGCAACGGACCGCGAATCCAGTCCGACATCCAGTCCAGCAGCAGTGGGGTCCCGAATTTTGGCCCGGAATTGGCCGGGTCCACATCGATGATGTAAGAGTGCTGAATCCCCCAGATGCAAAGGGGAATCGCCACCAGCATCCCGGCAATGGGACCACTGATCGCAATGTCGAACATCTGCTTTCTGTCCGCCGAATTGTCACGCTGCAGGATCACCGCACCCATCGTCCCGAAGGGACTGATTGGCATCGGGATGAACAGGGGCAGGCTGGCTGCAATCCGGTACCGCAGAGACTGCAGATAATGTCCCAGTTCGTGCGCCAGCAACACTCCCATCACCGAGACGCAATACAACAGGCCTCCCCGCTCGGGATCATCACAATGGACCCACCCGAGAGCGGTGGGAACCGACAGGCGATAACTTGCAAAGGTTTCTTTTCCCAGCAGGTAGGTCGAATAGCACGTCGCCAGGAACAGCACACTGGGGACCAGCAGGCTGGTGCGGCGGGGTGGCAGACGCACCTCGGGTGGTTCTGCCGGGAACGACGCCGTTGGGCCTGGAGAAGCAACCCCCGCATTCTCCAGGGGCCAGTGGCGAGAGACTCCAGTGCCAGAATGAGTCGCAACAGTGCTGGTGTGGGATCGGTTCATGGACGGTTTCGATGCCCGCGATGCGCCGGGGAGGACCTCAGAGACGGCCGATCGAGTGGGCGGGCGGAATGGAAATCCGGAGAATTGACTGGTAGAACCCAATCCGCAGAGGACGCGGCAGATCGAGCCTCTCTCCGGAAACAGGTCTTCGACAGTCGTCAGAATCTGTCAGTCATTGTAAGCAGGAGGAGCAGAAAATGTTTGGCTTGTTTGGCGGAAAAGACTGGAACGTCGTGGGAATCATCTTCGAACGTCCCGATCTGTACCGGGTCAATGGGAACCGGGGCAAAGGGGGCGAGGCGGCAACCATCCGCGACGCGGTCAAGAACCACGCGAGGACAATTTTCTGGGCCGTCTTCGACCAGAAAGGGGCCTTCCTCGAGGGAGCCACGGGCCAGGGCTCGGTCAACGTGCCGGCCCCGGTGGTCCAGAAATTGACCCGCGAGATGGCGACCCTGACCACAGTCCGCGAGGTGTTGTCGATTCTGGAAAAGGGGAAGGAGGCCAAGGTGGCCAAGACCCTCACCTGGACTGGCTATCCCCCCAAGCCCGAGCACCGCGCCTGAGCCGACCCGCCCAGCCCCAGGCTTGATCTCATCAAGGCAGCTCCCAGCCCCCCCTACCGAGGCCGTTTCATGATCCGGTCGCGCCTGCTGCTGTCGACCCTGGTCTTCTTCGGTGCCCTGCGCTGCGGAGTGGCGCAGGAACCGACCCGCCCCTCCGTCTCCACAGAGGGCGAACGCCTGCTGCAGGACTACCTGCAGGCCGAGACCGGCCGACTGGCCCGCAACTGCCTCACCGATTTCCAGACTCTCGAAGACTGGACCCGCCGGCGCGAAGAATTGCGACGACAACTCCGCGAGATGCTCGGGCTCGATCCCGAACCTCCCCGCACGCCCCTCGTGCCGCAGATCACCGGCACCATCGACCATCCCGAATTCACGGTCGAAAAGCTGCATTTCCAGTCGCGACCAGGTCTGTATGTGACCGGGAACCTCTATCTCCCGAAAGGCCAGACGGCCCCCGCGCCAGCCATTCTCTACGTCTGCGGCCATTCGAAGCAGAAGGAAGGGAACACCAGCTTTGGCAACAAGACGGGCTACCAGCATCATGGGGCCTGGTTCGCACGACATGGTTACGTCTGCCTGACCATCGACACCATTCAGCTGGGAGAGATCGAGGGGGTGCACCACGGTACCCACAACCTCAACCAGTGGTGGTGGAACGCCCGCGGGTATACCCCAGCCGGAGTCGAAGCATGGAATGGCATCCGGGCGATCGATTACTTGGAGACACGCCCCGAAGTTGACCCGCAGCGCATCGGCGTGACTGGCCGGTCCGGGGGGGGAGCCTATTCCTGGTGGATCGCCGCTCTCGACGAGCGGGTGCGGGCCGCCGTACCGGTTGCCGGCATCACCGACCTGGAAAACCACGTGGTCGATGGCGTCGTTGACGGGCACTGCGACTGCATGTTCCCGGTGAACACCCACCGCTGGGACTTTGCCCAGGTGGCGGCCCTCGTCGCTCCCCGCCCGCTGCTGATCTCCAACACCGACAAAGACACGATCTTTCCCCTGGAGGGGGTCGTGCGGGTTCATGAAAAAGTGCGCCGCATCTATCGGCTCTATGGAGCCGAAAAGAACCTGGGGCTGCAGATCACCGAAGGCCCGCACCTCGACACCCAGGAACTGCACATCCACTCATTCCGGTGGTTCCATCGGTTCCTCCAGAATGACCCCCAGACACTGGTGGAAAAGGCCGCGGTGAAATTCTTCCCGCCGCCGCAACTGCGGGTGTTTGAGTCGCTGCCGGACGACGAAATTGTCACGCGTGTCGCGGAGTTATTCGTCGCTCCCGCTCCAGCCCCCCGCATCCCGGCCACTGCCGGCGAATGGGAGACTGATCGTGAGCAGTTTCTGCGCGGCCTGCGTGAAAAAAGTTTCGGAGGTTGGCCCACCATGGATGGCTTGCCGACCCCCCCCGCCCTGAAACCAATTTTTGAAGGGGAGGCCGAGGGCATTCGCCTGCAGATCTTCGAATTTGAGAGCCAGCCCCACGTTCCCCTGCGACTCTACCTCGCCAGCCGCGCGGGTCTCCCACTCGCCGATCTCGACCTGACCGTGCTGCACATCATTGATGGATCGGGTTGGAACGAACTGGTGGCCGGACTGAGAAAACCATTTCCGACTCACTTTGCCGCCGAACCAGCCACCGAATTCCAGCCAGCCATCCTGGAAGGGATCCAGAAACGGGTGGCGGAATCACGACAGGGGCTGGCCTGGCTGGCTCCGCGGGGACTTGGGGCACACTCGTGGCCAGCCGATGCGACACGGCAGATCGGCATTCGCCGCCGGTTCCAGATGCTGGGGCAGACGGTGGATGGCATGCGGGTTTGGGACATTCGCCGGGGGATCCAGGCGATGCAGTCGATCCCCGGGCTGAAGGGAAAGCCAACCTGGCTGCAGGGTGAGGGAAACCTGGCGGCACTGGTTCTCTACGCGAGTCTGTTCGAAACCGGAGTCAGCCGCCTCGACCTGACCCGGCTCCCCGCTTCGCATCAAGCGGGTCCAGACCTGCTGAATGTTCTGCGACTGGGAGACCTGCCGTTGGCCCTTGCCATCGCGACGGAACGGTCCCGCATCATCCTCAGGAACGAATCACCCGCTGTCGCGGAGACGGCGCGGCAAATTCAGCAGGCGTTGCGGTGGCCGGCCGAGCAACTGCAGATCGTCCCCGCCACAACATCCCCGTGAGTTCGTCTCCAGTCACTCGTCCCCCGGCGGATTCCTCGGAAAACCCTCCGCCGGATCGAGTTCGCCAGGCTTGATCTCAAGGGTGATCAGCCGTTTCTGGGCATCAACCGCCAGCACTTTGGCAAACGCGATCTTGTCGGCGACTTTCTGGGGGTCGTCGGCAATCGCATAACCGAAGAGGGTTCCCTGGATGTTGCTTCCCGAGAACGACTGGCTGGACCGGATTGGGCCGACGACCTGCTGCATCCTGCTGGAGAGTTCCTGCTGCTGCTCGCTCGACAAGGCCATGCCGGGGACGTGCACGACGATGTACTTCCCTCCCATGTCGCGCGCAATTTTTTGCACGAAGTCTTCGAGGGACTGGGGGACCTGAAAACCGGGTCCCGCTCCCGGAGCCGGCGGCCCCATGCCGGGCACCCCGCGGGGAAATCCCCCTGGCGGAAACACACCCGGTGGAAAAGCGCCCGGTGGAAATTCTCCGGGCGGCCCTGCCCCCGGAGGCCCCGGGGGGCCACCTCCCGGAAGACGGGGTGGGTCGGGAATCAGGGTCGGACGATCGGGAAATCCACGGGGTCGCCCGGGAAACCCACCCGGTACCGGCAGGACCGGCCCTCCGCCGACCAACTCTCCGCCACCATTCACCGTCCCTCCCACTCCCGCCCCTTCCAGATCCCGGAGGGCGTTGCGATAGGACACAAACGCATGCTGGTAATCCTGCTGCTGGATCCCGCGGATCATCAACATCCGGTCACACATCAACATTTCGTTGTCATAAAAACTCGTCAATCCCTGTTGTCGCTGGCGGAGCTCCTGGAAGCCACTGCGCCCCTCGTCGGTCAGTTCGCGGTATTGCCGGATCAACTGCTGCAATTCAGCCGTCTTCTGGTTGAGTGTGGCTGCGGCCCGAGTCAGATCAACGCTCGACTCCACAGCAGCCAGGGCCTGCAGCACATCCCGCTGCAGCGCCACGAACCTGACCCAAACTGGTGACCCGGGTGATGCCGACGTCTCGACTGTTCCCGGTCCCTGCGCCACCACCCGGACAACTCCATCGGTGGCCAGAGAAATGGTGGTTGCCGGAGCCGAGAACCTGGGATTGTGCGCCCCCGCTCCCGACAGCAGGGCCACACAGGCCTGTCGTCTCTGTTCGATTTCGATCAAGAGCTCCCTGGATTCCTGTCGCAACTGCGACGCCAGTGGAGTCGGCAGAGGTGGCAGTGCCAAAGCCTGTTGATACTCGTGAAGGAATCGCTGTTCCTGCTGTTGCAAGGGGATCAGGGCCTCGGGAGGAAATCCCCGGGCCTGCTGCTGCACCAGCAATTGCTCCAATTCCTTCAATTGGTCCCGGACCCGTGTCAGTGCCTCCGCGGAAGCGGTCGTGCCCCCCCCGGCAAAGGGAATGTCGATGTCGCCATTCCAAACGAAGAAGAATCCCCACAGCCCCGCCAGCAAACCCGCTGTGAGAACGGTTCCCCCGGCCCAACGGGCGACGTTTTTCCAGGGAAAAGCCGGGGAACTTCGTGGTTTTTTGATTCGCCGTGAGACAGACGCAGTCTGCTCAGAGTCCCCAGCGACATCCTCGTCGAGAAAATCATCCTCTTCCAGGGCCAAGGGGGAGGCGGATGTCTTCAAATGTCTGACCTTCGCGGAACCAGGCTGGGGAGACTGCCTGGAGGTGCCGCTGGGGGGTGGCGACGTGTCAGATTTTGGACTGGGCCGTACCGTCGCAACCGGCGGACGACTGTCGATGGGCTCGTCTTCGACAACGTCGAGAACATCGAGCGCCTGATCTCGATGTGGTCGGAATTTCTGGCGGCATCCCGGGCAGGTGAGTTCACGGTCCAGGTAATCACGCGACCGTAACCGAATGGCCACCTGACAATGGGGACAGTTCACGCGCACAGGGTCAGTCATGATCCAGGTCTCAACGGGTCTCACCACGATTCCCCCTGCCGGGGATTCTCGCCACTGATGGTACTTCGCTGATGTACGAATCAACAAACCCGATCGACGGAAAGACCGCGGCAACGTCGGCATTGGCAACACAATTGAGGAACAGATGACAATGCCACTTTGAGTTTTGACGCGGGAATGGATGATACGGTTGATTGAGCGGCGGGACCCGCGATCGTCCGACCACAATGACTGCCTGCGGTCTCACCATGCGTACACAACTCGCGGAATGCACCACGCGACAGTCTGCCCGGGGCAGTGTTCCCCCGGTACTCCTGCGAATTCACCCGGGATTCCCCTGCGCTTCTGGCCCGCCAGCCATTGGCAAGAGAATCGGAGATTGACCGAGGTCATATTGCCCCCATGGTGAAGGTGCCCTAGTCTACTGGCCAGCCATGCTGTGGACCGTCACATTTTCTCACTTGTTTCCCCACCCAATGATGTCCATTTCTGCCACCGTGCTCGTCAGGTTCCCCCTGCTGGCCGCCGCCTGGCCCTGGTGGGGCTATCCCCTGGCCCTGCTCGGGGTGGTGCTGGCCCTGGTCCTCGCCCTGGCAGCCAGTTTTCTGATCGCCCCGCGCTGGTCCAGTCGCTGGCTGGCCTGGTTGCTGAGCCGGATGCTTTACCGCATCCGTGTGCACGGCATGGAAAACATCCCTCGCGAAGGGGGAGCCCTGCTCGTTTGCAATCACGTGACCTGGGTCGATGGCATCCTGTTGATCAGCACCATTCCCCGGCACGTTCGGATGATCATTTATGCCGACTATGCCCGGGGAAAACTGCTTGGCTGGCTGATGACCCAGATGGGAGTCATTCCCATCAAGACCAGCGAAGGCCCAAAGTCGGTCGTGCGGGCCCTGCAGTCGGCCCGAGAGTTGATTGATGCCGGGGAACTGGTCTGCATTTTTGCCGAGGGACAACTCACACGGCTGGGGCAACTGCTCCCCTTTCAACGCGGCCTGATGAAGATCATCGACGGTTCCGACCATCCCGTCATTCCGATCTACCTCGACGGCCTGTGGGGGAGCATCTTCAGCTTCTTCCAGGGGAAGTACTTTTGGAAATGGCCCCAGAAATGGCCCTACCCGATCGGCATCTCGTTTGGCCAGCCTCTGCGCAGACCCGAGACCGTGTACGAGGTTCAGCAGGCGGTGGCGGCCCTGGGTGTGCAGTCACTCGAACAGCGCAAGAACATCGATCACACCCTTCCCCGGCGGTTCCTGCGGGCCTGCCGCAAGGGACGCAGCCAGATCAAGCTGGCCGACTCCTCCAACCAGGAGGTGACCGGCATGCAGTTGCTGCTGCGCACCCTGATCTTCCGCCGCCTGCTCGCCACCCGGGTGCTGCCGCCGGGTGAGCGGTTTGTCGGGGTACTGTTGCCCCCCTCGGTGGGCGGGGCGATCGTCAATGCCGCCCTGGCCCTGCTCGGGCGGGTGTCGGTTAACCTGAACTACACCGCCTCGCGGGACATGCTGCATTCGTGCCTGGAACAGGCCTCGATCCAGCGGGTACTGACCAGCCGCCTGTTTGTCACCAAGCTCAAGCTCGAACTCCCGGTCGAAATGGTCTACCTCGAAGATCTGCGCCCCCAGATCACCCTGGTCGACAAGGTGGTCGCCGGAATTCAGGCCTACGCCATGCCGGCTTTCCTGCTCGACCGTCTGTTTGGCCTGACCCGCATCAAGGCCGACGACCTCCTGACCGTCATTTTCACCTCGGGCTCGACCGGTGAACCCAAGGGGGTGATGCTCACGCAAAACAACATTGGCACGAATGTCGACGCCGTCGGCCAGCTGATCCAGATCAAGCGGACCGACATGGTGGTGGGGATCCTCCCCTTCTTCCACTCGTTCGGCTACATGGCGACGATGTGGATGCCGATGGTGCTCGATGCGGGAGCCGTCTACCACTACAACCCGCTCGATGCCAAGATCGTGGGGGATCTCTGCAAGAAATACCGTGGCACCATCATGATGGCCACGCCCACGTTCCTGCGGACCTACATCAAGCGCTGCGACAAAGAGCAGTTGGAGTCCCTCGAGATCGTGGTCGTGGGGGCCGAGAAGATGCCGATTGACCTCGCGGCCGCCTTTGAGGAGAAATTCGGCATTCGTCCCATTGAAGGCTATGGTGCGACCGAGACCTCCCCTGTGGCGGCGGTCAACATTCCCGACCATCGCTCGCCGGTGGTGACCCAGGTGGGGACCAAAGAGGGGACTGTGGGACGCCCGATTCCCGGCTCCATCGTGCGGGTCCTCGACCAGGAAACAGGCGAGGTGCTGGGGCTCGACCAGCCTGGACTGTTGCAGATCAAGGGGCCACACATCATGCAGGGGTATCTGCACAAGACCGACCTGACGGCCAAGGTCCTGCAGGACGGTTGGTACTCGACCGGAGATGTCGCCAAGATCGATGCCGAGGGGTTTGTCACCATCACTGACCGGGCGAGCCGATTCTCGAAGATCGCCGGTGAAATGGTCCCGCACATCCGGGTCGAAGAGGTGCTGCGGTCCCTGCTGGTACATGCCCCGGGGGAAGAGCAGGAACTCAAGCTGGTGGTGACCTCCGTTCCGGACGAACGAAAGGGAGAACGACTGGTGGTGGTGCACAAGCCGCTGGCGCAGCCGCTCGATGAACTCTATTCGCAACTGACCAAGGCCGAGCTTCCCAATCTCTGGTTGCCCGGTCGCGACAGCTTTCTGGAAGTGGCCGAGATTCCCATCCTCGGGACAGGAAAGGTCGACCTGCGCGGGGTGAAGCAGTTGGCGCTGGAGAAGTACAAACAGGGTGGCTGACCCCGCATCGTCGTCCCGGATGGAAACTGACGCCACATCGCGTGAAACAATCGGTGCGGCGGATCATCACGCGTTGCAATTCAGCCCTCTTGACATTTGGAAATCAACGGAACCAAGCGTTCCTGCAGTTCATTCAGGTACGCCAACAGCCCATTGCTTGCACCTCGCTTTCGCAGTATTTCCAAATCTGCTGTCATCCAGCAGGAAGTCTCCCGCAAACGGTCGCCATCTGTCAAAAAACTCAAGACACGTTTCGCACTGCGACGGGCGGAATCGTGCTTGCACGCCGTAAGGCTTTCCGAATTGAGACGGGGATCAAATCCAAGCTCTACAGTCACTGCGGCGAGTCGCTCGCCTTCCCGATTATTCTGCGGATCAAACCCAGAGATGACCCACGCCTCGCGTTCACAGTGGGGGACCGCCAGGATGATGGGACACCAGCAATTCAGATCCCCGCGGGCCTGTTCGAGCCCATCACGCCTCTGAGGCTGATCATCGGTATCTCGGATCAGCAAAACCGCATCCAATTGACGAATCTCGCAACGAATGACATGCAATGCTCGACGCCCGGCTTGGGCATCTGGTTCTCCAGGTTCTCCGGAAAAATGCCCATGGACACGAATTCCAAGTTCACGGGCCCTGCGACTCACGCCCGTCCAAGTCATCGGCAATCCATCAGGCAGGTTTGGAATCCAGGTCCGAAGTGAATCGAGGATCTCCTCATACAACCAGTCCAACCGGGCCAGCAGCACTCGATCTGCGATTCCTACTGCCAATAAGAAATCCGCATTGGCTTCATACACAACAGCAATTCGCACGCTTACTTCCCTGTAGTAGCCGATGGCAACCACTTTTCTCCAAATAGACTCCACATCTCCCCGGGGGCCATCTCATTCTTCCAGCGCTCGAAATCGGGATGATCCGAAAGCCTTCCGCAAACTGAATTACCATCAGGCCCGGTAGCAAGCAGTCGAACCTGATCAGGCTCAAGTCCATCGATCAGGTACGGGGAATGGGCACTCGCCAAGACCTGAATCTCGGGACGTTCATCCATCAATCGATGGAGCACATCCAACAATGCCGACTGCGCCACAGGATGCAGACCGTGGTCGATATCGTCCAACAAAATGACGGAAGGTGCTGATGGGCCAGACAACACGGTCAACAGCCCCAGAAGCAACAGAGTCCCTTCGCTGACAGTTGATGCCGACAGACCTGTCGCGTTCGTGAAATCGAAAAGCAGGGAGTCCCCGAGAAACTCCCGAGTGGAGCGATGCTCAATCGACTCATTCCCAATCCTGACCAGCTCCCTCTCTGGAACCCGCACCGGTGCCTTGGCGAACCGGATTCTCTTCAATCGCGGCACCATGCTTCTCAAATCATCTACTACTTTCGCGAAGGCATCCGGATCATTGAGCGCCATGTAGGCCAATACAGACGCGAGATTGCGACCGTCGTATTCAACCCGTGGTGGATTTGTACTCGCATAACTTGGCTTCGCCAGCATTTCGACATTCAGGCGCAGAAAGACCAGTGACTTCGCGTCCCGATAGGCGAGTTCGAATTCCCCCGGATCTTCGGGGGTAACGTGAAAACTCCACTCTCCCTTGCCAAACTCCCAGGATTTGGAATTGAGAAACCCTGGTGGCGGAGTTGCAGCCACCGAAAAGGTCCCGCCCGATGTCGTGCAGGCAATCCTCAGGTCACCGGTCCCGCCCCTGGTGTAAAGCCAATCACAATGCCTTTCGTATCCAAAAACCTTGCCCGGCTGCGAAGTGCGCGTACCGTCTTTGTCGGCACGTTTCTTCACCGCACGCACTGCAAACTGAATAGCGTCCAACACAGTCGTCTTACCACTGGCATTCGCACCAACAAAAACACACAATCGCCCCAGTTCAATCGTCTGCTGCCGAATGTTTTTCAAATTTGTGATTTCCACACATTCGATCATGCGATGTCCAATCTGAGATGCAAATCCCAATCCCCTCAGAAGCCAATCCCTTCACATTCGGTCGTTCGAGGATCCACTGCCCCCTCCGAAATGGGGAGGAGGGAGGGAGTCAGTGGTTCAGCAAGACACAACCTGACGACGAATCGGAAATCACTGTGGACTGGCTCGGACTACCGGTTGAACAGGAATGCCGGGCTGTTCATCAGGGCCCACATCAGGTCCTGGGCACCTTCAATTCGCTCGACCCCCACGAGGTAGCCCACCCCCTGGTTCAACTCCTCCTCGGTCGGAGGACGATTGAGTACCGAGAGATAGATCTCCCGCACGAGGGCGAGATTGTCCACCTTGGCGTCCCGCAGCCGGGAAATCAGCCCCTGCGGATGAATGATCGCCTCGGAAACGGTCGGGCCGTTGATCAGGTTCAGGGTCTGCGACAGGCTCACGTCGGCTGCCCGTTCGCATTCGCAGGGAATCTCGCGGGCCGGCCGCCCGAACATGTCGAGGAACCCGATCTGGATGTTCGGATCGGGCAACTGCGTCGCCCGGAAGCCCGGGGGCACTCCCGGAATCGACACGGGGCTTCCCGCCGCTGTCATGATGGCGTCGAAGAGCTGCTCGGCCGTGAGACGTCGGGGCAGGAAGTGCGAAAAGTTCTCGGTGTCATCGTCGTTCCAGCGGTTGGCCGCATGGCTCCGCTGGTAGGTCGCCGAGCGTGCGATCGTCCGCAACAGGTGCTTCGTGTCGAATCCCTTCGCGATGAAGTCATCGGTCAGAGACTTGAGCAATTCGGCATTCGACGGCGGGTTGCTGCTGCGGATGTCATCCACCGGGTCGATGATCCCCCGCCCCAGCAGGTAGCTCCAGTAGCGGTTCACCAGGCTGGTGGCGAAGTACGGATTGTCTTTCGATGTCAGCCACTGGGCCAGTTGCTGCCGCAAGTCGGCATGGCTGTCGACCGCTCCCGCACTGGCGTGCTCATACGGAAACTTCGCCGGGACCGCCTGGTTGCTGCGGGGATTCACCACCGCCTGCGGAGCCCGCAGGGGGTAGATCACTTCGTCCCCCGGAACATCACCGGGTTTGCGTCCGATTCCCGAGAAGTAGGCCGCCAGTTGGTAATACTGCCCCTGGGTCCACCGCTCAAACGGATGATCGTGGCACTTGTTGCAGCTGAAACGGGTCCCCAGGAAGACCTGGGTGAAGTTCTCCATCACGGCCGCCGGTTCCCGCGAGATGCGGTAATAGTTCGCCGCGGGATTCTGGAAGGTGCTGCCGTTGGCGGTCAGCAGTTCCGAAACCCACTCGTTGTACGGGCGGTTACCGGCGATCGCACTGCGAATCCAGTTGCGGTACGCCCAGACCCCCTTCTCGGTGATGAACTTCCGGTTCGACAGCAGCAGGTCGCTCCACTTGAGCGTCCAGTGATCGACATACTCGGCACTGTCGAGCAGTTCGTCGATCTTCTCATTGCGTTTGACCTCGGTGGGACGCGCGTCGGCCAGAAACGCCTTCACCTGTTCGGTGGTGGGAGGGAGACCCGTCAGGTCGATCGAGACCCGTCGCAGGAACTCGGCATCATTGCACAGGTCCGAGGGGAGCGTCTTGATCTTCTGCAGTTTCTGGTTGACCAGGGTGTCGACAAAGTTGTTCTCGGTGGTCGGCTTCCACTCAAAGCCGCTGCGGTCTCCCTGCACGGTGATCTGGTTGACTGCGTACGCCCCCTCGTACCGCACGAGAATCGCTGTCTCCCCACGACGCAACGTCTCGACCAGTCCGCTGTTCGTCGAGGTATTGGTGACCGTCGCCACATTGAAGTTGCTGCTGCTGAAGACGGAATCACGCGTCACGTCGCGGGTCGTTCCATCCGGGAAGTGTGCGATCACCGTCTGCTGCAGCGTGCGGCCCTCGCGGTCGATGACCGGATTCGAGGGGAAAACTTCGAGTCGGTCGACACGGGTTGCGGTATCGAATTGGCACCCCTCGGCAATCCATTGTTCCAGCAGCCGGTAGTACCGTGAGTCTTCCGCAAACAAAAATCCTCCGACGTGGGGGACCCCCTGGGTGGGTTTCAGCAGCATCAGGCTCTGGCTGGGGACCGAGCGATTGAAGCGGCGTCCCGAGAGATCGTCCACCAGCGCGAGATAATCGAATTCGGCATCGTAACCCCTGAGCGACAGCTTGAAACCGGCCTTGCCATCCTGGGCGCCGTGGCAGGTCCCCTGATTGCAGCCGACCTTGCTGAGAGCCGGCTGGACCTCGCGGATAAAGCTGACCGGGGTGGGCTGGGCCTCCTTCACCACGACAGGCAGCGTTCCCTCCTGGCCTCCCGCCGAAATCTTCAGTCGGGCTTCTCCGGCCTGGCGGGGAACCACGTAGCCATCGGGCTGCAGTTCCACAGAAGTTCCTTCGACCTGCAGCTTCGCCTCGGCGGTGAGGTCGATCAGGTCGCCACTCGCTGTCTGCCCCGACACCAGCACCCGGCGGGTGTCACGAATGCCGTTGAGCTCGAGCTTCTCGGGAAAGAATTTCAATCCCGTGATGGCCGGACGAACGGGGGCATCGGCCGCCCCCACTGCCGACACCCACAAACCACCGCACAACGCCAACTGACACGCCAGGGCAAACCGCATTGCAATCCTCTTCACAGAACGAGCACAGTCCATGAGTTTTTCGTCCCCTCCGCAGCCCGGGGCCGCTGGAGGTCGGGGTCATTTGCCAGCCACAGCCGGAGTGATCTCGACCGGAACCAGTTCCTTTTCGAGAGCCCCCGACTCGGCGTTGTAGATTCGCACCTTGCCATCAAAGCCGCCGGTGGCAACATGCTTCCCGTCGGGGGCAAACACCACCGAGAAGATGCCCCGGGTTGTCCCGGCAAGTTCGTGCAGCAGCTTGCCATCTTCCGTGCTGTAGATGCGGGCCATGCCCGAGGTCCCGCTGCTGGAGCCGGCAACAAACTGCGAACCGTCGGCATTGAAATCGACGGCGAAGATCCGTCCCGTCATCCCGGGATAGCCCCGAATCCGGTTGAAATCGTCCCCGATCTGCCGGGCCTGCGTACGAATCATCTTGTAGAGCTTCGGCTCGCCGTCAGCTCCACCACACAGCAGTTCATCTTTCTTCGGGTGACGGGCCAGGGCCTGCAAGCCCCCCTTGAGCGCTCCCGGAGTGATGCTGGTAATGTTGTCGACAAACTGTCCGCTCTCCACGATCGACAGCTTCATCGAGCGGTCGCGGCTCACTGTAATCATGTGCTTCCCGTCGACCGAGAAGGCGGTGTTGATCACGTAGTCGGCATGGGCGTCAAACTTCAGAAGCTGCTGGGCATCGGCAACCCGGATAATCCGGGCGCTGTTGTCGGCCCCTCCGCAGGCGAAGAGCGTGCCATCGGGGCTGAATCGCCCCCCGAACAACGTGTCGATCCCCAGTGTGGCCGAGCGTTCCAGCTTCTTCTCAGCGACATTCCAGAATTGAACTTCGCCAAAAAGCGAGGGATTACCGCCGGTTGCCGCCAGCAGCTTGCCATCGGGTGAAAACTGCAGTGAGGTGATCGACTGCGAACGCCCCACCAGACGGGCCACCAGTCCAGAACCATCGGCCTTGTGCAGGAGAATCTCCCGGAAGCCCGAGACCGCCAGGAGTTGACCGTCGGGAGACCAAGCCAGGGCCGAAATCAACGGTGGGCTGCTGTAGACGGGAGGCCGCTCGGCCGAGATGGTGTCTTCGACCGCAGCTGGGGTGTCGTTTTTCGCTCCTTCGGCAATCCAGCGTTTCAGCAGGGCGACCTGCTCGGGAGTGAGCGGCGGGGCATTCTGGGGCATCGAGGGAGGTTCGCCGGTGACCACATCGATCAACAGGCTTTCATCGGGCTTGCCAGCGGTCCACAGGGCCCCCTGCTCTCCCCCCTTCAGCGAGACTTCGTAACCGGTCAGCAACAGCTTGCCCCCGGCCTTCGCCGGTTGATGGCAGCCGGTACAAGCCCGCTGCAGGATCGGACGCACCTGGCGATAGTAGCTGACAGGGGCGGGTTCGGCCGGTTTCTCGTCCGCCGCCTCGACCAGTTCGCCTTGAAACCAACCAAGCGCTGCGACTGCGATCGCGCAGATCGCACGCTTCCACCAGGGCAGAACACTCGACATGCAGTCTCTCCTCGACTGGCAGCCCCCATCCGGGAACGCGCTGCGCATTCCCCGGGAGGGCCCACCTCTCAAATCAAAGTCGACACATGTATCATAAACCAGCCGGGGGCGCGAGGTAAAGCGGCGGGGACGGTGACGCTACCGGTCGGTTCGGTCGGTTTTGGTGGCAGCGATCCCAGACCGAAACACTCAATCGCCCGGTTTCCCGGACACGCCGGTCTCGGCCCTGGACGCAGCGGCGACAATCTGTTGCAGGAAATTCGCGACGGACGTCCGCAGTAACGGACCATGCGACACGGCAAGTCCGTTGTGACCTGCCAGAGAGAATGGGACCCAGGTACGCGGCAATCCGTTGGCGGCGACGGGAGGGGCGGACTCAAACAGGCAACGCCCCATCGACTCCGGGACAATCTCGTCACTGGTTCCATGGAGCGAGAGCAACGGGCAGGTGACCCGCAGGATTCGCTCGCGGGAGGGATACCATCCTTCGGGGATCAACCAGCGCAACCACGGCTGGTTGTGTCGTGCGGCGTCGGTCATCGAGGTGAAGGCCGACCGCAGGATCACTCCCCCCGGTGGGGTTTGCCGATCACAGAGTCGGGCCGCCAGTTGCACAGCCAGCGCCCCACCCAGCGATTCGCCATAGAGCACAGTCCGGGATGGTGACCAGCCCGGCAACGACTGCGACAGTTCCCAGGCAGCCCTGGCATCGAGGGCCAGAGCCGGCTCGCTCGGGATACCCGGATTGTCTCCATAACCGCGGTAGTCGACCAGCAGCACCTCGGCCCCGGCATCGACCAATTCCGCGATTTCGAGCAGGCGATACCCACGGTGCCCTCCCCGCCCTGGAAAGTAGACAATCCCGGCGTGGAATTCCGGGGGAATAAAGGGTCGAGAATCGACGCGCGGTGCCCCAACACAATGCCACCCGCCCAGCGTCAGACCATCTTCTGTGGAGACCTGGACAGGACGGATGCGCTCGGGATCGAGGCCGAGTGAGGCAGGTTCCAGGGTCGCCCAACGCACGGGGTGATAGATCATCCCCCGAATGATTGGCCAGGTCTCCAGTTGACGGAACACAGCAGGCTACAGGCGCTTGGAGAGTGATTCGGCCAAGCGGGACAGGGCCGGGCTGATATCAGTCGGATCGAGATGCACATTGATGAGGCTGAATCGGTCACTGTTGGCCAGGGCGGCGTTCAGAGCCTTGTCGAGATCCCCCTCCGTGTGGACCTCGAAGCCCCAGCCTCCTCCCAGCAGGTCGGGGAGCCGGTGGTACTCCCAATTCAGAATGTCATTGAACTCGCCATCCTGCAGGAACCGCTCGGTGGTGTAGCCCTTGTTGTTGAGCACCACCACAATCGGGTTGAAGTTGTGCCGGACCGCTGTCGAGAGTTCCAGGCAGGTCATCTGGAATGCCCCATCTCCGACCAGCACGATGGGCCGCATGTCGGGATTGGCAAACTGCACCCCCACTGAAGCGGGGATCGCAAAACCCATCGAAGTGTAGTAGGCCGGACTGATGAACTCGGTATCGCGGTTGATTGACAACTCAGCAGCCCCAAACAGGCAATCGCCCACGTCGGCCACGACTGCCAGCCCCTGGCTGAGCATCTGGTTGATTCGCTGGAACATGCGGGCCGTGGTGACCTTGGCCTCGGGATTGAGCACAAACCGCACATCCTTGCGTCGACAATCGGCTGGAATGCGACGTTTCGTCGGAGTCAGGTTGGCTTTCATCAGGCCGCGCAGAAAATCGGCCAGTTGCACTCCTTCATAATGATGGTGCCGAATCTGCAACGACTCGCAGGTGACCAGGATCCGCTTGGAGAAATCGAGCTTCGCCGTGTAGATCCCCAGGTCGATGTCGGTCATGAAGGTCCCCATCAACAGCAGGCAGTCGCTCTCCTCGACAAACCTGCGGATCGGCTCCCGGCACATGGCCCCCTCGTAAATACCGATATAGAGGGGATGCTTCTCGCTCACCACCGACTTTCCCAGAAGCGTGGCGCACATTGGAATCTGGTGCTTCTCGGCAAAGGCGACGAGTTCGTCATCCAGCCCGAAGCGGTGCATTTCGACCCCCGCCATGAGCAGCGGCCGCTTCGCCGCATTGATCATTTGCGAGGCCTCGGCCAGCGCCTCAGCCAGGGCCGCCTTGTCGCTCACCGGCTTCTCGAAGTAGGGGGTCGGGGGAACCGTTCCCCGACTGTGCACCCGGTCACGGGGAAGCTCGAGGTACACGGGGCGCTTGTAACGGACACAGGCAGCCAGGCAGCGGTCAATTTCCCGGTAGGCCGTGAGGGGGTCGTCGAGTGACGCCGCGGCCACCGTGATCTTGTCGAACACCTCGCGCTGCGTGTTAAAGTCCCGCACGCGATGATGCAGCAGTGGGTCACTCGCCCGCTCGGCCACTCCGGGGGCCCCGCTGATGACCACCACAGGGGACTTCTCGGCATAGGCCCCAGCCACCGAATTGCAGGTACTCAGCCCCCCCACGCTGAAGGTGACACAAACCGCCCCCAGGCCATGGACGCGGGCGTATCCATCAGCCGCATAACCGGCGTTGTCTTCCCGCGTGCACCCGACCACCTTGATCGGGCTTGCACACAGGGCCGCGTAAAACTGCAGAATGAAATCTCCCGGAATCCCAAACACATGCTTGAGCCCATAATCCTGCAGGCGCTGGATCAGGTACTCTCCAATCGTGGGACAGACTTCCGCAGCGACAGTCGACCGGCGGGCCGGGGATTTGCGGGGAGGCATGGAACCGTTCCTGGCAGAAATCGAGGGGCATTGGGTGAACAAAAGATTATCGTTTTCCCGACGCGAACTTCAAGAGGAAGACAAAACTTGCCGGCCGACTTCTGCGTTTGTGAGGAAATCCCAATTTTGGGGATGACTTTTCGCACCCCCTCGTGTAAAAATTCGCAGATGTGTTGCGACAGACCGGACATTCCATCTGGTCCAAACAACCTGCGTGTTTGTTTCGGACTTCTCCATCGCAGGGAAGTTCTGAGTCTTTCCGGTGTTCGTCTAGGAGTTCCTCATGAAGCGTACGACCTCGGTTCTGGCGTTGGTTGCCGGCAGTTTCCTGTTGTCGAGCCTGGCGATGGCCGCCGTGAAGCTCGACGGCATCAAGTGCCCCGTCTCGGGCAAGGACGTCAAGGAAGAAAACGCTGTCGACTTTGGCGGCGGCAAGGTTTACCTCTGCTGCGGCGGCTGCCCCGATGCCTTCAAGAAGGACACGGCCAAGTTCGCCGCGAAGGGCAACCACCAGCTGCTGGCCACCGGCCAGGCCAAGCAGGCCAAGTGCCCGCTGTCGGGCGGCGACCTGAACAAGGACACCGAAATCACCATCGCTGGTGCCAAGGTCCAGTTCTGCTGCAACAACTGCAAGGGCAAGGCCGAGAAGGCCAAGGGTGACGAGCAGGTCAACCTGGTGTTCGGTGCTGACGCCTGGAAGAAGGGTGGCTTCAAGGTTGGCAAGTAATGCCAACCTTGGTGCGGCGGTCTCAAGACCGTTGACCGACTGTTGAGTTGTGGAATCAAGCCGCGGTGTTCTCGATCGAGCGCACCGCGGCTTGTTCGTTTTGAGGGCCCGTCCTCACACGCTCAAGGATTGCGGGACAGACGACTGCCGGCCGACTCGGTGCTGTTTCGCCACTTTCCCGGAGTTCGTCAGTCGGACTACCTGCGGGCTTGGGCCCGCCTGGAAAACTCCAGCAACCAGTCACGCAAAATGGCATCGGCAATCGATTTGGGGGGGGTCAGCTCGGCAGGGGTCTGACCCCAGAAAAAGCCCAGCAGGCCGCAGCCCGCCCGATCGCAGGCATCGAGAAACTCGATGTATTCACTCCCCCCAACTTTCAGCGGGAATGTCTCCTCCACGACGACTGGTTTCCCCAGTTCCTGAAACTTCTTCAAGGTCTCGATTGCCTCCGTTCCCTTCCCCTTCTCGGGATAAAGATGCACTGCGAGGAAATCGAGAGTCTGACAGGCCCGGCTGGGAATAAACCCGGACGTCAGCCCTGGCCGGTCGAGACTCCAGTCGACGAGCCCCACTGTCACCAGATGGTGACGGTCGATCGTCCGCACCTCGCGAACCAGCGACTCGATCCAGGCCCGTGCCACCTCGGCCCGCTCCCTGCCTCCAGGATCCAGCGAGACAAACTGCACGAAGTGCTTGCCGGCGAAGGCTGGTCCCAACCAGTCTCCGCGTGACCTCGCGCCTCCCGACACGACCGGCTCATTCATCAAGTCGTAGCAGAAGATGGCCGGGCTGCGATGGACCCGTTCGACAATCGCCCGCCAGAAAAGTCCCTGGGCCCCCCAGCGCTGCGTTTCATCCAATTCGTCGTACCACGCCGGCACTTCGGCCTTGTGGTAACACCCCAACCCGGTGAGATCGAGATAGAGTCGCTGGCTTTCTGCCAGTTCCACGAGCCGCTGCAACTGGTCGAGCTCCCGACGACTGACCTCACCCGGCCGGGGACAGAATCGTCCGAACTGCAGGTGAACACGGACGACGTTGGCCCCCAGGTCACGCATGCGGCCGAAATCGCGTTCCACCAGCCCCCAGTCGTCGTGCCAATAGTCCTCCAGCAGTCTCCCCCGGGTGTCGTGGTCGTAATTGAAACCCAGTGGACGGAATTCGCGCCCCGAGATCGACTCTTCAAATCGCCGGCCGTCTTGCGAGACCCGAATCGACTCCATCTCCCCGTGGGCCGAGCAGTGTCTTGCCCTGTCCGAGAACACTGCTCCCACGAGGCTCTGCCCCAGCCACACACGCCTGGATCCTCGCCACTCTGTGGGCATTGCCAGTGATTCCCGTGCGAATTCAGAGGACCGATTCGACCACATCGCCCGACCCAGCCGAACTCGCCCCCCGTTCGCGGCCCGGAGGATCCAGACCCTCCATCGCGGGGGGAGTCGGAACCAGGCATTCCCAAACTGCGAGGGGCAATCCGACGAGAAGCCAGCAAAACGCCGCAAAGGCGCAAGCCAGCTTGAGCAACGAGACGACCGTCAATGAACGCAACAGCCAGGCGGGTGTCTCGGTGCTGCTGACCGACATCCAGAAGAGAATCAGGTTTTCCAACAGGTCGAATGGCATCGCGAGGAGGGCCAGGCGGGCTCCCTGGTGAAAACAACGGGCACAGCACTTGCCCGCCCGGCGACGGCACCGCGTGATCCACATCAGCAACGACCACAACACCGTCGGATAGATCAGCAGGTTCAGGCCATCCACCAGCAGACCGTGCCGCAGGACCGCCAATTGCGGCTCGCTCCAATGATCAATCGGCCGGGTGTCGTGGGTCAGCAATGGCAAGCCCAGGCGCAACCAGTCGGTCGGCAGTTCGCGTTCGAGCGAACGCAGATAGGCCATCAATCCCATCCACGCCACGAATCCCGCAATGGCCCAGAGATTCAGGCCACACCACCGCCCCCCGACAGGTGTCTGTGCAGCGTTCACGGCTGACGTCTCCAATGGTCTGCGATTCCCGTTGGGTTCACCTGGCACTCGACCAACCCCCAAGAAGAGCCATGCCTGCCCCCAGGACCACCTGCGACCACCCGACAAAATGCATCGCCCGCTTCCACTCGTCGGTCTGCCACCGGGAGGGGACCCGTCGCCAGGTTTGACCGGTCAATACGCGGACCATCGCCAGCGGGTCCCTGGCGAAACCATGACTCAGCAATCCGACCACACAAAACCCCAACCCAGTCCACAACAACACCCGGCTGTTGGCGTCGGTCATTTGGCGGCCTTTGCTGGAGGATGCTGCAGTTCGGTCCACAGGGCCGCAAACCACAAGAGCGCTGCCCGCCTTTGACCGATCCCCGTGAAGTGCCTGCGGGTTCCGAGACCACCCCGATTGTCGCCATTGAGCTGGTCGGTATCCGGACCTCGGGCAAATCCCGGCTCGTCCCACAACAACTCAATCGCCTGTCGGATCCTCCCCTCCCCAACGGGATCGTTGTAAACGGTGGGATGCAGGGTCGACTTCGCCAGCAACCAGGGGGCGGAACTCCCCGCCTCCCGGGCGAAAGCCGACCGCAGGGTCCGCAATCGTTTACAGTACACCTCGGTCGTGGTCTTTTCGATCACGTCCGATTCCCCCTGCTGCCACAAAACCGCCCGGAAGTCACCAGCCCGCCGCGCTCCGGCAAGCAGCCCGGAATACAGGCTCTCACCCGGCAACCATTGGCGAATCGCCGTGCCTCCCACGGCGACATTCACAAACCCCACCGGCACCTGCAGCAGCGGCACCAGCAGGTCTCCCAGCGGTGGCCAGATGGTGCCTCCCGCTCCGCGATGGGGCTGTGGATCATGGGCCACCTGCCACGTCCCCGATTCTACATCCAGGGCTGCCACCCGGCCTGCGACCTCGCCGACTTTCAGCAACTCGTCATTCGCCCCTTCGGCATACGACTGACCCGCCACGACGAAGACCTCACCCACCCCCACCGGCTCCAAGGCCCCCTGGACAAGGGTTGTTGTTCCGACGACCCCACGCAGTTCAAGTCGGTACCAACCCCCCGCTTCCACGTGCAGGCGGGCCCTCAAGGTCTCCTCCTGCAGGGTTGTCTCGAGGGAAATCCACTCGGTCGCGACGCCAAATGCCCCTGGCAGAGGCACGACCCGCGCCTGCCAGACCGGCTGATCACCCTGGGAGGCCTTCCAGGCAAGCTCGAGATCGGCTCCTCCCCGACGTGGCCCCCCCTCTGCATGATCATGCGCGTGGCGGGGGTCGAACCCCCGTCGCTGAAAGACCCGGTGTGCCACCGGACTCACCCAGGCCACCTCCGGGATGACAGCTTCGGCGACCTGCCTGGCCGGGTGCGTGGCCCCCGAGGCGGTGCGGGCCACCTGGGCAACCGCCGCTGTCATCCCCAGCACCTGTGCTGACTGTTCCAGGAACTCGCGTCGATCGAGACTCACGGGGACCTCCGGGAAACGACACTGGTCTTTGACAAGGAAGCCGATGGGGGATTTCCCGACGAGATCGACTACACCACTGCCGCCAGTGCCTGCGCCAACTCGCGTCGCAGTGTATCGCTGTCTTCCAGCCCGACGGAGAGCCGCACGAGCCCATCGGTGATCCCACACTCCGCCCGTTCCTGGGCCGTGAGAAACTTGTGTGAAGTCCCGGCGGGATACGACACCGTGGTTCGGGCATCGGCGAGGGTGGGGGAGAACGGGATCGTTTCCCCCAGCGCCCGGAACAGTTTGGCCACGGCAGGCTGCCCTCCGGCCAGATCGAAGGCGAGCATCCCCCCGAAACCGGCTGGCATCATCCGACGGGCTATCTCATGACTGGGGTGACTGACGAGACCGGGATAATACACGCGCGCGACGCCGGCGTAGCCGGCGAGGAACGGAGCCAGATTCGCTGCGGTCTCGCAGACCCGCTGCATTCTCAGGGGCAAGGTGCGCAACCCGCGTGAAGCGAGCCAGCTCTCCATCGGATTGCTGTTGACTCCATACAGGGCCCCCAACCCCTTGATCTTCCGGATCAAACCCGCGTCGCCAACCATCACCCCCAACATCACATCGCCGTGGCCGTTGAGGTATTTCGAGCCGCTGTGAAACACCAGACGGGCCCCGTGCTCCAGCGGACGGACGAGGCAGGGGGTGGCAAAGGTGTTGTCGACGAGCAAGGGCACCTCGCCGACACTGGTGGCAATTGCGGTCAGATCCGCCACCTCCATCAGGGGATTGGAGACGGTTTCCACGATCGCCAGCCGGGTCTGTGGTGTGAGGGCTCTCCCGAAGGCGGAGGGATCATTGGCATCCACATACGTCACGCGCACCCCGAACGAGC
This sequence comes from Planctomycetaceae bacterium, assembly GCA_003508595.1. Classification (GTDB taxonomy): domain Bacteria; phylum Planctomycetota; class Planctomycetia; order Planctomycetales; family Planctomycetaceae; genus UBA10511. Next base: position 95,884 of record DNUF01000227.1, read on the forward strand.
TCGCCAGGTGGTTCAGCATCTGCGCGGTTCGTCCGTAGAGAACTCGGGCGGCCACCACGTGATCACCCGATTTCAGCAGCGCGAGCAGGGTGGCGGTCATCGCACCCATGCCACTGGCAAACACCGCCCCGGCCGCTCCCTTTTCCAGGGCAGCGACGTCGGCAGCCAGGGCGTCGTGGTTCGGATTCCCATCCCGGGTGTACACATAGCCAGATTCGCGACCAGCGGTCATCGCCTCCAACTGCTCGAGTCCATCGACATCAAATGCAGTTGTGAGAAACAGGGGGGGCGTGCTGGGGCGGGTCTTGAACTCTCGGTACCAGCCGCCACGCGCGGCCCGTGTCTCGGGGGATTCGGACTGTTCCACGGAGGGATTTCCTGGGGGTGATGTGGTCGTGCCACAGGGGCCGGCAATTCCAGCGGGTCAGCCTTTCGCCGCCTGGAAGCGGCGAGATCGCCTGACATTTCGGCAGAATCATACCCTCTGATCGCCACAACCGGCCACCGGCCGGCATCTCCCCGGCCGGAGTTTCGATCAATCAGTCCGGCGAAGTGGGCGGACGACTTGTCAGGCCAGCAAAAATTGGGGAACATCCTGCGTCATGTCGCGAGAATTGATCACTGATCAGGAGGCCTTCGAAGACCTGTGCCGGCACCTCCGCCGCTCAGGGGTCGTGGCTTTCGATACCGAGTTCCTGTCGGAATTCACCTACCGTCCCCAGCTTTGCCTGCTGCAATTTGCCACCGTCGACCGGGCGGCGCTCGTCGATCCCCTTTCGGTGGAGGATCTGTCGAGTTGGTGGAGCCTCATGGCCTCGGGAGAGATCCTGACGGTCGTCCATGGGGGTCGGGAGGAAATCCGGTTTTGCCTGCACAATGCGCAGGCGGCACCACACCGGCTGTTTGATGTCCAGATTGCCGAGGGGATCCAGAGCCGCAGCTACCCCCTCAGCTACTCGGCACTGGTCTCCCGCGTGTTGCGGGTTCCGGTCCACGGCAAGGAGACACGCACCGATTGGCGTCGGCGACCGCTCACCGACCGGCAGATCAGCTACGCTCTCGAAGACGTGCAGCATTTGATCGCCATCTACGAACGGCAGCAGCAGACTCTTTCATCGCGTGGCCGGCTCGCCTGGGCCCAGACTGAGATCGACCGGTATGTGTCGGATCTCGAGCAGGAGCCGCTGCGCGAGAACTGGCGCAAGTTACCGGGGGTCGTCTCGTTGAACCGTCGCGAGCTGGCGGTTGCCCGCGAAGTCTGGATGTGGCGCGAACAGGAAGCCGCCCAGAGCAACAAGCCCTTCCGCCGCATTCTCCGCGACGACCTCATCATCGAACTCGCCCGTCGACAGCCCGCCGACGTTCCCGACCTGCTGGCGACCCGCGACATGAACCGGTCCGATTATCGCCGACTCGCTCCCGCGATGATCGGGGCGATCCAGAAGGGGCTGGCGATCAAGGACGAACAGCTTCCATCGGTCCGTCGCAATGACAAGGACCAGGACGAACAACTCCTCGCCCAACTGCTGAACATGGCGCTGGCCAATCGCTGTGCGCAGGAAGAAATTGCACTCGGACTCGTGGGAACCACGGCTGACCTCCGGCATCTTGTGCGCTGGCATGTCTACAACGACCGCACGGGCGAGCCCCCCCGGCTGACCCAGGGCTGGCGCGGGGAAGTCTGCGGCGATCTGCTGACCGACGTGCTCGACGGCCGGATTGCCCTCCGAGTCAACGATCCGAAAGCCGAGTATCCCCTCGTCTTCGAACGACACCAATCCTCCGGAACAAAGTAGCCCCACCATGGGAATCGGTCTCGACTTGACCGGTATCGCACGCTCACGTCGTGATACCGACCCCGAAGAATTCTGCCAGGAACTGTGTGAGTGGCTTCCCACAGTGTCTGGTGATTTCTTTGAGGGTGCCCATGGCCCCCGGTGTGGTCACGACCATGACCATTCCCACGATCACGATGGGGACGAATGCGGGACCTCGGGGGATGAGTGTCTGCAGGTTCTCGGAACGGTCCAGTTTTTTCCCTCGACCGAGCCACTCTACATCGAGACCGGACCGGGCGGATTGCTGCGACTCTCGACCAAGACTTCGATCCTCGGCCCTGGATACCATCGCTGGCTTTGCCAGATCCTCGGCCAACTGGGAGAGGAATTTGACGTCGAGTGGAAGCAGTTCGACGAGGATGGCAACCCGGGTGATGAAACGGGCTATTTCTTCTACAAGGACTCGGCCCGGGTGGAGCATGAGATGCTGGTCTGGCTGAAGTCAGCCTGCGAGGCACTGCTCGAATACGAACGCCGGGGCTACGAGGGACTCGGCCTGAGCATGCCCGTCAGCCCGCAGTTTCTCGACTTCGGTCCAGTCCTCACGGTGATGGGCCCGCGTTCGACCGAGTGGCTCTCACAGGTGATCACTTCCCCCGAACGGGGCAAAGACATCTTCCCCTGGTGGGATGATGAACCCCAGGCGCTGATTGTCCGCAACCGGGCACTCTGCCGGATGTGGGACACGGTCTGCTGGCGACGGCCGTTCGACGACGAAGAAGTCGAACTGCTGACCTCGGTCCACAATGACCTGATGTTGAGTTACGAACTCGACCCATCCATCGCACTCCCCTGGTACGAATGGAATGAAATCGTCGGTTTCCTCGACGAAGAGCATGATCTCGAACTCGAAGAGAGCCTGCGGCAGACCCTCAATGAGTTTGCCATGGTGCACGAGAAAGAGCCCCGAATCGGCTATCGCCGGGGCAACGTGCGGACTCGGGCCTCGGGCGAATGGTCGGTGGTCGTCCCGGGTTCGTTCCAGGAACTGATCGACGAAGAGGGGAACTGGGGTGCCCAGGACGACACCCGCCAGGTCTGGATCAGCTCGATTTCGGTTTGCGACAAGCACGACCAACCGGTCCCCAAGGCCGACCTGCTGGCGTCCGACTCGATGTTTGGCGATGAAGATCAGGCCGCCGAGGCGGGGCCCGAGATTCCCTTCGGCTCGCATGACATCCTCGTCGGCTCGGCCCGCATTCGCCGTGAAACCGACGCCGAGGTTCCCCACTGGCAACTCAGTGGGAAATGCGCGATCGATGGCGAAATCGCCATCACCACCATCCTCTACGAGCACAAGTCGGACGAAGAGTGGGCCATCGCCACCTGGAAATCCCTGCAGGTGCAGCCCGACGTTCCCGACAGCGACGACGACTGACTTCGATGCGCCCGAACATTGGGTCTGATCCCGCATCGAGCCAACGGGGCGACTGATGCGAGTCGTCGATCGTGGATGCCGCAGATCCGGCCCCGCGATCGACGGCACATCTCACTCGCAGTAAAACCGTCTGCGGGGGCTGTGATGTCCAGCCCGGTTTTCGCGAGGTCAGGCCAGGGCTCCCTGCACCACTTCGCCATGGATGTCGGTCAACCGGTAATCGCGCCCCTGGAACCGGTAGGTCAAACGTGTGTGATCGAAGCCCAGCAGGTGCAGGGCGGTGGCGTTGAGATCGTGCACGTGGACCGGGTCCTTGACGATGTTGTAACTGAAGTCATCGGTCTCGCCGTGGACATGCCCCCCTCGAATTCCCCCTCCCGCGAGCCAGATGCTGTAGCAGCGGGGATGGTGATCGCGACCGTAATCTTGCCGGGTCAGTGTCCCCTGTGAATAGACGGTGCGACCGAATTCGCCCCCCCAGATCACGAGGGTGTCTTCGAGCATCCCCCGCTCCTTCAGTTCCGCCAGCAGGGCCGCACTGGGCTGGTCGGTGTCGTGGCACTGGCTGCGGATCCCGGCGGGAAGATTGTTGTGCTGGTCCCAGCCACGGTGATAGAGCTGGATGAACCGCACTCCGCGTTCGGCCAGGCGCCGGGCCAGGATGCAATTTGCGGCATAGCTGCCCGGCTTGCGGGATTCGGGCCCATAGCGTTCAAACACATGGGCCGGCTCCTGGGCCAGGTTGGCCAATTCGGGGACGGCCGACTGCATCCGAAACGCCAGCTCGTATTGTTCGATGCGGGCCTGGGTCTCGGGGTCATGAAATTCTTCCAGTTTCAGCCGGTTGAGGGCCGCCACGTCATCCAGCATGGCCCGCCGTCGCTGTGAGGTGATTCCGGGGGGATTCGACAGGTACAGCACCGGGTCCTGGCCCGAGCTGAGTCGAACCCCCTGGTAACGGGATGGCAGAAACCCGCTGCCCCACATCCGTTCGTGCAGGGGCTGCGCATTGGTCGGACCACTGGGACGGGAAATCAGGGCGACAAACGTTGGCAGATCAGAATTCTCGGAACCAAGTCCATACGAAACCCACGCTCCCAACGACGGTCGGCCGCCAATCTGGTGACCGGTCTGCAACAGGGTCATTGCCGGGTCGTGGTTGATCGCCTCGGTGTGCATCGTCTTCACGAGACAGATGTCATCGGCGTGTTTTGCAGTGTGCGGCAGCAGATCGCTCAGCCACATCCCGCACTGGCCATGTTGGCGGAAGGCAAATGCCGACGGAGCCACAGGCAGTCGGGCCTGGCCGGCGGTCATCCCGGTCAGCCGCTGGCCATTGCGAATCGAGTCGGGGAGGTCCTTGTCGAACTGGTCGGTGAGGCCCGGCTTGTGGTCGAACAGGTCGACCTGCGACGGGGCGCCCGCCTGGGTCAACCAGATGACCCGGCGGGCCCGGGGGGCGAAGTGAGGCGCCGCCGCCCCCCAGGCACGGGGTGCGGCGAGTGAGGCCAACGCCATACCGCACAGCCAGTTGCGCCGGGAAACCGGAAGCAGCGAAGTCGTCGTCGTCATCGCGTCACTCCTTGGTAATGGCTTCATCGAGATTCAACAGGGTGTTGGCCAACAGGGTGAAGGCCGCCAGGTCCGCCGGATGGAGTTGAGAATCTCCCCGTGTTTCCCCGAATCCCAGCAACTCCCCTGCCGCGGGAAGATCATCCTGAAAATCAGACCTGTGACGCTCCACCGCCTTCGCCAGAACCTCCAGTTCCCGGGACGATGGCACCCGCCCCAGCACGAGCCGCATGCCGTGCGTCACCCGTGCTTTGGTGGACTCTCCCCCCTCTTCGATCATCCGCTGTCCGAGGAACCGGGCCGACTCCACAAACGTCGGATCATTCAGCAGTACCAGCGCCTGCAGCGGGGTGTTGGACCGTGTCCGCCGCATCGCACAGACTTCGCGAAATGGGGCATCAAACAGCAGCATCGCCGGGTGCGGCACACTCCGCTTCCAGTAGGTGTAGAGGCTGCGGCGGTAGAGGTCTTCCCCTTTTCCCTGCAGGTAAGTCGCCTGCGGATTGTCGCGTTGGTTCACCACCTGCTCGTACAGTCCGGGGGGATGGTACGGCTTGACTGCCGGCCCACCCAGGCGGGCAACCAACAGGCCACTGGCCGCCAGGGCCTGGTCGCGGATGACCTCGGCCGGAAGCCGATGTCTTGGTCCACGCGACAGCCAGCGGTTGGCCGGATCACGCTCACTCGCCCCGTCGACGGGCAACCGGGATGACTGCTGGTACGTTTCGCTCATCACGATCAACCGCAGCAAACCCTTCACATCCCAGCCCGATTCCTGGAACGTCACCGCCAGCCAGTCGAGCAGCTCGGGATGGCTGGGGAGTTCACCCTGCGATCCAAAGTCTTCGCTGCTGCGGACCAGTCCCACGCCAAACAACTGCTGCCAGAACCGATTGACCGTCACCCGGGCGGTCAGCGGGTTCTCCCGACTGACCAGCCATCGCGCGAGTCCGAGACGATTCCGTGGCAGTTCGCTTGCCAAAGGAGGAAGAACGGCCGGGGTCGCGGCCGCGACCGCATCGGCAGGCTTGTCGTAGGCACCACGCCGCAGGACGAACGTCGGCCGGGGCTCGGGGAGTTCTTCCATGACCAGCGTGGTGGGAACCTCGGCCTCCAGGGATGCGATCTCGCGTTTCCGCATTTCGAGATTCGCCACGAGTTCGCGAAATTCGGCCATTTGCGCTAGTCGAAATCGAACCAGTTGGGCCAACTCTTCGGGCTTCCGCAGAGCTGGCTCGATCTTCGCCAGTTCGACAATCGCCGAGGGAGCCACGCGCTCGATGGGAGAACTGGCAGCGAACACCTGCAGGGTGCACGGAGCGGTGACATCGTCCCAGTGCAGTGTGAGAGTCAGCGAGTCTCCCACGACGGGTGTCTCGAGGGCCAACATCGCTTCGACCGATTTGTCGGCGGTCAGCATGACAGGGACCCGGCTGCCACGATCGGCATCCACAAGGGGTCCCTGGGCGGGATCCAGGGGACGAAGATTGATCGCCTCCCCCTTGACGCTCCCCCACTGCAGAGTGGCCGACGACTCGACTGTGCTCCAGACGAGCCGCAGTGCGGTCGACTTGCGGGACGGCAGCGACACTTTCAGGCGGATTTCGCCCGCCCCCGCTTTCGCGGGGACGCTGACAGCGGCATTTCCGGACAACTGGGGCAAGGGTTCACTCCCGGCCACCTCAATCGGTTCCAGAACCTGCCAGTCCACCTTGGCCGTGGCAATCTCCTCGATCCAGCCGGTGGAATCTTCGGCCTCCAGTTCTTTCCTGCGTTGCTCGCCCGCCAGCAGGGCTGCATTGGCCACAGCCAGGCGGGCTTCGGTCTCGGGACTCGGCAAACGCAGAAACGGGGGGGCATTTCGGCGGATGTGGCTGCCGTAGTCCCCCACTCCCCGCTCAGGCACATTGTGGAAGAATGCCTTCAGTCCATAAAAGTCGCGCTGCGTGAATGGGTCATACTTGTGATCGTGACACCGACAGCAGCTGAAGGTCTGCCCCAGCCAGACCGCGGCGGTGGTCTCGACTCGATCGGCGGTGTATTCGGCGAGGAACTCGGCCTCAATGATTCCCCCCTCCTCGTTGAGCATGTGATTGCGATG
>DNUF01000189.1:0-8373 GCA_003508595.1 Planctomycetaceae bacterium
GCCCCTGGGGCGGGCCACCCTCAATGAACAGGCGGCGGCCGCGGCGGGGGGCAATCCCATCTCTCGCGAAATCCGCGAGTTGCACGCCCGCTGGCTCCTTTCTCCCCGCGAGGACCTGGGAGGTCAGACGCCACGCGAAATCCTGTTTCTCAACCGCCGGCACCTGAGCCAGGACCTGCACAACCGCTGCGAGTCATGGTCCCTCACCGGTCTCGCCCCACCCCCGCTTCCCCTTTCGTCCCCCGCGTTCCAGTCCGCTGGTATCGGGCTCCACGAAGCGGTCATGTACTACCACCTCGTGCGCGAATTGCTCTGGTCGAGCTGGGAACACTGGTCCGAGACACTCCGGGGTCCCCAGTCGGAGTTGTCGGCCACTCCTCAATTCCTCGACGAATCGATTGCGGCCGAGGCCGAGCGGCTGGTCCAAGTCCGCGACCAATGGCTCGATTCGCCCGCTGTCGATTCCGGTCACCGCACCCCCCGGTCGATCATCCAGAACGAACGCCGGCGGGTCCCCGAGGCTCTCACGCCCGAAGAGGCGCTGATCGATCCCGACTGCCCCTGCTGCCAGATGCTGGCCGAACTCCCCGGGCCCTGTTTCTGGCATCTCGATGGCAGTGATCTCGACGAAGATTTTGCCTTCGATGTTCACGAAGCAACCTTCGCCGACTGGGAACAGTCCCGCTGGCGATGGGATGACGACACGTGCGAGTCGGGACTCGGAGCCACCCGCTGCGACTCCGAGTCGAACCCCCGGGTCAGCCCCGCCGACGCTCCCAGCGGTTCGGAGACCTCGACCATTCTGACGGCGACCTCGGCCGCGTCAGCGTCCACGGCGACGGCGACCGGCATACAACCGACGGTCTCCAACCCACCGCTCCCCATCGGGCTGGCGGTCTACATTGCCGCGCTGCATGTCGCCGAACTGATCTCGGCCATCCAGTCGACCGGCCCACGGAAAGAGCGGTCCACCTCGGACGAACGGATCCCGGCCGACGAACGGATGATGGAACACCTGAATCGGCATTTCGGCAATCTGCGGGCCCTGCTCCCCACCCCCAACCAGACGACCTGGCCGGGCGGTGCCGGTGATTCGCTGCTCTTGCCTGCCCTGGAGCGACTGTATGAGACCCTGGCGGAAGTCTCGGTTGCCCATCCACAGCTCGATGCTCTTTGCCAGAACCTGGCGCACGAACTCTCGAGGATCGTCCAGGCCGCCCTCGGGGCCATGGCCCCCCCACCGGGCCGTGCTGACACATCCGGTCCCCCTGAGCCTGGAGAGGCCCCGGGCAGGCCCTGATCGCGTGATTCTTGCCCGGGGATGAGCCTTTCCCCGCCTGCTGCCACCTCTCCCCGGTCGACTCACCACCGGCCGGGGTGGGGGGGAAGATGGCATGACTCAAGCACGGAATCGGGGAGCCACACTCTGGCCACATGCCGGGCAAGCGCTGACCTGTGCCTTTCGGGCCACACGCCGGGGAGTGAATCGCCCCCCCGAAGCCGGTCGGTGCTCAGGTCGCGATGACCGATCGGGTGCGTGAGAGTTCTTCCATGAATCGCAGCGAACGACCCGTCACTTCCTCGGCGTCGGGAATGAGTCCGTCCAACAGCAGTGAGTCGGAGTACAACTGCCGGCCACAGTCGCGGATGAAATCATCGTTGTTCGGGTTGCCAGCCAATTCGCACAACCGCTCCACAAGACGGGCCTGTGGGTTGACCTCAAACACCCGTTTCGACATTTCGAATCCCTTCATCGTGGTCGAGAGGACCTTCTGAAGCTGGCTGCTCATCGTCCCCTCTGCATTCACCAGGCAGCAGATGCTGTCGGTGAGCCGGTCTGACTGGCGGACATCGGCAACCCGCTTGTCGAGGGCCCCGCGAAACAGTTCCAGCACCCGGGTGAAGTGTCGGGGTGGGGTCTTCGACTCCTCCTCGACCGCAGGCTTGGTGCTCTCGGGGAAGCGGATGTCGGCCGAATCGATCGAGATCAGGTCTTTCCCTTCGAAGCTGCGCAACTGGGTCAGGGCGAATTCATCGACCGGGTCATCGAGGAACAGCACCTCGAGGTTCCGCTTGCGGAACGCCTCGAGGTGTGGATGCCGGCTCATCGAGTCGACATTGGTCCCGGCGAGGTAATAGATCTGATCCTGGCCGACCGCAGCCCGCGAGAGGTAATCGTCAAGCGAGGTCTTGCGCGGTTCGTCCCCTTCGGGAAGTTCCAGTCCGGAACCAAGGGTCTGCGTCGACTGGAACCGCATCAACTTCCCGATCCGCTCGCGATTCTCAAAATCCTGACCGATGCCGGTGCGAAGAATCGAACCAAACTGCCGCGAAAATGCCTGGAATGCCTGAGGATCGTCGGCGGCCACACTGGCCAGGTGATCCAGAACCTTGCGGGTGAGCACCTTTTTCAGCTTGGGCAACAGCCGATGGTCCTGCAGTGTCTCGCGCGAGACATTCAGGGGAAGATCGGCCGAGTCAACGACACCATACAGGAACCGCAGATACTCGGGCAGCAGGTCCCGACAGTCATCCTGCACGAGAATCCGCTTGGCACACAGGTTGATGCCGTGCTGGATTTCTCCGAAACCCATCAACTCGTAATTGGTGGGAGGGGAGTACAGGATGGCATGAAACTGGATGGGAGAATCACTGGAGAGGTGCAGTCGCCACAGGGGCTTCTCGTCGGAGCGGTGTGTCAGCCACTGGTAGAACGCCGCGTGCTGTTCATCGCTGACCTGGCTCTTCGGTTCGACCCAGATCGGCTTCTGCTCATTGAGCACTCCCCCTTCCAGCAGGATCGGGAACGGGACGAAGGTGGAGTACCGCCGGACGATGTGCTTGAGGCGGTCCGGTTCCAGGAACGCGTCAAAACCGTCCTTCAGATGCAGACGGATCTGGGCTCCGCGGAGAACGTCTTCTCCAGCCGGAGTGATGGTGAAACGCCCCGAACCATCCGACTCCCAGCGCCAGCCTGTCGCCTCGTGGTAACTGCGGGTCACCACTTCCACCTTTTCCGCCAGCATGAAAGCGGAATAGAACCCGACACCAAACTGGCCGATCAGCGACAGATCAGGACTCCCCCCCTCGCCGGCCTTCGATACCAGACTCTGGAAGAATTCCTTCGAACCGCTGTGGGCGATCGTCCCCAGGTTTTGGACCAGTTCGTCCTGGGTCAGCCCCACACCATTGTCCTGAATCACGAGGATCCGGGCTTCCTTGTGCGGTTGCAGGGTAATCTCCAGTGGGGCTTCATCCCGCCACTGTTCGTCTCCCAACTGCAGGTGCCGCAACTTGTTGAGCGAATCTGACGCATTCGAGATCAGTTCGCGAAGGGCAATCTCCCGATTCTGGTAGAGCGAATGCGAGAGGATGTGCAGCAACTGCTTGATTTCTGTCTGAAACGTGAATTCCTGCGACTGGGTCATCAACGGGGCTCCGACAGCGAGACCAGCCCCATCGGGCTGGCGACAATCCAAATTGGCACTGCCAAACCGGCAGCAGGCACAGCAACAAAAGACGAGGAAAAAGCAAATCGCGCGCCAGCGGAGCTTTCTTCGGACCAGACAGAAAAAGTCGTGAAACATCGATCTTTGGTCGGTTTTCACGGCTCCACCACTGCCAAATCGGCAGCCACTCCATCGACCGGCATCACATCCAAACGAAACCAGCCCCCCCGGGCAACAGGATTGCACCGGGAGGGCTGGTATGAGTGCTCAAACCTTGGTTGGGTCTACAGGATCGCGCGGATCTTGGCCAGGAACTCGCGGTTGTTGGGGAACCGCTGCAGCGTTTTGACCAACTGCTCCATCGCCTCGACCGGAGGCATCGAGACCAGGCTGCGCCGCAGCAGAGTCACGCCGTCCATTTCTTCCCTGGTAAGGATGAGTTCTTCGCGACGGGTCCCCGACTGGGTGATGTCGAGAGCAGGCCAGATCCGGCGGTCGGCCAACTGGCGGTTCAGCACCAGTTCCATGTTCCCGGTCCCCTTGAACTCCTGGAAGATCACCTCATCCATCCGGCTGCCCGTATCGATCAGGGCGGTCCCCACCACTGTGAGTGACCCCCCTTCGTCGAACCGCCGGGCCGTGCCGAACATTTTCTTGGGAATGTCCATCGCCTTCACATCGAGACCACCGGTCATGGTCCGGCCGGTATTCCCGGTCCACTTGTTGAAGGCCCGGGCAGTGCGGGTGATGCTGTCCAGCAGGATGAAGACCTGTCCGCCCGCTTCGGCAATCCGCTTCCCCCGCTCGATGATGAGTTGGCTGAGACGGACGTGGCTTTCCACATCCCGGTCCATCGACGAGGCAATCACCTCGCCCCGGACTCGCCGGCGCATCTCGGTCACTTCTTCCGGCCGCTCGTCGATCAGCAGCACGATGAGGTGCATTTCGGGATGGTTGATGCTGACCGCATTGGCAATTTCCTGCAGCAGCATGGTCTTTCCAGTGCGGGGAGGAGCCACGATGAGCGCCCGCTGCCCCTTGCCGAGAGGCGTCAAAAGGTCGAGCACCCGCATGGTGACCGGACTGGCGCCGGTTTCCAGGCGGATCCGCTCGAAGGGATTGACGGCGGTCAATTCTTCGAACGGCTTGACCTTGAGGAACTCCTCGGGAGGCTTCCCCTCAACCGTTTCCACGGTCCGCAGGCGGGGCCCCTGGCCACGAACTCCGGGAATGATCTCGCCGCGAATCATCACCCCTTCCCGCAGCTTGTAGCGGTCTATGAGCGAGGCGGCGACAAAGGGGTCGAACTTGTTCCCCACAAAATTGTTCTTGGGATCCCGCAGGAAGCCGTACGCCTTCGGATGGAGTTCGAGCACTCCTTCGAAGAACCCCCCGGCGGGAGCATTCTCGTCGACAAGGTCGAGCCCGGGAGGCGATGACGATGCATAGCGGTCGCGGTCACGATCGCGTTCGTATCCCCCTCCCGTTGAGCCTCCTCCACCCCCCGGCATTGGCCGCCCACCCCGTCCCCGCCGTCCCCGGGGGGCCGGTGGCAGTGGTTGTTGCGGCAAAGGCCCGCGCATTCCGGGAGTGGCAACGCCCCCGCCCCCCCGGCGTGATCGCCGTCGGCGACGTTTTCGCCGCCGGTTATCTCCCGCTCCTCCCTCGTCTCCCTCGACATCTTCGCCATCCCCGGCAGGAACATAGTCCCGGGGGGGACGCGGTCCACGGGGGGGGCGTGTGGAGGGGCCCAGCTGAAACTCTCGACGCCGACTTTCAATGTCGGCCTGAATCGCCGCGGCCCGTTCCGCCGCAAGGCGTTCCGCGGCCCGCTGGGCCTCGTTGCTGCGTGGCTCGGACGCTGCGGGGCTGCGGGGTTCTTCAGCAGCAGCCGCCGGAGCCTCAGGAACCGCCTCTTCGCGATCCTCACGAGCTGGCCTCGGCCGCCGCGGTCCCCGGCCTCCCGAAGAGCGTCCCGCCGACTTCGACTCGGCCGGTTCTCCCCGCCCGCCCGTCTCCTCAACGGGCCCCTCTTCTTCAAACACCACATCCTGCTCGGGGATGACTTTCTTGCGTGCCATGCGCGCCCAACAAATCGACCAGTAGAGAATCAGAAACCACAGGGAGACTCCGGCCGTCCGCCCCCATCACAGGAGTGGCGACTGCACCTGGAAACTCATCCCCACAACACAAACATCCGGAATCTGCTGGCAGAAATCTGCCGCCATGTTTTCCGGTGACTCGAACCAAAGCCGATCGAAATCAAAAGGGAAATTGCCTTTCCCTCCCCGGACGGCTTTGTTCGTTCGATGCCATCAACGACTTCAAGAGGGAGGGATCGACGACTCCAAGTCGGCAAACCGCCCCTTGAGGGAGACAACCTGCACTGCGAATTGCGACACCCAGCCAGGCCTGTCGCAGAAGACTCACCACACTCAGATCCCAGTTTCGTAGGCGAAGCCAATCCAATCGTGCGACTTCGAACGAGACTCCCTCCGCAGGCACTCACGGGAAGAAAGAACCACCGACTTCGGCGGCATCAGCACTCTCGCACTGCCGCTGGAACAACCGGTGCCAAACACAGTCTCCCGATTCGCCCCAGTCAATTGACCCACACGCGATCGCACCAGAGGCAATCGCCCCAGTCAGACATGATCCAGGACCAAGGTATTGCCATCAGGCTCCCCCAGAAGCAGAACCGGGCCCCAGAGAAGACACAGACGACGCCCACCGGATCACATCCTGCGAACGGGCCCAACCCTCAATCCAGACACTCTGACCTAAGCACTCTCACCTGAAATCGGCGGACGGGGACTCAACCGCATGAGGGACTGGAGCGGCAAACCTGTGTTCCGGCGGACTACCCGCCCCCAAGGACGACAATCACATCCCAGCCCACACACCCCAGCCATGCCATCGTCAACGCCAGGCAAGAACCTCACCCAGCAGACCGGGAGACCAGACCAAACTGGCAACACCCTGCCAGGCCAACACCCACTCACTTACACCCCGCCCAACCTTCGATCCCGCCGCCGGCCGATCCCGGCACAGATTGATCCTGCCACAGAGGGGCACGATCCTGTACCGAGAAGCCGATCTTGCGATTTGCCATCAAATCCAAACCCGGCACAGGCATTCGCATTCACTTGGATCCCCCTGGATCCGACGCCCCCATGCGATTCACCCCGAACCCAAAGCCTTGGGCCCGCCAAACCGGCCTGCATTCAACAGCAAAAGGCCTCACCGAAGAAGACGTCGCAAAGATCGACGCAGGCAGCCCACAGAAAACAAGGCCGCCTCCCGAACACCAGAACGATCCAGACACAACTGGAAAATCAACCGCCCTGAGCATGCCAAACACGGGGCCTGCAGAGATTCGCTCCGCAAACACTTCCCAGGAACACGTCGAGGGAACTCAAACCCGCAGACATTTGCCTCAGGAATTTCGGGTGTCGCAACTGGAACGAATCGGTCCAGGCTCTGCAAAAGAAGCCTTGTTCCCCGACTCGCCGTAACCCATTGGGGTCGTAGCCTCTCCCAGTCGTCGACTCGCCATTCATGAATACTTGCACGAATCCGAACGGATGTCAACGCCACGCAAGACCTTTCCAGAGATTTTTCCGTCAATTCGTTCAATCCTCCGCTGGCATCCCCCTCGCCCCCCTCGCTAGGCTCAAAATCGGTCTTGTCTTTCCGACTGTGACCCGACTGTCTCCCCCGGGTGTGACACCATGATCTTCCGCGCGATCGGCCTCGCTGCCTGCCTGGCCTCCCTTCCGGTTTTCGCCTTGGCCCAAGCCCCCCGCTCCGCGGGCTTCGAACCCCGCGTCTGGGCGCTGACCAATGCCCGGGTGGTCGTCCATCCCGAATTGGAACTTCCTTCAGCCACTGTCCTGATCCGCGATGGGCTGATCGCTGCCGTGGAAGCCAACCTCGCGCCTCCCCCCGATGCGGAAGTCATCGATCTTGCCGGCCATGTGATTTATCCCGGCTTCATCGATGCGGCCACACAAGCCCCCCTCGACCCGCAGAAAGCCCCCGCGATTGATGCCGGCCGGGCTCTCGAAACCAGCCGCTACGCCCTCGCAGGCACTCCCAGCGACAATCGCAAGGGCCTGACCCCCGAGTTCTCCATCCGCAACAACCTTCGGGCCGAACCCGGACTGTGGGAGGCACGCCGCCAATCGGGATTCACAACCCTTCATGTGATCCCCCAGGGACGACTCGCGAGTGGTGCGGGACTGCTCATCACCACCAGCGGACTCCCCCTGCGCGAAGCGGTCCTGCGTGAGGAAACCTATCCCGAATTCCAACTTCTGCCACTCGGCCAGTCGGGATACCCCAACACCCTGATGGGTGGCATCACCCATCTCCGCCAGGCTCTGCTCGACGCCCGCCGCTGGCACCAGCATCAGCAACTCTTCCGGGAGAAGGCCCCGGGAGTGCCGCGCCCGGCCGAAGATCCTGTCCTCGAATCGCTCGCGCGAACCCTCGTCGGCCAGCCCCCCAGCCTGTTCGTCGCCCAGTCCAGCGACGAAATCCACCGCGCTCTCGATTTCGCCGCCGAACACCAACTGCCTCCCATCATCCTGGGTGGCTCCGAAGCCTGGCGAACCATTGCCCGCCTCAAGGCCGAGTCACGCGGACTGATCACCCTCGTCAACTGGGGAGACGAACCACGCGTCGAACCCGAGCCGGCCAATGGCCCGCTCAATCCCCGCGCCAAACCTCCCCGACGGGCGCAGCAACGACTACTCGACCGCTGGTCGGCCCAGGTCTCCAACCTCAAAGTGCTCCACGAAGCTGGTCTCAAGTTTTCTGTCGGGACCGATGGGCTCGGCGAACCAGGCCACGTTTTCCGCAGCCTCCGCCAGGCCATCCAGAAGGGTCTCCCCCCCAACGCCGCCCTGGACGCCCTGACCCG
>DNUF01000189.1:8566-8776 GCA_003508595.1 Planctomycetaceae bacterium
GCCGCCCTGGACGCCCTGACCCGCGAACCGGCCACCCTCCTGGGAATGCAGGACCGACTGGGCACCCTCGAAGCGGGCAAGCTGGCCCACCTGGTGGTTTTGACTGGCCCTTTTCATGACGAACGGTCCCGGGTCCGACACCTCTTCGTCGATGGACGGCACTTCGAATACCACAAGGATGCCAAGCCCGTCCCCCCCCCGGCCCCCGCC
>DNUF01000030.1 GCA_003508595.1 Planctomycetaceae bacterium
TGGGTTGAGGAATCGGAACCCTGGATTCTGCATCTCGAATTCCAGGCGAGTCATGATCCGACGCTGGGTTCCCGTGTTCTGCACTACAACGTGCTGTTGAGGACGCGGCACAAGGTGTCAGTGCGGAGCCTGGTGATTCTGTTGCGTCGCGAGGCGGATGGGCGTGATCTGACCGGAACGGTTCACTGGAGTTGGCCGAGTGGTCGGACGTACCTGACATTCGAGTACGAACCGATTCGCCTCTGGCAATTGCCACCGGAGGCGGTCCTTGCGGGAGGACTGGGAACACTCCCCCTGGCGCCCCTCACCAGAGTCTCCCGTCCCGAGTTGCCTGGGCTGATTCAGCAGATGGACCGGCGGATTGACCGTGAGGCAGAGCCATCCGCCGCCCAGTCATTATGGACTGCCACCTACGTGCTGATGGGATTAGAATATGAGAGAGAGTTCACCCAGCATCTGCTGCGAGGAGTGTGTGCCATGAAAGAGTCGGTCACCTACCAGGCGATCCTCGAAGAAGGGCGTGAGGAGGGCCGTGCCGATGAGGCCCGGCGCAATCTCCTGTCGTTGGGAACGGCTCTTTTCGGCAAGCCCTCGGTCAAAGTCCGCCGGGCCTTGGCAGGAATCACCGACGTGGAACTGCTGGAGTCCCTGCTGTTGCGGGTCGTCAAGGTCAGCAACTGGACGCAACTTCTGGCCGACCTGCCGTAATCACATTCGTTCCCAAGTCTCTCCGTCGTAGCGATCCCGGGCGATGTCCGATTCCTCCCAAACTGTTGGGATTCCAGGCCTGCCCCAAGGGGAGTGTGTGCCATGAAAGAGTCGGTCACCTACCAGGCGATCCTCGAAGAAGGGCGCGCTGAAGAGGCCCAGCGCATTCTCCTGTCGTTGGGAACGGCTCTTTTCGGCAAGCCCTCGGTCAAAGTCCGCCGGGCCCTGGCAGGAATCACCGACGTGGAACTGCTGGAGTCCCTGCTGTTGCGAGTCATCCAGGTCAGCAGTTGGACCGATCTCCTGACCGACTTGCCGTAATCCCGTTCGTTCCCAAGTCTCTCCATCGTAGCGATCCCGGGCGATGCCCGGTTCGTCCCAAACTGTTGGGACTTCAGGCATGCCACCAGAGGATTGTGTGCCATGAAAGAGTCGGTCACCTACCAGGCGATCCTCGAAGAGGGGCGTGAGGAGGTACGTCAGAAGGCATTCGAGGAGGGATACCAGGAGGGACGCGCTGAAGAGGCTCGCCGCATACTCCTCTTGCTGGGAGCGGCTCTCTTCGGCAAGCCCTCGGTCAAAGTCCGGCGGGCCACGGCAGGAATCACCGATCTCGAACTTCTGGAGTCCCTGCTGTTGCGGGTCATCCAGGTCAGCAGCTGGACCGATCTCCTGACCGACCTGCCGTAACCCCGTTTATTCCCAGGTCTCTCCGTCGTAGCGATCCCGGGCGATGTCCGGTCCTTCCCAAACTGTTGGTATTCAGGGACTGCCCCAAGGGGAGTGTGTGCCATACAAGAGTCGGTCGCCGACCAGGCGATCCTCGAAAACGGTGAGGAAGGAGACCGCAATTTGTCGCGCCCATTGCCCAGTTGCAGCCGGTCTGACGCCATCCCTCCCCTCACGAGACAAACACGTCCCCCTCCAACTCGCGGGTCGCTGCCCCGTCAACCCCCGTCAACCCCCGGCATAGCGCAGGTACTGCTGCGCGGCGCGGTCCCACGAGAAGCCCTGTTCGATATGCCGGATCCCGGCCACCAGTCGCTGGGCGTATTCGTCGGGTTCTGCCGCCAGGGCCATCGCATCTTCGAGGGCCACAGTCAGCTCCGACACCATCGATTCGAACAACGGGAATCGCAACCGGTCCGCCACGCGATTGAGCTGGAGCGCGGGGTCGAGATAGCCCGTGGCATTGATTCCCTGCCAGTCGTCGACTTCGGTGGCGAGTCCATCGTCTTCGTGAAACAGGAAGCCGGTCGGAAGAGTGGGCGCGGCGTGCACGCCGGTGATCCGGCGGCGGACAGCGGCCGAGGTCGACCTCGCCTTCGGATCCGGGACAATCTGCTGCAGCACGCCGCCCGTCGCCCGGCCGATCCCCAGGGTGCCATTCAGGTAGAACTCGTTCGCCATGCCGAACGGTTCGTAGAGGGAGGGCATGATGCCGCAGGTCGCCCCCCGCAGGGCTCCCGAGAATCCCTCGGCAAACCGGAACGGGAATGCCAGGACATTCGCCGGCCAGCGTCCGGCGAGTTCCTCGAGAAACGACAATCCCTCCAGTCCCTCATCACCAGGAATGGGGAAGAACACAAACCGGGCCTTGGCTCCCGCGGCGAGCAGTCGCTCGGCAGCACAGGCGGCGACGTCGTACCCCTTCTGCCGGCAGTCGTCCCGGCCCGCCATGACAAACAGCGGTGAGTCATCGCGGCCATAGCGGGCGAGGTTCCCCCAGACGGGTCGTTCGACAGAAGGGGTGAGTTGTCCCAACGCCTTGAGGAACGTCGCCTGGTGATCCTGCTTCCACGCCAGCAGGGGCTGGATACGCCCTGCCTCGGCCGCCGCAAGCAACCCGGCCGGGACGGCGAGGTCGGTGAAGGGGCCATTGTCGATGCCGACGAGTCGTGAGCCGAGCCACGACGCCAGGTGCGGGGCGAGGACGCGGGCCTGGTACGGGTCGTCGATCAGATCGCGGGCGAACTGCTGCGAGACGGTGAAGACGGGCCACTCGCAGACGTCGAGAGCCCGCTGCAGCACGGTGTCTCCCTGGCAGGCGTGGGGCGCGAGTCGCCAGTGTCGCAACTGGTCGGCTCCCGCCTCGTGGTCGTAGCTGTTGTGCAGGGTCACAAACATCCGGGGACGGGCCGGCTGGCCGGCGGCGGCGATGGCGACCGTGGCCGATTCCCAATCCTGCAGCAACAGTGTCCAGGCGGCACCGGGAGCCACGACGGGCAGAGCCTGCAGCACCGCCGCCCCGAAAAAGAGCGAATCGCGGTAGAGGGTATCGGGATGCAGGTCGTACGGATGTCGGGTTCCCGTAAAAAACTGCAGATCCTCGGGACGCAGCAGGTAGTGCGGCGCGGGACCGTCGTGGCGCAGCACATGGACCTGCACGGTGCGGCCATCAAACGGCACCCCCACCGTCCCCACCCACGTGGCGTCCACATCGCGGGTCTTGGGTATGCGGTGATGAAACGGGGTGAAGACCACCACCGGCTGCCGGGCCTGGGCGGCGACATGCGCGGGCAACCGGG
>DNUF01000124.1 GCA_003508595.1 Planctomycetaceae bacterium
TCCCGCATTGCAGTTGGTCGTCAGCCAGGTCTGTCGGACTGGCCGACCAACGCCCGGGGTTGCTGCTGCACAGTGCCGGCAACCTCGGGTCACCCCCCTCGCCCCCTGTCCCCGGGATCGAGTCACGCCCGGGCTCCAGTCAGCAGCGTCTCGACACAGGTCTGGTCGAGTGGGACTCTGACACGCGACTCTCGGCCCAGACAGACGGATCCGCGCATGAACAGAGACGATCGCCGTCGGGATGCGGAAACTGTCTCACTCCGCGGAGGATCCGAAGCTTCACTTGAGGTCCACCGTTCTCACCGACGACGATTGGACCGGTTTGGCCAAGATCACCCCGACAGAGTCTGTCGCATCCTCCAGGAGAGATTCAGCAGCCACCCGCGGACCGCGATCGGCGCGATTTCTCACAGCGCTCCTGACTCCCCTTCCCCTCGGTAGAACCCCGGGAAGGCGACATCATGCCCCGATCAGCGCGCGCCATCGCTCCAACGCCCGACCAATCGGCAACTCTCTCAATCCATTCCGCGATGCCCCCGCACCCTGTCGCCCAACAACTCATCCTGCGAGAGCCTCACGAACAACACACCTGCAGGGAGCACTGCTCAACAGGTGTGACGAAGCCCGGGCGGGAGGTTGAAGGCCGGGTGTCCCGCTGATCCTGGTCGATCCCGTTGCCGTTTCCCGCAGCCAGCCCCACATCGACGATCCCGTTCCGCACGGTCCATTGGCTTCACCGGCGGCGCAGCACGACCAGCGGAGGGGGGTCGGGCTGCATGGTGACGTAAAACCGGGGACGGGGATGGCAGTTCTGCACGGGCTCGAGGCGCCACTCCCGAAACAAGCTCCCCAGCAGCAACCCCGCCTCGAAATCAAACACCGCCTTGCCGAGGCAAAACCGCTTTCCCCCACCAAACGGAAAAAAGGCAAAGGGATGGTGTTTCACACGCCCGGCGGGCTTCTCGACAACGGCTGACGTCGAATCAGCCTCACCCTTGACGGAGGGAGACGCAGCTTCCAACCAGCGTTCGGGCTGAAAGCGGTCTGGCTGGGGAAACCACCGCGGGTCCCGATGCGTCACCCACTGGCTGGTGTAAAAGATGGTTCCCGCGTCAAACAGATGATCGCGCAGTCGGTATTCAAACAACGATTGTCGGGGCAGTGTCCAGACCGAGGGGTACATCCGCAGCGCCTCCTGGACGACGGCGTCCGTCCAGGGTGCGGTGTTGATCCATTCGTTGTTGGCCTCCGGATCGTCCGAGAGTCGGCTTCCCTCCTCGGCCAAGTGCGTTTGCAGATCCTCACGATGGGCCGCCTCCCACATGGCCCAGGTCAACACATTGTGTCCCGTCTCATAGCCGGCCAGCAGCAGGGTCATCATGTTGTCGGCGAGAAACTCGTCGCGCAGCGGGCCACCAATCTCAGAGCCGTCGGTCAGCAGGGTCAGCGCGTCGGCTTGAGGCCCGCTTGCACCCCGCTGGCGAACCAGCCGGATCGATTCCCGCAGTTGGGCATGCACACGTCGCCTGAGACGGAGCATCTGCAGCGTATGGGGAAGCTGCGCCAGGTGCCGCATCTTTTGCAGGACCACCGGAATTCCCAGCAGCCATGCATTGGTGTTGGAGAGAATCTTCAGGAAGGCATCCGGATCGACGCGACCTGTCAGTTCCCGCTCGGCCGCCTGCGGGAACAGCGCGGCGGACGACATGGCCAGGGTCACATCCCGGGCGAATTGGTACAGGTCAAGCATGTCCCCATCGCGCAGGGGAGCCAAGCCCCGCTGGCACTGTTCGAGGCTGAGCCGGGGAATGCGCCGCGACAGAATCTTGCGCATCGCCAACACCAGTTGCGAGCGGTTGTCATCGTGGACCTGCCCTTCGATCGCAATCTGTCCCCAGGGAATCAGCCGTCGCAGAAGGTCCTGTCCAAACAACCGGAACATGGCCGCCTTGGTCGCCAACACCTCCTGGATGTCGTCGGGGTGAGACAGCAGCACCTTCGGGGCTCCGGGGATGGGAATCCGGGCCAGGTCGCCATGGGCCTGGCTGATTTCCCGCAGCACCACCCCCATGTCGAGTCGTCGGCGAAACAGGTCGTAATGGGCCGACCAGCCCATCGGGCCGGGCACATCCTGGAGACGAAGAAACGCCATGAGAACCTGCTCTTCTCAATCGCTGGCTGGTCTTGAGAAATTCCGAGGCAGCATCTGCCCCCTCCCGTGCGGCTCGAATGTGCTGCAACCGCAGTCAGCGCACGCTGCGGACTTCAACCGGCGAGCGCCTCGGCGACATCGGGATAGATCTTGAGCGCCTTGTCGAGCTTCATCAGTTCGAGAACCTCGATGATCGAGGGGCACAACCCACACAGGTGCAACTGGCAACCCGCGGCCCGACAGCCCTTGGCCAGCATCACCAGCCCCCCCAGGGCCTGGCTTGCCACATACTGCACCTGGGAAAAGTCCAGAACCAGCAACTCGGTCTTTCCCTGTCTGGCCAGTTCTTCGAGGGAGGTCCACAGCGGACTGCGGCTCCCCTCACTGGTAATGCGACGTCTCAACAACAGGGCGACTGTCGCCGTCCCCTCCTGCCGCACCGAATAACCCAAGTCGTCCACGAACGTCTTCTCCCCCAACTCAAATCCGGACCTGTCATCAGGTTGGGATCTTATCACACACTCCCAGCCAACATCACCACTGGCACTGGTCCAGTCCCATCGGGCGGATCTCGAAAACAACGTCCAATGCCCCCAGCAACCGGAAAA
>DNUF01000057.1:0-4121 GCA_003508595.1 Planctomycetaceae bacterium
CTCCGGGCAGCCGATCGCGAACAGCGACTCCCCGGGGGGAATGGGCGACAGCAGTGTGTCGAGAGAAATCGCCGGTGGAACCCGTCCCAGCGCCAGGATTCCCCGGTGAAACTGAAATCCGATCAATTGCGAGATCTGGTGTGATTCCAGCAGCAACACGGTGGTGGGGAGGGGGATCACGCTCTCCAGCCGTGCATGCAGTGCCGGGGTGCAGGCGATGGTCTCCACCACCAGTCCACTGGCGAGCAGCCGCAGCACCAGTTTTTCCCCTTCGGCGACGAACGTGTCACTTCGGACGCGTCCGGGTTGTTTCAGGTCGCGAAACGGATCGAGTCGGGGGTCAGAGAGTGGGGGAGACTCGCAGGGCATCCGTGATTTTCGGGGCAGGGGGGAAGTCGCTTGGCGCGCTGGAAGCGAAAGATCACACTCGGATCGGGCTCAGGCTTCTCGGTGAAGTCGGACCACACCGGCCCGCCAGGACCGCCTGTTTGCGACAGGTTGACCATGGCGGTCAGTCTTTCGAGCGTTGGTTATCGGGCATGGCACAGTCCCTGTCAAAGTCGGGAGCAGGCGTGGGGATCGGTTCCCGTCCGATTCGGATCGGCGTCGTGGGACTTGGTCGATTCGGTTTGCTGCACGCCCGCACGCTCGCTGCGCTCGATGAGTTTGAGCTGGTGGCGGTGGTCGCCCGTCGTGCCGAGAGCCTCGCCGCCGCTCGGGAGATTCTGCCGACAACCCCTGGTTACCTCGACCTCGACCAGGCACTTGCCGAGACTCGCCCCGAGGCGTGGGTGGTGGCCTGCAGCACATCGCAGCACCTGGCCGTGACCCGCCGCCTGCTGCAATCCGGGGCCCGAGTGCTGCTCGAAAAGCCGATCGCCGAGACCCTGGCAGAAGCCCGGCACCTGGCAGACCTCATCGAGCCAAATTCGAATCGCCTGATGCTCGGACACATCGTGCTGTTCAACAGCGAGTTCGCCGAGTTGCTGCAACTGTCCCGCAATCGTGGTCGACTGGCCTACCTCCAGGCGGTGCGGCACCGGCCGGCCACCATCGTGACGCAGTTCCCCGGGGAAAATCCGCTGGTGGCAGCGATGGTTCACGATCTCTACTGCGTCCAGTCCCTCATTTCTCAAGACCCGGGGGTGCAGCAGGGACTCGTCTCGGCGGGAGAGGCGGCGACTCTCGCCGAACCTCTGTCCCTGAGCGCCGCCTATCACCGGACCACGTCGGGCGAGATCGATCTTGCCTCGGCCCGGCTCACATTTCCGGGCGGGTTGGTTGTCGACCTCACGGCCTCGTACCTCACCCCGCCCGGCATGGCTCCCCGGGGGTTTGATCGCCTCGAAGTGTTTGGCGAAGGCTGGTCGGCCCGGTGCGAACCCAACCCGCGGCCGCTGCAGGTGTGGGGAGAGAAGGCCGAATGGCCCCTCGCCCTCGAGATTCGGGCCGGTGGCCCACTGCCCCGGGAAAACCCACCCACCGGCATGCTGGCGGAGGAACTGCGCTGCTTTTCCCGCGTCGTCCGTGATCGACAACCGGTTCCCCGGGGAGCCACCTATCACGATGGCCTGCAGGTGCAGGACTGGATCGAGCGACTGCATAACGCCGCCTCGGTGGTTCCTGCGAACTCTCCCTCTTTCTCCGACGCTTCCCGCGTCCCTTCCTGATGGCCGCCATGAACCTGTTGTCCCTGGCCCCGAAATCGGAGACCCGCAAGGTCCTGGTCTCCGATTTCGACGGCACCCTCTGGTCTCACGATTACTACCTGCTCTTCACCGATCGTTATGGTGGTCCGCAGACCCTGCAGGCCTGGCACGACTATCGCCGGGGGGAGATCACTCATTTTGAAGCCATGCGCCGCATCTATGCGGCGGCGGCACCGGGGGAAGAATCACTCCGGACGCTGCTGCACGACCATGGTCTTGGCCCGCATGTCCGCGAAGGGGCCGAACGCCTGCAGGCTCATGGCTGGAGTCTTGTTGTCGTCTCGGCGGGCTCGCTCTGGTACATCGAGCAGTTGCTGGCCGAAGCTGGCATTGAGGCGGAAGTCCACTCGAACCCCGGCAGCGTCATCGACGGTCGACTTTGCCTGCGGCGCCCGGAAGGAACC
The DNA here is from genome assembly GCA_003508595.1 of Planctomycetaceae bacterium. Lineage (GTDB taxonomy): Bacteria > Planctomycetota > Planctomycetia > Planctomycetales > Planctomycetaceae > UBA10511. The sequence continues at coordinate 2,114 of DNUF01000057.1, forward strand.
CCCTATCCCTCGCATCAGAATGGCATCGACAAAGGGGCGGTCGTGCGGGTCTGGCAGGAACGTGGCTGCACCGTTGCCTTTTCGGGAGACGGGTACCCCGACGTCGAACCGGCGCGACTGGTTCCCCCCGAACTGCGTTTCGCGCGGGGTTACCTGGCCGAGGAATTGACGATGCTCAACGAGTCATTCCTCCCGTTTCAGCACTGGGGCGAAGTCTGCGACCATCTTACCCGGCCGGTCTCCCGCGGGGCGTGATCACGGCGATCCAACCCGCGCTGCAAAGGGACGTGCCGGCATTCAGTGCGCCCGGCTGAACTCCGGTGCCGGTGGGTTGGTTTGCAGGCCCGGCCAAAATACCGCCCCGGCAATAATACGGCCCCGGGGCCAGTCGCTGATGGACTGACCCCAGGGCCGTTGTCCCAACGTACGGCTGATGTGGCCGCCGGAGGTTTCGATCGCTGAACGCGGTGCGATTACCGGGTCAGTTCGGCCAGTTTCTGCTCCAGCCGTTCGACACGCTGCTTGAGTGACTCGATCTCTTCCTGCCGCGCGACCCGCAGGCGATCGAATGCCTCGTTGAGCCGGGCGTCGACGAAGGACTCGGCCTCGGTCGCGGCCTCGTTCCCCATCTTCTTCACTCCCGCCTTGACCAGCCCGAACTGGATCATCGCGCTGTCGATCCGCTTGTCGACCTCGGCATTCAGCTCCTGGCGGGCCTGTTCGACTCGCTGGCTCAGTTCACTGCTGAAGTCGCGGGCATCCTGCTCAGACAGCTTGGCCCGTGTCGAGACTTCGGCTGCAAGTTGCTGAGCCTTGTCCTTGGCCAGGCTGGCAAGGCCGATGCTGGTGAAGATCGCCTGCTTCAACAGGTCGATTGCACCTTCGCCACTGGCGTTGCCCGGCGAGGAGTTGCCCTGAGGGGTGGGAAGATTGCTCATTGGATTCTCCGGGGGTTCAAGACTCTTTGTGGAAGTTCAGACCCGGGTCGTTGTCCGGGCCGCCAATCATCTGGAAGGAAAAGGTCCCGTCGGCGGGAGCGGTGACCTTGGCCGACAAGGTTCCTCCCGTGTCTGGTTCCATTCCCAGTGTATTCCCCTGCAGCGCGTAGACCCCCTTCACCGTCTGGGGCTTGTCATTCTGGGTGAAGGTCCATTCAAACGTCTGATCGGCATTGAGCTTGAGTTCGAACGAACCCGTCCCCTGGGTGGCCGACGCCTTCCAGGCTCCCTGCAGCAGGTTGGTATCGAACGCAGGGGCCGTGGGGGCAGACGGCGTCGCCACAGGCGTTCCGTCTCCCTGGGCGGTTGCATCGTCACCAGACGGGGCCGACAGCAACTGCACATACTGCTTCACCAGCGGGTCGTTGGGGGTCAAGTCGGCTGCCAGCTTCCACTGTCGGAGTGCCGCCTCCTTGTGGCCCATCACGGCATAGTGGTAGGCCAGAAGGAAGTGTCCCTCGGGTGCCGAGGCGTTTTCCTTCACGAACGATTCCAGCTTGCGAATCTGTGCGGTATACACATCCACCGACGGGTACAGTCCCGAGAGAGTGGTCCAGTCCCAGCCCGGAGAGATGCTCAGCACGGCATAGACGGCGGCTGCCGCGGGCTTGTATTTGCCAAGGGCAAACAGGGTGAGCCCACGCAGTTCGTGCACCACCGGATCATTGGGCAGTTGTTGGGCCGCCTGGTCGAGTTGCGCCAGGGCCTGGGGGTAATCGCCAGCCCGGAAGCTGGAACGGGCGGCATCGACCTGGGCGGTTCCCTCCGGGGGGGCTGATCCTGGATCCTGGATCTGGTCGATCGCCGGCAGCAGGGGGGATTCATACGAGTAGCCAGGGTCTTCGTCCACGACGCAGTACGGGTTCTGGTAGGGAGCGTAACCGAATGTGTAGGCCATCTGGTTGAGCGCCCAGGAGGTGGTCCCGAGAGCCATGGCGGCCGGGAAGGCTCCCCACATGTTCCCCCACCAGCCACCCCAGCCTCCTCCCCACGCACCGTGGTACCAGCCG
>DNUF01000057.1:4311-4598 GCA_003508595.1 Planctomycetaceae bacterium
CCCACGCACCGTGGTACCAGCCGTACCAACCATGATGGTTGTCGTACCAGTTGTTCCAGTGATCGCGGGCCGAGTCGCGCCAGTTGTTGAATTCGCCCGGATGCTGGTTGCGCCAGTTGTTCCAGTCATTGCGGTTGAAGTTCTGGAAGCGTGACTGGTCTCCCACGTGTTGTTGCAGGTTCTGGGCCCGATCGCCCCGACTGGCCTGGAGATTCTGCCGACCTCCCGGCCGAACTCCGTCGCGTCCGGCACCTCCGCTCCCCGCTTGTCCCAGGCCCGGCAACGCG
>DNUF01000057.1:4843-5111 GCA_003508595.1 Planctomycetaceae bacterium
GAGATGCGACTGGGAGCGGTGCGGCCCGCAGCCTCTCCGCCCCCCCCGAGCGAATTCACCCGACCGGTGGGAGCCGAAGGTTGAAAGGAATGCGCCCCCGGGCCAAAACCACCCCCCATATCGGGGCGGAATCCCCCCGGAGACTGTCCTCCCGAGGGACGGTATCCACCGCCCCCGAAATTGCCCCCGCCGAAGTTCCCGGTGGGGGGACGATAACCGCCGCCACTGAAACCGCCGCCGGAGGGGCGAAATCCACCACCTCCTCCTC
>DNUF01000241.1:0-196 GCA_003508595.1 Planctomycetaceae bacterium
TGTGAAGACCCACGAATGGGGGGAAACACTGGAAGGAGACCCCTTCCTCGTCATGGAGTTTCTCGAAGGGGTCAGCCTGAGCTTCCTCGTGGATGTGCAAAACACGGTCATGCAGCAGAACCGGGTCAACTTCATGATCCAGCTCGGAGATGCACTGGCCTACATGCACTCGCGGCAATTCATTCACCGCGATCTC
>DNUF01000241.1:386-15974 GCA_003508595.1 Planctomycetaceae bacterium
GCAATTCATTCACCGCGATCTCTGTCCGCGAAACATCGTCGTCACCGAACCCGACCTGGTCGTCAAGCTGATCGACTTTGGGTTGGTGGTTCCCAATACCCCGAATTTCCAGGCCCCGGGAAATCGCACGGGAACGGCTGCCTACATGGCCCCCGAACTCGTCCGCCGACAGCGGACCGACCCGCGCATTGACATCTATTCGTATGCAGTCACCTGTTACGAGATGTTCACCCGGAGGCATCCCTGGCCCGAGGCCACCAGCCTCGAAGCGGTCGTTCAACATCTCAACAATCCCCCTCTCGAAATTGACACCCTCGTCCCGGGAATCGACCCCCAGATTGCCCAGGCCATCATGAAAGGGCTCGAGCGAGATCCTGCCCAGCGCTGGTCCCGTGTGCCGTTGATGGTCGACGAATTCCGACAGGCGGCCGAACGCCTCGGACTGCCGCGCCCCGGTTCTCACGACGGAGAGTCCCCGGCGGTCGAAGCCTCGCCAGCCAAGTCTCCCCCACGGTCGTCTTCCCCCACCACTCCGCTTTCCAGGACCGTGGCGGCAGAGTCAAATCCCGGCACTGTGCCGGCCCCGGTTGCCGCTGCGAAGCGCGAAGGGACTCCGCCCCCCCCGGACCCTCCGCAGAAACCAGCGACCAAACCGCGGGTCAAAGGGATGCCTCCGAAGGCCCCCCCCCGCCCGAAGGCCACCACCGACGAAGACATGATTCTGGATTTCCTCAATCAGCCCCAGGATCCCCAGGAATAAGGTGTGACGCGTGGAATCGCCCCCCGCTTGCCTTCCCGATCCCTGGTCGCACCTGCGTCAGCACAGCCCGGCGCGAATTGCCCTGGGCCGCGCCGGTGGCAGTCTCCCCACCCGGGCCCTGCTCGATTTTTCGCTCGCCCACTCCCAGGCCCGCGATGCTGTCCACGCCCCGTTTGATCCCGGTCTGCTCGCCAGTCAATTGGCCTCACTTGGTTGCCCGACCCGGCTCCTCACCACCCGCGCAGGTGATCGCCGCGAGTTCCTCACCCGTCCCGATTGGGGACGGCAGCTTTCCGACGAAAGTCGCAAGGCGCTTTCCCACCCGCTGGAGACCCCGGCACCGCCCGGCCCGCCAGACCTGGTGGTGATTGTCTCGGACGGACTCTCGGCACTCGCCGCTCACAGGCAGGTCGTCCCCCTCCTGGCGGTGCTGTGGCCTTCGCTTCAGGAACAGGGCTGGAGGCTGGCTCCCATCTGCCTGATCCCCCGCGCCCGGGTGGCTCTGCAGGACCAGGTGGGGGATCTGCTGCAGGCCCGTCTCGCCCTCACCCTGCTGGGTGAACGACCAGGACTGCTCGCCCCCGACAGCCTGGGTGCCTATTTTGTCTTCGGCCCACGCCCGGGCCGGACCGATGCCGACCGCAACTGTGTCGCCAACATCCACCCCGCCGGCCTCCCCCCCGACGAGGCGGCCCTGATCCTGCTGAGGCTGCTCCAGCGTGCCCGATCCGAACAAGGCAGCGGCGTTGCGCTGAAAGATGAGACACCGTTTCTTCCCGGTACCCCCCATTCCCGGCTCTCGCATGACCACTGAGTCGTCTCCAGCCAATCCCCTTGCCCTGCTCGAGGGATTTCCCATCCATGTCTGCCTCCCGGTGCAATGGGGAGACCAGGACGCCTTCGGCCACGTCAACAACACGGTCTACCTGCGCTGGTTCGAGACGGCACGAATCGCCTACAGTGATCACGTCGGGCTGCTGCAGGTCGACCAGTCACAACGCCTCGCCCCCATCCTGGCCGCCATCTCGTGCAACTACCGACGGCAGATCAAGTTCCCCGATACGGTCTGGGTCGGAGCAAGGGTTTCCAAGGTGGGCCGCACCAGTCTCACGATGCAGCACCGGGTGGTCAGTGAACGCCAACGGCTGATTGCCGCCGAAGGGGACAGCGTGGTCGTCACCTTCGACTATCAGTCGCAGAAACCGGTCCCCATTCCCCAGGAACTGCGCAATGCGCTGGTTCAGATTGAAGGCCGGCGCCTCGACCACGAGACTCAGCCTGCGTAATCCCCGGTCCTCATGACACCCGAACTCTCCACCGACTTCTCCACCTCCCCCGTCGCCATAAAAACCGTTTTCCCGGCCGGGGAGCCACTGCGTGCACCAGCCAGCTCGCTGGATGGGATGGTGACCGGCCCCATTGAACTGGGGGGACGTCACCTTGCATCGAGATATTTTCTGGCTCCGCTCGCCGGTTATACCCACCTCGCCTTCCGACGGGTGATCCGTGAAATCGGCGGGGTCGGGCTCTGCACCACAGACCTTGTCCAGGCGTCGCACCTGGTCTCTGGAACCCGCTGGGCCCGCGAACTCGTCCAGACACATCCTTCCGACCAACCCCTCACCGTCCAGATTTACGGGGGTCAGGTCAGGCACATGGTGGCAGCCGCCCGGTGGCTGGAAGACCACGGTTACCAGGCGATCGACATCAACATGGGCTGTCCCATGGCCAAGATGACCGGTTCTGGAGGAGGGGCCCGCCTCATGTGCAACGGCGATGGCGCGTGCCAACTGGTGGGCGAGGTGGTTCGGGCCGTCAAGCTGCCGGTCTCGGTCAAAATGCGTCTCGGCTGGGACCGCAGCCGACTCACCGCCCCCCTTCTGGCCGAGGAATTCGAACAACTCGGCGTGTGTGCCATCACGATCCACGGGCGGACCCGCCAGCAGGGTTTCACGGGCGACGTCTCCCTCGATGGCATCCGGGCGGTGGTTGAAGCAGTCAAGTCGATCCCGGTTGTGGGGAATGGCGACGTCCGCACCGCCGCTGACGCGATTCGCATGCGTCGCGAGACCGGGTGTGCCGCGGTCGCCATCGGCCGCGGCGCCCTGATGGACCCCTGGATCTTTCGCCGCATCGCCCTGGCCGAGGCTGGTGATGACTCAGCCGTCGACTTCACCCCCACCCCGACCGAGCAGGTGGACTTCCTCCGCCGGCATTTCGAATTGATGGTGGAACAGCACGGGGAGTACCTCAGTTGTCGGAACTTCCGCAAGTTCGCGGCGTGGTACGGCGCCCGGCTGGGAATTCCTGAAGATCTCGAAGACCGCCTCCGCAAGTTCGAAAGCGTGGCGGAGTTTGCCGAAATAGCCGCCCAGATCGAGGACCGGCACGGAACGCGCACCGAACCTCTCCCGACCGCTCTGATCCGCACGCCGAATGGTCCCGTCGAATATTGGTAGTACGCATGCTGGTAGCACGGAGATTGGCCGCACGGAGCTGCCCATTCCGCCATCGACAGCAACGCGTCCCTCCCTCGGTGCGCGTTGATGTCGATGGCGTTCTCGCAGCCCTTTGGCGGGTACGAGTCAATCCTGGTGATTTTTGGAAACGGACTCAGGGGGTCATGACCCGTCCGCCACAGACGACCAGGGTCTGGCCCGTCATGAAGCCCGAATCTTCGGTCATCAGGAACCGGACGACCCGCGAGACGTCTTCGGGCTGACCAATTCGCTGCATCGGGGTTGCCGAGACAATCTTGTCGACCGCCTCGGCGGAGACTCCCTCGATGATCTCGGTCTCGATGAGCCCGGGCGCGACTCCATTGACCCGGATGTTGTGCCCGGCCAATGCCGCCGCTGTACTGCGGGTCAGCCCCAGCATGCCAGCCTTGCTCGCGGCATACGCGATCGACAGCGGCCGGGGTTGCAGGGCCGAGATCGAGGCGACATTGACGATCCGGCCGAAGTTCCGGGCGATCATCCCCTCTTTGACCGCCCAGGTGACCAGAAAACTGCCGGTCAGGTTCACATTGAGCGTTCGCTGCCACATCTCCAGTGTCAGTTCACCATGCGGGACATAGTCAAACACCCCGGCATTGTTCACGAGCAAGCCGATCGGCCCGAGAGTCTGCACGACCATTTGAACCATGTGCTCCACCTCGGTCGGCTGCGAGACGTCCGCCTGAATGGGAAAGGCGCGCCGCCCCATCCTCTCGACCACCTCGACCACCGCGCGGGCGGCCGAGACATTCGAGACATAGTTGATCGCCACATCGGCCCCCGCGCGGGCGAGTTCCTCAACGCAGGCCCGCCCGATTCCCCGGGATCCCCCCGTCACGAGGGCAACCTGCCCAGCCAAAGGTGCGTCATTCATCACTGCCTGCCAATGTCTTTGGGGTGAGATGCCGTTCCAGTCCTCCCGGCACGGCGGATCGCAATCCTAGAGCTTCGCCCTTCCTCCGCCAATTCGATCAGACCTCGGCAGAAAGAACTGACACGTGCCCATCAACGACCGTCCAATCAGCGACTGCATGACGCTCCGCATTGGGGAGAGTCTTCCGGTCAGGAAGTCAAGGTAAGACGCCGGGGAAACAGGCTCTCACCCTGATGGAATCGTGGTGCTTTCGGTCGACGATCCGCCCTCGGACCGATACCATCGCGGTGTGCCCGGACAGCTTGATCACCCCACTCCCCGACACTCGGAAACTTCCTGCGAAAATGTGTCGCAGGTGGGGAGTTCCTGCGCCACGACACGTCAGGCCGATGCGATCTGGCTCTTCCCCGGACTCGGTTGCCGCTACGTTGGCATGGGTTCCGAGTTTCTCGGTCAAGAACCTGTTGCCGATCAACTGGTGCAGCAGGCGTCGGATTTTCTTGGCTACAGCGTCGCTTCGGTCTGCCTCGAGGGATCGGGGCGGAAGGTGGTCCCTCCCCGACAGGAATCTGAGGTCATCTACGTGATCTCGTGCGCTGCGGCTGCGGTGCTGAAATCTCGTGGAATGCGACCCGCCGCTCTCCTCGGGCACAGCCTGGGGGCCTGGGCCGCTGTCGCGACCAGCGGTGCCCTCGATTTTGCCTCGGGACTGCAACTGCTTGGCCAGACCGAGCAGCGCATCCACGACTGGGTCGACAGCCATGACCATGCGATGGGAGTCATCCTCGGCCTGGAAGCGTCTCGAGTGACCGAACTGGTGGCAGCCGAACCCGATGTCTGGGTGGCGAACTGGAATTCTCCCCGGCAGCAGGTGATCTCAGGTGTGGCCCCGGCTGTCGAGCGTGTGTTGTCGCAAGCGCAGGCCTCCCAGGCCAAGCAGGCGCGGGTCCTGGTCCGGTCGCGGGCGATGCATACCCCGTTCCTCGATCCGGTCGCCCGGGCATTGCGTGAAGATCTGACCCGACTGCCGTTGCGAGACCCGCAGGCACCGGTCATTGACACGCGGAATGGCCGGGCACTGCGTCACCGGGCCGAAGTGGCGGAATTTCTGGCCGACTGCCTGACCGCCCCGGTGCACTGGGGCGAGACAATCCTGTCGCAGCTGCAACAAGTGAAAACGTCGTTCATTGATGTCGGACCGGGAACTGTGCTGGCTGGTATGCTCCCGTTTATCGATCCGCAAGCCGCCGTGAAGACCACGGCCCAGATCCTCGAAGAGAGGGGGGCAGGATGAAGGCCGCACAGAAGTGGTTGATGTCAGGCAATCAGGCGATTGCCCGGGGAGCCTACGAGGCCGGTGTGACCGTCGCGACGAGTTACCCGGGCACCCCCTGCACCGAGATCCTCGAAGCGGTCTCGCGTCATCCCGGGATCGAAGCCCTCTGGGCGACCAATGAAAAGGTCGCCTATGAGATTGCCCTCGGAGCCTCGTTTGCCGGGGCCAGGGCGATGGTCTCGATGAAGCACGTTGGATTGAATGTCGCCGCGGATCCGCTCTTTTCGTCGGTCTACACCGGCGTCAACGGAGGACTGGTGGTGGTCGTGGGGGATGATCCCTCGGCAGCCAGTTCCCAGAACGAGCAAGACAGCCGGCACTACGCCCGGGCCGCCAAGCTTCCGATGCTGGAACCGTCCGACAGCCAGGAGGCCCGCGACCTGGTCCTGGCCGGTTTTGAATTGAGCGAGCGGTTCGACACCCCTGTCCTGGTCCGCCTGACCACCCGCTTGTGTCACTCCAAGACCCTGGTCCGCGTCGGGGAACCTCCCGAGCCACGGATTGCGTCCGGGTTTCTCCGCGACTTCGACAAGTATGTCCTGCTGCCCCGCCAGGCCATCATTCGGCACCACGCCCTCGAAGCCCGCGTGCAGGCCCTCGCCGAATTCGCCGACACCGCCGACTGGAACCGCGTCGAATGGCGCGATCTGCGGGTTGGCATCATCACCTCGGGTCTGGCCTACCAGTATGTTCGCGAAGCGTTTCCCCACTTGTCGGTGCTGAAGCTCGGCCAGTCCTGGCCACTGCCGGCCGAGAAGATTCGCGATTTTGCGGCACAGGTCGATGACGTCTGGGTGATTGAAGAGCTCGACCCCTTCCTCGAAGAGCAGGTCAAGGCCCTCGGCATTGAGGTTGCCAGTCAAGGCTGGATTCCCCGCGTGGGTGAACTGACCCCCGAGCGGATTCTCGCCAGTGTCGAGCAGCAGGCTCCCCAGCCAATGCAGTTGGGGGATCCCTCGATTCCCGGGCGGGCTCCGCGCATCTGTGCCGGCTGCCAGTACCTGGGGGTGTACACGGCGATCAGCCGGATTGGCGTCCGGGTGGCCGGTGACATCGGCTGCTACACGCTCGGTTCGCTGGAACCCTGGAATGCGATCGACAGTGTCGTCTGCATGGGGGCGGGCATCGGCACCGCGCTGGGGATGGAAAAGGCCCTGGGCGAACGGGTGCAGGGACGACTGCTGGCGGTGATTGGCGATTCCACACTGCTGCATTCCGGACTCGGCCCCCTGCTGGACCTCGTCCACAATCGCGGCCAGTCCACCGTGCTGGTGATGGACAATTCAACCACCGCCATGACCGGCCTGCAGGGGAACCCCGCAAATGGCCAGACCGCCTCGGGACAATCGGGTCCTGGAGTCGATCTCGAGAAGCTGATCGGAGCCCTTGGCATCGATTGGGTCCGCGTGATCAATCCCTACGACCTTGCCGAGAGCGAGGCTGTGCTGCGTGAAGCGCTCGACCACCCCGGGCCGGCCGTAGTCATCAGCCGGGCCCCGTGCCTGCTGCTCAAGCGGAAAGAAACGGTCCAGCAGGCCCATCTTTCGGAAGAGGCCTGTACGGGGTGTGGCGAGTGCTTCCAGGTTGGTTGTGTGGCGATCGAGCGACAGGATCTCGAGGGCCGCGTTGCACCATTGATCAACCATGACCTGTGTGTGGGCTGCACGCTGTGCGTGCAGTCCTGTCCGGAAGGGGCCCTGCAGCCCCGCCGACTGGTCCCCGACCTTGTGGAGCTCAATTCATGTCCGACCCCCACGCCCCCCCGCTGACCCTGCTCCTGGCGGGCCTGGGGGGCCAGGGAGTGGTCACCGCCGGAGACCTGCTGCTGTGCGCTGCACTGCATGAGGGACTGGAGGTCAAGAAGAGCGAGATCCATGGACTCAGCCGACGCTTCGGCAGTGTCTCGTGCCAGGTCCGTGTGGGAAGCCCGTTGCACTCTCCCCTGCGTGGGCATGGCGGGGTCGACATCCTGCTGGCCCTCGAGGGATACGAGGCACTCAAGCAGTTGCCCTGGCTCAAGAATGATGGGGTCGCCCTGGTCAACCAGTTCTGGCTGCGCCCCGGTGCCGCCAAGGCGGGAGCCGACGCCTCCCCTCCCCCGACCAACGACCCCCGACTGCAGTGGTTTCCGGGGACAGACGAAGCCCATGCGATCGAGGCCCCCCGCAGCCTCAATTTCTACATGCTTGGGGTTGTGGCCGAGTGGCTTCCGTTTTCCGATCAGAGCTGGGAGTTGGCCCTGGCAGAGGGGCGACCTTCCGCCTCCTCAGCGGCCAACCGCTCGCTGTTCGAACGGGGACGTTCCGCCGCACAGCTTCAATACCGGCGGGGCCCCCGCGTGGTGCCCCGTTAAAACCGCGTTGACTCCCGAATTGCAATCGTCAGAGAAGCCGGTCTTGGCCGTACGCCCGCGAGACCAGACGGGTTCTGTCCTTTGGGGCCCTCGGTCATCCTCTTTCGCCCGGTGCCGATTCTCCGCCCCCGGGCGAAGACTTTGATCCGCGCGGTGCGCCTGCCGCAGGTGCCGCTGGACGGGCCTTCAAACCCGTCGGCCACAGCGCAGAGGGGGCCAATTCGCAGCGGGATTCGCGTGCCGTGATGCTGTGTGGGCGCGCGGCAATTCGTGTCGCGAACCGGCCCTGAATTGGCGAAACTCCGATCGAATGTTCCGTCACGCCGGAACGATCGATCCCACTCGCAGGGGCCAACGGGGCCAGTCGCTATCAAGACAGCATGCCCCTTCGGGAGCCAGACTTGCATCCGCTCCCCGAAGGGGCACCACCAGGAGGACTCTGTCAATCCGCGCTCTACGAGTCGGAGACCGAACTCAGGAGCAGGTTCATCACATTGCCCGGCATCATGCCCGCTTCTTCCTCGGCAAAACCAAGAGGAAACTCGTCGGCCCGTTCCGGACGCAATTCGTATTCGAATTCCGAGCGGGGCTCAAAGAACCGGTCAAACCAAAGCATCCGGCGGACATTGGGCTGCGGGGTGTAGAGGTGAATCGAAACCCCCAGTTCGTGCCAGTCGAACAGCATGCCGAAAAACCCGCCGGGGATGTACTTCACATATGTCATGTCGATCCCGATGGCGCGACGTTTCTCCTTTTCGATGAGATTGGTCAGCGTCTCACGCAGCAGGGCCATGTCGGCACCGTCCCAGATCTCCATCTCTCCCAGGTGGAGAACGGTGACCTGATCGACCGGGTAGATCCGCAGAAACTTCTTGTTGAACGACATCGTCAGTCCTTCGCCAGATCAAGGGATCGCTGTCCTGTCGACGACTCGCCGTCACAGGCAGACATTTCCCATTAGGCAAAGTCCGGGCCAGTTGTCACAACTTTCCAGACCAGCCCAAGATTCACCACAAACCCCTATCTGGAATGGACTTACAACAATGGATCAGAAAACCGTTTTTAACGATTGCACCGGCTTGTTGATGTTCCGCAACATTCACCGTTGTGGCGTGTTGACTGTCGTCAACGCCCCACCTTGTCTCACAACGGGCGACCGCACGGTTCCTGAAACTGCGGTCCGGCCCACGACTGTTGGTGCGGCGGCGACCAGCTTCCCGAGCGCAGCAGTCAGTCCGCTGGTCAGTCAACAGGCTCCAACCCGACGGTCAACCGGCCAGAGCAAAAAAAGACGTCGCAACAGCACCTCTGTCGAGAGTGCCATGGCGACGTCTGAAATCATGGAAAATCAACGCATTCCCGGCGCGGGACCGACCGGGAGGGATGTGATCATTCGACGTTCAAATCGAACGGCAACATGGTGGCTGCCCGCTCCTTGCGGAAGACGCGCAGCGCCCCCCAGGCCCGGGAGGTGCCGGGGGGAAGCAGATCTCCCAGCAGGTTTCGGATTCCCATCCCCTGGGCCTCAATTCGCGAGTCGGCACCCGTGTCGCCCCCCCCCAGCAGCGAATCGAACGGATTGGCCGCCTTGGGAAGATCGAGACGTTCGAGTTTTTCGTCGGGATTCAGCCCGGCGAGTTTCTTCGCATGGGCGATGGCGGCATCGAGTCCCCCCAGTTCGTCCACGAGACCCAGCTTCAGGGCGGCGTTACCCGTGTAAACCCGTCCGCGGGCCAGTTTCTCCAACTGCTCCCAGGGCATCTTTCGACCGGCAGCCGCCTTGTGGGTGAACTGCGAATAGATCTCATCGAGAATCTTCTGCATCGCCGCCCGCTCACCCTCGGTGTAACCCTGGGTGGTGCTGTTGATCCCCGAATTCTTCCCCCGTGAGATCACATCGGTGGTGACTCCCACCTTCTCCATGACCCCGCCGGTCGCCAGCTTCATTCCCACAACGCCAATCGAACCGGTGATTGTTCCAGGCTCGGCAAAGATCCGGTCCGCCCCCATCGCGATGTAATAACCACCGCTGGCTGCGGTATCTCCCATGCTGACAACAAACGGCTTTTCGACCAATTCCAATTCGCGCCACATCAGGTCACTGGCGAGAGCGCTGCCACCAGGACTGTCAATCCGCAGCACGATCGCCTTGACGGTCGGATCGGTCCGGGCTTCGCGAATCGCCTTGATCATGGTGTCGGAGCCCATGGTCGACTCTCCCGAGAGAAAATCGACAGAGCTCGCACCAGTCATGATCATCCCCTGGGCATGGATGATCGCCAGCTTCGGGTTCGCCGACTTTTTCTTCGGCTGGTCTCCCCCCGTCAGCGCCTCGAGAAACTTCATCATCCCGGCGAGGCTGTTGAGATCGGTCTCCACCTTCTTCTTGCCGTATCTGCGCAGAACCCTGAGGGTCTTCCCCTCGTGCAGTCCGGCCAGTACGGTCTCCAGTTCATCCTGGTAACCGATCCGATCGATCAACTTGTTGTCGAGTGCCTGTCGGGCCGTCAGCGGAGCCGAGTCGATCAATTCCCGCACTTTTTCGGCCGGAATCTTGCGCGATTCGGCGATTGTGTTGATCAGCTGTTGATAGAAGTCGTCAAGGATCTCCTCCATTTCCCTGCGAAACTCGGGGCTCATCTCGGTGCGGGAATACGGCTCCCCCGCCGATTTGAATTCGCCGACGCGCAGCATCTCGGCCTTCACTCCCAGCAGGTCAAACGCCTTCTTGTAGAAGGTCACCTCGGCCCGCAGGCCAAGAGTCGTCAACACCCCCGCCTCGGGCATCCAGATTTCGTCGCAGCCGGTGGCCAGCAGGAAGTCCATGTTGTCGGCCTCATTGAGGGTCGCATAGACCTTCTTCCCGGCCGCCTGAACTTTCGCGACTCCCGCACGCAGGGCCCGCATCTTCGCCCAGCCGATGGTGGGGCCGTCGATCTTGAGAATCACCCCGGCAATTTTGCCATCGCGCGCCGCGTTCTCGAACTTGCCCAAGGCAACCGCCAGGGTTTCGCTCAATTCGCCAAACAACCCGGGAGCCTGCGGCCCCTCGGAATAGCCCCCCTTGATCTCAATCTGGGCGTATTGGACTTCGACGGGCTTCTCGGCAACGGTTTTGTCAGTCGCCGGCTTGTCAGTGGCCGGCTTTTCCTGGGCGAACGCCCCGGTCCAGCCAGCACACACCATCACCATCACCCAACAGACCGCCATGATCTGTCTACGCATCGTTAAAATCCTCGCAACAGGGCTGGAGAGAAACCGCCACTCAACAATTTCGTTGTAGCACACCCCTCGGCACCCGACCACAACCAGCCTTCGCTTGCGGTGCCGGCATCAAAGGTCGATGATGCGTCACACGCGAGCCTGGCCCGACGCCATCCGGCACCGTCTGAGCACGGGTCGTGAGGGGCTGCCTGCGTCGCATCAGCCAGCAGCAATCACTGCTGTCAGATCCTCTGCCTCAGGCACCTCACGCTCTCTGACTACCCATCCCCCGCCCCACTGGTTTCAGTCACCCACCATCATGAAGATCACCCACGGCAACACTGCTGTTGTCGAAGCCAACTACGACTACACCTACGTCCGCATTCATGCCGACAACGGGCAGTACGGAACCGGTGAATGTTTCTTCGCACCGGGACTGACCACCGCCCTGCATGAAATGCTCCCCCTGCTGGAGGGGAAAGATCCGCGCGAAGTCGACCGGCTGTGCCGGTTCCTGTGGCGGAAGGGCTCGGGAGCCGGGGCGGTGGCGGGGTATCTCTACAACGCGATCAGCGGCATCGAGGCTGCGTTGTGGGACCTGGTGGGGAAATCGTGGGGCGTGCCGTGCTGGCAGTTCCTGGGGGGCAAGGTCCGTGATGAGGTGCGGATCTACGTCGACTGCCACGCCGGCGACAACATCGAGAGCTGGGGACCAATGCTGGATGCCCGCGAACCCCAGTGGCTGCAGGACGCCCTGGCCGGACGCCCCCAGCATGAAGAACGTTATGAACCCGAGATGTACTTCAACCGGGCCCGCCAGATGGTGGCAGCCGGCTTCGACGCCATGAAGTTCGACATCGACTCCATCGTGGTGCTGACGGGGGAAGAACTCAACCGCCCCCTCACCCGGGCCGAGATGGACAAGATGGCCGCCTGCGTGGCCGCCGCCCGCGAAGGGGCGGGCGACCAGGTCGACCTTGCGGTGGACTGCCATTGGCGGTTTGCCCCCACCGAGGCGATCCGCATCGCCCGGGCCCTGGCCCCCTACAACCTGCTGTGGCTCGAAGATCCCTGTCCTCCCGAGAATTTCCGCGATGTGGCCGAGATCCGCGCGCTGGGTATCGTTCCCATCCTGACGGGCGAAAACCTCAACCGCCGGCACGGCTTCTGGGACCTCATCACCCACCGCGGCTGCGACCTGGTCGCGCCGGACATCCAGAAATGTGCCGGGATGCTGGAAGGAAAACGGATCGGCGAACTGGCAGAAATGCAGGGAATTCGTTTTGCCCCGCACAACATTGCCTCTCCCCTGGGAACCATGGCCAGTGCGCATGTCTGTGCCACGTTGCCGAATTTCGTCGCCCTCGAATTCCACGGATCCGACGTTCCGTTCTGGAATGACCTCATCACCCGGCCCGATGTTCCCGGGCCGGTGATCCAGAAGGGACGCATCCCCATCACCTGCGCCCCCGGGCTCGGCTGCGAACTCAACGAAGCGGTGGCCAGGCAATACGCCAAGCCAGGCGAGCCGTGGTTTGTGTAAGTCCTTCCAGCGGCGCTGCACTGCCCAGTTCGATCGCTCCACCTCCCGGGTCGAGGCTCCGGACCGACAATACGCGTGGCGCCGGCGAACAGCAATGGCCTCCTCCTCTCCGGCCTGCGGTCGCACTCAAAACACCGTCAGCAGCATCCATTGGGCCGAGCGGATCAACCAGGCGCGGTCCGCGGGATCGACCCGTTTTTCGGAGAGCATCGCGCGGGTTCGGGTGTGGATGTTCGAGACCGTGAACCGCTGCTGGTCGGTCAGGCGTCCCCGTCCCCGTTCCCGCAGGGTGTCATCCAGCTTCAAGAGCGTCCCGGTGATCCGCTCGATCGTCTCCACCTCCCCCAGCGTGTGCTCGGGCGGATCGGACCAGGCCGGCGTCCTTTCCACGGTCGCCACCTCCAGCACCACATCCCGGATCACCTGCGTGATGTGCGACAGCCGCTGATAATCGAGACGGTCAGCGGTGTCCGTCGGCTGATGATAATCGCGGTGCTCCCCTCCCGAGAAAAACAGGAACGGGACCTTCTCTCCCTTGAAGGGTCCATAGTCGCTGCGGACCCCCACCAGGTCCACCCCCAGGTGCGAGACCTGCAGATTCCCGGGCGGAGTCACCCCGTCGACCAACCGGCGCAGTCCCGGCGCATGTTCGCCCCCCATCACAAACACCGCAGGCAGCGGGAGATCGCCGAGCGTGCGGCCAATCAATTCGGCCGTCACGAACAGCTTCACCCGTGCCAACGGCCAGGGGGGATGGGCGACAAACCAGCGTGACCCCCACAGCAGGCTCTCTTCGAGATCGCAACTGAGGAAGACAACACTGCGGCGCGGGGCCACGGGCTGTGCGGCCAACAGCCGGGCGACCTCCAGCAGCATCGCCACACTGCCGGCGTTGTCGTCCGCCCCCGGATAGGTCTTGCCCCCCCGGATCCCCAGGTGGTCAAAGTGGGCACTGAGAATCACATACTCGTCCCGCAACTGGGGATCACTCCCGGGAAGCACCGCCCCCACATTGGTCCCCATCACGATCTCTTTGCCCCCGGCCTGCTTCGGCCCGGGAATTTCCTGCAGGTAACTCCCCCCCGGAAACAGCGGCTGGAGGTGGAGCTCTCGAAACGCTGCCACGAGATGCTCACGTGCCTTCTGCTTCCCCACAGTCGTCCCCCGACCTTCGAACTCGGGGGAGGCGAGGGTGAACACTTCCCGTTTCAAACGATCGGCCTGTGGCGTCGGCGACTCTGCCGATTGGGCAACCTGGACCATCAGCAGTCCACTTCCAACCAGGGCGACCAGGCGCATCCAACGCTTCCATCCCGCGCTGTCGTGTATGTTCATCCCACCCCCTCCAGATTCCTGCAATTCCCTGCAGCACAAGAACTTACAACCACCCCAGCAACCCTGAATCCCATGCGGATTCGGGCGGTTCTGCCCGGATTGCCGAGGATTCCTGTTGTAACGGATTCTCGTGGGCCGATGAATAGGAGCATGCATGAGCGGCTCTGCAGCCCTTCGTGCCCGATTGCGAACTCGACCCAGCTTCGGACAAATTCACGGAAGGAATTGTCATGTCCCGCAAGACGATTTTGGGTGTGCTGGCCTGCCTGTCGCTGATTGTGGGCGTCATGGCTGGTACCCCGACCAAGGCGGAAGCCGCCCCCATCGGTCAGCCCCACGACTGGGGCCGTTTCTACTACTACCCGTACGTGTACTATCCCCACAACTTCAAGGCTCCGGTCCAGTACGACAACATGTACTACCGGTATCCCCAGGAACGCCAGATTCCTGTCTACAACAAGAACTGGCACAACTTCTACCTGCAGTCCCACCCCTGGCATAAGGGGCACGCGCACATTCTCGACGTGTTCTAGGCGTAACCAGGGGAACCCAAACCGACCAGACTGATGGCCGGGACGAAAGGATTCGTCCCCGCCTCAGTCCCTCCGGTGGTTCCCCTCGCCCCAGACATTTCGAGACCCAATGCAGGGTACCCCCGGCTGTCCTTCACGGGATGGTCGGGGGTTTTTCTGCGCGCTGAGCCCGAGCCTGCTCCGCAAAACTCCCGCATCGGGCACCGCCCGGCGGCAGTCGAATCATCCCGCACCGCCTACGGGGAATCGTCGCGCGACGCTTCGACATCTCCCGACGCATCAATCTCCAGATCACCAGGGCCATCCCCAGCGGGATTGGCAGGCGTCGCGCCGCCCCCCGGGACTGAGGCTCCCTCCATGAGGCAATACAGGAACTTGTCGCTGCGCAACAGAATTCGGGGACCCGCCACTGCCAGTGACGCAAATGTGCGTCCCTTCAGTCGGTTGACCCCCCGCTTCTGAAACTGGTCTCCCGCCAGAATGACGTGCGTCTGCCCATCCTCGCTCTGGCAGTAGAGCTTCTCCCCAATCGCCGTGAGGCTGGCCGACGCATTTCCTCCCAAACGCTGCTTCCAGGCCACACGCCCGTCATCGCGCGCGACACACGACAGGATTCCGTTGTCACTCAACAGGTAAATGTGCGGTCCCACCACGACTGCCGAAGGAGTGAACGGAACCCCCTGCGACAGGCGCCACTTGATGCGCGACCCGGTGACATCCCCCTTCCCTCCCAAGTCAATCGCCAGCAGTGACGCCGAGTCGTACCCGGTGGCGACATAGACCACGCCATCGGCGGTCACTGGACGAGGAATCACGGAATAGCCCTCATAACGGCACCGCCACAATTCGGTCCCCGTGGCGGCATCGTAAGCCCAGACATGGTCTCCGCCAGGGGCGATCAACTCGTCCCGTTCCTGACGGCGAATCACCAGCGGTGTCGCATACGAATGCCGGCTCTCGCGGATGGTCTTCCAGCGAATCTCTCCCGTCTCGGCATCGAGGGCGATGAGGAACTGCGGCGACTCGACGCCGGCACGTGACACCTTGTCGTAAAACGGGCCAGCCATTCCGTCGCAGGCCAGCACCAGCAATCCATTCACCAGGACGGGTGAACCAGCCGAGCCGTGGTGATGGTAATACGCAACTGTCCGC
>DNUF01000117.1:0-15437 GCA_003508595.1 Planctomycetaceae bacterium
CCCAGCGGATTCTGCCACCCGTCAGCTGTTCTGTCTGCGGGTGACAAACCCCTCGGCGGGGGAGAACAGTGATTTGGAATTCAGAAGAAAACGCATTTTTTTTGAGTGGGCACCTTGTTTCGGCAAACTGGACAGTTGACAATACGTTTCCGCGACTGAAAAGTGAGCGGTCGAGGGCTGTCAATGAGACTGTCTCTTTCTTTCCTGAAGGGAACCAAGCGTCATGCGTCTGGAGAATCAACGCGCCAGTGAGAATGTGGAAGATCGTCGCGGTCTTCGCCCCGGCCCGGTGATGATCGGTGGGGGATTGAGCGCTCTCTTTCTGGCCTTGTTGGTGTCATTTCTCGGAGGGGATCCGCAGAAGGTGCTGCAACAACAGCAGCAGCAGGCCCAGCAGCCGGCGGGTCGGGGCGGGCGTGGCGGTGACTCCGGCCAGCAACTCACCCCGGAAGAGGTGAAGATGGGTGAATTCGTGAAGAAGATTCTCGGGTCGACCGAGGATGTGTGGGGAGAACTCTTCCCGCCCGAATTCAAACGGAAATACACGGAACCCACCCTGGTGATGTTCTCGGGCCAGACGAAGTCAGCCTGTGGATTCGCCAATGCCGCCGTGGGGCCGTTCTATTGCCCGGCTGATCAAAAGGTCTACATCGACCTGGCCTTCTATGACGAGATGAAGACCAAGTTCAAGGCTCCGGGTGACTTCGCCCAAGCCTACGTGATCGCTCATGAAATCGGACATCATGTCCAAAACCTGCTGGGGTTGACCGACAAAGTCCATTCCCGTCAGGGACGGGTTTCCAAAGCGGAATTCAACCAACTGTCGGTGCGACTCGAACTGCAGGCCGACTACCTGGCCGGAGTCTGGGCCCATCATGCCCAGAAAAAGGCTGGTTTGCTGGAAGCAGGAGATCTGAAGGAAGGCTTGAAGGCGGCCACGGCGATCGGTGATGACAAGTTGCAGATGCAGGCCCAAGGCTATGTTGTTCCCGATTCGTTCACGCACGGCACCTCCGAGCAACGCTTGCGGTGGTTTGCGAAGGGGTTGCAGTCGGGGACGATCGATGGATTCGACACCTTCAGCGTTCCCTACGACGAACTGTAATTTTCCAGCGTGAGCGGCGGGTCTCATGTGAGGCCCGCCGCCTCCGACATTTGTTTTCCAGAAGTTCTCGATCGGTTCATGAGTTACTCGCGCGGCGGCCCCAATTCCTTCGAGCCATCTCCCTGGCCTTGGCGCCTGGGATTGCTGGCGGCGATCTCGCTGCTGCTGCTGCTGGCCGTCGGGGGATATTGGCTGGCTGGAGGCGACTTGTCGTCGCTGCTGACACGCCTCGAGCTTTCTCAGATGGCCGTCGATCCTGAGGTGGACGAGGCCAATCCGGAATCCGAGGATGGAAAGCTGGGGCCAGGTCTGCAGGGGACTCCTGCTCTCCTGATCGCCGAACTGGATCAGTTGGTCGAGGGATTGGTCAAACAGCGGCGGCTGAGTTGGGCATCGCCCAAGATCATCCCCTTTGAGGAGGTGTTTGATTCCCCCTGCCATGACCTGGAACCGGTGCGCGGTCCGTTCTACTGCTACAAGGATGAGACCCTCTATATCGATGTCGAATACCTTGATCGCCTGCTGAAAAGTTCGATTGAAACGGGTGAACTCGCGAGGGGTTACATTCTCTGCCGAATCATGGCCGAGCATTTGCAGTCGAGGCTCGGTTCCTTCGAGCGGTACCATACCAGTCTGCTGACAGATTCCGCCGATCGACAGTTGGCGTCGCAGACGAAATTCGAGTGCCAAAAAGAGTTTTTTACAGGTTTTCTGATCGCCCGCTCACCCACCATGAAGCGGTTGCGTCGGGACTCCGCGACGGCCGATATCGTTCCCACATTGAGCCGCCTGAATGATGAGTATCGCCTCAAGGCGCTTGCGAATGGGGTCCCCCTGGCAGATCCCGGTGGAATCTTGCCCGCCAGTCAACGACTTGAATGGCTGGAAGAGGGTTTGGCCGCCAAGGATCTGAAGGCGATGGATCCCTATTCCGATATGGCCGCCCCCTGAGTCGCGGGGACCCTGGCGGGAGAATGCTCCGCGGGAATCGGGTGTGGATGTTGCGGGTGTGGATACTTGAGGAGTGGTCATGAGCCTCCTGCCGACCCCGACTGAGTCTCCCGCTGGATCACGACGGGCTGTCGTACTTCTCGCATTGCTGGCCGGGGCGGCCACAGTGGCCTACGTGCAGAGACAGTGCCTGGGGACGGTGGAAAAACAAATCCGCGAATCTCTCGGGTTGTCGTTCTCCGAGATGGGTTCGGTCCAGGCCTCGTTCTTCCTGACCTATGCCCTGCTTCAGATTCCCGCCGGCTGGGGAGCCGAACGCTGGGGGTTGCGTCGGTCGCTTCTCGGAATGGGGCTGGCCTGGTCTGCCGCCTGTGCCCTGATCTCCCAGGTCCAGGGGACATCGGGGTTGGTGGCACTGAGGCTATTGATGGGGGGCGCTCAGGCGGGCATTTTCACCTGTACTACTCTGGCTGTCCGTGAGTATTTCGCCCCCCACCGATTCGGCCTTGCCAATGGCGTGATCGCCGGTTCGATGCAGGTGGGAGGATTTCTCGGGGCGATGTTCGCTGGCTGGGTGACCGCTCAGATGGGATGGCGCGGAATGTTCCTGGTTCTGTCGCTGCCCGGCTTCGTCTGGGCCATCCTGTTCTGGACCTGGTTTCCGAGGCCTGCGAATCCGCGGGACCCATCCGCTCCAAATCCAGTGGAATCGGTTCCGCAGCCTCATCGGGTCGCTGGCGCGACTCCCCCGATCACCGCGGACACCTGGTGGATACTGGTCTGTTCGTGGCCGCTCTGGTGTCTGTCACTGCAGCAATTCCTGAGGGCGGGGGCCCAGATGTTTTTCGGTTCGTGGTTTTCCACGTACCTTCAGGAAGCCCGGGGTATCGAGTTGTCCCAGGCAGGTTTCCTCAATGGGTTGCCGATTGCCACCGCCGCGCTGGGGCCCCTGGCGGGAGGCTGGGCTTCCGACCGTCTGCAAGTGTGGACGGGAAATCGCCGCATCAGCCGACAGTGGCTGGCGTGCGGTTGCCTCTTGCTGTGTGCCGCACTCATGTTTGCCGGCTATCGGGTTGTCTCTCCCCGGTGGGCCGTGGGCCTGTTTGGACTGGGGGCCTTCTTCGCGGCCGCGGCCGGGCCGGCCGCCTACACCTCGACCATGGACCTGGGTGGGGCGCGGCTGGCCCTCGTTTTTGCCGTGATGAACATGTGGGGAAACGTCGGAGCGGCCGCCTTTCCCAAGGTGATCGGGCAAATGCTCGGTGCGGCATCGCGGGGGGCGGCGGGGGCTGCCTCCACCTGGGATGATGTCTTCGCCCTGTTCATTCTCCTGTACGTTCTCGCAGCGCTGGCGTGGTTGCCATTCAACGCCACCCAGCCCATCGATTTTGGCACACATCCGAAATCATCACCCACCCCGTTGGGCGAGTCCCGTTCATCGACAGAGTCGGAACGCGACTCCTAACCCCCCCCCAGGGCCGGGAGAAAATGCACTTCGGCTTCGGCAGGGACCGGTGCCCGCAATCCAAGTCGGGAGACCGTCCCATTGATCGCGACTGCCAATCCTGGCTTGAGCGAGTCGTTGGCGATGGCCCGCTCGCGGATTCCCGGAAAACTCCCCTCCATTCCGAACAGGACCTGCCGCACAGTACTGGCCTCGAGGCGGATTTCCGTCTGTCCCCCGGACAGGTCGCGCCATGCGGGAGGAAGGAAAACTGTGACCATGGCTATTCCGGTTCAGGGAGTCATCGGGACGCCCTGACTGGCAATCCCTGGAAAAGGGGCTGCTGTTCAGGGAAAGTTCAGAAATCGCAGGACGGAGTCTGGAGTCTAACGAGTTTGTGGGCCGGCGAAATCCGGGATCCACGAGTCCGGTGCCTTCTGTTCGATCGGAAGCCTTGTCGGAATCGCGACCGAATTGGTGGAGTCGCCGATTGGCTGCGTGAATCCGGAACGAAATGCTAGAATGCGACCATGAGTGCTGTCCCTTCGATTTCTTACGGAACGCTGCGTCTGCCGACACGCTGGCTGTTGTCGCCACTGGCGGGATTCACCAATCTGCCGTTCCGTCGCGTGGTACGGGCGCTTGGAGGCCTGGGTCTGGCGACGACCGACCTCGTCAATGCCCGCGCACTGTGCGAAGGGTCGGAAAAGACCCTGGAGTTGACTGCCACCTGCCCGGAAGACACCCCTCTGGCGGTCCAGATCTTCGGTGCCGACCGGTTCTACCTGACCGAAGCGGCGCGGCGACTGGAGGGGGCCGGCCACGCCTCGGTGGATATCAACATGGGCTGCCCGGTCGGAAAAGTCACCAAGACTGGATCTGGTGCCAGCCTGATGTGCCGAAAGGATGAGACCGTGGACCTGGTCGAGTCCGTCGTCAAATCGGTGCAGGTGCCGGTGACCGTGAAGATGCGGTTGGGCTGGGATGAGCACAGCCTCACGGCCCCGGCCTTCGCCAGGGCGTTCGAAGAGGTCGGGGTGGCGGCAGTGGCCATTCATGGTCGCACCCGCGCCCAGGGATTCTCCGGGAGTGTCAACCGCGACGGGATCCGTCAGGTCGTGGAGGCGGTTCGTCACATCCCCGTCATTGGCAATGGCGATGTGCGGAGCGTGGCCGACGCACAGGTCATGCTGCGTGAGACCGGATGTGCGGGGGTTTCCATCGGTCGTGGTGCCCTGGCGAATCCTTGGATTTTTCGGCAACTGCACCAGTGGGAACAGACAGGACGTTTCGACCCGCCAGGTCATTTTGACGATCGCCTGGGACTCTTGCGTCAGCAGTTTCAGTATGTTGTTGAACTTCGTGGCGCATCGCGCGCGGTTCCCTTCTTCCGCAAGATGGCACACTGGTACCTCAAGGCGATGCGGGTGCCTCCCTCCCTGAGGCACAAGTCCCAGCTGGCCCACACTGTTGAAGAGTTTGAGCAGGTATTGGCCGAGATCGCGGAGCGGGGGCCTGCTGTTGGCACCCGAACCGATCAACCGGATATGACAGTTTCGGTTCCCTCCGGTCCCAACGCCCACTGGTGATCAAGCGGCGTTCCGAACCTTGAGCCTCAACTGCTGCGACCGTCTGCATTGGCGAGCTGTCGATGCAGGCCGTGCGGGATCACGACGGGGCAGATTCAGGCCGCAGACTTCTGGCGTCTGCGAAGCCGCCTGACGATCTGCGAGGCCAGCCTGGCTGGCTCGAGGGCAGACCGTCCCGGGGTCTCAGAGACAGTCTCCTCGGAGACGATCTCGGGAGTTCCACAACGCCACAATTGGGTCCGGGAGGGAGGAGCATCCACGAGCCATTCGGCCAGTGACGCTCCGAATCCTCCCAGCAATCCGTGGTCTTCGAGGGTGACGGCCAGTGGGAACCTGTGGAGTTGTGTTTCCAGCCAGTCGTTGTCAAGGGGCTTGATCGAGGGGCAGCTGACCACTGCTGCCGAATGACCGCTCTGTTCCAGCAGGCGGGCCGTTTCCAGCGCCTCTTGAAGGACATCGCCCGACGCCAGCAGGCACAGATCCGTTCCCTCCCGGACCGGCAGAAAGCGACCCGGACGCAGTTCCGTCCCCGGCTTGTGGATGCTCAGACTGCAGGAGCCGGCCAGCCGAATGTAGGTCGCCAAGGTTCGGGAGAGTGAGTACTGCAGCAAGCCGGTGAACTCGATCTCGTCGGCCGGACACGCAATGGAAAGATTGGGCAGGGGACGCAGCAGGGCGACATCGTGGCGACACACCGTCGTGTCATCCGAGCCACGAACGGGTTCATCATGCCCCACCAGGATGACGCGGGCTCGATGTCGGCAGATCTGAGAATGAATGCTGTCCAGGCAGCGGGTTGTCAGCTGGGGCACCGCTCCGAGCACAATCGGTCGCAGCCCCGAGAGGGCCATGCTCACCGCCTGCTGGATCAAACGGGGGTCGGCTGTCCCCGATTCAAAGCAGCGTCCCGGCCGTTGCTCGGCCAGGGGCCTGACCACGTGCGCCGGCAGATCGCCTGTCAGCAGGACAACCCGCTCATCCGCAGCGCTCACACGCAGCAGGGAGTCGACAACGGTGTTCGGCATGGAATCTCGGGGGGAAGGTCAGGCTGCGGGCCGATTCTCGCCGCGTGGACGTTGCCGCAGCGACTCGGCATTGTGGTAGGCCGGGCTGGTGAGGGCATCGGGAAACTGCCCGCGGGAGAGCCGGTCGAGAAGTTCGGCACGGGCCTGGCTCATGGTGCGTTGAGCCTTCCAGCCGAATTCTGTCTCAGGAGAACGAACCAGTTCGGCCTCGACACCACCATACAGCCGGATTTCCGACTTTGCGGCGAGGTCGGAGCGACGCTGGCTCTCGACGCCGAGATCATACACCCCACCCGCACTGATGGACGGAGGCCAGGTGAGGATCAGCATCAGCAATTCGAGAAGGTCATCAAGGTGCAGGCCCTCGTGGGAGGATGCGGGAGACAAGTCTGTCCCTCCCTCCCGGAAGTACTCGCGAGCGACGGCATGGTGCAGCGGCAGGTCGAAACGCATCCGGGGTGACCAGCCACACAGTGGAGGAACCCGCAGAGTGGCGGTCGGCAAACCCCGCGACAGAGCCTGTTCGACAACCGATTCACGCACGCGTTCAACGCGGTCGAATTCGTGATGGGAATCCCCCTGGCAATGGGTGACCAGCACCAATTCTTCCACTTCGGCTTCGGCTGCCTCCGACAGCACCGACTGCAATCCCTCAAGATTGACCGACCGGGCCATGGCGGGATTCAGTTCAAAACTCGCGACATCCGAGATGGCCGCGAGATGGACGACGCTGCGGCATCCCTGGATGGCCCGGCGGACCATCCCCGGCTGACGCACATCGCCTTCCAGCCAGGTGACTCGGGAATCCGACAAGCGGCCGGTGTCGGTCGCCAGTTCCCAGTCGAGGGCACGCACGGTGGATCCCAGCTTGAGCAATCGCGAGATCAGCGCTGTGCCCACATAGCCAGCCCCGCCAGTCACCAGGACAGGAGACGGTACAGTCATGCAACAAGGTCCAGTCAGAAAGGAAGGGGAGTTCGGCCGTGACCTGCGCGATTACCCCTTGGCTTTCCCCCCCTTGTCGGCGGTCTTGGGCTTCTTCCACTTGGCGAATTCGGGCGACTTCACGAAGTCGGCGTACTCGGCATTCTTCGTGACATCACCAACGTCCACATTGAAGTCCGATGCGAGCCGTTCGAGGTGCTTGACGGTCTCGGTAAAGTTCTTTTCGCGCAGTGACACTGTGACAAGACTCCACCAGCCGTCAATGAGCGTGTCGTCGGCGGTCACGGCTTCTTCGAGCAGTTGCCGCGCCTTCTTGAGGTCCTGTCGCTCGACCTCCATTCCGGCCATGACGACATTCAGATACGGGTCGCCACCCACAGCCTTGTTCAGCCTCAGGATCGCCTTTTCGAACTGCGTGTACTTCTGAGCCGCGAGGTAAGCGGCGAGACATTGCATGTCACCCGCATGGTCTTTCGGGTCAACCTTGCGAATGTCGGCCAACACCTCTTCCTGGGTCTTGTCGTCAATCTGGGTGGCGGCATAGAGCCGGACCAGCAGGACTCCCTTTTCCCCCTGGACGCTCTTGGGAAGCTTGGAGAAGCGTGTCAGCACCCCCTCGGGGTCGTCTTTCCCGGCGAGTTCGGAATACTCACGGATCAGCTTGGCCGACTTCGCCATGTCGAGATCACGCCCCGTCAGTCCCTTCAGCCACTCTGGTCCCTGCGACGCAGCGGCGATGATCATCGCCCTGCGCATCGTGGAGGTCAGCATCTCACCGGAACCGTAGATGTAGATGTCGGTGGCCTTCAGTTGTCCCCCAACACGGCCCAGGACGTAGTCGTGGTAGTTGAAGCCGGCGTCCTCGGGCAGGACCATCCGGAACATCGCCCGGGTCTCACTCCCCACTTCATGGATCTTGACCAGCGTATAGCTTCCACCCCGCGTTGCCGAGCGGACAACCTGCCCAGAGAATCCGGTGTCGTCATCCTGTGCCGCGCGGAATTCCGAGAGGAATTTCCCCTTCGACTTGGTGGGAATCTGGAATCCGCGGCTGGCCCGGGCCGACATTCCATCCCAGTCAATCAGACGGTTGAAGTCGGCCAGCTTGCCATCGTCGACGTTCTGACCCATGGTCTCGAGGAACTTTTCGATTTCCTCCCTCGAGACGAGGTCGAGGTCTTCCTTCAGGTCGGTATCGTCCAGGTCGTCAACCGCCGGGGCGGCGGCGGCTGGCTGGGGAGCGGCGGGAACAGCTCCTTTGACGGGAGCTTTCGCGGCCGCAGTCTTGTCGGCGGGAGGCTTCGCGGCCGCGGCGGCTGACTTGGTCGTCCCCTTGGTGCCAGCCGGGGCTTTTTGCTGTGCCGCAACCGGCGTCATCAGGCAGCCCAGCGAAATCGCCAGGGGAACTGCGGATCGACTCCAGCGGGCCACGGAAAAGAGAGACGAAAGAGGAAGTTTCTGCATGGTTGCCAGCATCCTTGCCTGGTGACGCACCCGGTTTCTACAGCCCATCCCGAGAGGGCTTCGCGCGGCGGACCATACAGAAAAGCTCCCGGCACGGCCAGAGCGATTTTCCCGAAAATCCTCCCCTCGCCGCGTGCGGCGTGCGGATGTTTTGAAGTCGTGCTGCCCAGCCGATCCCGCAGCCATCAGATCGGGGAAAACTGCAATGGACACAAAACCGGTTCTGTTTAAGATTCGACCCCGGTTCGGCTCCCCGTAGCGCGGTGGAACCGCGTGGCCGAACCTGCGAGGATTCGCTGATGCAGACCCGTTGGAGCCCCCTCGTGGGCCTGTCTCTCCTCATGGTGGCAGGCTGTCATTCGTATCATCCGCACGGCTACACCGGCACCGGTCCGTATGGGTCACCTCCACCGGTCACCTATGGGCCGGCCCCAACCGTCTATTCCCCGGCACCGGCGACGACCTATTCCTCCCCGGTCCCGCCGGGCTATGCCCAGCCGGCACAGCGCCCACCGCTGAGGACCTCCCCCACGCCGGTTTATCCCACACAAACCTATCCGGCCCAGCCTCCCGGATATGGCCCCCCCCGGGGACCTGCGATGGCTCCGCCTGTGACAACCAATCCCGGCACTGCACGGGGCGTCACTGTGGCCCCCAAGACCGTCACGACGACCCCGGCAACGGCGAATGAGCAACCGGTCCCCCGGCCTGTTGAACCTCGCCCCATCCCCGAGGGAGTCGGAGGCAGTGTGCTCAACGAAGATGCCGACTCGATCAAGGGGAGCAATGTTCCCTCAGAGTCAGCCGAACCAGGCGGAAATGGACTTCCCAGTGATGCGGAAGATGCCGTCGAAACCATCGGCTACGACGACGATTTCCGCCCGCCCCGCTCCCCCATCCGCCGCACCTCGGGAGTGGCCGAGGCACCCCGCCGCGGACGCAAGTCTCCGTACAAGCGCGCCAGTGACTACAGCTGGATCAGTGGAACGGTCTCCCAGGATCCTCAGTCCGGTGACTGGCAGGTGACCTACGATCCAGACGGCAACGATGAATATGGTGGGGTGCTGACCCTGGCTCATGACGATGCCCTCGAGAATTTTCTTGAGGGAGACATGATCCGGGTTCATGGCCGGTTCGATGCCCGTAACAGCGACCGGGTGGGCCGCCCCATTTACCGCCCGACTCCCAACCGGATCAGCCGGTTGGTCGATCGGGACGAAACCATCCGCTAACTCTCCCGCGGCGTGCGCTGTGCCTCTTCCCGGGCCTGGTTCCACAAAGCCCTCACGTAGTGGCAGGGGGCATGGTCGGCGAAATCCCGCAGCAGGACGATGCGCAGGGGATTGGTCTCGGCCAGCGAGCGGACCAGGTCAATCAGTTCTCTTCGCAGATCGGTCAGATCCCGGCCTGGCAGTGACAGCGCCAGTTTCTTGAGACTCTGCCAGAAGTCGTCGAAGAGTTGGGAAGCGGGAAACCGTTTGGCGAGCGCCTGGCGATAGGCACCGCGGGCAAACCGCTGATCCGATCGCAGATACGACTCGGCAGGATCGACCTGCACACTCCCCCCGCAGCTGAGGTAAATGGTCGGGCCGGCGTGGCGATATTCCGGCAGCGGTCGCCCCAGCAGCTTGCCAGCCTGCCATTGCAGGAAGGCTGACGGATCCAGCTTCTCAACCAGGTTCCAGAGTCGGGGAGCCAGATCGCTCTCGTCCTGCAGCCCGTCGGCAAATCGTCGCAGGAACGAGGTGAGTGACTCGCGGCTGAGGGACTCCAGGGGAACCCTGGGGACCAGGTCGCAGGCGTGCACGTAGCGCTCGATCGTGGAGGCAGGCAGGGACCTGGCAAAGTCGGGATCTCCGACACGGGGAGCTCCCCAGGTCACCAGTCGTGAGCCGGGAAGATCGTGCAGGGCGAGGTTCGCGAGGGCTCCTCCCAGACTATGACCTGTGAGAATCGTCCCTGCGGGATGGGGCCCCAATCGCTGGAGGGGGCGACGGAGGGATTCGTATTCGTCCGCAAATCCGCGATGGACGACGAGGCCATGGTCCCAGCTCCGCGGCAGGGCATTGAGATCGGTCAACAAATCGTCGACGCTTCCCGAATCCGTGCCGCGGAAGACAATGCAGCGTGGACCTCCCTCCCGGGGTTGCGTGATGAACCCGTCGGTGTCGGACTGTCCCGGAAGGAACCGCGCTCCATGCAATGTCTCTTCGAGTCGCCATCCGATCGCCTCGAGGGTCGAACCGATGGTTTCCAGTGAGGCATACGCCAGTCGCGAGAGTTCGGCACACGTGAGTGGCAGACACCTCCGAGGTGGCAGTTCGTCGCGCCAGGGAAAGAATTCGTTGTCCCGGGCGGGACGAAAGAGCTGGTCTGTCGTTGTCAGCACAGCGGCAGGCGGAACGCTCATGTCGGCACGATCAGGATGGGGTCGCCGCCGGGACCAGAAGTTGCCGGAGGTCGGCCGCCATGGCATCCACATCGTCTTCCGTGGTGTCCCAGCTGCACATCAGCCGGATCCCGCCCTGGCCGATGAACGTGTAAAACTTCCACCCCCGCTGCCGCAGTGACTCGATCACCGGCGTGGGAAGTTCCAGGAAGACCGAGTTGACCTGGGGGTGGGAGAGAAACTGGATCCCGGGAATGGCCCGCAGTTGCTCGGTCAGTCGGGCGGCCATGCGGTTGGCATGACGGGCATGCTGCAACCAGGCCCCCGACTGCAGCAGCCCGACCCAGGGGGCGGCCAGAAACCGCATCTTGGAAGCGAGTTGCCCGGCCTGCTTGCAGCGCCAGGCAAATTCCGTCGCCAGGTCCCTGCGGAAAAACACCACGGCTTCGCCGACGGGCATTCCATTCTTGGTTCCACCGAAACACAGCACATCGACGCCGACCCGCCAGGTGACCTCTTTCGGAGCGACCCCCAGGGTGGCGATGGCATTCGCGAATCGGGCTCCATCCATGTGGATCCGCAAGTCGTGCCTCCGGGCTGCCTCCCAGAGATCCTGCAATTCGGAAACCGAATAGACAGTCCCCAGCTCGGTTGCCTGGGTCACGCTCAAGACGCGGGGTTTGGGATAGTGGATGTCGCTCCGCTTGAGCACTGCCCTCGAAACCTGCGCCGGGTCGATTCGTCCCTCGGCTCCGCCGACGGTCAGCACCTTGGTTCCGTTCGAAAAGAATTCCGGAGCCCCGCATTCATCGGTTTCGACGTGGGCCATTTCATGGCACACGATCGAGTGGTACGACTGGCAGAGGGTCGCCAGGGCGAGGGAATTGGCCGCTGTTCCATTGAAGGTGAAAAACACCTCGCAATCGATTTCGAAGAGTTCCCGCAGCAAGTCGGCGGCACGGGCGGTCCATGCATCATCGCCATACCCGGGTGAATGCCCCTGGTTGGCCTGGGAAAGCGCTTCCCACGCTTCAGGACAGATGCCCGAGTAGTTGTCGCTGGCGAATTGACGACGGGGGAGGGGATTCGGATTCGAAGTGGGGGGCATGGAGTGTCTGGGGCATCGATGGAGGAAGTGCCGGTTCGATCATCGACTGGCCGAGTCACAAACTCAAGGGGAGGCCGAAGACGCCAGGGTCATTCCCGGGCTCGCGGGACGCGCAGGGAGGCCTTGGCTGCCCGGTCCCGGCGGGCAACGGGCGTTGCATCGGGGTCTCGAAATGACCTAATCTTCGTCCCGTTTCCAGTCCGGTTCGGACTGGGTTGGGGACTGTCCCGCCGGTGGTCGTGGGCCCCACTGTCTGTCTCTGGTTGAAATCTGGTCGGATCATGGCGTTCCCCCCCGTCGAAGAGCAGTTGGCCCTGTTGACCCGTGGTGTCGAGAAGATCGTCCCCGCTGACGAACTGCAGCGCAAGCTCGAACAGAGTGCACGGACCGGTCGCCCGCTGCGGGTGAAATACGGGATCGACCCGACGGGAATTGATGTCCACCTCGGCCATACGGTCCCCCTCCGAAAAATCCGCCAGTTCCAGGACCTCGGTCATCAGGCGGTGATCATCATTGGAAATTACACCGCTCTCGTGGGGGATCCCAGCGGGCGTGATCAGACCCGGGCCCGACTGACGCAGGAACAGGTCGCCAACAATGCCCGCGACTACCTCCACCAGGTGGGGAAGGTGGTCGATCTGTCGCGGGCTGAAGTGGTGCACAACGGCGACTGGTTCTCGGCCATGAGCTTTCTCGATGTGCTGGAACTGTGCAGCAAGGTCACCGTGGCCCAACTGCTGACTCGTGAAGATTTCGCCAAGCGCTACGCCGCCGAGCAGGCGATCTTTCTGCATGAATGCCTGTACCCTGTGATGCAGGCCTGGGACTCGGTCAAGGTACGGGCCGACGTTGAGCTGGGAGGAACCGAGCAGCTCTACAGTTTCATGCTGGCTCGTGACCTGCAACGCGACCAGAACATGCCCCAGCAGATTGGCATGATGACACCCATTCTTGTCGGGCTCGATGGCGTGCGCCGAATGGGGAAGAGCCTGGGGAACTACATCGGGATTGGTGAGTCGGCCTACGACATGATGAAGAAATTCATGCAGGTCCCCGATTCGGTCATGCGGATGTATTTCGAACTGCTGACCGATGTGTCCCTCCCCGAGGTTGACCGCTTGCTGGCAGGTCATCCCAAAGAGGCCAAGTTGACACTCGCCCGGCATGTGATTTCGGGCTACCACCCATCGGCCGACGCGGTCGAGGCGGCCGACCGCTGGCAGCGCGAGATCTCGCAGAAAGAATTGCCGGCCGAGATTCCCGAGATCGTCGTCCCCGCGAGTGCACTGGCGTCAGGATGCATCGGGGCCGCGAAGTTGCTGCAATTGACCGGGCTCTGCCCGACCTCCAGCGAAGCCCGTCGGCTGATTGGCCAGGGAGGGGTCTCCCTGGGCGAAGACAAGACCCGGGTCGAGAGTCATGAGACTCCGGTGGCCGTCACTCCCGGCCTGCTGCTCTGGGTGGGCAAGAAGCGCGTGGTGCGGCTCGCCATCGGACCGAACTGAGCCCCCCGTCGAAGGGCGATCGGAATCTCCCAAGTCCCTCGGGTTGCAGCCTTCCTTGACGAGGGCGCGGGATGAGGACTGGGGGCGATCCTCGACAGCGGTCACCGGAATCAGCCGTTCTGCCCGGGGAGCTTGCCGAACTGCAATTGCAGAAGCAGCGATTTGACGTCGGTCATGGCGATCGAATCACGCTCGATCGAACGGGATGAGCAGAGAAACACCGCTCCCTCGGCGGCTTCTTTTCCCGGAGAGGGGAGTCGACCATGGCTGCCACGAACAATCGAGGCGTCCAGACCGATGACATCCATGTAGTACCGGAACCCCAGCTTTTTCTGGGCCAATCGACGGGCCATTCTCAGCTTGGGAAACGTCAATTCCGGGTCGACAAACAGTTCCACGGGGTCGTAGCCCGGCTTGCGGTGAATGTCGATCGTGCGGGCGTAATCGGGTGCAAGTTGGTCATCGAGCCAGAAGTAGTAGGTGAACCATGCCCCGGGGGCTGCCACAACCACGAGGTCTCCCGAACGGGGATGGTTGAGACCGACCGAACTCTGGGCGGCTGAGTCCAGCACATCGGAGACACCCGGCAGACGGGCCAGCAGTCGGGCCACCTCGGCAATGTCCCGATGATCGTCGACATAGACGTGGGCGACCTGGTGGTCGGCGACGGCAAAGGCCCGTGACGCACCGCAATCGAGCGTTTCCCAGCCCAGTGGTTCGCGGCGCACCGTCAGGAAACCCGCCTCCCGCAGGGCACGGTTGATGTGCACCGGCTGGTGGACGTCGGTGATGGCATATTCCGAGACGACGACGACCTCGGCCCCCTGCTGCCGGACAGCCGAGATCAGTCGGCCCGCCTCATGGTCAATCGCCCGGATGTCTTGTGACAGGGCCGGATCTGAGGGGCCAAGGCGTTGCAGGTTGTAATCCAGATGGGGCAGATAGACCAGGTTGAGGTCCGGTCGGTGTTGCTCGAAGACCGCCAGCGAAGCGTCCACAATCCACCGGCTGCTCTCTATGTCGGCCGTTGGGCCCCAGAACTTTGGCAGCGGGAACACCCCCAGCCGATCCTGGAGTTCGTCACGCAACCCGGCTGGCTGGCTGTACGAGTCAAAAATTTTGCGACCATCGGCCGGATAACTGGGGCGCGGGGTCATCGACCAGTTCACCCGGGCGTACATGTTGTACCACCAGAACATCTTGGCCACGGTGTAGCCGGGCTCGAGTTCGCGCGCTGCCTGGTAAACCGTCTGTCCCGAGACAAGATGATTCGACTGCTTCCAGAACATGACCTCGGCCAGGTCACGGAAGTACCAGCCATTGGCCACGATCCCGTGCCCCGAGGGGAGTTCCCCGGTCAACAGGGTCGACTGAGCCGTACAAGTGACCGCCGGCAGCACCGTCCCGAGCGGACGAGAAAATCCATCGGACGCGAGGCGACTGAGGTGCGGAGTGTCCGGTCCCAGCATCTCGTGGGTCAACCCGACAACATTGATCACAACCAGCGGACGGCGCATGATGGTTCCACGTCGGAGAAACGATCAGCAGATTCCGGAAGTGCCGGGAACTGGTTTTGGATGCCACCCTGCCGGCAGGTGGGGGGCCGGAGTGTTGAGATGACAGAGCGGTCGCGGCCCCAAACGGAACAAAACTTCCCAATTCCACAGCCGTCCGATTCGGCCCAGAGGGAGGCCCCGACGGGAGGGGCTCCCGCCTGTCCGGTCTGTGGGGGGAGGCTCTTTGAAATCCGGGCCAAGCTCCATTGCTCGCAATGCCACACCATCTGCGAGACCTGCTGTGAAGGGGGACCGGGTTAAGGCGGACGGACCCGAACGGGAACCGCTTCAGCGGCCGGCCCGCACAGCCTCGTGCATCGCCCTGGCGTGGGTTCCGATCCGCGACAGCACTTCCG
>DNUF01000117.1:15708-22098 GCA_003508595.1 Planctomycetaceae bacterium
ATCACGCCGTCGGCCAAGCCTCGCAATTCGGCCACCTGCTCGGGGCGGCTGATCCCGAATCCGACTGCCAGCGGAAGCTGTGTCTGTGACTTCAGCCAACGCAGTTGGGTCGACAACTCTTCCGGGAGGGTCGTGCGGACACCGGTGGTCCCCGCGACCGAGATGCAGTACAGGAACCCGGTGGCCGACGAAAGAATCCGCTGGGTGCGGGCGGGTGTCGTGGTGGGAGCGATCAGTTGGATCAGATCCAGTCCGGCGGCACGGGCGACCTGGGTCGTTTCGTCGGCTTCATCGGCCGGGAGGTCGGGAACGATCAATCCCGCGAGACCCGCCTGCCGGGCCCGGCGACAGAACTCGGCCGTCCCCATGCGAAACACGATTGCGTACGAAACCATCCCCACCAGGGGAGGGCGGTGACCACCCGCCGGCCACGGAATCGAGGCGAGGCAGTCGAGAATCTGGTCCACATGCAGTTTCTTGGCCAGGGCTCGGGTGTAGGAGGCCTGGATCACCGGGCCGTCGGCAATCGGATCGCTGTACGGGAAGCCCACTTCGATCAGGTCGACCTGCTGCCGGGCCAGTTCGAGAATCAGGTCGCGGGTGAAATCAAGATCGGGATCACCAGCCGTGATGAAAGGCATGAAGGCCATGCTCCCCTGGGAGTGGAGCTGGCTGAAAACGGCGGAAATGGGAGTCTGGGGCTGGGGCAATTCAATCCTCGCGGCGCTTGGTTGAGCGCGGCCGGGGGGCGAAATGGGTTGAAGAGTTATGATCCAAGATTGTCGGTTCCTGTTCAAGCGTTCGAAATTTCCGGCTGCCCGAGGGAGATCTCCGAGGTGCTGGGAACAGCGGCAACCGGGTTCTCACGAAATCCAGGCACCCTTCATCCCGCTCTGTCCTGAGGCGATGAATCAAGGGGGGGAGGGGCAAACCCCGCTCCGGGACGTCGGACAGGCCCCGGCTCGGATCGCCAGCAAGGACTGGCAATGTGGCCCGAGAGACGGCCCTCGGGTACCGGGGAAGGAAACGAAGGTTGGTTTCCGCGCCGTCGGCACAGCCAGTCGAGCAGAGACCCGCCTGTCCCGGCTGAGGTGGACGACACGGGATTACTGGCGGGTCAATATTGGGCCCTGCAGGCCAATGCTGCACTGATGTCTGTCCACAGTGCCTGGGCGAGAAAATCCACTGCAGGGGGGGCAAGCATCGTCAAATGATTGCCCGGGATCTCGCGGGACTCGAACTTGGCCCCGGTCGCACGGTGCCACTGCGCTTCAATGGCGTGGGAATGAGACAGCGGACAGACCCGGGCAGGGAAAAACCACACTGTCTCAGGCCAGCGATTGGTGTCTCCCTCGGGCACTCCCGTGGAACCGAAGGTGGACAGCACCCCCCCTTTCCAGGAGGACGGGTGGGGCTGGACCAGGAAATGAATTCCAGCGGTGATGGGGGGCCTCGGAGCAGCAACCCAGAGCCGGGAGAAATCGATAAACCGGGCTTTCTTTGGAGGGTGGCAATCGCCAAGGGTTCAACGGAAGACTCTCAGTTCTCTCCCACGGAGGATTGTCACTGGAGTGGGCTGACTGCTGTCGGAGGGGCAAATTGTCCCGTTCCCTGGTCCCTGAAGATCCTGAGATCTCGCACGGACGCTCATGGCTGGCAATCGCCAAACCAATCTCTGGGGCTGAATCTCGTCCGTCCCGGTTCCTTGGACAAAAATTGCGCGAAATCCTCGACAGGAACTCACTGGCTGATCGGAGAAGTCAGACCACGGTGATGGGATCTGGACCAACCGGAGCCAATCACTTTCGCCGTTCCAATTCGGCCTTGTCGAGGCTCTCGCGGTCGGTCAGGGTGATGTCGAGCGTCACGTATTTCCCCTCCCGGAAAACCACCACCCGGACCTTGCGTCCCACGGGGGTGAGGCTGACCATGTTGATGAGGTGATTCTCATCCTGCACCTCATTGCCATCGTAGGTCAGGACAACATCATCAACCCGAATCTGGGCCCGATCCGCGGGAGTCTCCGGATTCACCCGCAGCACGCGGGCCCCGCGGGCCCGGTCGAGCTTGAGAGCCGCAGCGGCCTCAGAATTGAAATCCGGATCGAGCGACACTCCCAGGTAGGCCCGCACGACCCGTCCAGTCGTCAAGAGTTGATCGACGACCGTCCTGACGAGTGTGCTTGGAATACTGAACCCAATCCCTTCGTTGCCGCCGCTGTTGGAGGCGATGGCCGAGTTGATCCCGACGACCGAGCCATACATGTCGATGAGGGGGCCGCCGCTGTTCCCCGGATTGATCGCCGCATCCGTTTGCAGGAAATCCTGGTTGAGCATCTCGGTCGTCTCGGAGATCCGCAGGGCCCGGCGTCCTTTGGCACTGATGATTCCCAGCGTGGTCGACTGACTCAATCCAAACGGGCTCCCCATCGCCAGGACCATGTGGCCGATATCGAGCTTTTCACTGTCTCCCAGCCGGGCGGCAGTCAGGTCCCGTTCGCCCAGCAGCAGGACTGCGAGATCGGTCGGTCGATCTTCAAGTTTGGCGACCGGACGGACCACCCGCTTGTCATGGAGGTGGACGGCAATGTCAGAGACATCGGTCCCGTTCACGACGTGACTGTTCGTCACGACGACAAACTGGCCCGTTCGCGATGAAATGATGACACCCGATCCGGTTTCGTCTGCCCGACGACCCCGGAGCGTGCGGCGTTCGGTCTCAATATGAACCACGCTGGGAGCCGTGCTGCGGACGATTCTCGCCAGCAGGTCGCTCGACCGAAGGAGGGGGGACGAGGGGTCGGCCAGTTCCCGTCGGACCCCATCAGCGCCCCGCGATGGGGGGGATAAATCCTGCGCCTCCAGTTGAGGGGCGCGAAACACAGGCCAGAGATCCCGGCCGAGAATCAACGACATCAGGCCGAGATTGGCCCACAGCAAAAGCCGGGTGGATTTGGACATGGTTCCCGAAATCCCCCCCTCGTGTCCCGAGGGGGGGAGAGTTGGAAGCGACCGCATTCTCAACCACGATGGTCGGGAACCGGTTGGATCAGTCGACTGGGACGTCCAGATCTCGCATGGTCAGGTCCCGGTCTGACAGTCGCCCTTCGTATTCGTAGAGCGACTCCCAGTTTTCGTTGAAGCCTTCCCCACGATCAGAGCGGCGTTCCTGCCGCTGACGACAGTCGATGCAGACCGTCGCGTAAGGCAACGCATTCAGCCGGGCAATCGGAATCGATTCCCCACACACTTCACACTGGCCGTAACGGCCGGTCTTCAGCAGTTGCAGGGCATGCTCGATCTGTTCCAGTTCGCGACTTTCAAAAGCCGCCAGTTGAGAGTGCATCTCGTTCTGGCTGTCGTCAAGCGCGGCATCCGCCAGATCTCCTCCGAGATGATCGGAAGGAGACGAATCCTCCAGCTCCATCAACAGTTGCTTGCGCAAGGCATCCCGCTTCGAGACCAGGCTCTTGTGCAACCGCATCAAAGCGTCTTTTCGCGCCATTCCTTGTTCTCCTTCTCGATGACGTTCTTGACACAAACGACATCAGTTCCCGTTTCAATACTACGCCTGTGTCTCCCAAACCTCGGGAGAATTCCGAGTTTCAAACCCCGGAACCTGGTGTTAAGACACGTCTCAACTCCAAAAGGTTCCTTTGC
Organism: Planctomycetaceae bacterium; assembly: GCA_003508595.1. GTDB lineage: Bacteria > Planctomycetota > Planctomycetia > Planctomycetales > Planctomycetaceae > UBA10511. Next base: position 19,368 of record DNUF01000117.1, read on the forward strand.
TTAGGTGAAAACCGGACACGCCCTCCACAGACGAATGGCGGCCAGAACCTAGTGCGGGGCGACCATTCGACTCCAAATGTCTCAGGCAACCGTCAGGCAACTGTGGGGCGACCCGACAGCCCTCTCCCAAGACTCTCCCAGTCCCCATTCGCGGCCTGCAATTGACAGTGGGTTGCCGCTCGCAGTCAGGTCTTGGTGGACAAATGGGCGTGTGAAGGCTGAGTGACTCGACTCGTTTTGGTACAACGCTGTCGATTCAACATCGGATCAAACCCACTCCATCCTTTTTCCGGAAATTTGCCAAAGCTATAACGGGAACCTTCAGCCGGTTTGATTTCCTCCGTGCTCAACCCCACTCCTCCCCCCCTCCCGTTCATCCATGCCCACACTTCGCCGGCAATTTGTATTTCCTCCCACCCTGGTCGGGTTCTTCTCCGCCGGGTTGGTCCTGTTGCTGGTTCCCGTCCTGTCCCTGGGAGCAGAGCCACAGTGGATCTGGAATGATCCGGGAGCAGGGACGAAAACGGCCAAGGGCCGGGCGTTCTTCCGGGTGGCTTTTGAGGCTCCGGCCGTGGAATCGGCCCACGTCGAGATTGCCTGCGACAACACCTATGCCTTGTTTGTCAACAACGAACGCTCGGGCGCGGGAATCGATTGGCAGCAACTGGATGTCTATGACGTCACACCGCTGCTCCGGGAGGGGCGGAATTGTCTCGCGGTCCTCGCTGAGAATGGTGATGACGGGCCCGGTGGACTGGTGGTTCGCCTGAGCTGGAAAGACAAGGCGGGCAAATCCCACGAGCTGCTGTCGGGCAAGGGGTGGCGGACCAATCCCCGCGAAGTCCCCGGCTGGCGTGAGCCCGCTTTCGACGATACCGCCTGGGCCCATGCCTCGGAACTCGGACCCCTTGGGGCCGCCGCCCCCTGGGGCCAACTGAAGCGGGCCGACAAGGGAACTGTCCGCCCGGAGTTCACCCGCAAGCCCCGGCCCGAGGGCCCGTTTCAACTGCTCGATGGTGATCGGGTGGTCTTCGTTGGGGATACCCTGGTCGAGCGCGCCTCACGCGACGATTACTGGGAAGCGGCCCTGACGGCCCGATTTCCCGATCGGCAGATCACATTTCGCAACCTGGGATGGAGTGCCGATACCCCCGGTGGAGATGCCCGGGCCGGCTTCGGCACGGTCGAAGATGGCTATCAGCAACTCAAAGCCCAGATCTATGCCGCCCAGCCCACCGTGGTGTTCGTCTGCTATGGGGCGGGATCGGCATTTGATGGCGAATCGGGTTTGCCGAAATTCGAAGCCGGTCTGCAGCGACTGCTCGACGATCTGGCTGTCACCAAGGCTGAGGTTGTCCTGGTGTCGCCATTGCGGCATGAGCAGCTTCCGAAACCGCTCCCCGATCCGGCGGCCCACAATCGGGAGTTGGACCGGTACACGCGCGCCATCCAGAAGTTGGCCGAGCAGCGGGGGCTCAAATTCGTCAATCTCTTCGAAGGCCTGATCAGCACCAGCCAGGTTCGGCCTGAACAGTCGCTGACCGACAATGGCCTGCATCTGCGGCCTCGCGGCTACCTGAAGCTCGGCCGATTTTTCGCCGACCGATTGGGCTGGACCCCGCCTCGGCCGATGGCGGCACTCTCGGCTGACGGACGTCTGGTTCGCCAGACCGGAGCCCAGGTCACCAACCTGAAGCGTGGTGATGGGGGGAGCCTCTCGTTTGACCTGAGGCTCGATCGATTGTCATTGCCGGCGGGAGACGCGGGAACTGCCTGTCGACTTCAGGTTCAGGGATTGCCCGCCGGAACCTGGAACCTGGTCGCCGATGGTAAGACCTGGGCGAAGGCCACGGCGGAACGCTGGGGGGAGGGAGTCGACCTGGTCGAGACCCCCGACCTGGCTCAATTCGAGGCCTTGAGGCAGGAGATCGTCGAGAAGAACCAGCTCTATTTTCACCGCTGGCGTCCCCAGAATGAGACCTACCTGTTCGGCTTTCGCAAGCACGAACAGGGGAACAACGCCCGCGAGATCCCTATGTTTGATCCTCTGGTCAAGAAGCGGGAAGAGGTGATTGCCGAATTGCGGGTTCCCCGGTTGGTCAAGTATCGACTGGTCCGTGAATAGTTCGCTTCCGTCTCAAATTCATGCGTGAAACGCCCGCGAACCGGGCACGTGAGCGGCTCTCCGAACGTCCTGGTTCGAAGTCTGAGATCCCCGCTTGAGTCGGAACATTGGCCAAGCCTGGCGGTTACCGTGCCAATGTCTGCGACCAGTGGCATGGCGAACCGGCAGGCGCGTTGCGGTTTTTCGTCGCGGGCCACCTGGCTTTCACTGACCGTTGACTTCCCCACCAGTTGCCTCAGGAATCTGCCGGCTGAAAAATTCGCGGATTGAAGAGGGGGCCCGAGTTGCACGCTTCGTTGACGGGGCTGTCTGCTGTGCGCGGGCCAACATGTCTCCAAGCCAACGGGGAGAACCGCCAACTCAGTGAGTCCGAAACTCCCCTGGGGGGACTTCGCAGGCAGAGCCTCCGTGGGCGCGCAGTCGCAAGTTTTCTGCTCATCGCAGGCCGCCAGGGGCGCGCCGTGTCACGCGCGAAGCCCGAACGGTGAAAGAAGACCGGGCACTGCCGTTGGCCGGAAGAGGCACAAATCTGCTGACCGTCCCGCTGCGTTCCGTTTTCGAGGCAGCAGTGGAGGCAGCAGTGGAGGTGGCGGGGAGTCGGTGGAT
>DNUF01000078.1:0-757 GCA_003508595.1 Planctomycetaceae bacterium
GCGGGGTTCGTGGAATCAGCTTCGGAGGAGTGCGGGATGGAACGGGGAGATTTCCGTTGGCTTGAGGAGAGACTCCCATCAACCAGCGTCGATGGGATGGGGATTCCGCTTGATAAAACCAAAGCCGGACGACGAGAGTCGATCAACAATCATGGATGGGTTGCAGGTCTCCGCTTTATGAAACCAAAGTTCATGAGAGGGGTGAGTGAGCGGGTTTTGGGAGCGCTGGATCAGGAGAACCGGCGAGAGCGCGCGGAGATTGATCCGCTTGGGAGCAGAGACCCATCACTGGCCCTTGATGCGTTGCGGATTGGGCTGGATCGAATCCTCGTCCGGGCCCAGGAATCGGAGGAATCGATCGACGGTTGTCGATGGGTTCGACCCCTCCGCTTTATGAAACCAAAGTTTGTGGGAGCGAGGCAAGAGCGGCTTGGGGAATCAACGGCGGGGGGCGACAGGCGGGAGAACGCGAGGTTCCGTCGGCCAGGCCAGAGCAACCGATCGACAAGCGTCGATGGGTGGTGACCTCCGCTCGGTCCAACCAAACGCGTGCGGAGGGGGGGGGCCGAGAGCGGTCTCGGTACGGGAGGGGAGATCGGGGGCCCTGAAGCGACCACGATGGCTCGAACGGAGCTGGCCCTGCGGGAATGGTCTCGGCCGGGATGGGCTAGGACCGGCTGGGAGGAGGGCCTGGGAGGGCCAGATCGGGGCCCGACTCACGGGACGGAGTGCCACCCGGCCCCGTTTTTCCCCTCCG
>DNUF01000078.1:938-20664 GCA_003508595.1 Planctomycetaceae bacterium
CGCTCTTCCGATCTACCCGGCCCCGTTTTTCCCCTCCGCCACCCGACCAGAAAATAAAAAACCCCGAAAAACACTTGGTTTTCGGGGTTCTTGGTGGATCGAAGGTATCCCCGACAGGATTCGAACCTGAAACCTTCGGCTCCGGAGGCCGACGCTCTATCCAGTTGAGCTACGGGGACGCTCGCACAGTGAATCGCTCCACTGCAGGAGACAGGAGTGTACCGTCCCAATTCCCGAACTGTCAAACAACGCTTCCCGGGCGCCCCAAGGCGAGCCGGGCAGCCGGACGCCGGCGTCGGGTCTGCCTCCGACGGGTCGATTCACCACCGGACGGGAGGTCGAACAGCCACGACCTGGGGTCTCGCGGCATCCCGCACCTGGTTACATCACGCCGGTTCCGAACCCCTCGTCGGGGGACAGCTCGCGGTCTCCATTCGCGGCCGCGACCCAGTCGTGATCCCGGCTGGACTCACGGGGAAGACCGGGGACCGGGAAATGGGGGCCCGACCGGGGCATTGGTTGCGGGGCCCCGGCGGAGCTCGGCTCGGGGGAGTCCATCCGCAGAGTTCGCCCGCGGAACTCCCGCTCGGTGATCGGCTCGGCCAACTCGGAATCGTCCAGCGTGGCGAAACCATCTTCGCCGTAATCGTCGTAGGTGCAGACATAGCCGGGGAGCGTCGCCTTGACCTGCTCTTCGGCAAACGCCTGCATCACCCGGGCCTGGATCTGTTCCCGGCAGCGGGCGTTGATGGGGTGGGCGATGTCGGCATACAGGCGGGAGCGACCTTCGGTATCCCGGCTGGCCCGATCGTCGTTCAGCTTGGCTCCGCACTGGCTGCAGAAACAGGCCCGCAGCTGGTTCTTGGTCCCGCAGCAGGGACAGCGGTCGGTCAGCTTGCGGCTGGGCATGGCGACAAATGAGCCGCGTGTCCCCTCGATGATCTTCAGATCGCGAATGACGAAGCAGTGGTCGAAGGTGATGGAACAGAAAGCCTGCAGGCGCTCCTGCGGATCTTCCATCAACTTGATGCGGACTTCGGTGATTTCCACGGCGATGCTCCTCCTGAACTACCTCGACCGTGCCGGTGCCTGATGCGCCGGAGGCAAGTCAATCGTGGTGAAGAAAAACGGGCTGAGAACTCATTCACGGACCGGTCCGAACATGACCCACATTCCTCCGCGGCGGACCTGGTCCCCAGAGGTGACCGACCAAACTCCACTCAACACGCCACTGACGTCACGAACACACTTCCCACCCTCTGCGCCTGGAGGACTCCCGCCAGGCGGCGGGCTTCTGCCAGGTTGCGGCAGAGCCCGAAGTAACAGGTGCCGCTGCCGCTCATCAGGTGTCCCACCGGGGAGAGCCGGGAGAACGTTTCCTTCAACAACACGACAGACGGACAGAGCGATTCGGCGGCTGGTTGCAGGGTGTTGTGCAGGCGCTGGGCGACGGCCGCCAGGCAACCCTGTTTCAGCGCGGCGATGAGGGGCTCGACCCCGGGGTGAGGTCCCTGCGGACGACACGCCCGAAAGACCTGGGGGGTGGACAGCCCCGCGGCAGGCTTCACGATGACCAGCGCGAGCCCGAGGGGGAGATCGAGGGGCGTGATGAGCTCACCCCGTCCGCGACAGAGGGCCGCCGGCCTTCCGGAGAGAAAGAAGGGGATGTCGCTTCCCAGTTCCGCCCCGAGTTCCCGGAGTTCCTCCAATGACAGACCGAGATTCCACAGGCGGTTCAGCCCCCGGAGCGTGGCGGCGGCATCGGTTGAGCCCCCCGCCAGGCCTGCCGCGACGGGAATGCGCTTCCACAATTCCAGGCGGGCTCCGAGGCGACACCCGGTCCGCTCTTGCAAGAGCTGGGCTGCCTTCCAGACCAGGTTGGCCGGCCCGACCGGCACTTCCAGCGGGGGGGAACTCGGTCCCAGACCGGCTGCCGTACGGGCATCATGGGCGACCAATTCGAGCGACTCGCCCGGCAGCGGCCGGAATTCGAGGGTGTCGTGGAGGCCGAGCGAGACCATCAGGGTCTCCAGCTCGTGATAGCCATCCGGGCGCTTGGTTTCCACGTTCAGAAACAGGTTCACCTTGGCTGGTGCAGTCTCGCGGACTGCGACAGCCGTCGTGGCCTGTGGCTCGTGGAAAAGCACCTTCGAATCCATCCGACATCACATCCTGTGAGTCCATCCTGGGGCGAGAGAATCCAACGGCATTCTCCCACCATCGGCCGCACGCCCGCTGCCGTACTCGACGGCACCCGGCCACAGCCAACTGCTCTGGGAAAACCGTCCCGGAGGGGGATTTTCCCGCACAGTTTTGCCAATTCACTTTGGCATGGGGTCTGCTGTTATCGAAAATCCGCGATTTCGTCAACCCGGATCACGGTTTTTTCGGCGATTTTCCCCAAGTCCTGCGTCCCAAGACAGGTTGCGCGAAGGTGCTTGTCAGTCTGGGGGTCGATCTTCTATTCTCGCAGCGGTCTTGAACGCCCCCTGTGCGAAGCGGTTCTGCATCCCCGCCGGGGAGAGCCAAGACCCTGCTTTTGATGCCACTTCGAAGGACGGTTCCCTTGTTACGGACCCATAAGTGCGGTGAGTTGAGGAAGGCCCAGGTCGGAGAGACCGTCACCATTTGCGGCTGGGTCGACAGCCGTCGTGACCATGGAGGGCTGGTTTTTGTCGATTTGCGAGACCGCTACGGCAAAGTGCAGGTGGTGTTTGACCCCTCGGAGGGGGCCGAGCAGCATGCGGCGGCCGGCGATGTGCGGAACGAAGACGTTCTGCAGGTCACGGGGCGGGTGGTTGCCCGCGCTCCGAAGGATGTCAATGCGAAGATCCCCACCGGCGAGATCGATATCCGGTCGCAGAAGCTGGTGGTGCTGAACAAGAGCCGGACCGTCCCGTTCGAGCCCTCCACCACGAATCCGCCGAATGAAGAGTTCCGGCTGAAGTACCGGTTTCTCGACCTGCGGCGGCCGCGGCTGCAGGAGCTGGTGCTCTTCCGCCATCGGCTGACCAAGCTGATTCGCGACTACTTTGACCGCGACGGGTTCCTCGAGATCGAGACCCCGATGCTGGGGCGCAGCACCCCGGAAGGGGCCCGCGACTATCTCGTTCCCAGCCGGGTGCACCCCGGATGTTTTTACGCCCTGCCCCAGTCACCGCAGATCTACAAGCAGATTCTGATGGTGGCCGGGTTTGACCGGTACATGCAGATTGCCCGCTGCTTCCGCGACGAAGATCTGCGGGCGGATCGTCAGCCGGAGTTCACCCAGGTCGACATCGAGATGGCGTTTGTCGAGCGGGAAGACATCCTGCAAACGGTCGATGGCCTGGTGAAATTCCTGATGCGGGAAGTGCGGGGAGAGGACTTCCCGCTGCCCCTCCCCCGCCTGACCTACCGGGAAGCGATGGAGCGGTACGGTTCCGACAAGCCCGACCTGCGGTACGGCATGGAACTGCACGACCTGGGCCCGCTGGTGCAGAACTGCGGTTTCAGCGTGTTCAAGAACACGCTGGCCGGGGGTGGGCGGGTGCGTGGCCTGTGCGCTCCCCAGGCAGCCGAGAAGTACAGCCGTCGGCAGATCGACGATCTCACGCTGTTCGTCAAGGACTTCAAGGCCCAGGGGCTGGCGTTCTTCCGGGTGACTGAGGCGGGGCTGGATTCGCCGATTGCCAAGTTCTTCACTCCCGAAGAGCAGGCGGCCATCAAGGCGGAGTTCCAGGCACAGCCGGGCGATGTGATCTTCTGCGTGGCCGACAAGCCCTCGGTGACCTCGGCCGCCCTCGGAGCGCTGCGCAGCCGGCTGGGGAAGGAGCTGAAGCTCTTCGATCCCAACCAGATGCACTTCGCCTGGATTCTCGACTTTCCGTTGTTCAGCTGGAACGAAGAGGAAAAGCGCTGGGATGCCGAACATCACCCGTTCTGCAACCCGGTCCCTGAAGATGTCCCGTTCTTCGAAACCGATCCGGGCCAGATCCGGGCGACTTCGTACGACCTGGTGATCAACGGCTATGAAGGGGCCAGCGGCAGCGTTCGTATTCACGATCCGGCGGTGCAGCAGAAGGTGTTCGACCTGCTGGGCATTCCCGCCGAGCAGGCGGAAGAGCGGTTTTCGTTCCTGCTGGAGGCACTGCGTTACGGGGCCCCGCCGCACGCGGGGATTGCCCTGGGCCTGGACCGCTGGGTCATGCTCTTTACGGGCTGCGATAATATCCGTGACGTGATTGCGTTCCCCAAGACCCAAAAGGCGTCGGACCTGTTGAGCGGTGCGCCGTCAACGGTGGATGCCCGTCAGTTGAAGGAACTGAGCATCCGCGTCGAGGAACCCCCCAAGTAATTTCCTGGCGACTCACCCCCGTGATGGGTGAGTCCCCTCTTTCGGAAGGATTTCCCGGATGCGCTGCACATTTCACTCCGTCGTGGGGCTGCTGGCACTGGCACTGATGCCGGCTCTCGTCGCGGCCGATGACAAGGCGGTCACCACCAAGCCGGCGAAGGCGGGCGACCTCGAAATCGCCGTCCCCGAGGGCTGGAAGAAGAAGCAGCCGAAGTCCCAGATGCGCCTCGTGGAATACGAAGTTCCCGCCCGGGAGGGAGACAAGACTCCGGGGGAATTCGTGATCTTCCACTTTGGTGGCCAGGGGGGAGGCCTGGAAGACAACATCACCCGTTGGGTGGGACAGACCGAGCCCGAGGGACGCAAGGTCAAGCTGTTGACCGGGAAATGTCCGCAGGGGGAATACACCCTGGTGGATGTGACCGGGACCTACAAGAAGTCGGTTGGCCCTCCAGTGCTGCAGAAGACGCAACGGATGGAAGGCTGGCGGGTCATCAACGTCTACCTCAACTGCGAGGGTGGCCCCTACTTCTTCAAGATCGATGGTCCTGCCAAGACGGTCGAGAGTGAACTGGCCGGCCTGCGGGCCACCTTCGGCGGCGATGCCAAGACCGAGAAGGAACGGGCCCCCGAGGCGAAGTGATTGCCAGTGCGATCGATGACTTCCGATCGGAAGAGTGCGATCGGAAGAGCGAGCTCGAAACAGGCGTTGGGCGTTGCGGGTGAGTGCTGGGGCGCTGCTGCACCGGGAGTGCGTTCGACTGGGAGCATCTCACTGGGAGCATCTCACTGGGAGCATCTCACTGGGAGCGTTCACCAGGGAGCATTGCCCCAGTGGCTCAATTGGCACTGGGAGCGGGTGACGATCGCGATCCGGTTGGCTGTCCGAGCAGGTCGAGACGCTCCATGGCCTGGACGAATTTGCGGGCGACGGGACCGGCGGCATGTCCTCCGGTCCCGGCATGTTCCAGCACGACGACGAACGCGACCCGAGGGCGGTTGGCTGGGGCATACCCGGCAAACCAGGCGTGATCGGGACGTCCTCCGCCGGGCTCGGCCGTTCCGGTTTTCCCGGCAATACGCACCTGGTCCCAACGGACGGTCTGGTAGCCAGTCCCGCGCGGATGCGCCACCACCTCCTCCAGACCACGGCGGACGAAATCGAGAGTGCGGCCAGACAGGCCGGGGATCCGTTCCGCCACGGTCGAGACCGGTGATCGCGGGTGATTGTCGAGGCTGTCGGCGTCGGCCGAGTCGGGCCTTGCGACGGCCAGGTGGGGAGTCACCAGCCGGCCTCCATTGGCAATCGCGGCGAGCAGTCGGGCGATCTGCAGCGGTGTCGCCGTCAGACGTCCCTGGCCGATCGCCAACTGCAGGGCTTCGCCGGAACTGCGGGGGCGGCCCCGATTGCCGGACCGGCCCAGTTCCCTGGGGAGTGAGCCCGGCTGTTCGGCAGGAAGATCGACTCCCGTGAGCTGGCCGAGGCCAAACCGGTTCGCCCAGTCGAAGAGGGGCTCGGCTCCGATCTGACGGGCGGCTGAGAAGAAGTACACATTGCACGACCGCGCCATCGCCGACACGAGGTTCACGTCACCATGGCCGACGCCGTGGTGCTTGAACGTGTAGCAGCGGTACCGCTCGGGAGAGTCGAGGTAGCCCAGGCAGGTGAGCGGTTCTTCAGGATCCCACAGGCCACTCTCGAGGAAGCCGACAGCGCTGACGATCTTGAAGACTGACCCCGGGGGGAGAGCCATCTCAGCCGCCCGATGGAACAGGGGGCGTCGTTCGTCGGCGAGGATCGCTTTCCAGCCCGACTGGTCGTGGGTCACCAGGACAGCCGGATCAAACCGGGGACCGGAGGCGGCTGCGAGGATTGCCCCGGTGCGGACATCGAGGGCGACAATTGCCCCCCCCGTGGGGGTGGGGAGCGGTTTGCCGTTGGTCTCATCTTTCTGGGGCCCCGTCATTGCAGCATCGAGCAGTTCTTCAGCCGCCTGCTGCAGGCCGACGGAAAGCCCCAATTGCACATCGTTGCCCAGGCGGGGCTCACGGACCACCTGCGAATCGAGCAGTTCTCCGCGGCGGTTGAAGACCAGTCGGCGGGCACCACGCAGGCCACGCAGTCGGTGTTCGTATTGCCGTTCGAGTCCCGCCAGCCCCGCGCGATCTCCGACCTGATAGTCGAGGGGATCTCCCTCGGGAAACCGGTTGCGGCGTTCGGCGAGGAATTCGTCGGACACGGTCTGGCGTGTCCCGAGCAGGTGAACCGCCAGGCTTCCCTGCGGGTAGACCCGACGGGGAATGGCTTCAAGCCGGACACCGGGAAACAGTTCCGGATGTCCTTCCATTTCGACAGCGACTTCCTGGGGGAGCGTATCGATGACGACGTGATAATCGAGTTGTTCCTGGACCACCACAGGTTCCCGGGCCTCGCGCCGGGGAGGCGTGGTGAGGGCCGACACGACCCGCTGATAGACCGCTTCCCACCACGACGCCTGACCCGGTGCGGCCGGCGATGGCGATGGCCGGTCCGGACCTTCCGCGCGGTCGCGACGGGCTTCGACGCGGGCCTGCAATTGCTCGACCCGCTTCTGGATCTGCACGCGTCGCTTGTCCAGTTCGTCCGGGGGACTTCCTGAGCGTTCCGACAGTCGCTGCCAGAGTTGCGACTGCTCGGCACAGACTTCCGACTCTGCCTGGCGAACGAGATCGGAATTCCGGCGGGCCTGGCGATCGAGGCGTCGCAGAGCCTGTGAGCGAAGCCACACGGGATCGGGAGGATCTTCCAGCCAGCGGTAATGCACCTTCAGACGATAGAGTTCGATGTCTTCCGCCAGGACCGTCCCCTCGGTCGATAGCAGTCGGCCATCCCGGCTGGGAATTGTCTCGAAGCGGACGGTGGTCGTGTCGAATTCCCGGCTATATTCCTCCCCCAGGGTCAGTTGGACGTGGGCGAAGCGCAGTGCAATGAGAGCGAGGGGAGCCACGATGACGAGGACCAGCCAGACGATTCGTCCGCGGGGTCGGTCCGGCGGTGCGGTGTCCGCTTCGCCGGGCGACCAGTCTGCCGCCTGATATCGGGAATGATTCCACATCGATCCAGTGCCGTGCGGAAAGAACTTCAAGTCGGCGATGACCGGTCAATCCAACGGGGAGACAGTCCCGACAACAAGGCGAGCAGGCCTCCCCCCCAGAGGGAAGTCGCCAGGGCGGCGCGCAACAGACTGGGGCCCCAGGGAACCGCCGGGCTCCCTTCTGGACGACCTGCGGTGAACAGGGTGACGACTCCCACTTCCACCAGAACCCCCAGCACGAGGGGAAACAGCATTTGAGGCATCCTCCAGACACCCCGCCGCTGGCACCACCCGTAAGCCGAAGCCAGCCCCACCGCCAGCGCGGTCTCGCAGCCGGGAGGGGTTGTCGACAGCAGGTCGAAACCCAATCCAGCCACCGCCCCCCAGATCACGGCCCCCCGGGGGGTCTGAATCCACAAGAGCAGCGCCACGGCAATCGGCAGGCAGCGCGGCGTCATCCCTCCCACAGCGACCTGGGGAGCGAGGGTGGCCTGAATGATCCAGGCTGCGTAACAGAGGAGTGCCGCCAGAACCGAGCGCATCGGCTCCTATCGAACGTACAGGGCAGACCGTGACCAGACAGACGCGTCTTGTATCGGAACCAATTTTGGCAGATCAAGACCTGTTTCCATTCCCTCCAGTCTTCCCAGTCCCCCTGAAACTCCTGGCTCTTCGTTGATTACCACATCGGGATGGAACCAATTCCTTGCGACCATTGTCCAATGCGCTGAAAGGCCGAGGGGAAACTCCAGTTCCGGGGACCGGGTGATATCGGTACTTGTCGACAGCCGTTGCCGGATGCGACTGTTGGATGCGACGACTGGATGCGACGGTGGACGAGGCTGATTTCCCTGAAATCGCGATTCCCGATTTTTTCCTGTACGGATTCCCCGAGGATTTGTCACCAATAGAACGAGGGACGACAGCCACCTGCAGGTTCGTCGGACTTCCCGTTGTCTCGATGTCGACCTGTTGTGTCCTCCGGAATCTGCCTGATGCGACTGACCCTGCGAACCCTGCTGGCCTATCTCGATGAGGTCCTTCCCGCTCCTCAGGCTGAGGAAATCGGGAAGAAACTGCAGGAGAGTCCGATGGGAAACAACCTGGCCCGCAGGATCCAGGATGTGCTGCGGCAGCGCCGCCTGTCGAGCCCGTCGGTCTCGGGGCCGGGAATGGGGATCGACCCGAATGCCGTGGCCGAATATCTCGATGGAACATTGTCCGCTGACGGAATCGCCTCGGTCGAACGGATTTGCCTGGAGTCGGATCTTCACCTGGCGGAAGTGGCCGGGTGCCATCAGATCCTGGCCCTCGTCCTCGAAGAACCCGCGGAACTCCCCCCCCGGATTCGCGATCGGATGATTGCGTTGGGCCCCCATTCGGCCAAGGTGATGACTCCGTCGGATGCCGTGCCGTCACTGAGTCACGGAGTGCTCTCGGGCCAAACGGTTTCCGCGATCCTGGCCCAGGCTCCCGGGGTTGAGGTGGCCAAGCCTGCGATGGGTGGCGTCGCCCAGGCTCCGAAGGGTGAGGTGACCCAGGCTCCGATCCTCGAGGTCGCGAGGGCTCCGGTCGTCGAGGTCGCAAGGGCTCCGGGGGTTGATGTCAGCAGGCCTGCGGCGGTCGGTGCCGCGGCACCGATGCCGACGAAACCAGGGGTGGCACCTGTGTTGGCCCCAGCCTCCGCGACCAGCCGATTCGAAGAAGGACTTCCCGATTATCTGAAAACCAACCGCGACAAGACCCGGTGGTGGATGTATGCCTTGGCGACCGTCGTTCTCGCAGGCTGGGGTTTTCTGACGTTCCGCTCATCCCCATTCAGTTCCGTGTCGGAAGACTCAGTGGCGACCGCAACCTCCGGTGCCGACGAACTGGCCGATGCCGAAAGTCCGTTTCCAGAGATCCCATCGGAAGGGATGGAAATCGCTGCGGCCCCGACGGTCCCCAAAGTCGCAGCGACCACAGACGGAACACCCGATTCGGCTCCTCCCGTTGAGGGACCGGGCCTGCCGGATGTGGAAAACGATCCCGACCTGGAGTCTCCCCCCTATCGCAAGCAGACCGGTCGATCCAATCCCAAGGAGGCTGTCGGAAGCACGGTCCCGACGGGCCCGACGCGGACGGTTGCCGGCAAACGCAAAGCCGTCGATTCCAATCAGTCCGCCGGGACCTACACCTCTTCGGAAGGGATTGCCCTGGCCTACCTGGGGACTGACGAATCGTGGCAGGTTCAACCCCAGGGGGCCGCGATTCCATTCGGCCGGGAATTTGCCGCACCGAATCCCTTCGAAGCCCAGATCACGATTCCCGGAGTGCAGCTCTCTGTGCAACCCGGCAGCAGGCTGGTGTTCCAGGCACCGGTCCGGGGGACCACACCGACCGTTGATCTGAAAACGGGGCGATTGCTGATTCGGCCCGACACCAGTGATGGTGCCGGCAACCCGACCGTTGCACTGCATCTGACCCAGGCGACCTGGGTGGTGACCCTCTCCAACGATGCCGTGCTGGGCGTCGAAGCGTCCCTCCCAATGGCCACGCGGTTTGAACAGCGGGCTGGGGTAGATCCAGGCCGGGGAGCCCTGCACCTCGCCAGCGGGCGGGCGAATGTCGTTCACCTGGGCGAACGGGAATTTGCGGTCGAATTGAAAGGCCCGGCAACGCTGGAATTGCCAGTCGCCGTGGACGACGACGGTACCGCCCGGCCGGCGATCGCCACTGCCTGGCGGAATCCCGATTGGATGACCCCGTCCAAGCAGACGTCGTCCGTGCGGACAGCCGCCACGCTGTTCGCGCGCAGCTTCACCAGGGATGAACCGGTTGAGTCCTCAATTTCGGGCATTTCCAAAGACAGCAACCCCCGGGTGAGTGAATTGGCGGCCCAGGCACTGGCCCTCACGGGGAACGTCCCGGAGATGGTCAAGATCCTCAAGAGCAATCGCCATGAAGAAGCCCGGCGGGCGGCCATCGTGGGCCTGCGGACCTGGCTGGTCTCTGAGGAGGGTGATCCGGACGTGCTCAAAGAGCAACTCGCGCTGCGTTACACGACCCTGGAAGCGGAAACTGTCTACGAGCTGCTGTGGGGCTATTCACGGCGCGATGCGCAGAACAAGTCCAAGTCTGCCGAACTCCTGAAGCGGCTCTCGGATCCCGAGTTGTCGATCCGCTCGTTGGCCATTCACCACCTGAAAGCCCTGACCGGACAGGATTTCAACTTCCATCCCAATGCCACCGAACAACAACGTGCCTCGTCGATCCGCCAGTGGAAACACCACCTCCGCAATCATGGCGATTGCCTGATCAAGCCGAAGGGAGAGGCGTCGGCGGAAGAGAAAGAGGTAGATGAGGATGCCGCCTCAATCGAGGGCAACCTCTGAGAAACGCTGGGCAACCACGGCGACACACGGAACGGACGGGCCGAAGCACACGTCTCGCCCCCCGAGGCTGAGGTGTTCAGAAATCGCGACGGGAGATGTACAGGCAGGTCAGACCCAGGACCACCGCCACAAAAATCGCGCTGTGCCGAATCGTTCCCCAGGCATCGAGCTTCGTACGGGCCTGCTGCAAGTCTCCCTCATCGGGTCCCCCCATGGAGAGAGAATCCTTTTCGGTCAGCAGCCAGGTACTCACATTGTCGAGTTCCACCGGCTTGCGAAAGATCGAGTAAAGGGGCCTGACCGCGTAGTAGTAGCTGTAGTCCAGCAGTCCAGGAGTCGGTGCCGAACGGCTCTTTTCAGTCCCCGTCGCAAGGTCATAGCGGATCACCCGGGTTCCCCGATCACACACCATCAGGCTTCCCTCACGATCGAATCCCACGGCCGACAGGTCACCACGTCCCGTCAGACGGGGACGAATCGGTTCGCCCGCCACAGCGTCGTACAACCACACATCCCCCCCGTGGTAGAGCACCGCACACCACCGACTGTCGGGTGACACCGCGGTGAAGCGAGGGTCATCGTACCGGAACGCCTCATATTCCCGCCGGGTCGCCAAGTCGGTTCCGTCGAGTTCCAGGATCCGGCCATCTTCCTGGGCCAGCAGGACTTTGCCATTCAAGACCACGCACAACCCCTCGGGAGCCTTGGGATCTCCCTCAAACCTGCGCTCTGCCACCAACTCGTATTTCCCGTCCGCTGCGGGAGCAAGCAGGCTGAGCGTCCCCTGACCGTAGGTCACAACTCGCCCCGTGGCCAATTCAAAACTGGCCGAACTGTCTTCATCGAGTTTGAGGCGGGGATTTGGTCCCAGGAAGACAAACTTGGAAGTCTTCCGTGAGAGGGCCTGCCCCTCGGCAACCTCGAGTCGAAAGACACCATCCGTCGCCACAGCCAACAACTGGTTCTGGGCTTTGAGAAACAACTGCCGCACACCTGCCGGGGCCGACGGCCCCTCCTGCCGTGCCCAGGCATCTTCGGGGCCGGCGAATTGCAGATTGACAGCAGGGGCCAACAGGCGAAAGCCACGCCGTCCCTGTGGCGGTGGAAGTTGCACTCCGTACAACCGCTGATCGACGGGACTGTAGACCGGCCCGACCAAACGGGGGGACAGTGCGGCAACGGGAGGGCGCCGCCGGTCTCCCGCCGCCTGAAACACATCGTCCCAGGCGTCACCATTCCATTCCCGCAATTGACCCCGCTCGGTATTTCCGAACCAGGTTTCCCCGGCAGAGACCAGTGATACCACCCGACTTGGATTCAGGGCGACACCTTCCATGACCGTCTTCACGAGGACGACCGTCCAGCCAAACCCCCAGAACACAATCGTGAGCACGATCGCCACAATCGTGTTGCGGGAGAGGACCCCGGCCAATGAGCAGACCGAGTAGAAGACCACAAACATGAAGAGGAACACCGGGATGCACCAGAACAACCGGGGAATCCACAGATCAAAGCGCCACCCGGCGACGAGATACATCCCCGCCACGAAGTAGGCGGCATTCAGGCCGATAAAAACACACCCCCCGGCAAACTTGGTGAGAAAGACCAGGGTGCGTGAGACCGGCTTGCTGAGCAGCAGATCGATTGAACCGGGCTCAAAGGTCTGGGTGATCATCGACGCGGTCACGAGGATTGCGGCAAATCCCCCCAGGGCACCGACCATGAAGTTCACAATCTGGTTGATCACGACCCGCAGGACCGGCATCAACTGGGTCCGCGAGAGGAGCAACCCCTCCCCCAGAGTCCAACCGAAATACTCAACCCGGGTGTCGGTCGCCGAGTTGTGAGGCAGTTCCTGGGGGAAGGCCGACTCGAGGAGCAGCCGGTTGAAGCGTGCGAGGTCCTCGGTCGGAAGATTGCCCAGACCCCGGTCGCGCAATTCCCGGGCCTCGGTTCCGAGTGCCGAATCGGGCCACGCCGCAGCTGTATACAGGCTGCTGCTTTTGAGGAGTTCGTTCAGTTCCCGCAGGAGGGTCTCGGCCGTCTGGCGGGGCAATCCTCCCCCCGGTTCACGACTGACCTCCGCGAGTGCTTTCTGCAGATCTGGCGACAATTGGTTCCAGACGCGTCCGACGGCCGTCTCGGCTTTGCTCTCTCCCCCCTTGGGGGCCCCGGTTGCCGTCGCTTCCGGCTGGGCCGGGGCCGGCTCGGGGGAGGGGGCGGGCGGTGGATTGGGCGAATCACCCGGTGTGGTCGGCTCCGAAGAAGCTGGCGGAGGTTTCGGAGCCTGGTCCGCCAACTTCAAGGCCAACTCATTCCATTTCACCACCGAATTGCGCACAAGGCGCGTCGGCTTGACGTCACGGATTCCAAACGGCGCGATGGCCGCCAGAAAGAGCGTGGCCACAACAAACAGGATCCACAGCACGCGCGACGCCACGGCCTCGCGGAAGGAATCTCTCAGAATGCCCAGGTAAGGTCGCATGAGGAAATCACGGGTTGGATTTGTTGCGGACAATCCCCAGGAAGGCCTCTTCCAGGGTGTCTTTCTTGCGAGTCAGTTCCACGACACTGATGCCTTCGCGCCGCAGGGCATCGACGAACCGGTCGACGGTCGCCTGGTCCGGCATCCGCTGCGAGAAACGCATTTCCCGGCCCTTTTCAAGATCGGGCTCCAGGAGTGGCAGAGGGAGTCCCTGTTGCTCCATCACCGTGCGAATCCGGGCAGGATCCCCCTGGAGTACGAAGCCGCACTCAGCCTCGGCCCGCCGGGTCAGTTCGTCGATCTTGCCGAACCGCTGGACCTGTCCCCGGTTCATGATCGCCACGCGATCGCAGACCAGTTCGATTTCCTGCAGCAGGTGGCTGTTGATGAAGACTGTCTTTCCCTGGTCCTTCAGATCTTTCAACACCCGCCGCATCTCGCTGCGTCCAACGGGATCGACCCCGTCGGTGGGCTCATCGAGAATCAGCAACTCGGGATCGTGCAACATCGCCTGAGCCAACCCCAGCCGCTGCTGCATCCCTTTGGAAAACTTGGAAACGGGAGTATCGCCCCATTTGCCCAGCCCGACCGTTTCGAGCAGTGGAACTCGCCGCCGCCGGATCTCGCGGAGTGTCAGCCCACTCAGGGCCCCGTAGTACTCCAATGCCGAGTTCGCCGTATGGTGCCTGGGAATGCGATGGGTCTCGGGAAGATATCCCACCCCCCTGCGCCCCCGGAGATCGCCTGCCTGGTAACCCAGCAATTCGGCCGAGCCCCCCGTCTTGCGGACAATGCCGATCAGGACCTTGATGAGCGTGGTTTTTCCAGCACCATTGGGGCCCAGCAGCCCAAAGATCGTTCCTCTCTCGACGGCGAAGGAAACACCCCGCAGTGCTTCGACCCTGCGGCGAAAAATCCATCCATCCCGATAGGTCTTCTGCAGCGAATCGACAACGATGGCGGGTGAACTCATGGAACTCACGCACGGGCAGAGGGGGAACAATGCAGTCTGCATCTTTCCCGGGACAGAAGTTCTCGGTCTCCCATCATACCCATGAACTTCCCGATTGGCGTCGCTGGAAATGAAAAAAGGCCGCGGAGGTCCTGGAGAGACACATGGTCATTCCCCAAGCCACCGCGGCCGTGCGTCCGGGACCATCGCGGATGGCCCCGAACATCGGTCACTGCACCTACTTCTTCACGACGATGAAGGTACTGACTCCCCGGGCATTCCGGACCAGGAGCAGCACACCCTTGGAGAGTTCGGCGTCTTTCATCGCCTGCTGGAATTCGTCGACGGTGGTGACCTTCTGCTGACCGACCCGTTCGATCAGCAGACCTTCCCGCAATCCGGCAGTCGCAGCCGGTCCATCCGCCTCGACCGAGGTGACCACAACACCCTTGGTGCCATCCTTGTAGCCCAGTTGTCGAGCCACATCCGCCGACAGCGATTCGACCTGCAATCCCAACTCACTCACCTTTCCCGGAACAGGCTTCTCGGGCTGGGCCGGCCCATTGTCAGAACCTTCCTCTCCGCCACTGCGCCGCAACGAGAAGTTCTGGGGCATTTCCTTCAGCGTGATGTTCAGGGTCTTGTCCTTCCCATCGCGGATGATCTGCATCGGAACCACCTCTCCAGCCCGACATCGCTCGACAATCGACTGCAGATCCCGTGTGCCACGGACAGACCGTCCATCGAACTTCAACACCAGATCACCCACCTGCACTCCTCCCTCCGCCGCAGGCGAGCCAGTCAGAATCTCGGTGACCAGCGCCCCCTGACCAACAGGAACACCAAACTGGCGGGAAAGCTTGTCGTCGAGCTGCTGGATCACCACGCCGAGGTAGGCCCGGGTGACTTTCCCGGCGGTTGCCAACTGGTCTCCCACCCATCGGGCGAGATTGATCGGGACCGTGAAGCCCACACCGTCGTTCCCACCCCCACGGGTCGAGATTGCGGTGTTGACTCCCACCACCTCACCGCGCAGGTTGACCAGAGGGCCACCGCTGTTCCCCGGGTTGATGGCAGCGTCCGTCTGCAGGAAATCCTCCCGCTCAGCAATCGAAGGTCCACGCCCCTTGGCGCTGATGATTCCAGCGGTCACCGTCGCATCCAGGCCAAAGGGACTGCCAATGGCCAACACCCAGTCTCCGACTTCCACCTCGTCGCTGTTCGCCAGCGGAAGTGCGGGGAGCGGCCCCTCAGCCTCGATCTTGACGATCGCAATATCGGTCTTGGGATCCGATTTCACCTCGCTCGCAATGTATTCCCGCCCATCATGCAGACGGACCTTGACCTGGTCTGCATCGGCAACCACGTGGGCTGCGGTCATGATCACTCCCCGACTGTCAATCAGGAACCCGGAACCCATCCCCTGCGGTCGGGATGGTGGCATCGAGCCTCCGCCGCGCGGACCGAAAAACTCCTTGAACCTCGGATCCTGCTTGAACAACTCTTCGAATGGGGAGCCCTTGAACATGTCACCAGGATTCATCCCCTCTCCCCCGCGGAGGGCGACCGGCTTGCCTCGCACTTCGATGGAAACAATCGCGGGGAGAGAATTTTGCGATGCCGCCCGGAACGCCTGCGAGAGACTGTTGGCGGCCGCGATGGCCTGAGGATCGACCTGTACCACCTGTGGCACAGGGCTCTTCTGGGCCCAACTCCAGGCCGACAGGGTGAGACTGGCCAGTCCGGCAACACCGACCACCCAGGGGGCCGACTTCTTGAACCGACTCATGACTTCAACTCCTTGAAAAAATGGAAACAGGGGGTGCAACCACCACCTGATTTGGTTGTCACTCATCCAAATACTACGGGAGTAGTAGGACAAGCGTTGGGGGAGATTTTTGGGAATGAGGCCAGCAACACAGCGAGAAAATTGGCGTCGACAACATTTGACACGTCCGGGATTCCACCAGTCGGGTCGCCGTTTTGGCAGTCGCTGTGCCGACGATCAATTTCAAATGCAATGACCGTGCCGAATGGAGAAAACCTGCAATCTGCGGGACGCGCCTCAGGGGTCGCGTGTCTTCCCGCTCGGGATTCGGTGCGAACTCTTCCGCAAATTGCCCAATTCGAATTCGGCGGGGCAAAACGCCGGCAGTTCCCCTTGCCAAGCCGATCTCGATCTTGTAACTTTGTTCCACAAAGCTTTCCGGAACGGAGATCCAATGGACGTTTCTTCTCTCTCGGGAAGCCATTTCGCCTGGCTGCTGGAGACCCGCATGGATCTGCATGACGCCCTGACTCAACTGGACCATATCCAGAAGCAACTGGCTCACTCGGCGACCTTTCGGGGTTATCGCTCGGTTCCGGCAGCGCTGTCAGCGGGAATTGCCCTTCTGGCTGCCACCGCCCAAATGATCTGGCTTCCCAGTGTCTCCGAGCACCCGTGGCAATTTGTGCTGTTGTGGGTCGGTGTGGCTGTGGTTTGCGGGTTCATTCAGTTGCTGGAAATTGTCCTGTGGGCCCGGAAGGAAGGCCGACAGGTCACGACCCGGCTGACAGTGCGAGCCCTGGAGATGCTGATCCCCTGTCTCGTGGCTGGAGCCTGCCTGACCCTCGCTCTGGTCTGCGTGGCTCCCGACTCGTTATGGCTGCTGCCGGGGCTGTGGTCCCTCCTGTTGAGTCTGGGAATCTTCGCGTCTCTCCCGGTTCTCCCCCGGGCCATTTCCCTGCTGGGCTTTCACTACTTTTTCAGCGGCATTGCCTGCATTGTCGTGTTCCGTGGCCCTTGGGCGTTTTCTCCCTGGTCCATGGCGATCACATTTGGCGGCGGACAATTCCTGGCCGCCCTGCTGCTCTACTTCACACTGGAGCGACGTCATGACTGACAACACCTCCTCGTCTGCCTCGAATGCCGATGCGGGGAGCGGGCGATTTGCCTATGAGGGCCTGGAACGGGTCATCCACGAGAAGGCCCGGCTCGGGATTCTCACGTCACTCCTGGCTCATCCGGCCGGCCTCGCATTCACCGAATTGCGAGACCTCTGCAGTCTGACCGACGGCAACCTCAACCGACACCTGAAGGTCCTCGTGGAAGCCGGACTGGTGGTGATCGAAAAGTTGACGCATGGCAATCGCCCGCAGACCACCTGCCGGGTGACCGCAGCCGGTCGAGAACGCTTCCAGGAATACCTTGCGGCTCTCGAGAAAGTGATTGCCGACGCTGCCACGATCGCACGTTCGACAACCAACTCCAGTCTCGTCCCGCGCTGGCATTCCGGCTGATCGTTCCGACGATTGCCGTCCCGAGTCCCATTCCATGAATCTTGACGCCCCATCACTTTGCACTGCAAAGCAAAATCCGTTCCCACGGTGAAGGGCTCCGACTGCCTGCGGTTGCCTGTGGGTCGCGGATGTCGACCGAACCTTGCTCTCCTTTCTCTTCCGGGTGTTGACATGCGTGTCATTCGTGCGGCTCATCTTGGATTTTGTTTCGGCGTGCGGGATGCCCTGCAGGTGGTGGCGGAGGTTCCCTGTCCACAGGATGTCACCATTCGGGGAGAATTGGTCCACAACCCGCTGGTCCTGCATCAACTCGACGTGCGGGGATTCCAGAGAGAACCCGAGTCCGACCGAAAAACCGTCCCGGCAACCGAACAGGTGATGATTACCGCCCACGGGATCAGTGATCGGGAACGGCAACGACTGGCGGCGGCCGGCAAGCAATTGATCGACACCACCTGCCCTCTTGTCACCCGTGTTCACCGGGCCGCACAGCAACTCGCCCGTGAAGGACGCCATGTCATCGTGATTGGACGCCCTGGTCATGTTGAGGTCGAAGGGATTATCGAAGACCTTCCTTCAGCGACGGTCATCCCCAACGCCAGTGAGATCGGCGACCTGCCCAGCCGTTTCCTGGGGGTGATCTGCCAGTCGACCACTCCACCACGACTCGCCGCAGAAGTACTCTCGGCCCTTCGCGAACGCTATCCGGAGGCAGACCTGCGTTCGATCGACACCATCTGCCAGCCCACACGTGATCGACAGCAGGCAGTCATCGACCTGCTGCCCAATGTCGATGCCCTGGTCGTCGTCGGAGGAAAGAATTCCAACAATACGCGGGAACTCGCCCGCCTGGCCGAGGAGCGGGGGGTGCGAACACTGCATATCGAGCATCCATCCGATCTGGCCCCGGAATGGTTCGAGGGAGTCCTGACCTGCGGACTGACCGCAGGAACATCGACCCTCGACAGCACGGTCGATGCCGTCGAGCAGGTACTCAGCCAGATTCCGTCCACCGCCGATACCGGGATCCGCCTTGTCCCTCCCGAAATGCCGCGCCTGGCAGAGGAGTGGCCGACCCTGGGTGCTGTCTGACGGGGCCGCGTTCCCACCGAATCGGAACCGCCACACCGGATCCGCTACTTGGAATCTTCGTCAGGAGCTTCGATCTGGATCAGTGGCGGGAAGGTGCCGGGCTTGGTCAGTCGGGCAAGGACCAATTCGTACCAGGTGTGCATTCCCAGGACGGCACGAGCCAGTTCCGGAGCCTGCAGTGAGCGATAGCAGAGCAGATGCTCGGTGCCACACTGCCAGCGGGCGGCAACCGCAGTCGCTGGCCCCACGATCTTTCGCTGCTCGGAGACCGTCAAGGGCTTGATGACCGCCGGCTTGCGGGCCCGCAGGGGATGCCAGTCGACAAGCAGCGGTGCGAAGCCATTGCCCGAGACACAGGGTTGTCGGAGGTGCAGTGCACCATCGGACACCTGGAACTCGACTCCGTCATCCCCGGGTCGACTGGAAGACAGCGAGTGGAGTCGGGCCTGGAATCCACGCGTTTTCAATTGCCATTCCCGGCCACCGACGACGGGAGTGGCCTTCAACGCAGAGTCGAGCAGAATGGAACTCTGCAGGGCGACCACCTCAGGAGCACCAGGTTGCGAGACTACGGTGTCGGCGAGGAACACCAGTCCCCCATCGCGAGACAGGAACAGACTGCGATCGAGCCGAATCTCTTCGGTCGGATGGGTCTGGAGTTCCATGTAGTCTCCATCCTCATCGGCCAGCCAGACCGCCGCCTCCCATTCTCCAGTCACGGGCAGTTCGCGGCCATCCGCGAGGATCAGCCGGACTTGCCATTCTCCGGCGAAGACGGACCGTCCTGCCGCCGCGAGGGCCAACTGCACCTTGCCTTCGGCATATTCAATTTCCAAGAGATCCGGGCGTTGGCGATACGCCGCACGCAACTGGGCCTTCTTCTGCGACACTGCATGCCGCCCACGCAATCGACGTGATGCCGGGGAAGTACGGGTCGTGCGCGAACTCGTTTTTGACCGTTGGGTACGGGATCCAGTCTTGGGCGTGCGGGCCATGGAAGCCAATCAATGCGGGAACTGCTTTGAGACATCGCCACATCCGTGGCGGACATAAATTAGCAAACTGGGGCAATCCGGGAAAACAGACGGCGGACTTCGGAGAAAGCTTCGCACGAGGGACCGGCTCTTCGAG
>DNUF01000078.1:20911-21365 GCA_003508595.1 Planctomycetaceae bacterium
ATGAAGGGACAAAACCCTCCGCGGCTCCCTCCAACTGCGAGAGAACCGACGCCTCCCGAAGTTTGATGAACTCTGAGGGTCGCATGCCCGACCGTCCCCACATTCCGAATCCCCCTTCAGTTGATTCTCCCCGGGCACTCCAGGCGGCAGCTTCCCGCTCCCTGATCGGCTCTGCGAAGCGCTCCCATT
The DNA here is from genome assembly GCA_003508595.1 of Planctomycetaceae bacterium. Classification (GTDB taxonomy): domain Bacteria; phylum Planctomycetota; class Planctomycetia; order Planctomycetales; family Planctomycetaceae; genus UBA10511. Next base: position 21,101 of record DNUF01000078.1, read on the forward strand.
CGGCTGCGAGCGTTCCCAATCCTCCAGGGTGGAAGACCCGCGACACCAGGCCGCGCAGGTGGACCTTGTACGCCTCCCGCCTGGCGGGATTCCGCAGCAGGCGGTCGATGAGACGGTTTTCCCCCTGGTGGGGATGTTCCAGCGAAAGCTCGGCCAGGTCCTCGACCGAGCCCGCCAGGAAGAACCCGCCAAAACTGAGGTCGAGATCCCACGGCAGGAATACAAAGCGATTGGTCTCGTCATCGAGGTAGAGGTAGTAGTTGTG
>DNUF01000078.1:21563-21951 GCA_003508595.1 Planctomycetaceae bacterium
ATCGAGGTAGAGGTAGTAGTTGTGACCCGACCCGAGGAAACTGTCGAGATTGGCCAGCAGCACCTGGCAGGCGAGGAACCGCAAGAACCTGTCGACATCGAGAAACGACTCGATCGTCTCTTCAAACTCATCGTCTTCCGTCCGATTCACGAGGTGGGCGAATTCGATCACCCGTTCCCACTGCCGGTCGGTCCCCCGCCACTTGGCGTTGTATGGCTGCTCGTAGCGATAGATTTCGGTGCCGAACCAGGGGATCCCCTTGATCCCCTCGGGTTTGAGCAACAGGCCACTGGTCGAGCCGAGGTGCTGCCGGAGGAACTTGCGGTCGACCTGCTCAACCAGAGTGTAGAGCCCGAGCAATTCGGGGGCGTCGTTACCGACCTTCACA
>DNUF01000078.1:22179-26104 GCA_003508595.1 Planctomycetaceae bacterium
GAACCGGGTCTGGGGTGCGGGCAGTCCCGCCTCGGCGAACAGACGATAGCCCAAGGCATCCCGCAACTGGGTCGGATCGAGCGAATTGCAGTTGAGGTTGAGCCTGGTCCGGCCCTCGAACCGCTGGTCGGGGACGTAATGGTCGAATTCCAGCTTGAATGAGCGTTTGCGGGTGGACCTGGCGGTCTGGTACGAACCATTCCCCTTGTACCGCAGACCGACGTCCCGAATCAGAACGTCCCCGATCTGCGCGTCTGCTTTGACAGTGGTGAAGTCGAACCCAAAGGTTCCCGCGCCGCTGTCTTCACCAAAGTTGAAGAAACCCACGACAGGCTGCGGGCGTTCTCCTCGAGCCCGCGCCTCGGCGGTGTGGGGCGGACTCGCCGTCGAACGTGCCAGCCCGCCCCCTCCCCAACCCAGTCCACCGCGCACCGGTTCCAACTCTCGATACGCTTCCGAGCTCAACCGCAATTCGATGTGCCACAGGACCGGAGTGGTTTCGGGATTCGAGGGTGGCAGTGGGGGTGATGCAGCCTCTGATTTGGTGGCATCGCGGGATTGAGCGGAAACGGAGTCTGGCTTGGCAGCGGAGGTGGCTGAGCGACCACACCCCGCCATCAGGCCGGCGAGAATCAATGCTGGCCACAGTCCGATTGCACAGGTGCCGAAATTGGCGAGGGGGCCGTTGCCAACCGGATCATTCACAGGGTGCGAGTCAGGCATGGACGAACCCGGGAAGGGATGTCGATGGGTCACGCGAATTCGGCCAGCCATCCACAGGATCGACCGCTATTGTCCCTCGGTGAGGTCGACGGCCATCTCGGCCGAGAACATCAGGTCCCTGTCACCCCGCCCCACCAGAGTCGAGACCAGTGTGGAAATCGTGCGGAGGGGACGTGCCTGCAGCAGCACTTTCTCACCCCGCCGAATCACAACCTCGTCATCGAGATCGGCCATGCGGTCGTCCAAACGCACAATCAGTCGGTCAAGTCCCTCGACTGTCTCCACCTCGATCGCCTGCTTCTCCCGTCGGGCGGTCACCAGCGAACCGACCTTCGCCTGATCCTTGGGGACGGCCAGCCAATAAGACCGCTCGTGCGGCTGACCCGTCTGCTTCCAGACCACCCGCTCGGGGATGGGATTGCGGGTGAAGCCCGCCATCCAGGGGAGTGCCGCGGCGTCGGCGAGATCCATCCAGTGCCCCTTCCCCTCATGAATCTTGATGTAGGTCTCGTACCCCTTGGGGTCCTGTTCATGCAACTTGACCAATTGGTCTCCCCAATTGCGGGCGACTTTATTCCGGTTGTAGGCCGAGTCGTTCCCCCCCACCTGCAGCGCGAAGGGAACATTCCGCAGCGACAATGGGGAAGCGTCGTTGGGATGACCTGCCATCATCGCAGCGGCCGCCCAGCGATCGGCCAGGCGGGGACCAATCTGGTAGACCCCATCGCCTCCCGCCGAATATCCCAGGACATAAACCTTGTTCGGGTTCACGTCTTCAAAAACCACGAGGTCTTCGATCAACCGAGTGAACAGCCGGTCGATGTGCCCCTCGTGCCACAGGTTCCACGTGTTCGTGGGAGCACGCGGGGCGAGGTAAATTCCCTCCTCCACCTTGTAAAGCCGTTTCTGGTTCTCCCACTGCTGGTCATTCACCCGCGGAGGGGCTCCCCCACCACCATGCAGCGAAATCCACAGGCTGCGTCCCGTCGCCGGTTTGTCGCCCGTCACCGTGTAGGCGAAAGGCATCGCGAGATCCCCATCCTTCAGCACGCGGTTCTTCACCTCATCCGCCCGCTCCCGGCGAATGCCCGCCGTGTGGGCCTGCCAGAGAGCCTCTTTGGCGGCTGCGGCGTCGTCCCTGGTCAAGGGGACCTTGGCAAGCGTCCCCTCGGTCAATCCCTGCCAATTGATGGTCTCGGCCTTCAAGGCCTGCTGGAGAGCGGCCAGCGCCTCAGCCGAGGCCTTGGGCTCGGGGGCCTGTGCGCAGATGGTCCCCCCCCACAATCCCGCCACCAAGACCAGCATCGTCAACACGCGCATCATTCTTGTTCCTTCACGTCAGATCGACTCTTGCGGCCCGTTGGCCCTGGCCACTGCCCCGAGTTTTGTCCCTGTTGTCGTTTCACAACGGTTGTTTTCCACTCAGGGGACCACGATTTCCACAATCAGTTCGCCCGTGTCTGTCACCACCCGCACCTTCCGTTCGAAGTCCCCCACCTTGACGACATAATCGGCCCCGGGCTGGACTTCAAATTTCAGGATGTCATTCAAATCGGCCGTTTCACCGCGGGATTCTCCCGACTGCTCGCCATTCCCTTCCGCCTGTGAAATCACCCGCACCCCCTTCACCACGCGCTGGCGTTCCCCATCGAGCACGCGGACCAGAAGGAGAACCGTCGACTTGTCGGCGTCGGCAGGGCGGGCGTAGCGGTCGGTCACATTCTCAGCGGGGACGTTTTTGTTCCGCATCGCCCACACGAGAGGAAAATGCTGCTTCGTCCGGGCGAAGCTGGCGGCATAGATCGCATGCTCGAAGGAGTCCTTCCGGGCCTGGGCTGCATCGCCAATAAACCACCCGCGATTGAGCCCGTTCTTGTCGGGCTCACAGGCGCCCGTGAAGTGCCAGTCCCCATCCCAGATTTCAACCCAGGTGTGATTGCCGCGTTTGTTGGCCCAAAGCGGGGTTCCGACCAGGCGGGCCGGGATACAGACGGCACGACAGGCATCACTCAGCACAATTGACAGTCCCGTGCACGACGCCTTCCCCTGCTCGATCGATTCTTTGGGGCTCTGGTTGGGTGCCTTGCGCTGGGTCGAATAGCCGAGTTTCAACTTCGGGAAGACTTCGGAATTCAGACGCTGGGCGGCTTCGGATGGGGTCTGACACTCTTTGGCGATGGGGAGGCAAAGTTCCATCAAGTCTTTCCGCCAAGGATCGCGCTTCTCGTCGACATTCGCATACGGGAGCACATTGTTGAAGAAAATGGCCTCGGGAATCTGCTTTCCCCATGGCAGTTCCCGCCGGGCCTTCCAGGCGAGATTTGAGTTCTCCAGCAGGAACTCGGCTGACAGGGATTGCAAATCACTATCGGGCATGTTGGCGATCAGGAATTCCATTCCCCGGCGTTCGTCGCCCGAAGTCTCAGCCAGGGCCCGCTCCAATTTCCGGCGATTGTCTCCCGCCCTGGTCAGCGCCTGCGTGACTTCGGACGAGGCGGTCTCCTGAGCACTGGCCTTGGGCGAAGCAGCCAGCCACGCCAGTGTTACCAGCAGAATGCCCCCCCAGCGTCCCACCTTCATCCACAACATTTCTGGTTCCTTGCAAAGCCGCCACGACCCCACTGTCAGAGGGGTTCGAACAGAGGGGTCAGAACAGGTTCAAACAGGGTCCAGTCTAGGACGCTGGCCGGGGAAAATTCCACTCCGATCCAGCCAATCCCGGAACGTCGCCTCATCCCTCGACGGAAACTGTTGCGATTCCCCGCGTCGTGCGTGCCCGGCAATCCCGGGGACTCACCCCAAGATTGCCCGCAGGCGTTCTCGGGTCTCGGGAGTCCGCAGTGCACTTTTGCCGAACCCGGGCCGGGCACCGGCTGTCTCGGCCTGCTGCTGGGCGTCGGCATAGTTCGAGACCAGCATCACGGGGGGGGCATTGTCGAGCCCGAGGATCGCTTCGATCACCAACTGTCCCGGGCTGCCATCGGAATCCAGCACGCGATTGACCAGGACAAGGTCGTACCCCTGTCGTTCGAGCGCCTGCAACGCCTCGAACCGCGAATCGACCGGATCGACCGTGGCCGAGAATTCCGAGGCCAGGAACTGCGAAATTGATGAATTGTCAAAACCGCACTGCCCTACACTCAACACCCGCCGGGAACTCGACATATCACTCTCATCGCTCGGGAGACAACGGGACCAGAAC
>DNUF01000078.1:26485-38911 GCA_003508595.1 Planctomycetaceae bacterium
CTCGGATCGCTGCCACTGACGATCACACCCTTCTGGTTCCAATCCATGTGGGCCCGCACATCAGCGGCACAGTACCGCAGCGTCAAACCGCACCGGCGGCGGTCGCTGTTGTTCGCCTCGGAGCCATGCAGCAGCAGGTCGCTGTGGATCGAGATTTCGCCCGCCCGCAGGATATCGTCCACGGGTGTCCCGTATTGCTCGGGATTGTCGATCGACTGGTTCAACACGTTGTGCTCGCCCGGGTTGCTGGGGCGGTAGGTGAGATGGCCGTGGTGATGCGAGCCACTGATGAACCGCATGCAGGCGTTCTCGACGTCGGCATCATCGATCGCCAGCCAGACAGTCACCGCCTTGGACGGGGTGAGGGGCCAGTAGCTGGCATCCTGATGCCATGCGACCGCCTTGCCATCATGGGGCATCTTGCAGAAAAAGTGCGAGCCCCACGCAACGACGTTCTCTCCCAGCAGATCCTTCACGCAGGCGACGATGCGCGGTTCGGTCAGCAGGTCATAAACCCGTCCGTACCGCGAATGGGCGGTGCTGATGGAATAACTGTCTCCCCCCGCGGCCAGAACCTTCGCCAACAGAGCGTCGAAATAGCAGCGGATGCCCGTGATCTCGGCATCGTCAAAGATCCGGATGCCGCGGATGTAGCCGTCGCGGTTGAACTGCTCGATCTGCGCGGCAGAGAGCATCTTGGACCGCGGGTTGACGGTCGGGTGGAAACGCAGGTCGCGCTCGATCGTGTCGAGTTCGGTCTGCCCGGGAATCATCTTGAAGTCGGTCTGCATCGTCGTCGCCAGCAGCAGGAAAACACGGGGCCACAGGATCATACCCCGACTGTTTCAGTGTATCAGATTCCCCGCCGGTGCAACCCCACCCGGCACGGGCGATGATGGGGGAGGGCGGCCTCTCAACCTGCCGACACCCCCACTCGCCAGGTGCAACCAGCGGCACAGTGCCCAAACCCGGCCCGCCCATACTCGACAGATCCCCGTGGAATCGACTTCCCCACACGGGCAGTCGATAATCCAGAAGCTCACCTGCCTTGCCCCACCCGCCCGCTCCTGCCTTTCCCCCCCCTGCCATGCCTGCCGATTGGCAATTGCCCCCCGGAGTCTCCCGATCGTTGTGGGAGTTTGCCGCCGATCGGGTGCTGGCCGAGACCGAGGATCAGCACCTGGGGCAGACGCCGTTGCTGGAATTCGACCACCGGCTGGTGAGTGAGTGGTTTGACACGCCCGGGCGGTTGATTGACCTGGGATGCGGCACCGGCCGCAGCCTCGAGTTGTTTGCCCGACGAGGCTTTGCCTGCACGGGGGTGGATCTGTCGCAGCCGTCACTGGTGGTGGCGGGACGGCGATTGGCCGAGGCGGGTCTGGCGGCCACGCTGCTGCGGGGGAACCTGTGCGAACTGATGGCCCTTCCGGACGGCCAGTTCGACTACGCGCTGCTTTTGTTTGGGACGCTGGGAATGGTGACGGGCGGCGACAGCCGGCGGAGGGTGCTGACCGAAGCGCACCGGCTGCTGGTGCCGGGGGGGCGGCTGGCGCTGCATGTCCACAGCCTGTGGCCGCATTTGTTCCTGCCGGCGGGGCGGGGCTGGCTGCTGCGTGACCTGGCAAAACGGCTGGTCGGCTCGGCGGCGGCGGGGGACACCCATCGCGACTACCGGGGCATTCCCCGCATCTACCATCACGTCTTCAGCCGGCGGGAACTGCACGCCCTGTTGCGGAACGCGGGCTTCACGGTCACCCGCGAGATCCCGCTGGCCCCCCTGCCCAACTTCACCCCGATCTGGCCGCCCGGCACCCAACCCGCCGACAAACCGAATCCTCCGGCCCCCCAGTCCCTCACCCAAACCGGCCTGTTCCGGCACCTGCGGTGTACGGGGTGGCTGGTGGAGGTGCGGCGCGGGTGAATTGGAGTCTTCCGGGAACAGCCCCCGGGACGTTCCTCACGAGTTCGCCGTGGAGAGAGCAGTGATTGGAGACGGGGCGGCGGCAAACCGGTGACGTTGTCCCTTACCCCACCTCCCACCGCCCCTCGACCCGAACCACCGCCGAATCAAAACCGGGGCGCGGGAGAATTTCAAACCCCGCCGCGGAATGGGCTTGGGCGAGAATGACACGGCCGGAGGGGTCATGCACCAGGGCCGAGACCCGGTAGCCTCCCGATGCGAAGGGACAATCCCACTGGAATCGGACCTTCGTCTCGCCATCGCACACCCCCGTGTGATGTCCCGAGGTCTCGGTCGAGATCTGGGCGACGTAGAGACCATCCTCCCGATAGACGCCGAAGCCCAGCACCGGCCGATCGAGCGGACCCGCCGTGCGGAATCTCAACTGGAAGATCACCGATTCTCCCGGTCGGAACTCGCGCTGCACTCGACCCGATTCCCCCAACACATCCACCCCCACGATCTCCACCGCCGGCCACTCCGGCCCCGACGCCTCTCCCCGAATACCCCGCAACGCGGCATCGGCTCCCCGTCCCCCGACCGTTCCCCCGGTCGGCTCGCGCGACTGCCGCAGGTAGGCGTCGATCGTCTCCTGGATCGGCCCATCGTGCGCGAGCCGGCCGCCGTGAAGCAACAGACCCCGCTGGCAGACCCGCGTGAGGTCCGAGAGATGATGCGAGACCACCAACAGGGTCACCCCGCGCTCGGCCAGTTCGCGGATGCGCGCGGCACTGCGCCTTTGGAACTGTAGGTCCCCCACCCCCATCACCTCGTCCAGCAGCAGCACATCGGGTTCGAGTGCCATGGCAATCGAAAAGGCGAGCCGCAGCCGCATTCCAAATGAGAACTGTCCCATCGGAGCGTGACGAAAATCGCGCAGTTCGGCAAAGTCGAAGATCGACTCCATCCCCGCCTCGGCCTCCTCGCGGGTCATCCCCAATAACTGGGCATTGAGCAGGGCGTTGTCCCAGGCGGTCAGTTCCTCATAGAAGCCGCTGCCCAAATCGAGCACTCCGGCAATCCGTCCACCGTGCCGGACTTCTCCCTCGCTCGGTGCGGTGATTCCCGTGAGAATCCGCAGCAGGGTGCTCTTGCCCGTGCCGTTGGGGCCAATCAGACCGACGGTTTCACCCGGGGCGATCGAGAACGAAATCCGGTCGAGCGCCCGCAGGGTTTGGCCGGAATCGGGACGCCGCAGCAGGGCGGGCAGAACCCGCCACGAAAAGATGCTGCGGGGTTCCCCCAGGCGATAGTCTTTCGACACCTGCCGGACGTCGATCGCCCCCCGTGGCAGCTCTGTCATGACGGGCCGTTCCAGAACACCTCGGCGGGTCGTCGGCTCTCTCCCACCAGCACGCGCTGCCCCGGGCTTTCGCAGCCCCGCTTCAGAAAGGCGAGACAGACAGCACCGGGTGCATCGGGCAGTCCGACGGCTGAGGTAATCCTCCCCACGCTCTTCGTGGGTTCCTGGGGATGGAACAACTCGGTTCCCGCCGCTGGAATCTCCCCCCCCTCGATCTTCACACTGCGGAGTTGCTGATTGACATGCCCCATGGCATCGATGCGGGCAATCGGTTCCTGGCCGAGGTAGCACCCCTTGCGGAAATGGATGGCCCGACTGGTCCGCGAGGCCTCCTGGGCCAGGTTGGCATCGGTGAGGTCGACGCCGTACCAGGGGACGCCGGCCGAGATTCGCAGGTATTGCAACAGGGCCACACTGCCCGCGACCGCCAGCTCCGGGAGGGCTTCGCGCAGGCGCTGCCAACCGGCATTCTCCACCACCAGTTCATACCCCGGAAAGCCCAGCAGGTCGTACCTCCGCACCCGCACGCGGGAGGGACCAACCCCAAACGAGACGTGCCGCAGGTCTTCCCGTGGCAACGGCCCCCCCACCACGCGTTCGACCACGCGGGGGGCATTCGGCCCGACGATGAAGCCTGTACTCCAGGCGGCGGTCTGGTCGGTGAAAGTGACCGCTTCATTGATCTGGTACTTCGAGAGGTGCCGGACCAGTCGGTCGGCACAGCCGGGGACAGCCGAGACCGTCAGCCGGTCATCCTCGGCAAACACCAGCACATGTCCGAGGATCTTTCCCTGCACCGAGGTGACAAAGGCCTCGCAGCCAGAACCGGTGACAAGCCCCTTGATATCGTTGGTGCAGAAATTGTGGAGGAATTTGGCCCGGTCGGCCCCGGTGATCTCCAGGTGCGTTCGCCCCGGCAATTCGAACCAGACGGCCGACTCGCGGGCCGCCCGGGCCTCGTTCGCACCGGGAATCAACGGGACTGGGGCAGGGGACTGATCGGTCATGGAGTTCTGCAGTGGTCGCGGGGTCGAAAGAGGTCGAAACCGGGGGAAATTGTGGTTTGAATCCGGGAATGCCGGTTTACTGCCGCGGAAGCACTTTCATCTGGACATCGTCAACCGCGAGTTCGCCCAGGCCGCCATTGAGGCCGATGCGCAGGATCGCCTCGCGGGCCCGGGAGGGAACCGGAATCAGCTTGCTGACCCGCTTCCAGTCGAATGTTCCGTCCCACGGGCCGACCCCGTCAATCGGGAGTTCCTTGCGGTCGGCATCGTAGAAGTGGATGCGCAGCGCGGGGCGTTCGTCGGGGTGGGGCCCGGAACGCAGGTCACGGCCCCGGATCCGCAGGCTGAAGTTCAGTCCCGAGATCTTCGAGCCATCGACCGCCATCCCCTGCAGCATCTGGGTCCCGCGGCCGGGTTCGTCGTTTTCAAACACGATGCAGGCCTCCCCCTCAACGGCCCCCTCAGTCTTTCGGATCAGCCCGCGCTGGTAGTACCAGTTCTCAGCAATCCCCTCATTGGCGAGTTCGAAGCCGCCATTGCGAAGCTGGGGTTTGGCCGGGTCGGGCTGGATCTTGCGTTGAGCCTCGGAATCTCCCGTCATCGGCACGAACAGCACCGGCAGAAGTTTCCTGCGTTCCAGTTGCCCCTGTTTCTTTTCGAGCAGGTAGAACGCCTGATCGTAGCGTTCTCCCATGGGAATGATCATGCGCCCCCCTTCACGCAACTGCTCGACCAGCGGGCGGGGAATGTCTTCGGGAGAGCAGGTGACAATGATCTTGTCGAAGGGAGCCGCGTCGGGCCAGCCGAGATAGCCGTCACCAATCTTCGTGTGGACGTTCTCGTACTTGAGGTCGGACAGCACTTTCGCGGCAGTCTTTCCCAGTGGCTCGACAATCTCAATGGTGTAGACGTCTTTGACCAGTCCCGAAAGGACAGCGGCCTGATAGCCGCTTCCCGTACCGATCTCCAGCACCCGATCTTCCGGTTGCGGATCGAGCGATTCGGTCATGTAGGCGACGATGTAGGGTGGAGAGATCGTCTGTTTCTGACCGATTGGCAGTGCCTGGTCGAAATAGGCTGCATTCCGGACATTCGCAGGGACAAACAGGTGACGGGGGACCTGCCGCATCCAGTCAAGGACCCGCTGGTTTTGAATCCCTTCCCGTTCCAGGCAGACCGTCACCATCTTGTCGCGCAGGGGGGCGTACTTGTCCTTTTCTTTCCCCTGGCCCCACGCGGATGCCGGCCCCCAGGCCGCGTGACACAGCACCAGCAACAGCAGCACCCGGGTCATCCAGCCGCCGAGATGGCCCAAAGTCGCACGAGAGTGCATCGCTGCGTCTGTGAAAGTCGTCACGGACGCAACGTGACGGTCTGGGGACTCAGTCTGGGGGGTCATGCAGCAACCTCGCTTCCGGAGAACATCCATGAACTCGGGCCGCCGGGGCCCACAGACCTCAGCCCACTACAGGATTTCCAAAGAGGGCATCTTGGGGGTTTCGAGCAGACTCTTGGCCACCTGGAGGGCCGCCTGCCCGCAGACATTCCGCAAGGCCTCGCGGGCCGGACTGCCCGCGGCGAACGCCCCGAAAATGTTCCCGGCATCGCCGTACTCGCGGATCTTGGCCTCGATGGGAACCTCCCCCAGGAAGGGGACGCCCATCTCGGCCGCCTTGCGCTGCGCCCCACCCCGGCCGAAGATCTCGCCCGACATGTTCTCGATGAGCCCGAGCACCGGGATCTTCACCTTGCGGAACATGTTGATCGCCTTCACCGCGTCGAGCAGCGCCAGTTGCTGCGGCGTGCAGACCACAATCGCGCCGGTCAGCCCCATCAACTGCGACAGGGTGAGGGCGATGTCGCCGGTGCCGGGCGGCAGGTCGATGATCAGGTAATCGAGTTCGCCCCAAGCCGTCATCCGCAGGAACTGTTCGATGGTGCGGTGCAGGATGGGACCACGAACAATCACGGGGTCGTCAGCCCCCACGAGGAAACCCATCGACATGATCTTCACACCGTTGGCGACGATGGGGTCCATCCGCTGGATGACCTTCCCGTCGGGCCCGGCCTCTTCGACAATGGCGGGACGGCCAGAGACGCCAAACAGATGTGGAATGCTGGGGCCGTAGATGTCGGCATCCATGACCCCCACGCGGGCCCCGGCCAGTTTCAGCCCGACCGCCAGCGACGCCGACATGGTGCTCTTGCCGACGCCCCCCTTGCCACTGCCGACGGCAATCACATTCTTGACCCGCAGGCCAAGGGCGCCACCAGTCTCACTGCCGGCGACTTCCCAGGTGTAATCAATCGAAACGGGAGCCGCCTGGGGAAACGCCTGAGTCAACGCCTCCGTGAGGGCTGCCGAAAGTTCCTCCTTCAGCGGATAGGCCGGGGTCGGCAGGCGAACCCCCAGTTCGACCCCTCCACTGCTCGGGGTCCGGATCGACTGGATCATGCCCAGTTCCACCACCGATCGCCCGATACCGGGGGCCAGCACACGGCGCAGCGATTCGCGGAGGGTCGTTTCACTCAACGGGGAAGTCATGGATCTGCAGAGGTTGGTTTCAGTTCTCGGGACGGCTCAACCAGCGGTGCCGCCCGAGCAGCCGACCGCCGCGACCGGTTTTTACCAGTCCTGGACAGGCATCGCAATTGCGTTTGCAGGGCAGACCGAGGCACACACCGCACACCCAACGCAGGCGTGTGGCACCACCACAATCTCACGTCCCTGATGCAACCACAGGCAGTCCACCGGGCAGCAGGCCAGGCAGTCACCGCACAGGGTGCAGAGCTGCGTGGAGATGACAGGCAGGTTCGAGGCGGGCAAGGGTCGTTTCCCCCCGGGAGACAAATCTGCACCACCAGGGCCAAGGCCGCCGGGGTCGACTGTTGGGTTGCCAACACTGAGGCAAAGTATAGGCAATCCGCAGCGCCAGCGCAGTACCAGGCCGGGGGGATTGCGCCACGCCAGAACCGGGGCTGCCGTCCCGACAGTTGACACTTGCATCAACCGGGAATGATCATCCGTCCCTTCGCCCCCTCCGTTTCTCCGCAGTGAGTCGGCCATGCACAGCAATTCTGGAATCTCCCGCCGCAGTGCCCTCGGACAAGGTGCCTCTGTCCTGGGCCTGCTGGGTTTGCAGGAATTCGGACTGCTCCCCGGGGGAATGCACCAGGCGCGGGCTCAGGATCCCACAGCAGAAAAGACGGCACGAATTGGCAGCCTGATCACGCTGCAGGCTCCCAAGGCTCACAGGCCCATCGGGCGTGCCCACCTCCTGCTCGATCCACAGTTACCCCCCGGCCCGCTCCAGTTGCGGGAGACCACGGGTGGGAGCGAACGGGTGGTCAATGCACAGATCGAGCCGGCGGTCGAGAAAGGTCAATCTCACCAGTTGTGGTGGATCGTCGACGGAGGACTGCCAACCGACGTTCGGCGCACGTACCGACTCGAAACCGCCCCCCAGCCCGCTCCCGACCGGGTCGAAGTCTCCCGCAATCGGGCGTTTGTCGGGGTCGAGATCGGAGGGCGCCCCATGCTGCGGTACAACGCGGCCCATGTGGCCCCCGCGTCCGACGTCGATCCCAAGTATGGCCGCAGTGCCCACATTCATCCGGCCCAGACCCCCTCGGGACTGGTGGTGACCGACGAGTTTCCCCCCGATCACCTGCACCAGAGCGGCCTCTTCCTGGCCTACACCAGGACCGAGTTCGAGGGGCGCTCTCCCAACTTCTGGGATCTCTTGGGAGGAACCGGCCGGGTCCGGTTCCAGTCCCTCAAGTCGACATCCAGTGGCCCGGTTTGGGGGGAATTCACCACCGTCCACCAGCATGTCGACACATCGGGCCCATCGGAGACGATCCCCCTGACCGAGCAGTGGCGGCTGCAGGCCTGGTCCCTGGGCGGTCCCGGAACCGGGTACTGGGTCTGCGATATCACCACCACCCGCCAGGCAGCGTCCGAGACGGCGCTCAAGATCCTGCAGTATCACTACGGCGGCATGGCGCTGCGGGGCGCCCGCGGCTGGAATGCGAAGGTGTGCCAGATCCGCACGTCCGAGGGCCAAGACCGGCTAACGGGAAATCATTCCCGTCCCCACTGGGCGGCCCTGCAGGGTCCCGTGCAGGGGAAGACCGCCGGCCTGGCCCTGCTGACCCACCCCGACAACTTCCGCTTTCCCGAGCCGGTGCGCATTCATCCCGCCATGCCGTACCTCGTCTACACCCCGGCCCAACTGGGGGACTTCGCCTTCGAGCCCGGCCAACCCCAGACCTCGCACTACCGGTTCGTCTTCTTCGATGGCGAGATCGCCCCCCGGCAACTCGACGCCCTCTGGGAGGACTTCGCCCATCCCTGGACCGCCACTATCGACTGATTCCTCTCCGATCTGGCGGGTCGACCATTCCGGCGGGCGATCTGCCTCGCTCGGTTTCTTCCGCTTTTTGTCTCCTGCCTGACCCTGGGTGCCCCATGACCGCTGCCTCGCGTCGTCACGCCGCCTCCGGTTGAGCAGGGTTTCCGAGACCATCCGGCCCCGCGTGGCGCGGGAAATCGTTCTCTCTCCTTTCACTCTCTCCCCGAGACTGTCATGCCCCGATTGCTGGTTTTCCTCGCGGCCCTGATGTGGTTGATGGGGGCCTCGGTCCAGGCTCAAGAATCGCCCCCCGTCAAAGATCTGATCCTGCCTGGGGAGTCGTTCCTGGTCGAGAAGCGCCCCGCGTTCATTCTCTGGCCGGCGGCCGACAAACGGCAGAAGCCGCAACCCTGGGTCTGCTATTCCCCCACGCTGCCCGGGCTGCCCGACCAGCACGAAAAGTGGATGCACGAAAAGTTCCTGGCCGCGGGCATTGCCGTGGCGGGGATCGATGTCGGAGAAGGGCACGGCAGCCCCGAGGCGCGGGCTCTGTTTTCGAAACTGTATGAGGAACTGACCGAACGCCGGGGGTTCGCGAAACGGATGGTGCTTTTGGGGCGCAGCCGCGGGGGACTGTGGAACGCCGCCTGGGCCGTGGAAAACACCGACAAGGTCGCCGGGTTCGCGGGGATCTACCCGGTCTTCGACCTGCGGAGCTATCCCAAGCTCGAAGCGGCCGCCCCGGCGTACAAGTTGACCGCCGAGCAACTGGCCCAACAACTCGACCAGCACAACCCCATCGCCAAGGTATCGCGTTTGGCGAAGGCGAAGATTCCGGTCTACCTGATTCACGGCGACCAGGATGTGGTGGTCCCCCTCGAAGCCAATTCGGGAGCCTTCCAGAAAATCTATGCCGACGCGGGGGTGTCCGACCTGGTCACGCTGAATGTCGCTCCCGGGCAGGGACACAACTACTGGGAAGGCTTCTTCCGCTGCGAACCGCTGATCGACTTCGCCATCGAGCGGGCCCGGGCCGGGGCGAAGTGAGCGTGTGATGTGATATCGAGACGAATGTCGACCTGTTTCCCTCGCCACAGACGGCCGGCGCTTGAGGGCTCCCTGGGATGGCACCTGTGGTTCGGTGCTGGACTTGGATCGGAATTACCTCGAAGAGGTTATCTTCTATAGCCCAGGGTTGCCGCGCAGCGGCTACCCTGGGTTGCGGTCCCCCATGCGCACCGGAGCCCTGAAGGGGCTCGCTTGAACGTCGGGCGGTGGCGCGGCCCCCAACGCGCACGAAGTCGGTCAATTTATCGTGTCGAATCTGGCCGGGAGTATGACGCCTGGCCCCACCGGCAGCGAACTGGATCAATCCCAGAGATAGCGCTCATCCCACTCGAGATTGTGCCTTGCCAGAATCCTCCGCAATTCATCCTGGAAACTTTCCTGGCGATGGTGCTCTTCTTGGTTACGGATGTATTGCACCAGGGGCTCGACATGACTCGGGCTGATCGAAAACGCCGCATAGCCTGATTGCCATTCGAAATCGCGGAGCGATGGCGATTTCTGCTTGGCCCACTGACTTGACTCGCGTTTGAGTTCCTTGATCAGGTCGGCAACCGTTCGCGTCCGTCCCAAATGACAGGCGATGTGCACATGGTCCTCCACACCTCCCACCAGCACGAGCGGGCATCCCAGACTGTTGCAAAGCGCTCCCAGGACACCCTGCATTTCGCCGCGAAGCGTCCGATCCGACAACCACGGCTGACGCCGCTTGGTTGAGAAGATGAGATGGAGGATGATTCGGGACAGTGATTGAGGCATGCTTCCTCCGCGTTGACGGCTGATTGTGTCGTTCAGACTCTATGAGATGTGGGGCAGGGATGCGAGGTGAGTGAGGGATGTGCCGAACGTGCGATGAACTGCGGCGACGGCATCAAAATGCTCGGTCAAGCGAGCCCCTTCAGGGCTCCGGCGTTGATGCGGATCGCAAACCCAGGGTAGCCGCTGCGCGGCAACCCTGGGCTATAGAAGAAAACCTCTTCGAGGTAGTTCAGGCAAAGATCTCCCCTGCTTTTCGGGGGCGACCATTGGTTCCGGGTTGGAATCAGGTTCCCCTTCTGGGAGAGGGAAACAATGTCAGGATTCGTTTCAAGAGAGCAGATCCCGGCTAGGCTGTCGGCATGGTAAGACCACGACGTGCGGACGAAGCGGGCGGGCTTGGTTCCGCGAGCCGAGGACTGGCGATCGGGTTCGTTCAACCGCTGGCTGTACAAGCCCGAATGAGATCCGGCCCTACTCTTCCCCTGGCCGATGGCCCGCCTATTCCGCTGGGCCGAGCGGGTCAACAAGCCACTGACCGCCGCGGAACTGCACGCAGTTCGGACCGCAGTGCGTACCAGAGTCAACCGAGGCACACCGTTGGGCGACGAGGCCTGGGTTCAGCGCATCGCGCTGCAACTCAACCTCCAGTCAACCCTGCGACCAAGGAGAAGACCGCACAACGAGTCCTGACACCTTTCCCGTCTCCCCACTGGCACCCCCAAGATCGCCTCTCCAACTCTCGATGTCTCTGATGAACACCCCTCTCAGAGTGAACAACCCGGTCTCTTTCGGGGGCCCTTTTTCGTCTTTTCATCAGCTACAACTCTGACCGGGCAGCTCTCCCGACTGGGGGATTGTGCCTCGTGATATTCTTCGCCCCCGCCTGGTTTCCAGGAGCGGGGCGAGGCGGGGGGAGTTCACCATCTCCAGTGGCAGTGCCGTCACCACAGGCTGCAATTGCTGTCGCGCTGACATCCTCACCAAATATCTTGACTGTGTTGCACAATGCAATACACTGTTTGAGAAGGAGAAATTACCATGGGCAGACGAACAAATCAGGCCGCCGCCGAAAAGTCCAGTTCCCTGATGGTTCGGCTTGATGCCGACAGTAAGCAGGCATTGACCGACGCCGCGCAATTGCGCCGGATCAGCGTCAGTGACTACGTCCGAACGGTCACCGTCGCTCAGGCGCGTCGGGAGGTCGCCAGTGCCCGTGAGCAGACGGTGCTGCTCAGTCCGGACGAACAACTGGCTTTCTGGCGGGCTCTGCAGGCTCCACCGAAACTGACGCCAGCTCAAAAACGGCTGGCCGTCATCATGCGAGGTACGCAGTGACCGGGGTCGCCTTCCCTCCGGGATTTTCGTTCGAACCGCTGCAGCGAAAACATCAGCGCCACCTGTTTGATTGCGGCCAGCGTGAGGTCAACGATTGGCTGCACACCAGGACCCTGCAGCATCAGGACAAGAGACTCTCGGCAACGAGGGTCCTGATCGATCAGGACAGAGCGGTGACTGGCTTCTACACGCTCGCGACGGGTCAGGTTGATTTTGGTGACCTGCCCGTGGATCTCGCGAGAAAACTGCCGCGACGGGCGTTGCCGGTTGCTGTCCTCGCATGGCTCGGCGTGAGCAAGACCCGTCACAGTGAGAAGTTGGGAGATCTTCTGCTGGCACAGGCTCTGCGTGATTGCTACGACGCAGGCCAAACGTTTGCGTTCGTCGCAGTCATTCTGGACTGCGTTGACGATCGCGCGAAAGCCTTTTACCAGCGATGGGATTTCGCCGAAATGCCAGGCCAACCTTACCGCCTGTTCCTCAGTTCGCAGACGCTCACGGCAATGATGACCAGGCCGATCTGAGAAGTCCCACCGCCCCGCCGGCCCCGGCCCCAGCCCTCAAGGTCGCCGCCGTCCGCCACAAGGCCTGCCGTGGCTGACTGGACACACCGTTCGGCAAGCAGCACGACCGCGCCGCCTT
>DNUF01000223.1:0-193 GCA_003508595.1 Planctomycetaceae bacterium
GGGGGGGAACTGGTGCTGCGCACCTTATAAATAAGGGAGCATGTGCTGCGCACCGGGGAGGTCTGTGATCGCGCGGGGAATTGGCCGACCTGCTGTCGGCCGACCTACTCTCAGTCGACCTATATTTCGGATCAACCTTTGGAAGATCAACCCTCTGACGATCGCCCCTCCGACGATCGACTCTCTGAAGATC
>DNUF01000223.1:400-41384 GCA_003508595.1 Planctomycetaceae bacterium
GATCGACTCTCTGAAGATCAACCCTCTGACGATCGACCAACTCACTGCTTCGGCGGTGTCGCCTCACGGACCAGCGCTCCGTTCTGGTCGCTGAGGATGAGAATCGAAAACTTGCGCACGCCGCCGAGGTCGTCGGTGCTGAGGCTGGCGTAATCGAACCGCCCGCGCAGGTCGGTGTAGCCATCCTTGTAAAACTTCACCGAACCGTCGGCCAGTTGGGCGTAGACCTTCACGTAGGCCTTTGAGACCGGACGGCCCCCTTCGGCCTGGGTCACGCGGACCTGTCCGTAGTTCTCGATCACCTGGACTGAGAGCGAGTGGGCGTAGTACGCCTGTGAGCGGGAGACCCCCTCGGCCAGCACTTCCACCAGCACATTCCTGTTGCGCAGGGGGGCGGGGAGGGGGATTTTTCGTGTCCCCGAGACCCCCTGGGGCGGGTCTTCGGTCCCGTCGACCAGGACGACCGTCTGGACCTGGTTCGGCTTGATCGCGCTGAATTGCCCCCGGAACTGCTGGACGAACGGATTGCGGCTGAAGAGCAGTTCGACATCCATCAGGTAGTACTGGATCTGCACGCGCTTGACGTTCTGGTAGTCGAGCTGGATTTCTCCCGACTCCACCCGGAACTCCAGCGCTGGCTCGGTGGCTGCAAGGGCTCCCTGCTGCTGGTTGCGATCGCGGGGATCGACCAGCTCGGCGGTTTTCCCCTCGGCTTCGTCGAGCTGGGCGAGGATGGCACGGAAGGTGTTGCGCCAGCGATCGACCGGATGGTCGACGTGGCGCTGGGCAATGGCCCGGGCCTGGGAGGGGGCATCGTTGAAGAAGTCGAGGTAGGCGGCACAGTAGTCGTACTGCAGCTGGCTGGAGATTTGGTTTGGGGCCACCCGGGCGAACATCTCCCGCGCCTCGGCCACACGGTCCTGCAGCAGCAGGTAGCAGGTGGCGGTGAGGTGGTCGTCGGGTGAGAGTTCGGCATCGAACGCGGCCTGATCGAGCCAGTGGTGATACTGCTCGTGGAAGCGATCGTTGACGATCTGCCGGCGCTTGCCGAGGGCGTGGGCCCGGGCGTTGACGAGCGGGCGGTATTCGAGGTGTTCGAAGGTCCGCCGCAGCAGCGGATCGACGTTCAGCAGCGGGCTGCGCAGTCGTCCTCCCACCTCCTGGACCAGCCCGTCGCAGTGCTGGAGGTATTCCCGTGCGGGGCCGACGGAATTGTGTTTGAGCGCATATGACCAGAGGGTGTGCTGGTAGACATGCCGGTCGGCCAGTCGGGCCAGCACCGCCTCGAAGAACTTCGCGTCGTGCATCCGCCAGGCAATCTGGTCGAGATTGAGCGCGTTGATGTTGTGGGTGTCGAGATACGCCAGGACCCCCTCGGGAGCGGCATTCTGCGAGACGAAATCCCACGATTCTTCATCGACCTTCGTCGGCTTGTCGACGACGTTGAGGGTGAAGGGGGGGGCGAAGGCGACAATGGTGTCATTGCGCGAGACATGGACGGGGAAGTGGGCGAATTGACCAGCCGCCGGGAAGTAGAAGAAGTACTCGAGGGTCTGCGTGTGGTACGGCTCGAGGGTGAGGAAGACCGACTTCGTCCCCCGGCCACTGAGGACGGGAATGGCTCCCTGGGGAATCTGCAGCAGGACAGTCAGTTTCTGCCGGGTGGAATTCGGATTCGTGATGACGACCTGGCAGCCGTAGACCGTGTGCACGAGGAACTCGTCGGTCACGTGGAGGTCGACCTGTTCGCCATCGACGATTCGGTGCCGTTCGCCATGGCGGAAGTACGCCTGCCCCACCAGCACTCGGGAGGTGGCATCCTGAATGGGAACCTCGCGGATTTCCTCATGGATGGCGATCGCCGGGACGGGCGATTCGAGCGTCATTTTGGGCCCGTCGTATTTTGGTGCCTGCGGGGGAGACTCCCAGGGGAGATCGAGCACGGCGAGGGCCATCAGCATTTCGGGGAAGTTGCGAGAGGCCTCGGCGAAGTGGCGCGACACGAATGGCTGGCCAGCCGGGTGCCGGGCGTAGTCCCGCCAGAAGGCGTTGACCGGAATGAGGTCGCCATCCTGCTCGGCCATGAGCTGGTGGTGGTAATTGTTCTCGGCCCATTCGCGGGTCTTTTCCGGCTGGCGGAAGAGATCGCGCGGGGCATCGTCGGCGACGCCGGTGCCGTCGGAATCGAAGAAATAATGGGTCTGGTCGCGATCGGCATCGCCAGCCGGCAGATCGCCGAGCCGGTCTTTGTCGACCTCGCGTCCCTCGGTCCCCTTGGCGCGGCGACCAAACATGCTTGATTCCCGACGGGAGAGTTTGGCCCGTTCTTCACTCTTCTCGGTCTGTTCCTTGGCGAGTTCGGCCCCCAGTTTCTTCCGGGAGTCACTCCCGGTGGAACCCTCGGGGGGGGCCGACATGGGAAATCGACCTTTGGCACCCCGCATGCCGCCCATTCCACCACCCATTCCGCCGCCCATGCCTCCCATGCCACCCATGCCGCCTCCCCCCGGGGCATTGAAGCGGAAATCTGCTCCTGCGTGAATCTGTGAGCCCGGTCCGTTGATCGCGCCTCGGCCGCCGCCTGTCACCGTCTGCTCAAGCAGGCCCATTTCCTCGGTGAATTCGGCGAAGTCACTGTCGAGCGAGAGAGAGGTGCTTTGCAGGGAGGTCTCGAAGAGTTCCTCCAGGTGGTCGGGATCGGGGGGACGCTGGGCGAGCAGGTCAGAGAGGTGCCTGGCGGTGAGGGGGCGTTCCCCCGCGAGACGCTGCGCGAGGAGAATGCGTTCGACCACGTTGAGCTGGGCATGACGCCACGGCTGTCGCCATTCGTCGAGATTGTCCTCGAGCAGCCAGTGATCGAGGAACGTGGGGTGCCGTTTGTGGGCGAGATAGGGGCGGATGACCTCCCGGAAAAACTCGGGATCCTTTTGGGAGAGGAAGAAGTTCAGTTCGTGACAGGCATTCCTGGAGTAAAAGGAGCGTTTTTCGTCAGCCGTCATCTTCGGCCACGTCAGCAGCGGAGCAAATTCCTCCAGCAGGGGATCTTGTGACAGCGTGCGGTACAGGCCGTAGACCCGGGCCAGGCTGTCGTAGAGCTCGAAGCGGCTGGCCGAGGCGTCATCGAGGAGGAAGGGCTTTCCCGCTTCGACCAGGGTCTGTTGTTTCTGCTGGGTGAAATGCCTCTGCGGATCGAGCGGTCGTGCCAACCGCTGGTCAACGATGAGCAGATTTTTCTCGGGGAGGGCCAGGCTGCGGGCGACGACCTGGAGGGGGTCGACCGCGACCACGACCAGGTGCTGATGGGGACCGAGCTCGGCCAGCGGAATCTCCAGCACTCCCTGCTCGTTGGGAAGCAGGTTGGTGAGGACGGTCGACGACTCGGCGAGGAAGTCGAGGTTGGCGAAAAAGGCCTCGGTCGACGACCGGGAGACCGGTGCCGACTCACCCGGAGCGGCGCTGCTGGCAACGGGATCGCCTGCGGCGCGGAAATCGTCCCCTCCGGAGGCGACCTGCTCGCCCGTCTGGGTTTCGCGGACGGCCCAGGGGTTGAGCAGCAGGCTGGGGCGTTCGAGCATGTTCCCGGGCCACTTCTGGGCCCGCTGACGATTGAGAATGTACGAGTATTCGTCGCCAATGTTGCGTCCTGTCAGGTACAGCGTCTGCACCTGCGAGGGGGTGAACGCCATGAGGCCCGGTGCCCGGACGCGGGCGAGCTGCTCGAAGGCGGAATACTCGGGCTGCATCCGGCTGGCGAAGAGATGAACGCGGGTGAACTTCGTCGGATTGGCGAGTCTGACGGTCAGCGTTGTCGCCCCGGTTTCGAGCGAGGCGATTTGCAGGGGGGCCAGCCGGCTGGTTTCGAGCAGGCGTGCCGGCCCCACGAGGTAAGCCCCCTGTTTCTGACCGGCAGAGACCCGCAGGCTGATGCGGGTGCCGGTGGTCTTCAGCCAGAGATCGAAGTCCCCGGCAGGAAGCCCCTCGATCACCAGCAGGCCGTCTTTGATGCGGATGTTCCCGAACCGGTCGGCGACGAAGGTTGTTCCGCGCAGTTCCAGCAGCGAGACCTCGGCCGGGGAGAGCGTTCCCCCGGGTTTGGGGAAAAAGGGGACGGTCAAAGACTCTCCCACCCGGGCGTGCAGCACGGTCCCCGTGGTGAACTGGTCGCGATCCATCGCCCAGGTGTGGCCGGGGCCGTGCGAACCGGTGGCGGTGATCATGTCGATCTCGTTGAGGGGGCCGAGGTCGATCTGTCCGCCGCGGTCGGTCTTGAGCGCGACAGTGAAGGGAGTGCGAAAATCGTGGTGCTTGAGGGCGATCGTCACCGGGCGGGAACTGCGGGGTTCTCCCGTCTTGCCCCGCAGTTCGAGCAGGTAGCCCTGTTCGGTCCGGACCAGGTGCAGGTCGGCGGTCGACTCGGAACGCTCGATGCCATTGAGCGCGTAGCTCGTGGTGACCGCCAGCGGTTGCGGCTCGCCCCCGGATGTCCGGCGTTTGACCACACCCGAGAGGGTGAACTGGATCGATGCCATGCGGGCGGGCACCACGATCTCGTGCTCGGTCTCGCGGTCTTCATACAGGGGGAAGTCGTTGACCACCTGCGAGACCGGGATGCCGTCCAGGTTGGTCGAGATGATCGTGAGCCGCGGCTGTTCAACCCGGTCGAGCGGCACCTGGGTGTTGTTGAGAAACAGGCCCGGCCGGACGACGACCGACGCCTTGCGGCGGGTGATGAGGGCTTCGCGGTCGACGTAGATGCCCGCCGCGAAGGAGTAGTTCTCGGCCTGGTGCTCGAAGAAGTCGAGGCACGAAAAGTCTCCCCGCGTGATGATGAGGGGAACCCGGCCGGGAGCGGTGCTGAACGGAACGAGAATGGGGCGGTTGTCGATGCTGGAATACGACCGTCCTCCCAGCCAGAGGGTCGCTTCGGGGACCGGCTGGCCGGTCTCATCGAAGATGGTGAAGGCCTGGCCGTTGGCGGTTGTGCGCACAACGTGCTGCAGGCGTCCCTTGCGGATCAGGGCCCGGCTGCTTTGACCATTGCCGATGAAATCGATGATGTAGACGCCCGGGCGATTGAGTTGGGGAAACTCAAACCGGCGGGTGATGCGGCGTGCCGGGGGATCCGGGTACTGGAAAGTCTGCTCGGAACTGGGGACGAGGCCATCGAGATTGATGTTGGTGTCGATTTCGCGACCATGTTCGCGGTAGTAACCGGTGGTGTTGATCTCGAAGACGCGGACGATGAGCGTGGGGACATTTTTCACCGCCAGCTCGAGAGTGACCGGCTGTTCGACCGGGAAGTCGCCGGGGTTCGTCGGCAGGAAGGCGAGGTCGATGCGGTCCTTGAGTTGCTGATACTGCTCGGGAGTGAGCAGGCTGGCCCATTGCTCGACATTCCCCAGGCCGTTCGTGATTTTCGCCTCGGCGAACAATGGCCGGAGGTAGTCATCATTGACGTACGGCTCGAATTCCCGGGTGTCGCCGGCATCCTTGAGGAATGCCAGCAGGTACTCGCGAACGAGGGGTTCGTCATTGCCAATGGGGGCAAGCCGGGTGAGCCCGTCGTAGTTGTCTTCCAGCCGGCAGGGGAACCGGCGGACCGCCTCGCTTTCAAGGAACTTGCGGGGGGCGTAGGGGACCGGGCGAGGGAGCTTGAGGTAGGTGAGGAACCGGGTCTTGTCGGGTTTGCCCTGCCTGAGGTCGAGCTGCAACTGGTGGTACAGCACGTGGGCCTTGAGGGTGTTGTGGGTCTGGTTGAGCTTGCCGGCAAACCGGGCGAGCCGTTCGAGGTGAGCCTGCAGCAGGGCGGGGGTGGTGCGCCAGTTTTCTTCCGACGTGGGGCCGAGCTTGGTCAGCATGGCCCGGACGAAGGCCTGTTGATTGAGAAGGTCGGGCTTCAGTCGCAGCAGTTCGTCGAGTTGTGAACGCAGCAGCAGGTTGTGGATGGGGAGAGACCCGAAACCGCCGGAATTGGGGTGATCGAGGTCGGCGACGATCGATTTCACCAGTCCGGGAAAGTCGGGCCGGGTCAACCGGCTGAGCAGTTCGCGCCGGCGGTCGGGAGGCAGGTCGGACGATACGAGCCAGTCCAGGGCCGAGTCTTCAAACCCGGTCAGGTTGTCGGGAGCGGCGTCATTGGTGCGTTCGATGTAGGCGGCCCGCGCGATGAGGGCCTGGTCGAGCTGGGTGGGGAGATTCGGCTCGGCGGTCGGGTCTTCCTTCTGGTGAGGAAAGGAGAGCCCCAGTCGGCGCTGGAGGTGATCAAGGCTGCCCCGGGGATTGCGGGGATAGGTCAGCAGGGCGAGGCGGGTGCGGATCTGCCAGACCCGCGCGGTCTCGCCATGCCGTTGAACCCAGGGAGTCAACAATTCCTGGACCTTGTCGTACCTCTCGTGGGCAAGGTGGTCGAGGGAGTGGTAGTAGTAGAACTCCTCGGTTCCCGGGATGAGCTGGGCCAGGGCGGAAGATCGTTCGGGGGCAAAGACAAAGTCTTCGGCAAATCCAATTTCACCGGCGCTGCACATGGTCTGCCCCCCACAGAGAATGAACAGGAAACCGACAACGAAAATGAGCGAACGCATGGCGAATGCCTTGAGCGGAAGGGACCCGGGTGAGCCGGAGACGAGACGGGCGAGGACAACGCGATCCGCTTTCGTGCGTGCGAATCGGTGCTGAAGGGGCCGTATCGGCTCTCCGTGATTGGATTTGTCCCCCCGGAACGACGGTGGAGAGTATACCGCAGACCTCGGCGGAAGGAGATGCCGTCGCGGTTGGCCACGGGACCCGGGGACGGGAAGAGAACAGGATGGCGACGGCCTGTGGGAAGTGAGCCGGCCGAACGCTGTCTCATCCGTCCGGGAGTTCTTCCGCCTCGGGGGCGTGCAGGCTTTGGGAATAGATGCCGGAGCGGTCGAAGCAGCAGGGACGGCGTTTTCCCTTGGCGAGCATGTCGCAGGCTGTGGCGATGCGTTTTATGCGGGTTTCGGCTCGCCTGGCGGAGGTGATCCAGTGGATCCAGTCGCGGCGGGCGCGAGGGGTGATGTCGTCCCAGGTGGCTCGGACTTGGGAGGAGGCCGATGTGAGCGCCTGTTGCAGGTCGTCTGGGACGTGCGGCTCGGGTTCGGTGGTGAGTGGGACCATTTCGAGAGTGACCGTGTCACCCGGGTGGACCCCGGCCGTGCTCCAGAGTTCGGCCTCCACCTTGAGCCAATGGCTGCCCTGTCCATCGGGTTCCAGTGTTGCCTGAAAGGGGTGTCCCTCGAACGTTCCCCCCACCGAGGTCATGCTGCGGGAGGGGAGCCGGGCGCTCGCCTCGGCTGGCAGCAGCAGGAACAGCCAGGAGACCGGCGTGTCTGTCGCGACGGGCTTGAGCAGTCGTGCCTGGAACGAGATGGGCGCCTCGTGGTCGCGGCCCTTGCGGGACGGGGATGACTTCGCCGGGGGGCGTCGGCGCGACGGTTGGGAGGGAGGTCGATTGCCGGTCATGGGAAATTCACGGGAGAAAAATGGCACAAGAATGACCTTGGAGCGAGCCCCGGCAGAGGGGGTCACCCTTGTCGCTGCACCATGGCCGCCACCCAGACGGGAACGAACGGCGGGGTACACCCTTTCGACGTCGGCCAATCGCGGTAAAGACCGATCTGTTCGCCGATGGCGACGGCCCGTTTCCGCAGTGGTGGATGGTGGATGCCGATGGCGGCGAGCGTGTTGTTCATCGTCCATTGCACTTCGGGAAGTGCCCGGGGGAGTTCGTTTTCAATCCGGTCGAGCAGTTGGGGAAGTTCGAGACTGGCAGGATCGGTCTTCACCCGGCTGGCGGTAAGATTCCACCCGGCGCGGGCGGCCCAGCGATCTTTGTCCTGCATCCACTGTTGCCGGAGGATTTCGTGATCCGGATGCTGGGGGACGACGTAGGCGTTGAGCCAGTCGGCAACCTGGGTGCAGGTGGTCGAGCGGGTGAGTTGATCCAGTTCCCGGGCTGAGAGGGCCTTGGGCTTCATGGTGAGGGTGGCAATGAGCTGGGCTTCGACATGGCCGGTCTCCCAGAGCTGGAGGGCGAGCGGATGGTTGGTCTTCAGCTCTTTCGCGATGGTCCGAAGATCGCCCAGCTTGACGCCGAACTGGTTGTCGGGGGCACCGGCCTTGGTGTTGTGCTTGCGGCGGGTGTCGTTGCCGAGGGCTTTCAGTCGGGTGAAGAGTTTGTCGATGGTCATGTGGTCGAGGCGGCCAGGGGCCGGGAGGGGGGATGCCGGTCGTAATGGTGAACTGGGGAGGGGTTTGTGAATTCCCTTCCCGTTTGCGGCTCGCTGGCTGGTGTGGAGGGGAATGGCTGTCGCCGACACGGGGTCACTGGAATTGGCCCGATCCCCCGGCGATGATTGCCGACCCGGTGGATCCCTGAGGGGGGTTGAAAGGAACAGTCACGACGACCGCAGCCAGCACGCCTGGTTTTCGGAAGGGAGAGCAGCAATGTCGTCAGGATACCATTGCCAGAGCTGTGGGGAATGGCATGCCGAGCTGCCGCGTGCCTGGGGGGTGGAGACACCGCTGCCCTTTCTTTTGATTCCTCCGGAGGAGCGTGCTGTCCGCTGTCTCTGGGATGCCGAGACCTGCGAGATCGATGGCCGGGAGTTTTGTGTGCGGGGCTGCCTGGAGATTCCGGTGCGGGATGGATCGGAGCCATTCTCGTGGGGGGTGTGGGTGTCGTTGAGCGAGCGGAGTTACCAGCGAACCCGGGAGCTCTGGACGACACCGGGACGAGAGCAGGAGCCGCCGTTTTTCGGCTGGTTGTGCACCGCGCTGCCGCTGTATCCCAGCACCTTGTCGCTGAAGACTCTCGTGCACACACGACCGGTGGGGAAACGGCCGTTCGTGGAACTGGAGGCGACGGATCACCCCCTGGCAATTGAGCAGCGGGAAGGAATCACCGAGGCTCGCCTGCAGGAGATCGCGGGGGCGCTGCTGCATGGCCCGTCGCCCGGCCATGAATAGAGAAGACATGGGGGGGCGTGAGGTCAGTCTGTACGAACAGATTTCTCCGACTGTGTGGGAACGAAACGGCAAGTATTGCATCGTCCTGTCAGTGAGCCTTCGCAGATTTCCCGATTGTTTGTCCAAATTCTGGATGCATGAGTGTTCCACCCTTTGTAGAAACTGCTAGATTACGATCCATTCATTGAGTCGTGGCAGAAGCAAGAGGTTCGTGTCGTCAATTCGTAGGGGGATTTGGGGAATGACAGTGTCCAGGAGCGAACTCTCCAAGGCATTGCGCGCGGGGCGCGATCCAGCGGTCGATCTGGTGACGCTGTTGAGAGGATTGCGGAATGACTCGGTGAAGTCGGCAGCCGAGGCGCGGGAGATTGTCGCGTTGCTGAAGCTCTTGCCGCGAAAATCGGCATTTGACTCCGGCACGTCCGAGTTGCGAGCCCTCACGGTGCTGTTTCAGCAGGTGGCGTCTGAGGAAGCGTTTGAGGTCCTGCTGGACGACGGTGTCCCCGAGTTGTGCCGGCTGTTCGACCTCCTCGTGACCGCGCCGGATGAGGCGCTTGAGGATGACCTGCTGTTTCTCGTCAAGATCCTCGCGATTTTCTGGTCGGAAGAGGGAACCGAGCGGGTGATCGCGGCTGCCCGTCGACCGCTGAAGCCGGAGAGTTACCTCTGGTCTGTCATCCTCGGGCAATTCAACAGCGAACATCCCGAGACCGACATGCTGCTGGAGTCACTGCGCGATCCACTCCCCCCCGACTTTATTCGGGTGTCTCTGCTGGACTGTGCCAATCAGCGGGCCCTCGAGCAGAAGGGGGCACCCTTTGCGCATCCCTTCGACACTCCGGCCGGACGGGACCAGTTGCGGCAATGGTTGTCGAGCGACAATGAGTTGCAGTTCAGCTATGCCCACAGTGCGGCTGGCAGCCTTCCCTTCGTCAGCAATCCCGACCGGGACCAGTTGCTGTCGCTGGCCCTCGATCACACGGAGGTGATCGTCCAGATGGAGGGGGCGTGGGCCTCGGCACGATTGGGCAGCGAGGCGGGACTGAAGATCCTGCGGCGGTACTGTCTCGATCTCAACCGGGCGACCAGTGCCCGGCACTATCTCGAAGGGCTTGAACGGGAAGACATGATTCCCGAGGAGGCGCAGGACCCCGGCTATGTCGCGCGGGCCGAGTTCGCGTCGTGGCTGGCACATCCGAACGAGCTGGGGCGGCCTCCCGACACGGTCGAGATCGTCGATCAGCGGAAACTGGACTGGCCTCCCGACGGAGAGCCCAGGTCGCTCTGGATCTTGAAGTACGCCGCCAAGGATGAAGAGGGAGAGATCGACACCGACTGCGGGCTGGTGGGCAGTGTGACGTTCTGTCTCTTCCGGTGGCAGATGGGACTTCGGCCACCCGAAGATGTCTATGCCATCCACTGTGCGTGGGAAATGGAAGGCCTCGAATTGATCGAAGTGGTCAATGCCGAGCAGGCTGACAGAAAGCTTCCTCTGCCCATCGGGCAATGGCGGGAGGAGCCATTGGAGAACCCGCGGGTATTGAGTGTCGCTCGCCTGGCCCCCGAACTGAATTATCCGCAGGAAGTGGTGACGCTGGTGGAGGCGACCCGGGATGGCGAACCGGGCTGGGCGGTGCTCGACGGGCCGCGCAGCCGGTGGTATCCCCATTCGGAAATGCCCGAGGGGGTCCCCGCCAGTACCGTCCGGATGCTGCATGTCGGGCGGGTCCTGCTGGAATTCACCGATGAACCGGATCGCAAGCGGTACCTCGCTGCAGGTCCCCGGAATTCCGGTTGATGAGAAGAAGATTCGCGTCCCGCTCACCGGGGGCGCATGGCCTGGCGCGTCGCTTCGCCAACGCCGGGATCGATCCCCTCGTCGCGATGTGTGACCCGCGTGGGGAAGGGGGGGGCGAGGTGCGTTCAACGGGTTGCCGCAGGTTCGAAGGGTCGTGGGAAGGCTGGGAGAGATGGTGCTGACTCGTGGCGGAATCGCATGTCTGGCGGTGCTGGTCGTGGCGACAACTGGGTGGGGTGAGGAGCGAGACCAGGATCTGCTGGGTGAGCCCCAAAGTTCCGGTTGGCCCCTGACGGCCGCCGAACGCGAGTTTGTGTTGAAGCCCGAATTCGAGCGTCGTCCCGGCCGGGTGCTCAACAGGCATCTCCCCGAAATGTGGCCGGTGTTGCCCAGTGCCGGGCACTGGGGAGGGACGGCCTGGCTCGATACCCATGCACGGCTGGTCGATTACGTCCGGGCCCACGCGGGGCCATGTGATGTGCTGCTGGTGGGGGACAGCATCACCCAGCAGTGGGGGAGCCCGCTCGACAAAGCCCCGTTGAACGAGGCCTGGCAGAAACGGTTTGGCCAGTATCGGACATTGAACATTGGCATCGGTGGCGACAAGTCGCAGAACGTGTTGTGGCGGCTCGAACATGGAGCGGTTGAGGGATTGGATCCGCGGGTGATCGTGCTGATGATTGGCAACAACAACATGTTCTTCACTCCGGAGACCGGGACGCAGGCCGCAGCGCGGGGGATCCAGGCGTGCGTCGACAACCTGCGCGGGAAGTTTCCCCGGGCGGGAATCGTGGTGGTGAAGATCTTGCCGGCCCATCAGCCGGGCGATCGCTTTTATGAAGATCTGCGCCGGACCAACAGGCAACTCGATGACTTGAAGCTGTCGAAGACCGAGGGTGTCCATGTGCTCGACCTGTGGGGCGATTTCACGAATGACGATGGATCATTGAAGGCAGAACTGTTCACCCCGGATCGCATTCATCTCTCGCCAGCAGGTTACGAGGTGTACGCCAGCCGGTTGCAGAAACCGCTGGAACGGCTGCTTGCCGTCGAAATCGAGCGGTGAATGGCTGAGTCGGGGGATGACCGTTGCGGGATGGCGATCATTGCTGTCCGGTCGTCGTGCCCCGGCTGAGAGTTCCATGGAAAAACGCAAAAAATGAGTGAACCATTTCGGGGGGTTCCGCGTCTTATGGGGCAACAGGCCTGCGGGGGCCTGGCGAAATGGCGGTGCGGAGGCTGGTCGATGGACTGTCTCCGGGATTCTTCTTCTTGCGGTGTGTCGATGATCCAGAAGTCAGCGTTTCCAGGGGAGATGGCCTTTGTGGCCAAGATGTTCCGGGAGGTTGATCTGGCTGGTCGGTTTCTGGCTGATCGACTTCTGGCCAAGCGACGCCCCCGAGATGTGCCGGGCTGATCCCCGAGTTTCCTGACGAGTTGATCTCGCAGGCCCGGTGTCACCCGACACCGGGTTTTTTTGCGGACTGGAGATGGTTGGGGGGAAATGGTGCGGGCTGTCTGGTGCGGTTGATCTGTGTTCTCAGCCAACTTCCGGTACTTGCCGGGTCGGTGCGCTCAGATCGGAGGATGACATCGGCTCGTTGGACGCTGGTTGAGGTCACTGGCCTTTCCTGCCGGGCCGTTTGGAGGCGGATCCCAGGCGGGTCATTGCCGAATGGGGGACGCCCGGTCTTCGGCGGTTGAGGACATCACCCGGAAGAGGCGAGCGCAAGGGATTGATTTCTTGCCGGACGATGGGAGAGGCATCATGTTCCCCGGTCGTTTCGGCAGGAACGAAAACAAAGAGTCGATTGCTGGCGGATGAGATCCGGACGGCGATACAAGCGTGCTGTGCCGAGGATGTCGTGGCCGACGTGCGGGTTCGGGTCCCACGGCTTCGGCTGACAGGTTTCTGCCGGGATCAGTCCTGGTCGGAATCCGAAACGGGCTCATGGTCCAACAGGAAGACCCCGGCCTTGCAAGCCGGTGATCCGGGTGCGATTCCCGGTGAGTCCACTGACAGAACAATCGAACAACATTGTGACAACTACAAGGTGAACCGGCATTCCGTGGTTCAGCGGCGACAACGCCCGGCTTACACCCGGGAGACGACGGTTCGAGTCCGTCCGGAATGAATGGAGGTGTGGGGTGGGCTGGTCTTCCCGATGTGGTAAGGGCCAACCGCCGACGGAATGGTTGAGAGAGTGTGTGGCGTGGCGACATCTCTCCGGTGAGGTTCCCGGGCCCTGCGGCTGAGTCCTCGTGGTGCAGTCCGGAGTGCACGCCGCCCTGTCACGGCGGAGATCGTGGGTTCAAATCCCATCGGGGACGCTGAGTGAGAATTGGAGTTCAGGAACACGGGAGAGTTCGGTCCGCAGGGATCTGTCCCGGGGACTCCGGAATTTTTGTTTGACCTGGTGGTGGAATTGGCAGACACGCAGCGCTCAGAACGCTGAGCCGTCATGGCACTGGGAGTTCGAATCTCCCCCGGGTCACTGCAGGTGGGTCGGTGCCCAACCGGCTTTCATAAGGCTGGTTCGCCCGGTTCGAGCCCGGGACCTGCAACTGTTTTTGCAACGTGGTACGGCGCCTGAGGTCGCCGGGAGGCAAAGCGTGATGAACCCCGCGGGTGTGAGGGAGGCATGACGGTTTTCGAAACCTGAGGGCGAGGTTCGACTCCTCGCCGGGGGGGGTTGCTGATGATGTCCCTGGAGTGTGCCGGATCGCACGCGACCCTCCGAAGGTCGCAGACCAGGTTCGATTCCTGGCGAGGACACTGGGAATGCGGACAAGCGTTGTGACGCTGGGGCCAGGGGGACTGGCAAAGGACCGCGGCGTGCGGTGGATGCGGGTTCGACTCCCGCCGGCGAATTTTTGAGGTGTCGTGTCATCCTGCCTCCAGGGGCGGGCTCGCCACCGGGATCACCGTCTGACGGCTGAGGACCGGTTCGGTGGGGTCTGTTCCCCGTCTGGATTCTGGCGCAGGACCACGTTGAAAGTTCCTCCTCACCGGGAGGGACTGGTCCAATCAGGTTCGAATCCTGAGTCAACAGCCGCTGCCCTGTCTGGCAGCACCATCTGCTTGATGTCTCAAGGCGAGGCAGACGTTGGTTCCAGTGGCCTGGTCACAGTCGGGCGGATCGTGAGATTCGCCGGTCGGGATGGGGCCAACGGCGACGGCGCCCTGCAGGGCATGGATCCCGGGTTCACCCGGTGATGGGAGACGGAACACCAACGGCGCGTGCGGGAAGGCGGGTTTCTCACCAGAAGCCCGGCCAGCTTCGTGCGCGCGGGGACGGTTCCTGTGACCCCATCACCAGTGCACACTCAAGTGCTCTCCGCGTTTCGTTTCCGGCTGGAAGCACGCTCTGCCTTCGTGAGACATCCAATGACTTTTTGCCGTGGGCATCCCGACCGGGATGACCGCACGGTTCTCACCCGATCCGTTCTTCGGAATCGGGCATGATTCCGCATTCCCTGCCTGTCGCGGGGGAATCCAGCCAGGCCCAGTCCAGGGCACGCGATCGATCGCTTTCGTGGAGGAGGGTTTCATGTTCACCCGTTGTCTGATTCGCAGTTTCGAAGTCGGGCTGTTGTTCCGCGACGACGAGTTCGTCGGCCTGCTCGCTCCCGGACGTCATCGATTCTTCGACTTGTTCCGGAAAGTCCGTGTGGATGTGGTTTCGCAGCGTGAGCCGGAACTGGTCCACGAGCAGCTCGACCAGATCGTCAAGTCGGGCGGACTCGAGGGGCAGGCGGTGGTCCTCGAACTGAAGGAGCACGAACGGGCCCTGGTCTGGATCGACAACCGGTTCAGCCGGGTCTTGTCCCCGGGGCTGTACGCCTACTGGACGGGCCAGCGCCAGGTGCGGACCGAGGTGGTCGACGCCCGCACTGTGCGGTTCGAGCACACCGAGCTGAAGGCGATTCTGGCGTCTGCGTCATCGCGGCAGAATCTCGATGCCTGGACGGTGGGACGCAACAGCGCCGGCGTGCTGTATCACGACGGTCAATACCAGGCGACTCTGACACCCGGGACGTACGCGTTCTGGAAGGGACAGGGGGAGATCAAGGTCATTGAAATCGATCTGCGCGAAAACCAGGTTGATATCGCGGGCCAGGACCTCATGACTGCCGACAGGGTGACGCTGCGGATCAATGCCGTGGTGACCTTCAGGGTGGTCGACCCGGAGCGGGCCCTCAGCCAGAGCAACGACCTGCGCGGCGCCGTCTACCGCGAGGCGCAGCTGGTGCTGCGGAGCGTCGTCGGTGCGCGAGAGCTCGACCAGTTCCTCACCGACAGGGAGGCTGTGTCGCGGGAACTCGAGGAGACGCTGCGCGGCCGGTCCGCCGAACTGGGACTCGAACTCGCCTCGGTCGGGATCCGGGATGTGATCCTGCCGGGAGAGATGAAGGAGCTGATGAACCGTGTGACGGCGGCCCGTCGGGAGGCGGAGGCGAATCTGATTCTCCGCCGTGAAGAAACCGCGGCCATGCGGTCGCAGGCCAACACGGCGAAACTGCTGGCGGAGTCTCCGGCCCTCATGCGACTGCGTGAGCTGGAGACCCTCGAGCGGATCGCCTCGGCCGGCAAGCTCAATGTCGTGGTGAGCGACAAGGGGCTGACCGAGACCGTGACGAGGCTGCTGTAACCCGGACACTCCCGGTCTGCCACAAACACCCCTGGTCTGCCCCCGCGCGGGCCAGGGGTGGTTTCGTGCGCACGGGGGTTTCCCCGGGGGCCGATGCGCCAGATCAACTGCCAACGAGCACGGGCCGGGGATCTTTGGCGGCGGGATTGAGTTGTGTCACGCTGCGTTCGAAGGCGATGCGCACTTGCTCTCCCTCCCACGTGCAGGTGAGCCGCTGACCGTGCGCTGTCTCGGTGAATCGCCAATCAATCACCAGGGTCTCGTCGTTGGTCCAGGCGGCTGCGGCCGAGGTGGTGTGACGGCGGTCGGCCAGGGTGCTGACCAGGTGCAGGGGGATCGGTGAGAACTTCGTGTCTCCGGCCAGCCAGCGACCCAGGCCGAAGTCCACCCCCTGATCGCCCCCGGCACTCTCCAGCGACAGCCGCCCCCGGCCATCCCGCAGGACGAACGAGGCCCGGGTGATCCCCAGGTCATTGTCAGCCACCGCATACACCCGCCGGTCGATGTGCGGGGCGCGGGGGGAGGTGGGTTTTCCCCGGGGAACGGGCAGCGACAGGGCCGCCAGGCGTTCGCGCAGTTGACCACTCGACTCGGGATTCGCCGGAAGCGGCTGGGGAGCGAGCGCGGGGAGCAGATGCTTCCAGACCTCGTTGAGCACTCCCTGCAGATCGTTGGTCTCGGACGTGATGGCCAGCACGGTCTGCCGATCGGGGAGGACCACACAGTATTGGCCAAACGCTCCATCTCCCCGGAAGGCTCCATGTCGGCAACGCCAGAACTGGTAGCCATACCCCTGGGCCCAATCGCTCGTTTCCTGCCGGACTGGATCGTTCGGCGGGGCGTTTGCAATCTGCTTCCCGGTCGCCTCCCGGACCCAGTCGGTCGACAAGACCGGTTTTTGATCCCACGTCCCCTGGGCCAGGTAGAGTTGGCCCAGCTTGGCAATGTCTTCGGTCCGCACGCGCAGCCCGAAGGCGCCATGGTTGATCCCCTGGGGGTTTTGTTCCCAGTCGGCACCAGCGATTCCGAGGGGGGCGAACAGGCGGGGGGTGAGGAAATCGAGCAGGTTCTGTCCCGTCGCCTGCTGGACGATGGCCGAGCAGAGGAACGTGGCGCCATTGTTGTAGGCGAAGTGAGTGCCCGGTTGATGCTCGAGGGGACGCGCAAGAACCGACCGCACCCAGTTTTTCTCGGCCACGGTAAAACCGGGACCAAACAGGGAATCGCCGGGGTGTCCCGTTCCCATCATCAGCAGGTGCCGGACCTGCAACCCGGCGAGGTGGGGGCCCACCATTTCGGGGAGATCGTTGGGAAAGAACGAGGTGACCTTGTCATCGAGGGAGAGACGGTTTTCGGCGGCGGCGAGTCCCACGGCGGTCGAGCAGAAGCTCTTGCTGAGGGAGTACATGGTGTGCCGGAGGTGGGGGGCATACGGGGCCCACCACCCCTGGGCGACGACCCTGCCATGACGGACCACCATGAGGCTGTGCAGGTGGAGGTTTGCGGCTGCGACGGCGTCGAGCAGGGCGAGCAGACCGCGGGAGTCGACCCCCTGTTCTTCGGGGAGACCGCGGGGGAGACGCGATTCGGCCTGCTGGGCGAACAGGGACGGGCTCGCGATGGAGCCAAGCCCGAGAAGCCCGGGAGTCCCGGCCAGCGAATGCAGAAACAAGCGGCGAGTGAATGGCATGGCGGGGGAACCCGAAAGCGGGCTTTGGAAACGGGACGGCAACGACCGGGGACGGGAATGGCCGTGGTGGCAGCCTTGACTTGATATGGGGCTCAGCCGGTGACAGATTCACCGGCCGTCAGGCTGGCTGGGGGACTTGTTGATGTGTCTGCCTCGGGTTCTTCCTCATCGGTGTGATGGAGGAAGCGGGCCGACTGGGAGACGTCGGTCGTGTCGCAGACGATCTTGCCGTCACGCAGGACGATGTTGCGTCGGGCGTTGCGGGCGACGTTGAGGTCGTGGGTCACGAGGATCACAGTGATTCGCTCGGTGGCGTTGAGATGCTTGAAGAGCGCCATGATGTCGCGGCTGGTCTTCGAGTCGAGGTTTCCGGTCGGCTCGTCCCCCAGCAGGATCGCCGGGCGATTGACGAGGGCGCGGGCGATGGCGACCCGCTGCTGCTGTCCCCCGGAGAGCTGGCTGGGATGGTGATCGAGGCGCTCTCCCAATCCGACGAGGCCGAGCATCTCGATGGCCCGGTCCCGGCGTTCGGTGTGCGACATCCCCCGGGCGTACATGAGGGGGAGTTCGACATTTTCGACGGCGGTCGTGCGGGCCAGCAGATTGAAGTTCTGGAACACAAACCCGATGCGCTGATTGCGGATGCGCGCCCGTTCATCGCGCGACATGGTGGCGATTTCCTCACCGGCAAGCAGGTAGCTGCCGGTGCTGGGGCGGTCGAGGCAGCCGAGGGTGTTCATGAGGGTCGACTTGCCCGAGCCTGAGGGGCCGATCAGGGCGACGAACTCTCCCTCCTCGATGGTGACATTGGCATCCTTGAGGGCCTCGACTTTGACCTCCCCCAGATCGTAGACCTTGGAGATGTTTTTCAGTTCAATCAGCGCCATGCAGCGGTTCCCGGAGAGACTGGCCGACACCCGCCGGCCGACTCTATGGTATAGTGATTCTGCAGGGGCGTGGAGTTGTCTTGGAACGGGAACGGCATGAAACGTTGGATGAAGTGGCTGGTGGTGCTGGGAGTTCTGGCCGGTGGGGTGAGTGCGGCAACACGCCCGGCACTCGACTACTGGCAGCGCCGGAACCAGCCCCAGTGGAGATA
This sequence comes from Planctomycetaceae bacterium, assembly GCA_003508595.1. Lineage (GTDB taxonomy): Bacteria > Planctomycetota > Planctomycetia > Planctomycetales > Planctomycetaceae > UBA10511. The sequence continues at coordinate 18,631 of DNUF01000223.1, forward strand.
TGCAGACGTTCAGGAGGGGGACATCATCTCGGTGGTGAATTCCACGGGGAAGGTGCAGCCGGTGCGGAAGATCACAGTGGGATCGTTTGTTTCGGGGCCGATCGACACTTCGGTGAAGATGGTGGGCTTCAATGAAGAGGTCCGCAAGGGGCAGGTGTTGTGCAAGATTGATCCGCGGATCTACAAGGCGAACCTGGACCGGGACGAGGCGACCTTGAAGTCGCGTGAGGCGGATGTCCGGCGGGCCGATGCGCAGTTGATGCAGGCCCGGCGGGACCTCGACCGGGCGATCAAGCTGCGTGAGGAAGACAAGTCGTTCATCGCGCAGGCCGAGATGGACAAGTTCTACTTTTCGGTGCTGTCGCTGGAAGCCCAAAAGGGGCTGGCCGAGGCGAGTGTGAAGGTGGCCCATTCGCAATTGGCCTTTTCCGAAGCGCAGATGGAGTACTGCGAGATCCGCGCACCGGAAACGGGGATCATCATCGATCGGAAGATTGAGCCGGGGCAAACGCTGGCCGCCCAGTTCCAGACCCCCGAATTGTTCGTGATCGCCCCGAACATCCGGGAGCGGGTCGACCTGCTGGCCTCGGTGGATGAATCGGAGATTGGCCTGATCCGCGACGCGCATGACAAGCACCTGCCGGTGTCGTTCACCGTCGACGCCTATGCCGACGAACTGTTCGAGGGGAAGATCGAAGAGGTGCGGATGAATGCCACAACGACGCAGAACGTGGTGACGTACCCCGTGATCGTGTCGAGCCCGAATCCCGCCCTGAAGCTGTTGCCCGGGATGACCGCCAGCATTTCGTTTGAAGTCGACGAACGGCGGGGGATCCTGAAGATTCCCAATTCGGCACTGCGGTTCTATCCCAATCCGAAGCAGGTGCGTCCGGAAGACCGGCCGCTGGTGGAGGGGGTCGTCGAGGGGACGGACGAAGAGGGCAAAGAAGTGAAATCGGAGCGGTCGCTGTCGGCCACCGAGCGGGCTGCGGCCCGGAAGAAGCGCAACCGCCGCCATGTCTGGGTCGCGGAGGGGCGTTTCTTGCGGGCGGTGGTGGTCGAGACGGGATTGTCGGACAGTCAGCACACCGAGATGGTTTCGGGTGACTTGAAGCCCGGCATGCCCCTGGTGATCGGCCTGCAACTCCCCGGCATGTCGGGGAGCTGAGGTTGGCGGGCGGAGGCGTCGCGGCCGGCGTTCCGCCAGACAGGTGTCACCCCGCTGCCTGTCATTGCCGACGTGTGTTTGGGGTGTGGTCGAATTCGGAGGGGGCGGTTCGGGCCCTGCCCCCCGGGACGCAGCGGGTTGGCCCCGGAGGCCGCGTGTGCCCTCATGAGCGGCACACGCATTAGTCACGATTTGCGATCTGCAACAGGGAGAGACGATGGTGGCGTCACCGGCGGATGTGTTGGACTGGGGTCAGGTCGTGATCACCGTGGATGGCTTTGGCCGTCTCTCGGTGTTCAGGCCGGATGGGATCCTGCATGAAGGGGCGGTCCCGGTCCGTTCGTTTCCGACGAATGACCCCCTCCGGTGGATTTCGTTCACCGACATCCAGGGGAAGGAACTGTTGTTGCTGGAATCGCTGGATCAACTGGCTCCCGAAAGCCGGAAGGTGGTTGAGCAGGAGTTGGCCCGGCGGGAATTTCAGCCCCGAATCGAGCGGATCGTCGAGGCCAGGCCTGGCTCATCGCAGACCGACTGGCGCGTGGTGACCGACCGGGGTGAAGTGGCGTTTGCGACGACGACGGAAGAGAGCGTGCGGGCCCAGGGAGAGCAGGGGGTCGTGGTGACCGATACGCGGGGCATTCGGTACCTTATTTCCGACCGACGATCACTGGACGAACAGAGCCAAAAGATCCTTCGTCGATTCCTCTGAGCGAGTGGGAGAACGCCATGCCGGACACCCGCAAGTTGCCGTTGTTGTCGTCAGGATGGTGGCTGGGGGTGTGTGTGGCGGGAGTGCTGGGACTGGCGGGATATGGCCGTCAGCAGCCCGTGGGAGGGGGGGCGACCGATGAGCCACCTGCCGAGACACCCCTGCAGTTGAGGGTGCAGCGGATCGACTCGTGGGTGGAGCAGCGGAGCGAGGCCATACCGACATTGCGGCGGCTGGTCACCTCGGGAGACCGGCGGAACCAGCAGGATGCCGTCACGGCCCTGGCCCGCCTGGGGGAGGAGGCGGCCCCGGCGCGGGACGAACTGGAGGGGGCGTTGAGCTCTCCCGATGTGCAGGTGCGCGAGATGGCGGTTTACGCCCTGGCCTCGCTGCCTGTCGATCGCAGTCGCCTGCTGACACGGGTGAGCAGTCAGTTGCGGGATCCGGCGCGGGAGGTTCGGCGGGCGGCGGCGCGGGCTCTCGAGAAAGCATCCGATGAGGTGTTGGCCGAGGCGTTGGACACAGGGGAAGAGACCGTTCCCTACCTGCGTCTCGAGCAGTTGCGACGCAGGACCGGGTTGGGTCTGGACGATATCGAGCTGCTGCGGAGCCTGTTGAGGTCGCCGCGCGAGGATGAGTTTTTGCGAGCCGATTGTTTCGAACTCCTGATCTGGCATGATCGGCTCGAACTTTCCGACCTGTATGTCGCCCTCGGGAGCCAGTTGCTCGATCTGAATGCCCTGGGCCTGCGCTACCTGGAGACGGTGGGGGCGGCCGCGGATGAGGCGGCACCGCTCCTGGTGAAGATGCTGGAGGCCCCGACGGCGGGCACCCACATGGCGGCCATTCGCGGGCTCGAGCTGCTGGGGGAACCGGCCCGCGGGGTCTTGCCCGAACTCGAGGAGTACCTGCATTCCGAGCGATGCGTGGATGTGGCGGCGACGGCCGACCTTGTTGTGCGACTGGGGGGAGATCGTCGCAGAGCCGCCACACTGTTGCGGGAACGTCTGCTGGGGGAGGTTCCCGGGCATGCCTATGCTCCCACCCTGCTGCGAATCGATCGGGCCATGGCCGAAGAGGTGGTGGCCATGTTGACCGAGCGGTTGGAAGCGGGGACAGGCAGCGTGCGGGAGGACCTCAACAACCTGCGACATTTCGGTCCGGCAGCGGCACCGGCGGCCAGCGCGGCACGACGCATCCTGTCGGATCGCGATGGGGCTGACCGGTTGGACGCGGCCATGTTGCTGGAGGCGCTGGGTCCGGCGGCGGTGGTTGCGGTTCCCGAGTTTGTGGCGATTGTTGAAGAGGCCACACGCCTGGCGCAGGGGGGAGTGGCTCGCGGGGGGCTGGGGCTGGAGCTGTGGGTGGTGCGTGCCCTGGGAAACCTGGAAGGTGCCGGTGAACCGGCGTGGCCAGTCTTGCTGGAGCGCTGGAAAACCCTCGAGCGTGATCCAGGACCCGAAGAGAGTGGCGAGGGACTGGAGGCCGCGGTTTTGCAGGCTCTGTCGGCCGTGGCACCACAGGAGCCTGCAGTGCAGGACTGCCTGCGTGAGGCGTGCAGTGCCGGGATGGAGACACTGCGTCCCGTCGCCTGTGCGAGCCTGCTGCAGACACGTCCCCTCGCACCCGGGGATTGGGCGCGGGCCCGTGAGCTGGTGTTGGATCCATCTCCCTCCCCCCGGCGGGGATTGTTGATTGAGCGTCTGGCCAGAATTGGGGCCGGGGACGATGAGACCATCGAGACCCTGGTCCGGCTGATTGAAGGGGAGTCGTACCCCTTGGGGGACCGGCTGCTGGCATTGGAGGGGCTGGGGCAATCGGAGCGGGGGCTGAGTGATTTCCGGACACGGCTGGAGGTGCTGGCCCGACGCCCGCCGGGAGTTTTTCCCGGTCCTTCGAGGGTGGCGGTCGAGGGCCCGATTTTCGGGGACCGTTACAAGCCGGCTGTCCGGCAGCAACTGGCGCTGCGGAACTGGTTGCGGTATACACTGGCGCGATTGAACGAGGTGGACGCGTCGGACCGGTCAGAGCGACTTCAGCGGTCGCAATGATCGGGAGGGTGCGGGTGGGATGTGGTGGCACCCGGGATGGGATGGCGGGATCCCTCAATTGACGAATCCCTTTGGCGGGAACTACTTTCGGGCCGGAAATAACGAGGCGGGGAAGGAGTGCGCAACAGCCGGGTGAATGTTCCCTCGGGGAGCGGGTTGTTGATGCAGGCTGACCCGGGAGATGGCATGTTTGCCCTGTTCGGGGATTGGGTGGCGCGGCACTGGAAAGGGCTGCTGCTGGCATGGTTGGCGGTCTTCCTGCTGGCCGTGGGGCAGCAGCAACGGTGGTTCGACCGCCTGCTGGGGAAAGGGGTCTTGCCCACCTGGACCGACGTGGCCCAGGATGGTGAGTTCACCTTTTTGCCCCCCGACATCCAGAGCCTGGTCGGTGAGCGCCTGTTGGCCGAGGCGTTTCCCGAAGATCTGCTCAAGAGCAGTGCGGTTGTGGTGGTCCGGCGGTATCAGCAACCACTGGATGAGATCGATCGGGCCTTCATCCACGATGTCCTCTGTCCGCGGTTGCGGGCGGTGCAGGAGGAGAAGGACGGAACTCCCCTCGAGATTCGCAGCCCCGACGACAAGGTCGTGGGGCAGTTGCTGGTGAGCGAGGAGGGGGACGCCTGTGTGGTGGTGTTGCCCCTGCGGTACGAGTTTCTCGCATGGTCGAACCGGGATGTCATCGATGGGGTCGAGCGGCTGATCTTCGAGGAATTGCCGCGGGAGCATGATGCCGAGAATCGGCCGGTCATCCCCGTCGGGCTTGACCTGGCCCTCAGTGGAACCGGGACCGTCGGGCGGGACATGCTGGTCGCGGCTCAGGAGAGCGCCTCGGCCACAGAACGCTGGACCGTGGTGCTGGTGGTCCTGCTGCTCGCGGCGATCTACCGCGCTCCGCTGCTGGCGCTGATTCCCCTGCTGACCGTGATGGTTTCGGTCGAAGTGTCACTGGCACTGCTGATCTGGCTGACACGAATCTCTCCCGAATGGGTCGGGGGATGGAAATACAACGTGTTCGTCGGGCTGGAGGTTTACATCACGGTGGTGGTGTACGGCACGGGGGTCGACTACTGCCTGTTTCTGATTGCCCGGTACAAGGAGGAACTCGACGAGGGAGCCAGCCTGGGACGGGGGGTGGCCAATGCGCTGGCCCATGTCGGGGCGGCATTGACCGCGAGTGCCTTCACGGTCATCTGCGGGATCGGGATGATGATCTTCGCGCAGTTTGGCAAGTTCCGCGAGGCGGGAGTGGGAATCGGGCTCGCGCTGGTGGTGGGATTTGTGGCGTCATTGACGTTGACCCCCTCGCTGCTGCAGTTGCTGGGACGTTGGGCCTTCTGGCCGCACGGTGTCTCAAGGCGTGTGGAAGTCACGGGAAGTGGAGGCTGGGGGACCCGGCTGATCAATCGCCTGATTCCGCGCAACCGGTTCCAGATCTTCTGGGACTATGTCGGCGACCTGGTGTTGCGACGGCCGGGTTCTGTGTTGCTCGCCAGCGTGGCGTTCATGCTGCCCCTGGCGCTCATCGGGTTTCTCTATTACGACTACCTCAGTTACGGACTGCTGAGTGAACTCCCCCCCACCAACAGCAGCGTGGTCGGGGCGAAGGCGGTCCAGGAGCACTTCCCCGCAGGGTATGCGGGTCCACTGACCATCCTCATTGAATCGGACGAGATCGATTTCAATTCCGCTGGGGGACGGGCGGCGCTGGAGCATCTCTGCCAGGGGTTGAAGGAACGGAACACCGACCTGGCGATTGCCGACATTCGCTCGGTGTTGGACCCTCTGGGCCAGCGCACCCGGCTGACTCCGTTCCAGAAGGGAGTGGGGCGTCGCCGGGCCGAGAAGTACTACGTCAGCAGTGTCCCGAAGCTGGAGGGGCGGGTCACGCGAATTGACGTGGTGTTCAAGACGGATCCCTTCGACCGCGAGAGCATCCGGTTGCTGGACGAGGTGGAACAGCACCTGCGCAATCTCCTGAGAGCTCCCCACTCGGAAGAGGAAGCGCACGTGCTGGAACCGCTGTCACGGGCGAAGATGTATTTCGTGGGGCCGACAGGCAGCATCCGGGACCTGAAGCGGGTGACCGATGCCGACCAGTTGAAGATCGATGTCCTGGTCCTCTCGGCAGTCTTCCTGATCCTGGTGGTTCTGCTGCGCAAGCCCGGAATCTCGGTGTACCTCATCGTCAGCGTGTTTTTCAGCTATTTCGCCGCACTGGGGGCGACGTTTGTCGTCTTCTGGATGTGGGATCCGACCGGCTTTGCGGGGCTGGACTGGAAAGTCCCGATGTTCCTGTTCACGATCCTGATCGCGATTGGGGAAGATTACAACATTTTCCTGATGACTCGCATTGAGGAAGAGCAGCGCGAGCATGGTGCGGTGGAGGGAGTGCGGATCGCGATGCGCCGCACCGGGACCATCATCTCCAGTTGCGGAATCATTATGGCGGGAACATTCCTGTCGTTGTTTGCGGGGACGCTGGTGGGGCTGAAGCAGCTCGGGTTTGCCCTCGCATTTGGTGTTCTTTTGGACACATTTGTCGTGCGACCGCTGCTCGTCCCAGCGTTCCTGGTGCTGTTGTACCGGGGCCGGGAACAGCTCCCAACCACCCAGGGTTGAGCGAAATCGCGGTGGGTCGAGTCTGATGGTATCATCCGGACGACACTCTATGGATTGTGGGGGCGGTGCCGACCCTGTTTGTCAGTCAGTGGTGGTGGGGGCTGTCAGGAAAACCACCAGAACGACAGGTCAACCTGTCGAGATTAGGGTCAGTTGTGATTCACCAGCCTGCGATAAGAGAGTCGCTTGTTTCGTCAAACTGAGAGCAGTCCACAAGCGTCGAATCCTGGTGAAATCCAGGACAACGACAGCTGGCAGCAGACTCAGCCGCCGAGATATGTCTCGCGGGTGAACTGGGATGTGGTGCGCCCACTGCTGTTTGTGGGGATCCTGGTCCTCGTCGGCGGAGTGGTCAGCTATCGCCTGTTTCGTGAACGGCAGCGCGAACAGATCTGGTCCGTTGTGGAACGCATGTACGATGACGGAAAGCTGGTGGCGGCCGGCCGTCACTTCCGGATCTTTGCCGCGGAATGGCCTGACGATCCGCGTGTTCAGGCCTGCCTGATGAAATGGTCTCATGAACAGAGGATGCCCATTCCGGAAGCGCGGTGGGTTCATCGCGAACTGATGCAGCGGGTCTATCGGGGAGATCCGTACGGGACGATCTCGGAGGAGCTGATTCGGTCGGCTTCGCTCATCTGCCCCGAGCTCAATCGCCTGGAGTCGGAGATTCTCTGGAGCCAGACCATCGATCTCTGCCTCCCCGAGCTTCCCCGCAAGGCGTTGCAGAACCCGGAAATTCGGCTCGTCCTGGCGCGGGGACAGAAGCTGGCGGGGCAGCTCGATGATGCTGCCCGGCAGTACACCGAGGCGATTCGGCTGGGAGATCGCAGCCTGGTGCCTGTGGTGGGACTGGCCGAATTGTTCCGGGACCGGCATTCGGAACTGAGTGAAGCGGCTGAGGAGGATGCCCGGGCACAACTGGCCGCCCTGGAAAATCGGGAGTCGAACCCGGCGTCTCCCCGGCGCTTGTCGCTGCTGGACCTGTTGCAACGGCGACTGGCGAGAGAGATCGATCCGGTCTGGCAGGGACAGGTGGAACTCTCCCGACGCGAACTGGCGGTCGGCCGTTGGCAGAAAGCGGCGGAACTGGTCAACACGGCGTGGCAATCGGGGGGGGATCAGCCAGATGTCTGGTTCCAGACCCTGCAGGTCCTGTCAGCCGAAGCCGACTACCGGCGGCGGACTGGCGACTGGGACGGTGGCAACCAGGTGGCCCAGCGGGCGATGGAAGCGGCTGGCAAGGCGGCTGCCGACGCCCCGGGAGATTCGCGGTTTCCCCTGTTCCAGGGCATGTTGCAGTTGCTGGGAAAGCAGGCGGAACTGGCCGAGGACTACCTGCGTGAAGCGGAACGACGCGCCTGGGTTGTGGCGAACGACATTCACCTGTCTCGTCCCGAGCGGGTGGCGGCGGAGCGCCAGATGCAGGAGTGCCAGTTGGGACTGGCCACCTGCCTCGTCATGCAACTGGAAGGAGCCACACCGGGGCGGGTCGCGACAATTTCCCGAGAGCTCGATTCGCTGCAGGCCCAATTCGATCACCTGCAACTGTATGAACTGTCGCGGGTGTTGAAGGCCCAGCGCCTCATGAAGACCGGTGACCTGGAGCAGGCCGCACGCGATATGTCGATCGTGGCCAAGGCCACGGACTGGCCCTCGGTGCGGCGGATGGCCAATCTCTCGGAGGCCGAGTGCCTGCGCAAGCTTCAGGACTGGCGGTCTCTGTACGACCTGGCCACAGAAATGACCATGAACGATCCTGGCTGGGATCGGGGCTGGGATGTGCTGGCGGAGGCGTGCCAGAGACTGGGGTTGCGGGACGAGTTGCAGGAGGTGCTCAAGCGCCGCCGCGTGTGGGATCCCGCGAGCATCCTGCAGGTGCGCATCGATGAGCAGTTGAAACGCCCGGTGGAGCAGAGGCGGTGGACCCTGATCGAAGGAGATCTCGATCGTCTCGTGTCGCAGTTCGGCCCGACCTGGCCAGGACTGGGCGTACAGCGTGTGCGGGTGATGCTGGCCAAGAATGAGTGGGTTGCGGCCGACCGGGTTCTGAGGGAGGTTGAAGATGTGACGCCCCGCCGGGGCGAACTGCTCCGGTTGCGGCTGGAACTGGAACTGCAACGCCGGGACCGTCCTCCCGAAACGCGGTCGCGTCTGGCGGTGGAGGGGCTGGAGCGGTATCGGCGGGCCCGCCAGGAATTGCTGCCGGACCGGGAGGAGGGGGGACTGAACGCAGCCCGGTTCGGCGAAATCCTGGAGGGACGGTTTCCATCCGAACCCCCGCCGGGCATCTGGGTCGTCCGGGCCATGGTCCAGGAATTGGCGGATGCCGACGCCCAGAAGGTTCAGCAGGCCTTTGAACAGGCCCTCCAGGAAACCAGGACCCGTGCCTGGGCTGGTCAGAAACTGTTGGAATACACGCTTCGAATGGAGCATCGGCTTGCCGAGTTGAATGATTACAATCTCGGTCTGTTGACGGGACTCTTGAGACGTCTCCCGGGATCGGTCGGCCAGGCCCGGGCCCTTGCCGCCTGGAAACACTGGGAGGCTCGGGCGACGATTCCCGACAATGAGCGGCAGTTGTTCGCGCAGACGCTGCTGCAGGAGGGGGAGCCGGTCGAGGCAGCTGCGCAATTTGAGGTCCTCCTGGATGCGGAGTCGGGCCTCGATGACCGGCATCTGGACTTCCTGTTTTTCGTCCTCGGATACCCGGTGGAGAAGAGCTGTCGAGACCTCGAGCAAAGGGTCGACTCCATCCTGACAAGGCTCGAAAAGGTACAGGCTGGTTCCCTGGAGGCTGTGGTGGCGCGGGCCCGGCAGGAGGTGCGCCAGGGACGACGCGACAAGGGTGTGGCCACCATTCGAACCCTGCTGGAAACCGGAACTGAAAGTCGACCCACGGCGATGTTGAGGTCGCTCGCCTATCTGGGGAGGGGGGACCAGTTTCTCAGTCGGCTTGGCAGTTCCCACCCGGCAAACCAATCGACCTACCGGCAGGCACTTCAGGAATGGCTGACAGGGCGGCGGGGCAGCGACCAGGCCCGGGGTATGGACGGACTGCTGCTGGCCGGACGCTACTCCCCGGCTCTGAAGGCCGAGTTGGCGAGTGTTGTCGCGGCGGAACTCTCCCGCTGGGGGCTTCTCGTCCAGGCGGACCAGATCCTCGCGGAAACCATCCGGACCACCGAGGATCCGCAACTGGTTCTGGAGCGCGGGTTGCTGTTGGGGAAATCGGGGCAGTGGAAGGAAGCCCTGGTCTTTTTCCAGAGTGTGGACGAGCGGCTTCCACGAGAGGCTGCCCAGGCGTATCGGGTGCTGGTCGAGCAGCCTCGTGTGAATGCCGAGTGCCAGGCTGCCGTGGAGCAACGGCTGGAGAAGTTGATCTCCCCCAACCCCTGTCCCCGCGACCGGGTCCCGCTGATGCTGCTGCAGGCCGAGCTGAAAACTCGCCCCGACACTCTGCCCACGGCCGTGACGCTCTACGACCGTCTCCTGCAGATCGAGCCCGATTCCCCCCTGCTGCTGAACAACATCGCCTGTGTCGAGGCGTTTGTTCCTGAAAGAATGGAAAGCGGTCTCAAGCACATCCTGCGGGCGATTGAACAGGATGTGCCACGACTGGAGTACGTCGATACCCAGTCGCTGCTGTTGCTGCAGATGGACGATCTGGATCGCGGCCTGGGGCTCCTGTTGAGCCAGTTGCCCCTCCTGGTTCGCCCGGAGCATCGACTGCACCTTGGGGTCGCCCTGTTGCGGTCCGGGATGACCGATGCCGCCCGGGAAGTCCAGGAGGAACTGGAGGTCGTCGCCCAAGGTGAGTTCTCGCCGCTGAACCGGGTGCTCTGGGATGAGTTGCGGGCAGGTCCCCGCGTCTTTGAGGCCCCCGTTTCCTCGGCGGCGACTCCCCTCACCGAGGCCCCTCAGGGTGAGGATGACAATCCCTTCGTTCCTCCCGCCCCGTCTGGGGACGCGGAGCCTGAGAACGATGCTGGGGCAACACCGGAGGGGGAAGCCTCTCCGGTGGTCGAACCTGCGAATGTGATATTGCCTCCCGATGAACCCGCCGGGACTTCGTCCTGACTCAAGGCGTCCCGGGGCTGCGTCTGGTCGATCCTGGAAACCGGTGCGGCACTCGTCGGGTTTTCTGGTGTGTCCGGGAGCCGGGGATCTGCCTGCCATGCCGCCACCAGTTCGTCGGGGAACCGACGCAGTGCGGCGGCAAAGGTGGCACTGACCGCCTCATCCGCCAGGAAATGGGGAGGTTCCAGCGGCAGGGAGCGGGTGATGACCCGCAGCGAAACCTCACGGGATTCCCCATCAGCCAGGGTCAATTCCACCCGGGCGCGGATGTCGCAGGTGACATCGGGGCCATACTCGCCCAACTCGGGAGGGGGCCCCCGCACGGGCCCGTAGGCCCGTGACAGTGGGTGTTCTCCGGGGAGGGGGGGCAGGTCCTGGGGCGGGCCGAACTGGGCCCCGGCCCCCATCGCACCCGGACCGAATCCCGAGGAGACCCCCAGGGTCATCCGGAGGGGAAGACCGCGCCGCCAGTGGGCCAGGGCTTCGCGGCGGGCTTCCGCCGTTTGTTCCCAGACCCCTTCGAGGGCGCGGATCTTGTTGACCACCACCACGCAGGAGTCGATTGTCAGCCGGGCCGGGGCGGATGCCAGGCCCAGCTCGGTGCGCCCTTTTTCCAATCCTTGCAGAAACTGCGACTGCGCATGGGCGAGCCCCCGCTGATCGGGAGTTCGGAAGAGGGGGGTGGCACCGCGCAGTGGTCGGGAGCCGGTCCCCGTCGACGGTTCGTCGGCGGGGGCGAATTTTTCCAGGGGAATCACGGTGATTGCAAGTTCGTAATCGCGGGGGGTGACTGCCCCCTGCCAGTACCGCCGTTGCCAGGCGGGTCGGGCATCGCGGAATTCCACCTGCGTGGGGGGAGGGGCAGGTTCGGCAAAGGGCTCGGCCACAAATCGGGGGCCGAACGGTGAGGTGTGGCACCCGTCGAACAGGCTGCAGATCACTGCCAGGACCAGGGGGACGCAGTCCCGGAAGAGACGAGCGGGGTTCGACATGTCGACAAGGGGCCCGGGGGCAGCTCACTTCGCGCGGGATTCGGGGGAGTTCCACGGGAAATCCCTCGCAATTCGAGGAGCGGGGTTGTCGTCGAAGAGGGGGACGCGGGTCAAGGGGGGTTACGGCTGGGGGCGATTGCCGCGACGCATTGACCGTTTGGCGATGCGTCGACAGTGAGTGGCTTTTCTGACAGACGGCTCATGGAATGCCGATCCACGGGGTGAGTCCGCGGAGGGAAATCGGCAAAGGCCTGACGATTGAGGTTGAAACCCCGATCGTCAAGATCGATACTCTGAACTTGCTCGCCCTTGGTCTGCACGGTTGTCAATGGGGGGCCGACTGAGGTTCGTGAGTCCCAGAGTCCGAGAGTCATGAGTTCCCGAAACGAGAGTCGACGTTCATCCCAGTCCAGTCGTCCCAAGCGGGCGGCCAAGCGCATCAACTGGAAATTGGTGGTGGCACTGTTTGTGGTGCCCCTTCTGGTTTCCGGTTTGGGGTTTCTCAGCTTCCGGTACTTCCGGGATCGAAACCTGCAGACCTTGTGGGAATTGGCGCAGTCCGAACGAGCCAGTGGAAAGCTCGATGGGGCGATCAGCAAGGCACAGCTCTACCTGTCACAGCGTCCGGATGACGCGAAGGTGCTCCAGGAGGTCGCAGGCTGGTTTTCCACCGGGGCTCTCAGCGTCGGGCAGACAGGCCCCGTCTATCGGGCTGTGACCGAGGCGGCTCGCAGGGACCCCAAGAACACCGAGTTGGCACAGACGGGATTCGATCTCGCCATGCAACTGGTCGAAGAGTCACGTGCGGAAGCACGAACGGGGATTTACACCGAGGCCCGCCAGATTCACTTTGCCTCGATGGGTCAGGAACAGCGAATCAAGCCGGAAAACCTGGTCCTGCTCGCGCAGTGTCACGCCGGTCTTGGGGAAACCGACAAGGCGGCGGCGGAATTGCTGGGGGTGATTGAATCGGGATATCGGGGCGATCGTCCGTTTCTCGACCTGGCCGAATTGGTGAATCTGTCGAACCCGGCCAAGGGAGAGCCCTCCCAGGAATTGAATCCCGAAAATCGGCGGACGATTCTGCGGGTGTTTGGGGCCGAGAAAGTGGCGAATGTGCAGGGGGACTCCGCCTGGACGCCAGCGCAACGGCGGCGGGTGACCGAAAAGATCCTCGAGCGCATGGAAGAGCGGGTGGAACCGCATTGGCGGGGAGTGCTGGCCCAGTCGCGGTGGGCCGCCCGGCGTGGGGATCTGACCCGGGCCGAAACCCTGGGGCAACAGGCGGTGCGGCAATCGGACCGGTCCGCCGAGTGCCTGTTGTGGTTGATCCAGGTCGAGTTGCAGGAGGCTGTGGAGGCGGAGAAGCAGAAGCGGTTCCTGCCGGCAGAGAATCACCGGGCGGCTGCCCGCGAGTTGAGTGCGCAGGGCGTGGAGATCCATCCGAAGGATCCCCGATTTCCGTACCAGCTGGGATTGCAGCAGATGGCGATGGGCCAGAGCTCGACAGCCCGCTCGCAGTTCCGCGAGTGTCTGAAGCGCGTGGTCGAAACGGTGGAAGATCCGAATGCACCGCGCACGAAGAAGCGTGAAGCGGAAATGATGCGGATCCCGGCGCGGATTCAGCTGGCCTACGCGATGATTTCCGAACTTCCCACCGATGATCCCGAGAAGAGTGCCAGGATCGAACAGGATGTGGAGGAAATCCTGAAGGAACTTGACCGCCGTGGCATTTATGGACCGGCGATGATCGGGCGGGCCCAGAAACTGATGGTCGACAAGAAATGGGAGGACGCCAGCAAGGAGTGGAATGTCATCGCCAACGACCCGCAGTTCGATCCCTGGTCGCAGATGGCGACCGCCATGCTGATGACCTGCCTCGAGGAGCAGGAGGATTGGACGGAATTGGGGAAGGTTTCCGAGAAGGCGAGGGAACGCTGGCCGGGCTGGGGTCCTGGAGAACGCAGTTATGAGCGGTATCTCCGGGAGAGCAAGCAGGACGCCAAGCTCCAGGAATTGATCGGACGCCGCAAGCAGGCGGATCCATTGCTGGTCGTGCGCGATCGCATCCGTCAGGAGCTGCAGAAAGACAAGGGATCGCGGGACTTCGATTCGATCGAGAGCGAACTGGACAAGTTGGTGACCGATCCCGATCTCGCGGGAGATCTGCGACTGACCCAGTTGCGTCTGCTGGTGTTGAATGCCAAGGGGGAAAACAATCGCATCCATGACCTGCTGCAGGTGCTGCAGTCGAACAGCCCGCGCGTTGTCGACCTGATGGTGGAGCGGGTCGATTTCGAATTGCGGCGCAAGGATGTGCCTCTGCCTCGACGGATCCAGGCGGCGACGGCGGCGATTGACATCTTCCGCAATGCGTTTGCAGCGGTTCCGCAACTGGGAAGCGAGATTGCCGGGCCCGAATCCCGGTTGATGAGGGCGATTGGTGCCGACAGTGCTCCCCTGGCTTCCCTTCCTCGGGCCATGATCCTGGAGTTGGCCGGTGAGCAGGCTGAGGCACAGCAGGAATTCGAAAAGGCATTGCAGGCTTCGGATGGTCGCGGATTGGTCGTTCAGAAGATCACCGATTACTGCATGCGTCACGAGCTCGAGCCCAAGCTCCTCAATGATCGGTTTCTGGGAGTCCTCGTTTCAACTCTCGTGCGGATTCCCCCCGAGTCGGGACGACCCCGGGCGATCGCGGCTCTCCTGGAGTGGAAACGCCGCGAGACCCTTCCCCCCGAGCAACAACTGCAGTTGGCCCGTCTCCTGGTCGCAACGGGGGCAGCCGATCGGGGCCAGGAGGAATATGAGGATCTGCTCAAGAAATCGTCACGCAATCCCCTGGTGGTGCTGGACTATGCCAGCTTCCTGTCGAACCTGAAGGAGCCGACGCAGGCTCAGAAGTCGAGGTTGGCGGACCTGCTCAAGCAGGTCGAGATCCTGCGTCCAAAGTCGCTCGAATTGCAGTTGTTGCAATCGCGGGCCCTGGCCCAGTCGGGCGATCTCAAGGGGGCTGCCGGAATCCTGGAAGAATTCAGCCAGCGACTGGATTCGGTGGGGACAGGGGCCCTGCTTCGGTCGCTCGCGATTTTTGGCCGTGCCGACAACGTGGTCTCCCGGCAGATCGACAAGGATGCCGGGGACCTGCGTGATCTCGCCCGGAAGTTGGTCGGCGACCAGTCTCCCCTGTTGCCGGAAGACGATTACAAGGTCCTGACCGCAAGTCCGGGCCTTGCTGATGCGGTGGCGGAAGAGACCCTCTTGTTGCTGGCCGAGTCGCTGGGTGCCCAGCAGCAGGTTGACACCGCCGAACGCCTGTTGCGTGAACAGTGGGTCGCCCGCAAAAGCGCCATTCTGGGCCTCGGCCTGGCGACTGTCATCGGCCGGGAAGGAAAGGCAGAAGAACCGTCCGCTCTCTGGAAGCAGTATGCGAAGTCGCATCCGGACGCGACGGCCCGCTCGATCCAGCTGACGCTGCAACCGTCGACCAAGGGGGCCGCCCTGCGGCCCGAGGTCGAGAAATTCCTCATGGAATTTGCCGCGGACGAGGAACTCGACGTCACCCATGCGCCATTGCTGCTGCTGCTGGCCGAGTTCAAGACCACCCCCGACTCCATTCCCGCCGCGATCAGCATTTACGAACGGCTGCTGAAGCTCGCCCCGACGTCTCCGGTGGCGCTCAACAACCTAGCGTATGTCGAGTCCTTCAGTGATGATCGGCGAGAGAAGGCGCTCGAACATATTTCGAAGGCGATTGACCTCGATTCTCCCCGGCTCGAATACATCGATACCAGGGCGGTCGCATTGTTGCAGTTGGGGCGCTTTGACGAGGCCCGCCAGGATCTGGAGCGGATCACGCCACTGCTTCCCTCCCCGCTGTACTACCTGCACCTCGCCGTGGCCCAATACCGTCTCAAGAACGAGCCAATGGCCAAGGCCGCACTGCAGAAGTGCCGGGAACTCAAGCTCAATCCCGCGCAACTCCCTCCCCTGGAGATCCTCTGGTTCAATGAGGTGCGGGCCCTGTATGAGACGCTTGAGGATGAACCAGTCACCTCGGGAGACTGAGCAGCCAACCCTCCGGAGTGGTGCCGTTCCCGGGAACATCTCTCCAGGGACATGTGGGCACCCTTCCGCGGTTGGGCCTGTTCCCAACGATTCCCCCTGGACGATTTTCACCAGTTTTCTGCTGGCGAACATCGTCGCACTGGCGGTGGGCTGTTCCGGCTCACCGCCTCCGCCTCCCCCTCCACCCCCCAGTCTCCCCAGCCAGGCGCAGTCACCGGTTTTGAGCGGGGCTGACGAGGGTTCTGGATCTCCCTCCGTGCCGACGGAGAGCCTGGACTCCGAACCGGTTGCCACGACTGGTCCCGGCCGCCCCGCGCGACCTGAAATCGACTCGTCCAGCGCACGCGCCTCCGCCGAATGGATTCGCGAAGACCAGCTTGCCGAGCAATATCTTCGCGAGGCCCGACGGGAGGGGCGTCGGTTGCAGGAGCAGGGGCTCTCGGCCGCGATGGAACCACATCGCACCCTCGAAACTTTGGGCATGCTCTCGCCGGAAACGCCGGGTGGGGTTCTCCTGGAGATTCCCGACGACCTGCATCCCGACACGCTCGTCTGGGAAGGCCTTCCCGCGTTCCAGGGAGAATTCGCCCGCTTTGCTGTTGGCGGGGAGGGGGCCTCCAGCCAGGTGATCGCCAGTCACCATCCCGCTGTGCGGAATGCCGTCGCCGGGGATCCGCAGGACTATCAACTGCCCGATGGCTTTGAGCCGGTGGAGGGAACCGATCGGACAGCCGACGGCTTTCCCTGGCGGATCCGTTGCGTGGCCGACAATGCGCTCATGGGATTGGTCCCCTCCACGTTGGGGGTGATTGGTCCGGGAGTGCGCGCCGAACTCGATCCGTTTTACATCGACCTGCATGAGGTCACCGTCGGTCAATACCGGACCTACCGCAGGGGAGAGCAGACCGACAGGAAACGGCTGTTCGATCCCACCGGAAAGGCCCGCTCGGATCAGGAACCCGTCTGCGGTCTGATGTGGGTTGAGGCGCGGGCGTATGCCCGCTGGGCGGGGAAAGACCTCCCCACCGAAGCGGAGTGGGAACTGGCCTCCCGTGGTCCTCTGGGGCTTCCCCATCCGTGGGGGACAGGCATCGCAGTCTGGCCCGCCCGCCCTCCCCAGGCCGGGCAGGTCGGAACAATTGCCCGGTTCGCCAATGATCTCAGCCCCTTCGGCCTGCTTGATACGGCGGCCAATGCCCGCGAATGGGTCCTCGACTGGTATCAGCCCGACACCTTCACCCGCCTCGCGAAGGAACCTCAACCAGTCCGCAATCCCCGTGGTCCCAAAGTCCAGGAGGGGAACGACCAGCATGTCGTGAAGGGGGGGGATCCGCAGTGGCACCTGGACCACCGCGAAGGAGTGGCGGCCCGGGAACGGCTGGCCGACCTCGGCTTCCGCTGCGTTCTTCGCCTCAAGTCGGAAGACGATCGACGGCGACCTCCCCGCAAGTAGTCCCCGGCGTCAATGCGATCTGGCAGTCACGGGAAAACCGCGACCACCAGAGCTCGGCACCGGAATCCCCGCGTGGCTCTCTGGTTCTCGGGCTCCGCCCTGCATTGGGGCCGGCCCTTCCTCGCTCAAATTTGACTCGCTCACACCGACCGCGGGTATTGCGACGCGAACCCAGAGTGGTGTTCCGGGAATGAAACAAAGTCCCGGCTCAGCAATTGACCCAGAGTGACGGTGGGGCAGGCACCCGTTGGGGGCGGTGCCCGGCGTTCATTCCTCTTCGCTGTTCGCGTCGGGATCGTTCGCCCGTTTGCGTGGCTTGCGGGCGGTCTCGGGGATCGGGATCTCGACAGGAACGAGGATGTTCTCCCGGCGGACGACCAGCTTCAGGGTGTCACCCGGTTCGAGACGCGCCAATTCTTCCCGCAGCATCCGGACCGATTGGATCAGCTGGTCATTGACGAACAGGACCAGGTCGTTGGACTTGAGCTGGGCGTCGGAAGCCCGGCTGTTGGGGAGAACCGCATCGATGAAGGCGGGGGTCCGCTGGATCACGTCGGGAACCAGCACCATCCCGAAATCGATCGGCAGGAACCGCGGCGAGGTGAGGGGGGCCTCCAGGGGATTCGACCTGGGGGTGAATGTCCCTGCAATGATGTCCGTGATGGCGGTCTTCAGTTCTGAGATCGGGATGGCATAGTTCATCCAGGTATTGCTCTGGGCATTGCGCAGTTCCTTCCCCACCATTCCGGCGAGCATTCCATCACGGGTGGTCAGCACGCCGCCCCCCGAGCCGGGGTTGTTGGTGATGGCATCGACCACCAGGACCGGGCCGTTGTACGCCGAGTCAAACACCCCGCGCCGGGCCACCAGGCGAGTCCGTGACGAAATCACCCCGTGAAGCACCGAGACAGGTTCATCTCCCGTGGCCACCTTGAACATGTTGCTGAAACTGAGCACCCGCGCTCCGACGGGAGGACTGACCGCCTCTTCCAGATCGAAGAAGGGGAGGTCCTCGGCATCAATCTTGAGAACGGCGAGGTCGAGCTGGGGCTCGGCACCCACAATGCGACCGGCGAACCGCCGGCCGTCATGCAGCACCACGGTCACTTCCTGCTCGTCGAGCACATGGCTCCAGATGGTCACGATGTGACCCTGGGGCGAGACCAGGAAACCGGACGAATAGGCGTAGAGGTTTTTCAGCCGGCCCGCCCCGAAGATCTTCACCACGCGGCGCGAGACCTGCTCGATCACCCGCTGGTGCCGGGACTGAACGGGGGCGGTTTCGCTGGCGGCGGGGGCCGTTTCTTCGGGGGCGTTCTGGGCACCCGCGTGACTGGCGAACAGCACCGGAACCAGCACAAGGCTGGCGAGCGAACTGCGGACGGGATCAACGACACGACGGGAAACAGCCATCAGGCATCACCCCAATTGGCGGCACGCACTTCGAACCGGCCGTATTCCCGGTCGGCGTGTCGCACGATGAAAAGCTTCGGAAACTTCCGTCCGCTGAATTCGGCCAATCCCTCAAACCGCACCTCGCACGGGTCGACATCCTCGTCCCGCTCGGTGTCGAACCCGATCCATTGTCCCGACTGCTTGTCGAAGAGGAACCGCGTCCGGGCGGTGAAGCGCTCGGCGGCGAGCACATCCACCAGCGGTCCATTGCCATCGAGCGGTTCACTCCCGACATAGTGGAAGTCGCTGAAGGCCTGGGGGCCCTTCGCCAGCAGCCACCGCATCTGGTGCAGGGCCAGCAACAGCCCCCCGGTGGCCGGCGGTTCGTCGGCCTGCCTGGCCTCGGCATTTGTCTCCTGGGCAAAGGCCTGTTGGCCGTCGGCCAGGACCAGCCCGCACAGTTCATCCCCCAGGGTGAAGACCGCCGGAACATCGGCAGCGACCGCGTGGGCCGTCAGCTTCCAGGGGCCGGTCGGCGTGCGGAAATCGCCCCAGGCGGCGAGCCCCCGCAACGTGCGATCCTGCTCAACCTGGTTGAAATGGAAATTGGCGAAGCCGGGCTTCTCGACCAGGAACTGCGCGTACTGCTCGGGGGGTTTCGGCTTGGCACGGTTGGCTGGTCGGGCCGGCTTCGGAGCTCCGGGCTTGCGACCTTTGTCCGGATCCTTGTCGCCGGGCTTCGGCTCTTCGGATGGACGTTCGGGGGGCTGCAGTGTCATTTCCGACTGGCGGTGCAGACCCCGCAGTCGGACAAAGATCTCCTGCTTGCGACCCTCACGCCGGTAGACCAACGGCAACTTCCACCCCTTCGGGTAGATTCCCAGGATGTTCTTGAACTGATTCACACTGCGAATGGGGCGCCCGGCGAATGAGGCGATCTCGTCATCGACCCGCAGGCCACGTCGGAACGCCTCGCTCGAGTCGAGAATGTTGGTCACCACCACCGAACCGTCGTCGCGGGTTGCCACCGCGGCCCCGAGGGTGGCGTGGTCGACAATCAGCCCCCCCTTGAGATGATCGAGAAAATGCCTGATCTGGTTGATCGAGATGGCGTAGCCGGCCCCCGAGTTGACCCGCCCCCGCTTTTCGAACGAGCCCCGGCCATTGATGCCGACCAGTTCGCCGGTGGCACTGAACAGCGGCCCCCCCGAGTTGCCGGGGTTGATCGAGGCATCAACCTGGATGCAGTCGGTGTATTCGAGAAAGGTTCCCGCAGGGCCCTGGTAGCGATGCAGGCCACTGATGATGCCGTAGGTCACCGTCGGTGAAAAATCGGTGGCCAGCAGGAACGGGTTCCCCATGGCGTAGCAGGCATCGCCCACGGCAAGCTGGTCGCTGTTGCCAAGGGTTGCGACCGGGAAGTCTTCACGGCCGAACAGCTTGATCAGGGCGACGTCCCCGGTCGGGTCGATGCCAACGATGACGGCATCGTACAGCTCTCCGTTGTTGAGCCCGCACTTCATGAAGTCACCGGCTCCGCTGGTGACGTGGAAGTTGGTGAGGGCGAGCCCGTCGGGGGTGATCAGCACACCGGAGCCACCACCACCCCCCCCCGGCCCGAAGATGGCAACAACGGACGGGGCACATTTCTGGACGACCGCGACGCGGGCCGCCTGTTCCGAAAGCACGTCGGCATCGGCGGCCAACCCGCGGGATGGCGATTGCAGCACGGCTCCCAGGGAGGCGAGAGTGGCCGACTGCAGCCAGTGCCGGCGGGTGAGAAGACCGGGGGAATCGGGTTGCGGGGTCATGGAGTCGGGCTTTACTTGGTCAGCTTGGCGTCGGCCAGGTCGAGAAAATCACCGATGTTCAACTGGTCGGAACCGAAGTCGACGAGGATTTCGAATTCGCGAACCCCAGTCAGGTCGAGGTCGATCGGGCGGGGTGCTTCACCCGGGGCGAATTCCCCCTCGAAGAGCGCCCGACCATCTCCCGAGATCCGCAACAGGGCGGTGGTCTTGAGACGTGGGGCGGCATCGTCGATTCCCGCAAGGGCCCGGAACCGCGAGTACTCTCCCGCCACGCGGTACCGCAACCGGGTCTGGGGAAACAATCCCAGGCCGCGGGTGTAGGTCTGCCCCCCCAGTGCCAGGGGGGAACCGAGGGCAGAGCGATCACGCTCGACATCGCGCGCGAGATCAAACAGAGGGACGAGTTTCTTTTCGCGAGGTTCGAGCTGCGACAGGTATTTGACCCGACCCGCACTGAAGTCCAGACCGGCGACTTCATCCACCGGGAACTTCAGCTCGACATTGCCTGCCAGGCGTACCTGGCACTCTCCGCCGGCCAGCGACACCGCGGTCGCCTGCAGCAGGTCGCCCGTGGCCAGGCTGACCTGGCAGACGACCTTTGCGGGGGGGGTGTTCCGCTGCCGGTAAATGATTCCATAGACCTTCTCCCGGGCGATCGGAAGTTCTTCCCCATCCACCAGGAACACAACTTTTTCCCCCAGGCTGCCCGCCACACCGGGAACGAAATCGAGGACATCGTCCTTGCGGACGACCAGCAGGTCGTTCTTCCGTTCACGCTGCAGCAGGCTTTTCCAGGCGTCATCGAGAGTCGGGCTCGATTCTCCCAGGCGGATGGACGCGAACCGGTTGGCTGTCAATGGCACCGACACCCCCGAAGGGAGGGTGAGTGTGGCCCGGTCACGGGCGATGGTGAGTTCCTTGCCGGAGAGGCGGGTGCCATCAACCAGCTCGATCCGGGGGCCGGGGGGAAGGGGAATCTGGGGAACCGCCCGGCGGATTTCGAGGACCTGGGCGGCCGGGAGAACCCGCGTTTCATTGCCAATCTTCAGCGTGAGCCCCTGGTCATTGAACTCGACCAGTTCGCCCGACAATCGTTCGCTGGAGATGGTCTCAACCTCGGCGGGCACAGCCCCCAGCAGGGTGGCCAGTGCCAGGCTCCACAGCAGGCAACTCACGGCTTGGCCTTTCGGGCGGGACGTCCCGCCTGCTTGAGGTTGAACTTTTCGACCGCTTCGGCGTAGTGGGCACCGAACTTGCGCGCGATGTCTTCCTTGGCCTTGCTGCGCTCCTTGGGGGGAAGGTCACCCCATTCGCCCGTATTTTTGAACTTCTTGGAATCGACATTGCCCGGGGCGGTCGAGCCCTTGACCACGCTGTCCTGCGCGGGGGCTGAAGACTTGTTGGTATTCCCCCCGGAACCGCCGCCACCCCCCTGCTGCTCTTCAATCTTCTTGATGATCTCATCCAGCTGGGTGATGATCTCCTCTTCGCGTTTCTGGACTTTCTCACCGGTCCGGGCGAGTGACAGGCGACGTTCGACATCGAACATCCGTCGGGCGACTTCGTCGAGCGACTTGTCCTGCAGGGACTGCAGGTCGTACTGCATCAGGCCCGCGAGAGTGGCATACCGCAGGGGGACACCGGTGGTGTTCTTCAGCAATTGATCGATGGTTGCGAGGCCCGGTTCTTTCTGCAGCAGGTGATGCTGACAGACGGCCCTGCAGAACAGGAGTGTCGCGGGATCGACCACCTCGGCCAGGGGGATGGTCTCCAGCAGCGCCAGGGCCTCGTCATACAACTGGCGCTGCACGAGGTAATGACCGTAATACAGGGCCACATTGGCGGTGAAGAAGGCCCCGTCGGCTTCCCGCTTCAACAGCGTGGTCTCCGGGACGGCGAGCGAGGGAGCGTTCAGGTCGCACTTCTGCAGGGCCGCCTGCACTTCGGGATCGAATTCCTGGAAGGTCTCGATCGTGCGCTGAAAGAGTTCTTCGGCCGTGGGAAGCTGTTCGCCAAAGGTCCAGCGCTCGGCCAGACGGTTGGCGGTCGCCTCATCGGCTCTCCCCCGCGTCGCCAGCCAGGCCGTGATCTTCCCGCGAACCACCTCGGCCGAGGGGGGCGAAACCAGCTCTGCGGCGGCTGCCGGTGGAGCGGCAGCCGCAGGAGGCTCGGGGTTGGTGGGGATCTCCTGCCCCGCCACGGGTCGAACCGGGCACCCCAGGGAGAATCCCACCAGCAGTGCGAGGGAGATGGTTCGCCAGGACACGACACGTGATGACATGAGACGAGTCTCGGAGTGGGGTGATCGCAATGCGGGCGAACGGGAACAGGGCAGGCGGTGGTCTCGTGGGCGAACGAGCGTCGACGCTGGCGCCCGACGTGTCACTTGTTGCGGCCAGTGGTCA
>DNUF01000223.1:41610-52979 GCA_003508595.1 Planctomycetaceae bacterium
GTGGTCACTTGTTGCGGCCAGTGGAGATGTCGTAGGTCGCCTTCTGCACGCGGGCCTGGCGCTCGGCCAGGTCTTGCAGTTGATCGATGACCTCGGCGTTTTCGGCCTGTTCTCCCTCGACTTCCCGGCCCAGCCGGCGGGTCCGGTTGTTGATGCGGAGTTGCAGGGTTCGCAGCATCTTCAGTTCGGCCAGCTTGTCGACCAGTTCCTGGTCCTGCTGCTGTCCATCCTGCTGTTGCTGCTGCTGTTGGTCTTTCTTCTTGCTCTTCTCCATTTCCTTCTGGAGGGCATCGATCATCTCTTCCAGGGCGTCGATGATGTCGCGCTCGATCGACTGCGTGATTTCGCCCACGTCGGTCTTCTCGAGCCGTTTGCCCGCCTGGCGCATGTCGTCCCGCATCATCTCGACCGCCTCGGGGAAGGCGACGGCTGTCCCTTCTTCCCGCAGCAGCGTGACTGCCTTGGTGGCCTCGAGCGCGACTTCATCCTGCTGGCGGGCCAGTTGCAGTCCCCGGGCGGATTGGCGCGACTGATCGGCCGACGAACCGCGAGACAGCTTGACCGTTCCGTCATACACCAGCAGCTCCATCGCCAGCATGCGCTGGAACCGCGCTTCCAGCATCGCCAGGAACCGCTCCTTCTCTTCCTCACGCAATTGACGCAGGATCTCTTCCAGCTTCTCCTTGGCCCGCTGCAGCTCGGCCACCGCGTCGTCCTGGTCGTCGCTGGCGTCCTGCCGTTTGTTTTTCTTGAGGTTCTCCATCGCCCGCTCCATCGCCTCGCGGGCCCGTTCGAGTTCCTCCCGGCCCGGAGTCTTGGGGCCACTCTGTCCCGATTCGCCCTGTTGCGGGGGAGATTGCGACTGCTGCCCCGGCTTGGACTCACCCGGCTTGGATTCGGACGGCTGCGATTCGCTGCCGCTCTCGCCGGGCTTTTCTTCACCCGGCTTCTTTTCGCCCGATTTGTTGTCGCCCGGCTTCTGGTCACCCGGTTTCTTTTCTTCCCCGGGCTTCTTTTCTTCGCCCGGTTTCTTTTCGTCACCCGGTTTCTTTTCGTCACCGGGCTTGCCTTCGCCCGCTTCGCCCGACTCTCCCTCGGAAGACTTGTCGCCCGACTTGTCGGAGGGCTTGCCTTCCTTGGGGGGTGTCCCGGGTTTGGCCTGGCTCTTCGCGTTCCTGGCGGCGTCGTCGCGTGAGATCTTGCCTTGCAACTGCTCGGTCTGCTCGCGAATTTTCTGCTGCTGCGCTTCGACATCATCGCGGGGGACCCCCCGCTCGTTGTCGGCCCGGTTCCCCTTTTCTTTCCCGATGAGCTTGTTGACTTCCTCGAGATAGGCCTTGATCCGCTTCTGCTCTTCCTGCAGTTCCTTCTGGCGGTCTTCACTCAGCAGCAGGTCAAGGATGGTCTGCAGGTTGCCAATCAAGTCTTCCTGCCGTTCGATCGCATCCCCCAGCTTCTTGTCGCGCAGCAGGGACGAGAGCTCATTCATCTGGGTGACGATGCGTTCTTCCTTGCTCTTGCCGATCGCCCGCAGCAGCAGGTCGGCACGCTCGGGGTCGGTCTTCCGCAGTGACTCGGCAATGCGGTAGAGCCCCTCTTCGAACCGGCGGTATTGCCGTTGCAGCGCTTCCTGCGACGAATTCAGTGACGCCTGCCTGGGACTGCCGGGGGCGTCTTCACCCGCCGGGGTGTCACCCGGCTGGCCGGGGGATTTGTCGCCCGCTTTCTCCCCGGCTGCGGCCGGTTCGTCCCCGGCAGCCTGTTGTCCCCAGGCGACCGCCGGCAGCGGGGCGAGGCCCGGCAGCCCGATCAGGCCGGGCAGCAGCAGGGCCGCCAGCCAGAGCTGTCGACCGGTGGTTTTCCGCAGCAGTCCCCGCGACACGTCTGTCATGCTTCGCACTCCGGTAATCCTGGGGGCACCGCATGGTGCCGGGGGTGGCGGTCACTTGAGGCCTTCGATGAGGCGTTTCTTCCGTTCGACTTCGGTCTGCTTCTTCAGCTCTTCCTGCCCGCGAATCACCGTCCGCAGCATGTCGAGCACCTTGTTGTAGTCTTCGTTCTTCAGCATCTGGGCCAACACCTTTTCAAGCTTGGCGATCACCGCCCCCAATTCGTCGGCTGCCGCCTCGAAGGGGGGGAGGGGATCCTGCTGCTCTTCCAGGGCCTCCCGCAGCTTCACGAGCAGGTCGTCGCAGTTGTCAAAATCGACCGTGTTGACCTCGTGCAGCGGGCCGACGATGCCGGTGTCGATGCGCTCCAGAATCGGGCGGACATCGGGAATGGCATTGTTTGCCAGTTCGTCCCGCACATCGCGGAATTCTTCCTCAATCGACTGCGTCTCGTTGTGATTCTTGCGGATTCCCGAGGTGCCCCGGTCGACCGAGGTGAGCGCGGCGGTTTCGAGGATGGCGAGCCGTTCGGCCTCGTCGCGGGTCCGAAGCTCCTGGGCCTTCGCCCGCAGCGGTCGCGCCTCATCCATTTTCGTCCGGTTCAGCAGCAGGTCCTTGCGTGTGTTCCGCACCTCTTCGAGGATCTGCTCAAACCGCCTGCGGATGTTCAGTTCCTTCACCGCCACCAGGGCAATCAATTCGTCATCCGAGACGATCTGGAAGGCGTACGTGGGGCTCGAGGAGATGTGCGGACCAGTCAGCGTGTCTCCATCCCGCGCGG
Source organism: Planctomycetaceae bacterium (assembly GCA_003508595.1). Lineage (GTDB taxonomy): Bacteria > Planctomycetota > Planctomycetia > Planctomycetales > Planctomycetaceae > UBA10511. The sequence continues at coordinate 44,281 of DNUF01000223.1, forward strand.
TCACCTTGAGCACCAGCTTTTGCCCAACTGCCAGATCGAGGTCGAGAACGTTGAACCGCTCGGCGACCGGCAACTCCTTCCGGCCACCGGCCGGTTCGACAAATGGCCGCGAGCGGAATTCTTCGGTCGGGGCGGCCGCTCCCCCTTCGATGCGGTATTCAAACTGCGCCTGCACGACGCCGTAGTCATCCAGCACCCCGTACACCTGTGTGCTTTCTTCGGCATCACGAATCTGCCCGACGAGGGGAACGGTCGCCTGGCGGGTGATCGAAGTGCCAATCCCCTTCAATCGGACATCCACCTGCGGAGGCTGGTCGGGAATGGACGAAATGGTCAGGCGGGCCGGTTCGGAGCTCTGGATGTCATCGGTGTCGAGCAGCCAGAACCGCAGCAGGGCATCGGAGGGAAGCCGCAGCGGCAACACGGGCTCGCCCCGTTCATCGAGTGCCCTGGCTTCCGCCTGGCCAGTCAGCAACAGCGGAAGCCGGAAGGAGAGACCGTCTTCCGAGACGGGAGGAACGGGGAGACCCAGTGGACGATAGGGGGTCTCCGCCGACGAGTCGGCGGGGCGGAATGCGGCCCCTTCGCGGGTCAGTTGCAGTTCCAGTTGGTCGGCCTGCAGCCGGACGCTCTGGAGGGGCTTGTTGACCCTCGCTTCCAGCACCACATCGGTTCCCGCCGGCAGCGACACCTGGGCTCCCAGCACATCGACACGCGACCGCAGGGGGGTCTTCCCATCGGTGTCGAGTTCATTCGTCCCGGTGTAGGCGGGATACAGTGCCTGCAACGCAATTCCATCGATCTGCGGCGGATCGACCACCTCGACCAGCAACGGTTGCCGGGTTCGGAAATCCCCGCCCCGAATGCGCAGCTCGATGGTGTCCTTCAATCCCGACAGCTTCTGGCGGAACAGACGGTCTCCCACCTTGGTCATGAACCCATCCCCGGCCGCCGATGCTTCGAGGGCCCGGTACTGATACTGAACCTCGCGGGGGACCACGCTGGGGGGGACCGATTCGACCGCGAGGGCCAGGTCGGCCCCCCGGGGATGCTTGTAGACGCCGTTGCGGAACTCGACCGGGCGTTCCCCCGGGTCGGCCAGCACGAGGATCTTGAGGTCGGTCTCGCGGCGGTAGTAATCGTCGGCGAACAGCAGGTTGCGGCGGAACCAGGTGTCGAACACCTCGCCACAGGCCCAGCGGAATCCCGCGATTGACACTCCCAGCCCCGCCGCGACCGCGAAGGCACGCCAGAGAGGGGCCCGGTTGAAGACATCGCCCAGGTTGAGCCGTTCGAGCACCCCGCGCGCCTCACGCACCGTCTCTCCCAGCATGGCCTGGGTGAGGGGGGGGCCGGCATCGGGATTCTCAGCCAGTTCGACGGCGGTAATCAGCCGTTCGTTGAGCTCGGGAAATCGCCGTTCGAGCACGAGCGCGAGCGAGCGGTGACGCAGGCTGCGGATGACCCGCAGGAAGACATACCAGAGGAAGGCGGCGGCCGTGGCCGTGGCGGCCAGCACCATCAGGACCCGGCGCAGCCCCTGGGGCATCTCGAACAGGTAGTCGAACAGGAGCGAGATCCAGAACGCCAGCCCCACCGTGCACAGCACGAGAGCCAGTCCCTCCAGGAAGACGTACCGGCGAATCCGGCTGCGGAGTTCATTGAGAACTTGCAGGACTTCCTGGCGGAGTCCAGAGGATCCTGTCATGCCGAGTTATCCCTGGTTGCACACGTGACGAGTTGGCACACGCGACCGATGGCACCTGTGTCGGATGGCACCTGCCCCGGATTGCACAGCGTCAGACTGCCAGCCCAACGAGGTTGAAAAGCTGGGGAGGCCGCTGCACCGGACAATCTTCACAAAAGTCTATCACAGCGAGTCAACCGCAGACAACGTGGGGGGGGTTGCCTGACTGGAGGAGGTTGTTCGGATCAGATTCCCGTCGGGCCCCCTCCGACCCGCCAGCCTGCGGTCACTCGGGCTTCCACACCCCGGGAGATCGCGACAGCCGCATCAACCTTCCAAAACCATCGACTTGTGTCGTTGACGGGAGCCACCGGATTGACCGGTGGTGAGCGAGGGACCACAATGCGACACCTGCGATGGGAAGCGATTTCTCATCGGTGCAACCACGGGATTGGTCCTGAATGGCATGAGCCGTCTGCGCGTTGAACTGCTGCTCGTCGAAGACAACGCCGACGATGTGCTCCTGATCGAGGAGTACCTGGCGGACTCGCGCCAGGCCGAGTTCCACCTGACGCCGGTTGATCGCCTCGCGACAGCCCAGAAACAGCTCGGTGAGAGGCCCTTCGACGCGATCCTGCTGGACCTCCAGTTGCCAGATGTGCACGGGCTGGCGACGTTTGATCGCCTGTCCTCCCTGGCCCGGGGGACCCCGATCGTGATCCTCTCGGGAAACGACGACGAGGCGTTGGCCCTCCAGGCGGTCCATGCCGGGGCCCAGGACTACCTGGTCAAATCGCAGGTTTCCACGGCTGTGCTGGAGCGGACCATCCGGTATGCGATGGAGCGCAGCCGGACTCGCCGGGCCCTGGAAGAGCGGGCCGAGGAACTCGCCCGGTCGGAACAGAGGTTGCGGGAGCAGGCGGGGATCCTGCAGTCGATTCTGAACAGCATTGCCGACGGGGTGGTGGTGACGGATGACCGGGGACGATTGCTGATTTCGAACCCGGCCGCGCGGGAAATTCTGGGGGCGGTCCCCCGCGAGTTCATCCCCGAGGAACTGACCGAGCAGTCACTGCTGTTCCTCCCCGACATGGTCACTCCCTACGAAGTGGGAGAGTTGCCCCTCGCCCGTGCGATGCGGGGTCTCGCCTCGCGCGAGATCGAGATGTATCTCCGCCGACCGACCGACTCCCTGGGGATCTGGGTCTCGGCCAATGCGACCCCGCTGCGCGACAGCGGAGGGCAGGTCCGCGGCGGCGTGGCGGTGTTCCGCGACATCACCGAGCACAAGCAGGCCGAGGCGGAACTGCACCAGGCGAAGGAGGCGGCCGAGGCGGCCAGCCAGGCCAAGAGTGCCTTTCTCGCCAGCGTCAGCCACGAGATCCGCACGCCGATGAACGCCATCATCGGAATGACCGAGTTCGTGCTCGACACCCCGTTGTCTCCCCAGCAGCGCGAGTGGCTGAAGATTGTCCAGGAATCGGCCGAAAGCCTGCTGGGGCTCATCAACGAGGTGCTCGATTTCTCCAAGATCGAGGCGGACAAGCTCGATCTCGAAGAGGTCGAATTTCCCCTGCGTGACTCGATCGGGGCCACGCTCAAATCGCTGGCGATGCAGGCGCATCGCAAGCGGCTTGAACTGGTGGCCGAGATCGATCCGGGAGTCCCCGAGCGGGTGCTGGGTGACCCCACGCGCTTTCGGCAGGTCCTGGTCAACCTCGTCGGAAATGCGATCAAGTTCACCAGCGAGGGGGAGGTGTTGGTTCGCGTTCATCCCGAATCGCAACTCGGCGATGAAATGATGCTGCACGTGGCGGTGAGCGACACCGGCATCGGGGTGGCCGAGGAAAAGCGGGAGCGGTTGTTCCATGCCTTCGAGCAGGCCGACAGCTCGATGGCCCGGCGATACGGGGGGACCGGGTTGGGACTGGCGATTTCCTCCCGGCTGGTGGAACTGCAGGGGGGGCGCATCTGGTTTGAGTCGCGACATCCCCAGGGAAGCACATTCCACTACACCGTGCGACTGCGGGCGGTTCCCGAGGAGACCGACGAACTGGCCGACCAGATCGACCGGTTGCGGGGGGCGCGGGTGCTGGTGGTGGATGACAATGCCAGTGTGCGGGATGTGCTGGCCGAGGTGTTTGGGCAATGGGCCATGCAGGTGAGCCTGGCGGGAACCGCGGACGGAGCCCGGTCGCTGCTGGCAGACGACCGGGGAGAGCCCTTCCTGCTCGCGGTGGTCGATGGCAGTCTTCCCGCGGAGGGAGGATTCCGGCTGGTGGAGGAGCTGCGCAGCCAATGGGCCGACCAGGTGCGGCACGTTGTTCTGTTGATCCACTCGGGAGACCGTTCGGCCGACGCCTCGCGGGCCGAGCGGATTGGTGCCGACGCCTGCCTGACCAAGCCAGTCAGTCCTTCGGAACTCTTCGACGTGCTGGCGGGTTTGCTGCACCTGCGACCGGTCGTCCCGATTCCGCCACCAGAAATCCCGGCCGGGAAGCTGTCGCCGGTGAAGGGCTTGCGGATCCTGCTGGTGGAAGACAGTGTCTACAACCAGAAACTGGCGGTGGGGCTGCTGGAGAAGCAGGGACATGTGGTGAGTGTCGCGGGGAACGGGGCTGAGGCGATTGCCCGTCTGCAGGAGGGACCGCACGACCTGGTGCTGATGGACGTGCAGATGCCCGATGTCGACGGACTCGAGGCGACCCGCCGGATTCGGGCGGGAGAGCGCCTGACCGGGGAGCACATCCCGATCATCGCCATGACGGCCCAGGCGCTGCAGGGAGACCGCGAGAAGTGCCTGGAGTCGGGGATGGACGACTACCTCACCAAGCCAGTCCGGGCCCGGGAACTGCAGGACCGGATCACGCAGGTTCTGGCCCGGTTGACCGCCTGGAAAGAACAGCTGGCCGACCAACCCGATGCCCGATCTGGGCCGACGCCATCGGAAACCGCGGTCCCCAAAGAGCCTGGCGTCCCGGCATCCCGCCGTACGGAACCAGACCCTGTGGCACCTTCGCCCGAGGTGGTGACTGGTCCGCCGCAGGTGGACTGGAACGGGGCGCTGCGGCAGGTGGATGGTGACCCGGGTCTGTTGCAGACGATTGCCAGCGCCTTCCTGGCCGAGGCCCCCCCTTACCTCGACAGCATCGACGGAGCGATCCAGGGACAGGAGGGGCGGGTGCTGCAGCGGGCGGCTCATACGATCAAGGGGGGCTTTCGGTTGTTCGGGGCCACCGAGGCTTATGAACTGGCGATGCAGCTTGAGGAGGCGGGTCGCCGGGGGCGGTTGGATGGGATGGCCGAGACGGCCCAGAGGCTGCGGGACCTCTCGCGGGGAATCCTGCGGGAGCTGGAGGTGTTTGCCAAGCGGGGTTCGGGTTCTCACAATGGAGACGCTGCGGGACCGCTGGCAGGCCTGGCGGAAGTGTGACCTTTGGAAGAGAGACCGGCATCGGTGCGCGCGACTGCACACCCTGTGGAGAACGCCGGTCTGACCTGTTGCGGGAGGTGGATCCCCCAGGCGGGATTGACCTGACCGACCGATCGCGAGACAGACATGCCCAGCGTGCTTGTGGTGGATGATTCCCTGCTCGACCGGACCCTGGCGGTGGGGTTGCTCGAAAAGCTTCCCGACTTCACCGTGTACCAGGCGAGCGATGGACAGGATGCGCTCGACCAGCTTGAACTGCACCTGCCCGACCTCGTGGTGACCGATATGATCATGCCCAACCTCAACGGGTTGGAACTGGTTTCGGAGGTGCGCGAGCATTATCCGTTGATCCCGCTGATTCTCATGACCTCGGAGGGGAGTGAGGAACTCGCGGTCCAGGCGCTGCAGAAAGGGGCGGCCAGCTATGTGCCGAAGCGTTCGCTGGCCAGCGACCTCCCCGAGATCGTCGACCGGGTGCTGACCGGGTCGCAGGAAGTCCGGGGGCGGGCCCGCCTCATGAATCGCCTGAACCGCTATGAGATCAGCTTTACCGTCGAGAATGACCTCCCGTTGATCATGGCCCTCGCAGCCCTCCTGCGGGAGGAGGCCCTGCGGATGCGCATCTGCACCCGGACCGAGTGCCTGCGACTGGGGGTGGCGATCGAAGAGGCGTTGCTCAACGCCTTCTATCATGGCAATCTCGAGATCAGTTCAGAAATCCGCGAGCAGGATCACCACGCCTACCACCAGTTGGCCGAGCAGCGCTCGGCCCAGCGGCCGTGGTCCGACCGCCGGATCCATGTTTCGGTCACGGTCACTCCCACCGAGGCGACTTATCGAGTGCGTGACGAAGGGCCGGGCTTTGACCCATCGGGGCTTCCGGATCCGACCGATCCCGCCAATCTTGACCGCCCATGTGGACGGGGATTGCTCCTGATGCGGACATTCATGAGCCGGGTCAGCTACAATTCCACCGGGAACGAGGTGGTGTTGACCAAGCTGCGCAACCCCGAAACGGAGTTCCCGGACGATCTCGATTCTCCCGAAGAATGATGGGGGCGCGGTCGGATCGTTCTGGTGGCCAGAAGTGAATCAGGCAGCCTGTCTCCGGGACATCCACCGGAGCAGGGTTCTTTGTCCAGGCATTCCTGCGGGATCTGTTGATGACCGCCTCGCGACAACCCGCAAAATCGACCGAAGTGTTCCAGCCTCCGGAGGGGTTGCAGGACTCTCCCACTCTGGAGTTGGGTCTGGCCCCGCGCATCGAGTTTGGCGCGATCAGTGATCGAGGGCTCCACCGGCCCACCAACGAGGACAATTACTCGGTGGTCCGCCGCATTCGCCGACGGGAGGTGCTTTGCAGCAGTGTTCAGCCCCGCATCGATGAACTTCCCGATGACCTGGCCTATGTCCTGGTGGTCGCCGACGGGATGGGGGGGACCAATTGCGGCGAACTCGCCAGCGAACTGGTCCTGCGATTTGGCTGGGAGATCGCCGGCGGTCAATCGTCGTGGCTGATGCGTTCGGAGCCGGACATGTGGCCCCGTGTGAAAGAGGGGCTGCACCGGTTCGGCGAGCAGATTCAGCAGCGGTTGCTGGCCCATACGGCCCAGTTCCCGGAAACGGCCGGGATGGGGACCACCTGGACCTGCGTGTACACGATGGGCTGGGATGCGATCCTGGCCCATGTGGGAGACTCCCGGGCCTATCTCTTCCGGCGGGGGGAACTGCGCCGGCTCACGCACGACCACACCCTGGCCGAGCAGTTGATGCAGATGGGGCTCCCCGCCGAAGACACGGTGCGTTATCGCAGCGTGTTGACCAATGCGTTCGGCTGCGGTAACGACAAGGTGTCAATCGAGAGCGATCACCTCCTGCTGGAGCCCGGAGACCGTCTGATGCTCTGCAGTGATGGGTTGTACGACATGGTGACCGATCCGCAGATCGCCCTGACCCTGGCCGAGGGGAGCCCGCCCCAGCAGGCTGCCGAACGACTCAGGGACCAGGCCTTGGCCGCAGGGGGACGGGACAACGTGACGGTCATCGTGGCCGATTTCCACTCGCACTGAGTCGCCCCCGCGACTGCAGTGGTGAATCTGGCCGCGTGAGGTGGAATTCCTCGAGATCAGTCGATGGCCCGTTGGAACACGGCCCCCAACTGGACAACGTTCAGCCAATGTTTCGGGACAAACACCCAAGAACGGACCAGGTTGGCCGGTCCACCGCGCTGTACCACAGACGCCTTGTCGCCGCGTCGGGACCAGCGGACTGATGCCCCGAAAGGGGGGCTCAGCGTTTGGGGCGATACATGTGGGTCGCCTGGCCGATGATCGACTCGGCCGCTTCCATGATTGTTTCCGACAGGGTCGGGTGCGGGTGGATACTGTCGGCCAGTTCGCGGGCGACCGCTGCCGATTCGACGGCGATCACGGCTTCTGAGATCAGTTCCCCAGCCCCGGCACCGACCAGTCCGATTCCCAGCACACGGTCGGTCTTGGCATCGCAGATGATCTTGGTGAGCCCCTCGGTCCGACCGAGCGACTGGGCCCGGCCTGAGGCCGCCCAGGGGAACCGGGCGATCTTCACATCACGATTCTCGGCCTTCGCCTGGTTCTCGGTGAGACCGCACCAGGCAATTTCCGGATCGGTGAAGACCACTGCCGGGATGGCGACCGAATCGTAGGCGGCCGGCTCACCGGCCAGCACCTCGGCCACCACCTTCGCTTCGCGGGTCGCCTTGTGGGCCAGCATGGGTTCACCAGCCACGTCACCAATCGCATAAATGCCCGGCTCGGCTGTCTGTCGCTTGTTGTCGACGACGACAAATCCCTTGGCATCCACCTGAACCCGGGTCGTTTCGAGCCCCAGGTCGGCACTGTTGGGGCGACGGCCAATCGAGATCAGCACGCGGTCAAACCGCTCGGTCACCGTGTTGCCATCGGGGCCAGTGAGGCTGGCATGGATCCCATCGGGGCGGGCCACCAGGCCCGCGACCTTGGTCTCAAGCCGGATCGACTCGAAGATCCCTTCCAGTCGACGCTGCAGCGGCCGCACCAGGTCGCGGTCGGCCCCGGGCAACAGGCCCGACAACATCTCGACGACGACCACTTTCGAACCGAGAGCGGCATACACCGAGCCCATCTCGAGCCCGATGTAACCCCCGCCAACGATCAACAGACGCTGGGGAATGTCGGCCAACTCCAGTGCCCCGGTCGAATCCATCACCCGGGGATCGCCAATGCGGAATGCCTGGGGAACGGCGGGGCTCGATCCGGTGGCCAGGATCGCAGTCTGGAATTTCAGCTGGCTGGTGGTGCCGTCGGGATTGGTCAGTGCCAGGGTGCGGGGACCCTGGAAACGGGCCTGTGCCTGGACGAATTTCACACCGCGTCCCTGGGCGAGTTGACCGATCCCTCCGACCAGCCGCCCGATGACCCCATTCTTGAAGTCCCGCACTTTTGCCAAGTCGATCTGTGGGGGAGCAAAGGTCACTCCCGCGTGGCTTGATTCCTTCGTTTCCTGGATCAGCTTCGCCAGGTGCAGCAGCGCCTTGGACGGGATGCAGCCGACGTTGGTGCA
>DNUF01000223.1:53154-53508 GCA_003508595.1 Planctomycetaceae bacterium
GGGATGCAGCCACGGTGCAGGCAGACCCCGCCCGGCTGGGGATTCTGGTCGACCAGCACCACCTGCTTGCCATGATCGGCACAGCCGAAGGCGGCGGGATATCCCCCGGGCCCGGCACCAATGACAACGACTTCGGTTTCAAGAACAGACATGGATGGGGCCTTGTCGGCAGAACAAAACGCGGGGCGACCGCCGGCGGGACACGGGAACCAGGCCGGCCGGGGAACGCCCCGACCGGCGGGGACCCGGTCAGACTTCGCTCAGCAGCTGGAACGGATCCGACAGCAATCCCGAGAGCTTGACGATGAAGCGGGCAGCGTCGGCCCCGTTGATCACCCGGTGGTCGTAGGACAG
>DNUF01000223.1:53701-53921 GCA_003508595.1 Planctomycetaceae bacterium
GATCACCCGGTGGTCGTAGGACAGCGAGAGGGGCAGCATGAGCCGGACTTCGGGCTTGTCGTCGATCACCACCGACTGATGGCTGGTGCGGGACATCCCCAGGATTGCCACCTCGGGGTAATTCACGATGGGGGTGAAGTAGGTCCCGCCGATGCCACCGAGATTCGTGATGGTGAAGGTTCCCCCCTGCATGTCAGCCAGGGTCAGCTTGCGGTCGCGG
>DNUF01000223.1:54193-54459 GCA_003508595.1 Planctomycetaceae bacterium
CTTGCTGTCGACATTGCGGATGACGGGAACCATCAGCCCGTTCTCGGTGTCGACCGCGACGCCGAGGTGGAAGTACTTCTTGAGAATCACTTCACCGGTGGCCGGGTCGTAGCTGGCGTTGAACCGGGGGAATGACTTCAGCGCTGTGACGACCGCCTTCATCGCCAGGACGGTCATGGTGATCTTCACCCCGCCCGCCTTGTTGGCATGCGACCCGGCGTACCGCTTGCGGGCCGCTTCGAGGTCGGTGACGTCGGCCAGCTCGT
>DNUF01000223.1:54686-55074 GCA_003508595.1 Planctomycetaceae bacterium
GGGGAATGACGTTCCAGGCGAGGCTGAGATTGGCCGCCCCGGTCCGCATGATCTTGTTGAGGGGCTGGCGTTCGATCGGGCCGAACTGGGAGAAATCCGGCAGGGGAGGGGCCACCACGCCTCCCCCGGAAGCGACGGGAGCAGGGCTGCTGGTAAGCACCGACTTGACGTAGGACTGCACGTCTTCCTGGGTGATCCGACCGCCGGGCCCGCTTCCCTTGACCTTGTGGAGATCGACCCCGAGTTCCCGGGCCAGCCGTCGTGTCGCGGGAGCCGCGGGCGCGGGGGGAACCTCGGCACCCCCCGTGGCGGGCGGGGCTGCCGGAGCAGTCGCCGTCGGAGCGACCGGTGCCACAATCGGGGGAGCGACTGGCGCAGCAACTGGGGG
>DNUF01000247.1:0-2074 GCA_003508595.1 Planctomycetaceae bacterium
TTGAACGCCATTTCGGACGAGTCGACATCGTGGTAGCTGCCATCCTCCAGGATCGCCTTCACACCCACCACTTCGCACTCGCACAAGGGACCCTTCACCAAAGCCCGCTGGAAACCCTTGTCGACCGGGGCGATGTATTCCTTGGGAATACGACCGCCGAAGACGGCGTTGTCGAACTCGTAGGGAGTCGGGTTATCTTCCGGAAGCGGCTCAATCTTCCCGACCACGTGGGCGTACTGACCCGAACCACCCGTCTGCTTCTTGTGCTTGTAGTTGAACTCGGCGACCTTTGTCGGCGCCTCGCGGTAGGCGACGCGGGGAGCACCCACCTGGCACTCCACCTTGTACTCACGCTTGATGCGTTCGACGTAGATTTCGAGGTGCAACTGGCCCATCCCGGCGATCAGCGTCTGCCCCGACTCTTCGTCGGTGCTGACACGGAAGGTGGGATCTTCCCGGCGGAACCGTTCGAGGGCCTTCGCCAGCTTGTCGGCACCATCCCGCTTGATCGGGGCGATCGACAAGCGGATGACCGCCTCGGGAACGAAGATGCTTTCCAGGGCCACGAAGGTGCCATCGCCGCAGAACGTGTCACCCGACGCACAGTTCAGGCCGACCGCCGCGACGATGTCTCCCGCTTCCGCCGATTCGAGATCTTCCTTCTCGTCGGCATGCATCCGCAACAGGCGACCGACGCGGGTCTTCTGGTTGGTACGGGTGTTGAGAACCGTGTCGCCCTTGGAGAATTTCCCCTGGTAGATGCGGATGTAGGTCAACTGGCCGAACGATTCTTCGACGATCTTGAACGCCATGAAGACGAGCGGCTTGGTGGGGACCGGCTCGAGCTGGATCTTGACCGGCTCGGCCCGCGTTCCCTCGGGCGCACCCTCGGGGACAGCCGGGGCCTGCGTGAGATCGGTCGCCCGCACCTGCCGGTCGAGCGGACTGGGCAGATACGCGACGATCGCGTCCAGCAGGGTCTGCACACCCTTGTTCTTGTAGGCCGTCCCCATCATGACCGGGGTCACGTGCTGGGCAATGGTTGCCTTGCGGATCAGCCGCACGAGGTCTTCCACCGGCAGTTCACGCTCTTCCAACAGCGCTTCCATCAGCTCGTCACTGTACAGCGACAGCGTCTCGAGCAGGTGGGCGCGGGCTTCCTTGGCCTCGTCGATGAAGTCTTCGGGAATCGCTTCGCGACGGGTCTTCTCTCCCTTTTCTCCATCGTAATAAATCGCTTCCATATTCAGCAGATCGACCACCCCCTGGAAGCGCGACTCGGCCCCCATCGGGATCTGCAGGGGGAGCGGGGTGACCCCCAGCTTCTCCTTGATCATGCGGATCACGTTCTTCGGATTCGCACCAATGCGGTCCATCTTGTTGATGAACGCGATGCGGGGAATCTGGTACCGCTTCATCTGGCGGTCGACCGTCAGCGACTGGCTCTGCACGCCACCGACGGCACACAGCACCAGAATCGCCCCGTCCAGCACACGCAGTGAACGTTCCACCTCAACGGTGAAGTCCACGTGCCCCGGGGTGTCGATGATATTGATCGGGTAATCGTTCCAGGCAACCCGGGTACAGGCCGAGGTGATGGTGATCCCCCGTTCCTTTTCCAGGTCCATGTGGTCCATCACCGCGCCGTCGCCATCCCCCTTGACCTCATTCATGCGGTGAATGCGGCCGGAATAGAACAGGATCCGCTCGGTCAGCGTGGTCTTGCCCGAGTCAATGTGGGCCGAGATCCCGATGTTCCGCAGTTTCGCCAGTTCGCTCATGGACGTAGTGCCGACGTTTGTGCCGTCGCTCAAAAAGAACCGTGGGAGCCTCCCGAACCACCGGCTTCCGCGCCGGCCTGGCAGGCACACCCGAAAAACACCGCAAATCGGCCTGGTCTCCACGAGGGAAATCCCGGCCAGTCACACTGGTTATGTCAATCGCTCAAGGTCATCGCTGCCATCCGCCACGATGGTCCGGGAGTTCGATCTCCCATCCCACCCGGAAACCGGATCAGCCGAATCGCCTGGCCCGTTTGAGTCGCCAGTCTCCCGGCCACTCGATCTGCTCCACC
>DNUF01000247.1:2262-2569 GCA_003508595.1 Planctomycetaceae bacterium
CCGGCCACTCGATCTGCTCCACCCCGCCAGCCACGGTGCCTGCTGACAAGGGGAACTGGAAGGCAACCTTCCGGTTCCGGCACTGAAAGTTGATGTTTTGAGGCCGACGCCAGCCGGCTTGATCTGCCGTCTTCCAGCCACCGACCGCGACAGCCAGACTCGCGATCGCAGTCTGACCAGCACCGACTGGTGTCTGATCCGTGACCTCCGATGTCACTGCACTGCCATTACATCACAGGGAGATACGACGGGAAACAATCACGCCCCAACAGGCCCGATCTTCCGCGTCCCACTTCCCTCGGACAAA
>DNUF01000247.1:2767-3099 GCA_003508595.1 Planctomycetaceae bacterium
CGCGTCCCACTTCCCTCGGACAAACCGGGCAGTGACGTTCAGGAGCCGCCCCGAAGAGCAATGTGCCCGCCCCTCGATGGCTCCCCAGCAGGGGTTCGACCGAAAAACGGTGTGGCCGCCACCCTCATGCAGCAACCCACGTCCCCCGGGAATCGTCCCGAAAAACCTCGGCTGCAGCCATTTCGGCGGTCGCCGGCAGACTGTTTCCAGCTCCACCCGACGCCACCTGTCTCCAGGGTTCGCGGCCCACAAAATCCCCACGTTTTGACCGGTTTCTCTACAAAGACCGTCCCCGTGCAGGATTTCTCCTTGGACCGGATTGTAGCGAGGCT
>DNUF01000247.1:3355-3696 GCA_003508595.1 Planctomycetaceae bacterium
GTGCCCCGGGGTTCGCCGTCGCTCAACTAGGCGACCGCGACTGGTTCTCAAATGACCACCAGCGACACTTTCTCAAACTCTCGAAGCCGCAAACTGCCGTTGGTGCTTCCCGCCCCCTTCCGTAAGATCCCGCCCCCCACAGCAGCCCTCCCTGAGCAGGCCTCATCGAGACGTGGTCCACTGTTCGGCTGGCTCGTTTCCCGGCCCCCCCCCCCCCGGCATGTCGCTCTCCGTCTCCCAGCTCGCCCACCGCTACGCCCGCGTCACCGCCCTGCGCGGTGTGTCGTTCGACGTCGCACCGGGTGAAGTCGTCGCCCTGATCGGGCCCAATGGCGCAGGCA
>DNUF01000247.1:3887-23649 GCA_003508595.1 Planctomycetaceae bacterium
TCGGGCCCAATGGCGCAGGCAAGTCGACCCTGCTGCGCATGCTCGCCACCTTTCTCGCCCCCTCCCAGGGCTCGGCCCGCGTCGCCGGTTGGGATGTGCGGACCCAAGCCCGGCAGGTCCGCCAGAACCTCGGCTATCTCCCCGAGCCACTCCCCAGCGACCCGGTGCTGCGCGTGGGCGAATACCTCGAACTGCGTGCCAGGCTCAAGCAGATCGGGCGACCACGCCGGGCTGGCGAAATCGACCGTGTACTCGGTGCCTGCAATCTCATTCCGGTCCGGCACCGCCTGCTCGACCAACTCTCGACCGGGTACCGCCGGCGGGTTGGGCTCGCCGATGCCCTGCTTGGCTCGCCCCCGGTCCTGCTGCTCGATGAGCCCACGGTGGGGCTCGACCCGGTGCAGGTCCGGCAGACCCGCGATCTCATCCGAGGTCTCGCCGGGACGACCACCGTGCTCCTCTCGACCCATCTGCTGAACGAAGCGCAGCAGAGTTGCAGCCGGGCGCTGGTCCTCTGGCAGGGACAACTCGTCTCCGACGTGCAGCTTCCCTCCCTCGCTGACGGGACCGAGCTGGAACTGGAACTCGACACACCTGCCATCGAGCTGGGGACACAGTTGCGTGACCTCCCTGGCGTGACCCGCGTCACACTGCTCGATTCCCCTGCGGTCGAGACGGCATTGGGGACCAGTCGGTGGCGGTTGACTCTCCACCCCGACGCTGCAGCCGCGGTGATCGTGGCCGCCTGTGTGAGCCGGGGCTGGGGGGTACGGGAACTGCGCCGTTGCGCCACCACGCTGGAAGAGCATCTGCTGCGTGTGCTGCCCCAGTCGCTGCAGGAGGGGGCATGAACCCGGCGCTCATCCAGGCGATCTGGCAGTGGGAACTGCGGACTTTCTTCCGGCGACCGGCGCATTGGCTGGTTCTCGCGGCGGCCGTGCTGACCGCCGCCTGTGCGACCACCTGGCTGGTTGCCCTCGTGGCCCGCCAGGGGCTGCCCCCCCGCCTTGACGACGACCCCATCCGGCAGTTCCTCGGCCCGAACCTGTTCCTGGTCGGGACGGTGATGTGGGTGGCTCCGTTGTTGACGATGAACCTCGTGGCCGACGATCGACGGCGGGGTAGCTGGGAGTTGCTGGTGACATCCCCCACGCCGCTGGCCGAGATTCTCGTGGGAAAGTTTCTGGCGGGCTGGACGGTGCTCGCCACCTGCCTGGCCCCGTGGCCGGTCTTCCTGCTGCTCCTGGCCCTCTGGAATGGCCGGGCCACCTGGTTGGGGGGCTGGATCCCCTGGCCAGCCGGTGCGGGCTTCGACATGGAACGTGGAGTCCTGCTGGGGGGAACGCTCGGGCTGCTGGTCTTCGCGGGGGTGCTGTCGGCGGTTGGGACACTCATGTCGGCCTGGTCGCGCCGGCCGTTGATGGCGGCCCTGGCGATGGCCGGCTGGCTGGGCCTGCTGCTGATGATCACGCTGGCCCTCTCGTGGACGGGTGACGGCCGCACTCCGGGAACCTGGAGCGACTGGCTGCGTCCCTGGGCACTGTGGCATCACCTCGCGGAGTACAGTCGGGGGGCGATTCCGGTCCGCCGGCTCGCTCAACAGGCTGTCTTCATCACCGCAGCCCTCTGGCTGGCCCATCGCACCTGTCGGTGGGTCGATGGAGGTCCCCGATGAGCATCGCCTGGGACACACTTCCGCCTGTCGACCCGGCTCCCTCTCCCGGTCAAGGTCCGGCCTGCGGGACTTCGGCCTGGCATTCCCGCCTCGTGCAGCCGGTCGTATGGCTGTTGTGGCTGGGGTTCTGGTTGTCGCTTGCGGTCTGGGGACCGGCCAACGTCGATCTCACGCATTCGCACGGGCTGACTCTTTCGCCAGAACTTCAAGCCCAACTGCGACAATTGCCCGAGCCGGTTGAGGTCACCGTCATAGCCCCGACCCGCGCGCGGACGGTGGCCGAGCAGACCTTTCAGATTGCGGCCGGGCGCATGCGCGACCTGGTCGACCGTTGCCGGTTTGAGAACCCCCGGCTCTCGTTGCGCTGGCTCGATCCCGAGGTCGACGTGGCGGCCCGGCAACTGGCGGCTGAAGTTCCGCAGTTGGTGGTCCCCGGTGTGGTGGTCCGCACAACGGCAGGTTCCCGGGTCCATTGTGAAACGCTGCAACTCGGTCAACTGGCCACCCTCGCCACCGGGCCTCATCAAGCCACCCTGTTCGACTTCCTGGGAGAGCAGGCGCTGGTGGGGGCCCTCCAGAGGCTCCGGGGAACCCGCCAGGCACCGTTGGTCTGCGTGCTGACAGGGCATGGGGAGTTGAGCCTCGACGATGACGATGAGACGAGTCTCCTGGGCTTGGGGCGATTCGCAAGGGTGCTCAGGCAACAGGGCTGTGATGTGCGGCCCCTCGACCTTGCTGCCACGGGTCGTGTTCCCTCCGAAGCCCGGCTTGTGATTGTCGCCGGTCCCCAGGCCGCACCTGCCCCGCTGGAAGCCGAGGCTCTGCAGACTTACTGGAACCTGGGGGGACGGGGACTGGTGCTGCTCGAACAGAATCCCAGCCCCACCGGATCCCGTCCCCTCGAAGAGTTGTTGGCGGGGTTTGGTGTGCGGGTGCAGGACGACCGGCTGGTGACAACCGGGTACACCGGCGTGGTGGAATTCGCCTCCCCGGTCTTGCCGGCGCGGGGCGAGCACCGGTTGCAGCGGCTGTTACCCGCCGTGCCACTGGTGGTTCGCGATGCGCGCAGTGTGCGGCAACAGGTTGGTCTCGATCCACTGCCGTATGAGTTTATTCCCCTGTGGGTGTCGCACCCGGCTCCCCGGGCGTGGGGGGAGACCGATCTGGCCAGTCCCCAGGCCGAGTACGATCCCGCACATGATCTGCCGGGACCGGTCTCGGTGGCCTGTGCCGTGGAACGCCGGGTGGGCGCCCAGTCCGAGCCTCTGCTGGCGGTTCTGGGAGACAGTGAACTCCTTTCGAACCGGGCCCTGTCGGGGGATCGCGGGACCGCCACGACGGCCGGGGTCAGTACGCTGGTCCATTGGCTGGTCGATCGCGAGGTGGCCGAGAGTGCAATCCCTCCACAGCGCCTGGTTCCTGCCCGGGTCACATCGAGCCCGCGGGAATTGCAGCGGGTGGTCTGGGGAACGGCGCTGGTGTTGCTGGCCGGCTGTGCCGTGCTGGGCTTCACCACCTGGCTGCAAGCCCGCAACTGACAATCGGCTCTCCACAGGCTGGGTAACGGATGTTGTGTTGTGGATGCACGCACGGCCCACCGTTTTCAAAAAGTTGCGTCTCCCCTCTCCGGCGTGAATCGTCGGACGCAGCACACCATCCGGGAGCCACGACGCGATTGCTGAACACGCAACAGGCAGACCGTTCTCAGGGCGTGTGATCCCGTCGCCCCTCCGCTTGCCGCATCCATCGAAGCCGGTTTATCCTTGTGTGACGATTTCGAAGCGTTGTTCCCACCTGCGGCACGCATTGTCCTTCCTGTTGGCGGTTTGCATGATTTCCCGAATTGCAAGGTCCCTCGCCGACGGCTGGTGTGGAGGGCTGGCCTGGGGGTTCGCCTGGGCTCTGCTCTGGTGCTCTGGCGAGGCGTGCGGTTGGGCTGCCGAGCCGGTCGACTATGGCCGTGATGTGAAGCCATTGCTTGCCCGATGCACAGCCTGTCATGGGGCGTTGCGACAGAAAAACGGCCTGCGGCTCGACACTGCGGACCTCGCAAAACAAGGGGGGGATGGTGGTCCCGCCATCGAACCCGGCCAGAGTGCGAACAGCCTGTTGATTGACGCCCTGACCGGTGCGAACAACGTTCCCCGCATGCCTCCGGAAGGGGAGGGTGAGCCGTTCACCCCGCTTCAGATTGAGACGCTCAAGGCGTGGATTGACCAGGGGGCCATCGCCCCGGCGGAGGAAATTCCAGCCGATCCGCGGAAGCACTGGGCCTACACTCCGCCGGTCAAGGCTCGGCTGCCGCAACCGCAGGAGGCCGACTGGGGCAACAATCCCATTGATGCCTTCCTGGCGGCCGAGCGCGAACGACAGGGACTGACCACCACCCCGCTCGCCGATCGGGGGACGTTGTTACGGCGTGTCTCGGTCGACTTGACCGGGCTCCCTCCCACGCGTGACGAACTGCTCGACTTTCTCAACGACTCCCGTCCCGATGCCTACGAGCGGGTGGTCGATCGCTTGCTGCAGAGCCCCCGGTATGCCGAACGCTGGGGTCGGCACTGGATGGATATCTGGCGGTACAGCGACTGGTATGGCAGCCGGGGGGGGAATGAACTGCGCAACAGCCGGCGGCACATCTGGCGTTGGCGTGACTGGATCGTCGAATCGATCGAAGCCGACAAGGGCTACGACCAGATGGTGGTCGAGATGCTGGCCCCCGACGAACTCGCACCGGGGAATCTCGACCTGCAGCGGGCCGGGGGGTTTCTGGGGCGGAACTACTACGTCTTCAACCGGCATGTCTGGCTGCAGGATGCGGTCGAGTACACGGGCATGGCGCTATTGGGGGTGACCTTCAAGTGCGCGCGCTGCCATGATCACAAGTACGACCCGGTGTCGCAGGAAGACTACTACCGCTTCCGGGCGTTCTTCGAGCCTTACCAGGTGCGGACCGATCCGATCGCCGGGCAGCCGGGCAAGCTGACAGGCAATCAGCCGGCGATGGCTCCCCCGGGGGCGACGCTGGCGCAGGGGCACGACATCGTCTACGACGCGCAGCCCGATGTGGCGACTTACCTGTTGCTGCGGGGGAATGAGAAGGATCCAGTGACCGAACGGCCTCTGGCCCCGGGAGTGCCGCCGGTCTTCGGAACGGCCAGCCCGGCGATCACCCCGATCCCGCTGCCGGCCGAGGCGTTTTATCCCGAGCTGCGTCCCGCGATCCGGCAGCAATTGCTGGCCGACGTCCGGCAAGCCGAAGAGAAGGCTGCCGACGCGATTCGTCAGGCATCGGCCGATCTGGAGGCGGCGCGGGTCCGGTTGACGCAGATCGAGGCGAGCGGTCCCCAGCCCAACGCCCGCAGTGGGGGAGATCCCTTCCTGGTTGAGTCGTTTGCCCAGCCCCGCCCCGAGCTCTGGCAGGTTCTGTCGGGAGACTGGCAGTACGAGAATGGGCACCTCGTGCAGAAACAGGTCGGGTCCTTCCTGACGATGGTCACGCGGACCGTGCATCCAACCGACTTTCAGGCACGGGTCCGTTACAAGACGCTGGAAGCCGGAGGCGTGCACTCGATTGGTTACAGCTTCGATGTCACCGAGAACGCCCGTGATTGGCAGGCGATTTATACGGCGACCAACAACACGGTTTCGAACATTCACGCCTTCCACCGGGTTGCGGGAGTCGAGACCTACCCGGCGGTGGCGATCGTCCCTCAGCCGTTCAAGCTCAATGACGAGTTGACGGTCGATTTCGCGGTGAAGGGAGACCTGCTGAATATCTGGGTGAATGGGGAATTGAAGATGGCCTACCGGCTGCCGGTGGCCCGGCAACCGGGTCGCTTTGCACTCTGGGCCCACAGTGGTACGGCCGAGTTTGCAGAACTCAGGATCGAGCCGATCTCCCCGGACCTGCGGCTGGTGACCGACACGAAGACCGCCACGCCGTCGCCGTTTGGCGTGGTCACGAAAGGTGATGTCGAACGCCAGATCGCCGCCTTGCAGGCGCAGGGCCCGGCCCGCGAGCAGGCACTCGAACTGGCCCGGCTGGAACGTCTCTCGGTGGAGGCGCGGGTGGCAGCCGAAGTGGAGAAGTACGAGGCACAGCCCGCAGTCCCTGATCCCGCAATGGCCTTCGCGGCGGGAAAAGCCGAGCGTCAGTTGGCGGCTTTCAAGGCCCGCCAGGGAGTCTCCCCGGCCGAACAGGCTCTCGCTGCGGTGCAGGCAGTGCTGGCCCAGAAACCCGATGACGAAGGGGCGAAAAAAGCGGTGGCCGAGGCCGAGATGAAACTGGCTGCTGCGAAGGGGGCCAGCGAGGCGGCGATCGCCGCAGTGGGCAGGGACGACCCCGCCTACACACCGCTGGGAACCGTTTATCCGCAGACCACATCCGGACGCCGGTTGGCCCTGGCCCGCTGGATTGTCGACCGGAACAATCCCCTGTCGGCCCGGGTGGCGGTCAACCATATGTGGCTGCGGCATTTTGGCACGGCGCTGGTCCCCAGCGTGTTCAACTTCGGGTTGAATGGCAAACGTCCCACCCACCCCGAGTTGCTGGACTGGCTGGCGGTGGAATTCATGGAGCGGGGCTGGAGCACGCGGGCGATGCACCGGTTGATGGTGACGAGCCGAGCCTATCAACTGCAGTCGCAGGAGACCGGCCCCGCCGACCCCAACCTCGCCCGCGATCCCGAAAACCGCTGGTACTGGCGGGGGAATTCCCGGCGGATGGAGGCCGAGGTGGTGCGCGACGGGTTGCTGCATCTCGCCGGTCGGCTCGATGTTTCCCGGAGTGGTCCCGATCTGGAACCGACCGCGGCCGATGTCACCCCCCGGCGCAGCCTCTACTTTCGGCACACTCCCGATGACCGGGCCCTGCTTTTGGAGTTGTTTGATGCCGCGAATGCCTCGGAGTGCTACCAGCGTGATGAGAGCATTGTGCCGCAGCAGGCCCTGGCCCTGGCGAATGGGGTGTTTGCCCAGGAGCAGGCCCGCTTGTTGACGGCTCGCCTGCTGGCGGCGGCCGATCTGCCAGCCGGCGAGGTGGGCGGGTTTGTGACGCGGGCCTTCGAGCACATTCTCTCGCGTCAGCCGACGCTGGCCGAGCGGCAGTTGTGCGAGAAATACATGGCCGACCAGGCGGCGCGGTATACTGCTGTGGTGGGACTGAAAAAGATTGCGACCGGTCCCGCAGCCCAGGTGAAACCGGCCGCCGATCCGGCGTTGCGGGCCCGCGAGAGCCTGGTGCATGTGCTGCTGAACTACAACGAGTTTGTCGTCGTCCGCTGAGGCGGTTTCTGCGGGCCTGAGCCTGTGTGGCACTCCTGACTTTTTCGGTTGCTTGCATGTCGACGTCACCCCAGCTTCCCTTTTCGCAGTGTGGACGTACCCGGCGGGGATTTCTCGCCGATTGCGGGCTGGGCTTCACCGGCCTTGCGATGGGAGCGATGCTGCAGCGCGACGGGATCGTGCGGGCCAATGACGAGGTTGACTGGGTTCCTCCCAGCGGGCAGCCGCACTTCGCCCCCCGGGCGAAAAATGTGATCTGGTTCTTCATGCTGGGGGGCGTCAGCCACATGGAGAGCTTTGACCCGAAGCCCGAGCTCACGAAGTACGCCGGCAAGACGGTGGCCGAGTCACCCTATGGTGACACCGTGGTGAAGTCTCCCTTCTACCGCCGAAACGTCCGCGACTTTGCCGGAACTCCCCGCGAACTGATGTCGACGATTTACCCGCTGCAGATCGGCTACCAGAAACGGGGCGAGAGTGGCGTCGAGATTGCCGACTGGTGGCCGCACATTGGCAGCCATGTCGACGACCTGGCGATTGTGCGGTCCTGCTGGTGCACCGACAACGACCATGCCGCCCAGTACGAGTTCAACACCGGGCATCACATTTTCGATGGTTATCATCCGTCGATTGGTTCGTGGGTGCATTGGGGGCTGGGTTCACTCAATGACAACCTGCCGTCGTTCGTGGTGCTGGGAGACGGTCCCGATGTCTGCTGTGGTGGCAGGGGGGCGCACTCGGCGAGCTACCTGGGTCCCGTGCATGCCGGAGTGCAGTTGAAGGTTGACCCGACCAATCCGCTGCCATTTGCCTCTCCCGGGATTGATGTCTACGAGGAGGAGCAGGCGGCCGAGGTCGACCTGCTGCAGGCGTTGAACCGCAGTTCGGCCGAACTCCATCCGCGGGACGCGTCACTGCGGGCCCGGATCCAGGCGTATGAACTCGCCTTCCGCATGCAGCGGTCTGTTCCCGAGGTGATGCGTCTGGAAGCCGAGACCGAGGCGACACAAAAACTGTACGGGCTCGAAAACCCGGTGACCCAGCCGTTCGGACGAATGTGTCTCACGGCCCGGCGCCTGGTGGAACGGGGCGTACGGTTCGTGCAGGTGTACCACGGCAACGGCGGCGGTGGCGGGTGGGATGCCCACAGTGATCTCAAGGGGAACCACGGCAAGCTGGCCCCGCAGGTTGACCAGCCGATTGGGGCCCTGCTGACTGATCTCAAGCAAAGCGGCCTGTTCGAAGACACGATTGTCGTGTTTGCCAGCGAATTTGGACGGACGCCCGGTTCCGAAGGTTCCACGGGGCGCGATCATCACCCGTATGGCTTTTCAGTCTGGCTGGCCGGGGGCGGTCTCCGGCGGGGCGTGGTGCATGGAGCGACCGACGAACTGGGCTTCCATGCCGTCGAAGACCGGCACTATGTGACCGACATCCACGCGACGGTGCTCAAGCAGTTGGGACTCGACCACCGGCGGATGGAGATTCCCGGGCGCAAGCGGCTGGAAATCAAGCTCGGCAAGCCGATCGAAGAGATCATTGCCTGAGGGCGGACGGGTTGACGAAGGAGCCTCCAGAAACACCGTCGGCAGCGATCGATCGCGAGTCTCGGAGCGATCCTGCTGAGGCGAGCGGTGGGCTGCCGAGGGGAGTCTCGAGGCATGCGTGCCCCCAATCACTCAATCGAGCGAGAGGCGGGGGAATTGATCGGGGGGATTGGCCGCCCGCGGTGCCCGGGTTTCGCCCCAGATGCCGATCGCGATCCCGGCGATGAGACCGGCGAGGTGTCCATCCCAGGAGATGCCGGGTCGAATCGGCAGCAGACCCCAGACGAGTGATGTGCCATACAGGAAGGCGACAATCACCGAGGCGATCAATTCGAGAAACCGTTTCTGGGCGAAGCCGACGGCAATGAGGTAGCCCGCCAGCCCGTAGACCAGCCCACTGGCTCCCACATGCAGGGCCGACCGGCCGAACAGCCAGAGGAGGATCCCTCCCAGCAGGATCACTTCGAGCACCACCTCGAACGCCTTGTTCGAGTGAAACACCAGCAGGAAGCCGAGCAGCACCACCAGCGACGAAAGATTCGCCAGCAGGTGGCCGAGTCCGGCATGCAGAAAGGGCATGGTGGCGATTCCGAAGAGTCCGCCGAACGTCCGCGGCACCAGGCCGTAGACATTCGGATCGAACCCGGGAATCCAGCTGATGAGGTACCCGGCCACCATGGCCGCGATCAGTCCCACGCTCCAGGAAAGCTGCGGTGAGCCATTCATGCGCACGTGCTCCGCTGGAGGCCTGTGAACTCAATGCGGCCAGGGCAAGCCATGAGGGGGGGGCTCACTTGGGAGTGGGAAGGACGATGAAGGCGTTCTCGGCGAAGGTCGCCTCCCCCGCCTTGTCGTTCAGCTTGTACTGAACCTTCAGTTGCTTGGTGACACCGGGAGCCGGGTCGCCTCCGAAGGCCCCATTGTAGTTGTCACCGGGCAGGAAGATCAGAGGCAGGCCGGCGGCGTGCTTCTGCAGCACTTCCGTGACATCTTTCTGCATGGTCCCGGCTCCATACGTGGCCTTGACGATCTCGACCTTGGCCTTCCCCAGGTCGAGTTTCTCCAGCAGAGCCCTCGCTTCGGGAGCCTTGGCCCCGAGCTTCGCCGTGATGGCGAGTGCGGTACTGCGGGCCTCTTCCTGGAGGGCGGGTGTCTTCTCGGAGTCAATCGTCATTTTCAGTCCGGCGAGGCTGGGATAGCGCTGCAGGATGCTCAGCACCATCTTCTGCTCGGCAGGTTGCCGGGCGGTGGCGAGCGCCTTCTTGCACATCTCCAGCCGCTCGTCTTCGGGCAGAACAAACTGCCGGGCGATGCGGATGTAACCCCGCAGGGCCCGCAGCCGATAGGCGTCGGGTCCACTGGTGGCGAGCTCGAACAGCACCGGGGCGGCGTCGGCTGTCATCCACGTCCCCAGGTGCTTGGTGCTGAGGTCCTGCATTTGCGAGTCTTTTCCCTTCGCCGAGTCGGCCATCGCCTTGAGGGCACGCGTGCCACCCACGGCAGCGAGTGTGTCGAGCAGGGCGACGCGGGCGGTCTTGGGGGCTTTGTCGAGCTGCTGGGCCAGGGCCTCGGCACATCCCTCGCGATCGGGCATCCGCACGCTGGCGGTCTTGAGGGCCTGCAGTGCCTGGACGGCGTGAGCGTCATCCTTGGCCTTCACCACCTGGTCGATCAGCAGGGGAAGACGGTCGAGTTCGACCGTGGCCCCGAGGGCGGCCAGGGCGGCGTTCCGGACAGCCGTGTCCTGGTGATCGAGCGACTTCATCACCTCGTCGACCGCCGGGACCCGCCGACGGGCGATCAGACCCAGCAGCATCGGCTTCAACGAGGTGTCGGCCTTCGCGAGTTCCGCCACGAGGGCGGGGTTCACCTTGTCACCCGGGAGGCCGGCGAGGGCCGCCTGGGTCGCCTGCAGCAGGTCGGCATCCTTCTCGGCCGAAGCGAGCTGCAACAACCGGGGCAGGCATGAGTCATTGCCCACCCGGCCAATCGCGCGGATCGCCGAAATCCGGATTTCCTTGGGGCCGTTGCCGGCCGCCGTCAGAAATGCCGGGAGGTCAACCGTGTCGCGGCGGTCGGCGAGAGCCTCGACCAGCAGTCCGGCTCGGTCGGCCGGAAGCTTCGCGAGGTCTTCGACGAGGGCTCCATCGACCTTGTTGCCGGGGAATTCACGGGTGGTCGACAGGGCGAGCTGGAAGCGGGCCTTCTCGGGGGAGTGAATCTGCTCGCGCAGCAGGGCCAGACCCTCGTCGCCACGGGCGAGGATCGCACCGCGGGTCGCCTCGAGGCGCCGCTGCAGCGGGACCTCGGCAGTCCGCACGCGGTCGTAGATGGTGGCGGCCTCGGCAGCAGAGGTGGCCACGAGTTTTTCGGCGGCCAGGACACACGCCTCAGCCACAGCATTGCGCACCGGGCCATCGCTGTTCCCGAGGGCGGCGAGCAATGACTCGGTCGCGGCGGGGGTGGCGATGTGACCGAGGGCGACGGCGGCGGCCGAGGCGACCTCGGCATCGGCATCGGTGAGGCGGGTTTTCAGCAGATCGACAGCACCGGTATCGTGCTTGACGCCGATCGAGTTCAGCACGCCAATCAACTGCTTCCCGGAGAGGGTCGAAGTCGCGTCACGCAGGGCGGCATTCGACTCGGGGCCGGGAATCGCCTCGAGGGCGATGCGGGCCCAGGAGGAGAGCTGGGGGTCCGCGAGCAGCTTCGCCAGGTCGGGGACAGCGTCGGTACTGCCGTGGACTGCGAGATGCTTGCAGGTGATCGCCTTTTCGGCGGGAGCGGCGTCGGATCGCAGGATGGCGATCAGCGACTTTTCCTTGTCGGTTTGACCATCACCCCCCCAGGCGGCGGGGGCGAGCAGCAGGGCCACGCACGGGGCGAGCCACATCCGGGAACGAAAAATACGCATGGAAACGGTCCTCAAGGGCCGATGTGGGAAGAATCAGGAAGGCCCGCCCGAATGGCAGTGGGGCGCGCCGGCCACGGCAACAGCCACTCCCCGGGGGCGGAACGGGGCGGGGGCTGTGGCTTCCCGCGCGGGGAAGCGACGATGGTCCGGCGCGACGCGGCGATTAGAGCCGCCAGGGTTCGCGCAGCGCCTCGGAGCGGAGCCGGTTGGCTTCGACATCTCCGGGGAAGTCGTGCGTCTCGTTGCTGTACTTGACGGTGCGGCCCAGCGACAGGGCGATGTTCGCAGCGTGGCAGGCAATGTGGGCATTGCAGGCCGCGGCGGCGTTCCCCTTGGTCAGTCCGCGGGTCTTCACACAGTCGAGGAAGTCGCGCACGTGGAAGGTGGCGGGATAGCCGCCGATTTCCTCGACGGTGCGGCCCGCCAGCAGGGCGGGCGAGCTGAGAACCAGCTTGCCGCTGTCTCCCGCCTCGACCCAGCCGTCTTCCCCCTCGAACCGCACGGGGCACGAACCCAGGGGAATCCACCCCGTCTCGCGGAAGACCAGCTCGACGCCATTGTCGTACCGGGCGACCAGCTGACCATCCTTGGGAGGATCGTATTCGACAGGTGGGGGACAGTCATTGACCGCCCACTGGCAGAGATCGACGCAGTGCGAACCCCATTCCAGCACGCCACCGCCGACCAGGCCTCCCCCCTTCTCGAAGTTGAAGCCGTCGAGCAGCTTGGCATTGAACGGGCGCCACGCTGCAGGGCCGAGATACATGTCCCAGTCGATGACTTCCTTGTTGGGTTCGGTCTCGGGCAGCAGCCAGCCGCTGGTCATGGCCTGCATTCCGGCGGGATGGGCGTAGACCCGCTTGAGTTTCCCCAGGCGGCCGGTGCGGGCCAGTTCGCAGGCGAAGGCGAAGTGGGGCAGGTTGCGGCGCTGGGTACCGGCCTGGAAGACCCGCCCCGTGCGCTTCATCGTCTCCTTGAGGATCAGGCTCTGCTCGATGTTCTTCGTGCAGGGCTTCTCGCAGTACATGTCCTTGCCCGCCTTGGCGGCGTACATCGCGGCGGTCGCGTGCCAGTTGGGACCGGTCGCGATCAGCACCGCGTCGATGTCCTGCCGGTCGAGCAGCTCGCGGAAGTCGCGGTACGTCGCGCAGTTCGTGTTGCCGTACTTGTCGTCGGCGATCTTCTTGACGGCGGTCCGGCGGGCTTCCTTGATGTCGCAGACGGCGGCGAACTGCACGTCCTTCTGTTCGAGGAAGCAGCCGAGGTCGTAGGTGCCACGATTGCCGATGCCAATGCCACCCACAATCACCCGCTCACTGGGGGGAGCCGAGCCGTCGAGCCCGAGGGCACTGGCCGGGATGATGGTGGGGGCGGCGACCGCGGCGGCCGTGGCCGAAAGGGTCGACTTGAGAAACTTCCGTCGCGAAACGGATCGGGGGGACGCCGACATGGAACGCACTCCGGGAAAAAGGGAGCGGGGAGAAACCGAGCGCTGGGGGTGAGGATACCCGGCCCGGATGCAGGCCGCCACCGGGGGAGTCAGGAGGGGGAGTCAGGAACGCCCCGACGCTGTCCTGGAAGATCTGGCCCAGTAATGCCGACGATGACGGAGCTCAGTCGCCGGTCAGCACCAGTCAGAGGGTGAATTCGCCGTCGTTGATGACCGACCGGGTCACGGTGACGGGGCGGCTGGCAGGGGGTGGCCGGCTGGCATGCTCGCCACCCGGGCGATCAGCCGCGAAAAGGCGGGCAGGGTCTGCTGGTCGCAGTAAGCCTGCTCGAATGCGTGCCGGGCCCGTCGGCCCAGCTCGGCCCGCTGCTCGGGAGAGGCGATCAGGCCGCGCAGAAACTGCTCGGCCCCCGCGACATCCCCATTGCGGAGGCTCGCTCCGCAACCAAACCGGGTGAGGGCTTCGTCGATGTTGCTGCCGGTCGGTCCAATCGCAAGCACGGGCAGACCCGCCGCGAGGTTGCTGTGCAGCTTGCTGGGGCTCATGACCCCCTGGCTGCTGTCGCGCAGGGTGATCAGGGCCACGTCCGCATCGGCCAGCAGGGCCGGGGTCTGGTCCTTGGGCACATACGACTGCACCTGCCAGCCGGGCAGGGCGGGCCGTCCCTGCTGCTGTTCCAGCCAGGGCCACCACTTGCCCCCTCCCACAAAGCGGAAGAGAATCGGTTGGTCGCGCAGCCGCTCGGCACACGCCAGGAGGGTTTCGAATTCATGCCCGACTCCGGCATTCCCCTGGTAGAGAACGACCAGCGGCCGTTGCGGGTCGCGCTGTGACCGGTCGGGGACCTGGCTGTCGGGGAACAGGGCGAGAGGTTCCCAGTTGGGAATGATCTGGATCGGCAAGTTGCCCCCGCGGCCGTAGTTCGCCTGCAGCAGCTCTTGCATGGCCCCGTCGAGGCACACAATCTGGTCGACCGATCGCATCAGGCCGCCGTTGAACCCTCTCAGCAGCCGGCTCGGCAGACCCCCTTCGCGGATCAGCCCGGCCCGTTCCGGGGCTTCGGGGTAGCAGTCCATGTTCCACAAGACGACGCGCGAGCCGCGGTGCAGCAGACGATGCAACAGGGCCGTCGCCACGATGAATGGCGGAGTTGTCAACGAGATCACCACATCCTGGCGGGTCAGCCGCAACATCGTCCACGCGGCCAGCAGGTAATAGGCCAGGTAGTCGAGCAGTCGACCCACCAGTCGGGCCTTGCCAAACCGGGGTGTCCACAACCTTCGCACATCCACGCTTCCCGTGGTCGCTTCGCCAGTTGTGCCCGCCACCCGCACGGGCTGGTAACCCCCCCGGCTGGCCACCACCGTGACGGTATGCCCTTCGCGGGCCAGATGCCGGGCGAGCGAGGCTGCCAGCACCGCCGTCGGGGCGATGTCGGGCTCGTAGAACTGGTTGAGCAGAGTGATCCGCATCGGAAGGGGGGGCGAGGTCGAGATCTTGGGTTCAGGCGGCGCGGCGGATCCCGGCCCGGGAACGCTCGGCGGCGATCATCTCTTCGAGAATCGCAGGGAGATCGCGGGTGATCTGCCAGTCGGGGTAATGCGACTGCAGCTTGCGCAAATCACTGATGTAGCAGATGTGGTCCCCCAGGCGATTCTCGGGGACATAGGTGTGCTGCAGCCGATGGCCCCCCAGTCGCTGGATCAGGTCGATCACCTCGAGGACCGAGGCCGAGTTCCCCCGACCACCGCCGAGGTTGTAGACCTCGCCTGGCCGTGGGTTCTGCGCGAATGCTTCAAATGCGGCGATCACGTCGGCACTGTGGATCTGGTCACGAACCTGCTTCCCCTGGTAGCCGAAGATCCGGTACGGCTTGCCATGGACGGCAGCGTGCACGATGTACGACAGGAAGCCGTGCAATTCGACCCCGGAATGGGCGGGGCCCGTCAGGCAGCCTCCGCGGAAGATCCCGGTCTTCAGGCCGAAGGTCCGGCCGTATTCCTGGGCGAGAATATCCCCGGCGGTCTTCGAGGCTCCGAAGAGCGAGTGGAGCGACTGGTCGATGCGGCACTGTTCGCTGATGCCGTGCCAGTCCTGCGACCGCAGGTAGTCCCAGCGGGTGTCGAGTTCGATGAGGGGAACTTCGTTGGGGGCGTCGCCGTAAACCTTGTTGGTGCTCATCTGGATGAACACCGCTCCGGGGGAATGCAGCCGGGTCGCCTCCAGCATGTGCAGGGTGCCGTTGGCGTTGACTTCAAAGTCGAGAATGGGGATCTCGCGGGCCTTGTCGTGCGACGGTTGGGCCGCACAGTGGATCACCCGGTCAAAGGGTCCTTCGGACTGGAACAGCCCGAACAGGGCATCGCGGTTCCGCAGGTCGATGGACCAGGGGCTGAAACGGCGGGTCAATCCCTGCAGTCGCTGGAGGTTCCAGCGGGTGTCGCCCTGGGGACCAAAAAACTCGGCCCGCAGGTTGTTGTCGACGCCAATGACCTCCGCTCCGAGCGAATCATAATGGACGACCGCCTCGGAGCCGATGAGCCCACTGGACCCACTGACCAACACCTTCATGGTACGCTTCCTTCCCTGGAACTGGACCAAACAGTGGGCGAACTATACCCCCTGTGGCAATTTGGGGAAAGAGGATTCCGGTGCCGCAACGGTGGGGTCAGTTGGGGTGTAGCCCCCTCGTGAATGACTCCGTTGGCGACTCGAGCGGCGATCCCCCCGGAAGGCCGGACTACTCTTTTTTCTGAGGTTTGCAGACCGACATCGAGCCCTTGACCGCGGTGGCCCGGGGGGCCAGCCGAACGGCCAGCGACAGGATGTAGTTGATCCAGCCCGAGACCACGTATTGCTTCCGCTTGTCGAACGCCGCCAGCCCGGTACGGACCACGGTGCGGGCGTCCTGCGACCGGTTTTTCTCGGCCCACCCGGGGGCCCCCGAATGGTCAAAGAATTCCGTGCGGGTCGTGCCCGGGCAGAGGGCGGTGATGGTCACCCCCCGCGAGCGGCATTCTCCCCAGAGTGCTTCCGAGAAATGCAGGACGAACGCCTTGGAGGCGGCATAGGCCCCCATGTAGCCGACCGGCTGGAATGACACGACCGAGGCCAGGTTGATGACTCCACCGTGGCCCCGCAGCAACATCTGCTGCACCACGGCAATCGTCAACTCGGTGAGGGTCACGATGTTGAGCTGCAGCATCTGCTGCACCCGGGTGATGTCGGTGTCATCGACCTCGGCCACCAGGCCCACCCCGGCATTGTTGACCAGCAGTTCGATCTCGATGCCCCGGGAGGCGACCTCGGACAACAACCTTTGCGCCGAGCCGGCCTCAGCCAGGTCGGCCACGATGATCTCGCACTTGGTTCCGTGGGCGACCTTGAGTGATTCCGCCAGTTCGAGCAGTCGTTCCTGCCGGCGGGCCACCAGCACCAGGTGCATCCCCCGTCCCGCCAGTTGGCGGGCGAACTCGGCTCCAATTCCCGAGGAGGCACCGGTGATCAGCCCCCAATGATCGGCATAGGCTTTCAGCACGGTGGAGTGGTTCCTGGTTGGAGAATCGGGACGACTGAGGCGAGAATACCCCAGGACTCGACGTGAGCCGAGAGTCTAGCAAACCGATACCGCCCTTCCTAGAAAACCCTCCCTGTCATGATTTTCCTGACACGCGAAGCCTCCCGGGCGGTCGATGAAGTCGCCATCCGCGAGTATCACCTGACGGGCCTGGTGCTGATGGAAAATGCCGGCCGTGGCACGGCCGAGTGGCTGCTGGAACTGGGGGTGACCTCCCCGGTCGTAATCTGCTGTGGGAAGGGGAACAACGGAGGGGACGGGTTTGTCATCGCCCGGCACCTGGAACTCCACGGCCTCACGGTCGAGGTGGTGGTCTGCTGTGACCCGGCCGGGCTGACGGGGGATGCCCGGGTGAATTACGAAGTGCTCGTGGCGGGAGCGATTCCCCGCTGGATCCTGGGACAGGACGGAACAGTGGCCGATCTCGCGGTGCGGCTGAATCGGGCGGGCTGGATTGTCGATGCCCTGCTGGGGACCGGGGCTCAGGGGGGGCCGCGCGAACCGTTGGCTGGCGTGATTCGGGCGATCAATGCCGCGGAGCGTCCCGTGCTGGCAGTCGACCTGCCATCGGGGATGGATGCCAATACCGGGGACGCGCCGGGGGAGTGCGTCGTGGCCGACCACACGGCGACGTTTGTCGCGCCGAAACAGGGATTTTGCCATCACGGTTCCAACCGCCGCACGGGAACAGTGCGGGTGGTGGAGATTGGTATTCCCAGGCAGTTGCGCGAGCGGGTGCTGGGAAACGCGGGGGGTTGTGAAAGCGAGTGATCTCAGTTGTGAGGCGGGCTTGGCCCACGTGAGTGGCGCCTCGGGCAACCGTTGAGCGTGATCTGTCGGGCGACAGGAAGACCGAAGCCGGTTCATTGCGAACCCGGCCGTCCCCTGTTGGCGACAGATCGGGCTCAATGGGCTTGGGAATAGGACTGCTGCCTTTGGCGGATGGCGGAGAAGAAGTCCTGTCGCAGAATCTCCCACCCCCAGCGGGTCAGGTGGTTGCTGTCGCGATACAGTGCCCGGCCAGCCTCGTAATTCCGAACCTCACCCTGTTCGTTGAGAAGGGCTGGAGTGAGATCAATGAAGCGAATGCCGGCCAACCGGGGGTTCTGGAAAATCTGTTCGACGCGGGCCTGTCGGCGATAATGATCGGCCAGCGTTGAGCGAGTGTCGGACGGATCCGAAGTGCGACCAATCGCCCACTGGAAAGTTTCTTTGGCTGGAAAAGCTTCTGCGGTTTCCGGAACCTGTTTGACAAGCCACAGCACGATGTCTCGTTCCTGACAGTACTGATTCAGGCGATCGAGACTGCGAAACAGCACTTGATCTGAAGAATCGCGACTCGAACCCGACTGCTGTACGTCTGACAGCAGGTACCGATCGGGGTGGCTGGGTGGCTCAGTGGAGTTGCGCCCATCGGTGTAAACACTCCACCGACACATCAGCAGAAGATTCCGGGGACGATGTTGGTCGAGCAATTCCCGAACTTCCTGCTGACGCTTCAGCAATGCGTTGGGGGGGCAATCGCTGTTGTGCGGCAGGCAGACATCGGGCAGCGGGGGGATGCCACTGGTGGCAATAATCTTGCACGAGCAGTTCTCCTCGCGGGCGAACTGCTCGAGCAGTGGGCCGCAGGTGCGAAGATGACTGTCTCCCCACGCAAGCCAATCGAGACGGTCTCCCTTTGGTGGAATATTCCAACTGGGGGGAAGTTGCTAAAACCGCAGGCTGTCGCTGAGAGAGCAACCGTATTCCTCACCGGTCCACGTCAGGTCTTCGATCAACAACCGCTCCTGGGCAGAGTACCGGCTGAGCCATCCGTCTGTGTGATAAAACAGAAGTCCGATCGCAAGGATCAGCAGGTTGCCCGCGACGGCCCCGACGACCAACCGTGGCTTCGGCAGCCACTCGGACTTGCGTCGAAACGGGGTTTCCACCAGCCACCAAGACAAGACCGCCAGGACCAACATCAGTACCAACGGAATCATGGCACGCCAGCCGGCGAGGTGTCCAAGCAGCATGGTGCAGAACACAATCACTGGCCAATGCCACAGATAGAGGGAATAGGAGATGAGTCCCAGTCCCACCATGGGCTTCCAGGAAAGCAGGCGAGAGATGGCCAGGTCGGGGAAGTGCGCCGTGGCATAAATGACCAGGGCCGTCCCCACCACCGGCGGGATCGCCGTCAGTCCGGGAAACGAGGTCCGCGCTGTGTAGACGCCGGCTGGGATTGCAATCCCCAGCAGTCCAACGAGGGAGAGGAGATTGGCCCGCGAGAACGAGAGTTGAGAAGATTTTCCCAGCAAGGCCAGGAGACATCCGACCAGCAGCTCCCACGCCCGGGGAGGGAGCAGGTAATAGGTTGCCTCGGGATGGAAGGCGATTCCATAACAACTCAGTCCCAGGGAGATCAGTGCTCCACCGGCCAGCACCCCGAATCGAGTTCGCAGAGAAAAGCGACTCAGAAACATCAGTGCCAGTGGATAGAAGATGTAGAACTGCTCCTCGACTGCCAGCGACCAGGTATGCAGCAGCGGCTTTGTCTCGGCCCGGGAGGAGAAATAACTGGTGTCTTCCCAGAAATAGATGTTCGAAACCATGCCGACTTGGGCCATGGCTGACTTTCCGAGTTGTGTTAATTCTGCGGGGGTCAGCCAGCGATACCCTGCAAAGAGGGTGGCCAAAACCATGACCAGAGCTGCCGGAACAATCCGCCGAATGCGGCGTACCCAGAATCCCGAGAGAGAAAACTGCTGCTGTTCCAGTTCCTGCGACAGAATTTTTGTGATCAAGAAACCAGAGATCACAAAAAACACATCGACTCCGATATACCCGCCGGGACAACCCCAGTCGAGGTGATAGAGCACGACCAATCCCACCGCGATTGCCCGGAGGCCGTCAATCTCGGGTCGATACGTCTGGGAAGACATGGAAAGCCAAGGATCGCTGAGGCAGATGAATGCGGAACAGAGATCGAGTTTCTGAGTGAAATCTCGACGGTTTGGCAGTCTGCCTGAGAATCCCGAATGCTGTCAAACGGGATCTTGAATCCAAGGTCTGGAAATTGAAAAAAAAGCCGGAAATAGGGCCGAATCCGATAAATAGCTAAGGTCTTTCGGAAATGCCGATGGTGCCGATTTCTGATGCCGGATTCCTTGCTTTTCAGGCGACTCGGGAGTTGCCTGGAAAAGGGGCGTCACAAGATGCCAGAAAATATTTTCCAATAGAAAAGCCCCCTGCCTGAACCAGGCAGAGGGCTTGTTGAATCCCCGACACAACTCCCCACACAACTACAGCGAGTTGTTGATGCCGGTG
>DNUF01000240.1 GCA_003508595.1 Planctomycetaceae bacterium
TGCTCGGGGCTGCTTCAAGCCACCTCCGCGTGACCAATGCGTCTTGTGAGAGAGGAGTATACGGGGGGATCGAGACGACTTCAAGCCAGTTTGAGAGTTTTTTGGGAAGGAACTGCGTTGATTGCTGCAAGTCCCATAGCAACAATGACTTAAAGCTCTCCAGAGGTCCTTGCTGGCCAGTGAATCGACCCGGGTCGACACAACTTCAACCCTTCGACTTCTCCACCCCCCCGCCCGACTTTCTCCCACTCCGTCGAGAATCGGACCAAACCCTCAATCGGTCTGGCAATTCCCTCTTGGGTGCTTGACCTGGTGCCCCACTGGGGCCTGGCCAGCTGGCTTTCAACCCGCAGCCATTCAATCCACTCGCTCACTCGTCCAAGCCGGAAATTCCAAACACGGAATTCCAGCCTGGAAACACGCCAGTGGAGACGACCGGGATCGAACCGGCAACCCCTGCCTTGCAAAGGCAGTGCTCTCCCAATTGAGCTACGTCCCCTTGGTAAAACTCTGACCCAGAGAATCCCTGAGCCAACCACTCGCGGCCTGGTGGATTGACCCGGAAACGCGACGCGAGTTGTCAGCCCGCCCTCGCCAATCCTGATTGCAACCCCACGCCGATCAGTCAGACAGAAGAACCAAACCCCCCCCCTTTCTGAACGCCATCTACGAAATCGGCCTGGCGAATCGCGAGAGGACTGCCAAGCCGGAGTGCGTCAGAAGTAACACTGGTTTTCTGAGTGGGTGCACCAGGATTCGAACCTGGGACCTCAGCCTTATCAGGGCTGCGCTCTAACCAACTGAGCTATGCACCCTCGAACCTCGCCACCGGAACCCCGGCGACGAATCACCATTCTGTCTCCCCCTCGGACGATTGTCCAGCCTTCCGCCCCGGTTTTCTTGTCACGACCACGGGAGGAGTGCCGACCAGCGAACCCTCCGACTTACCGCTGTCCCGGTCCCGATCATTCAGCCCTCGCGCGCGAGCACAAATTCATTGCACCCCAGACCGCCGCCACAGGTCTTCAACCCCAGCAGTCGAAACCCCCGATCGGACAAAAACTGGAAGACCTGCTCGGGACGGGCCACCTCAAACGGATAGCCCCCCACCCAGTCAATCACGTCGTGCCAGGCGCTCATCCCCCGGTGTCCACGGTAGGAATTCCACGTCGCCCCCGGCTTGAACCGGCACAGGTCACGGACCATCGTCGGGCCCCACAACCGGATCAAGCAGGGCCCCCACACCAGCCACTTCCAGCCCGTCGGCAATCGATTGTACCAGCGTTTCACCCGCTTCCAACGCCGACTGGCACGCCCCTGATCGTTGTAGATGGCCACAAACAACTTCCCGTCGATACGGGTGCAGCGGGATGCATTGTCCAAGGCCTGCCACATCGCCCCGGTATGATGCAACACTCCCCACGAATAAACGACGTCAAACAGCCCCAATGATTGCAACAGTGATTGATCGAGAATCGAACCCCGGGTGATCGACCAGCGATCGACTCCCGCGGCAAAGCGTTTCCGCAATTCCCCCGTGCAGGCGACCGACTGGGGATCGAGATCGACAGAGACGACGGTGGCACCGAGTCGCCAGGCCGCCAGGCTGAACAGCCCACTTCCCGATCCCAGATCGAGAAATGAACGTCCCGCCAGCGAATCCACCCGCAACGACTGCCGCAACGAGGCCTCGGCTTCGGCGATTGCCCTCTCGTCGACGGTCGCCAGAAAACGCCGCCAGTTCTCGCCAAATGGAAAGCGCAGCGGATCGTCATCGGGAGAGCCCATGCCGACCAGACTACCTCACCCCGACAGGATTGTCATCCTGATTTTCAGGTCTCAACCGGGTGCCGAGTGACCACCTCGCCTTCACAACAACCACGTCGCGACAAAGCGTGCTTGCGATGCTTCGTGGAAGCCATCGGGACCAAGTCTGCCGAGAGCAAGTCCCGGCAACGGGTTTGCGGCCGTCCTCGACCCGGCAGGCAGCGCTTCAGTACCCAACCCCGACACCTGGAACGGCGAAAAATTCGCCCCGCCGTTTGGGACGCCACTGAAGGACAATCCAGACGGACAACCCGGGCGGACAATCCGGCATTCGCCCTGTCTGAACACCTGAACAAATCGCCCGTTCAGCAACTTGTTCAGCAGCTTCCCGATGCGAGGTGAACTTCGGCACGGACCGGTTCGACCACCACAGCAGAGGGGACCGAGAACGAAGCGGGGGTCGTTCCGCCGGCCGGCAATTCGAACTCCAGTTCCTGACGGCGGACCGCCACACTCCGCGGGGCCTGGATTCCAATTCGAACCCTTCCTCCCCGAATTTCCACCACCGAGATCACAATGGGAGCGCCCTCAACACCCGAATCGATAACGATTCGCTCTCCCTCTTTCCGGCTCAAAACCAGCATGACCGCATCCTCCTTGATCTTTGACGGCCCCGCAATCCGGCACACCGTGAGGCCCAGTCGCCCGCTCGGCGAGCTGACCAAATTCCACTCCAGGCCAACACATCGGGAGAGAACGCCTGCTCCCGACAACTGCGAAGTTGAGCCACAGTTGCCCGGGCTGAGTTCCCCTCCGGCTCGTGAATCCGGATGTTGATCAGCCCAGTCCTGACTCAACCTCGAAACAAACCGAATCCTGAGCAGGTTCGGGCCCATCAGGTTCGGGGAAGTCCTTCGAGACCTTGCCAATTCGCTGGACATCTCCTCTTCTCTATACGCAGCAGGGCGCGGATGGATCTTGAAAAAATTGCAAAAACATGGTTTTTCTGCCGCCATTTCCCCAATGCCCCACAAAAAGTGTTCACGCGACCACTTCCCACAGCTCAGAGTTGGCCATTTGGCCGCAGGATTTTGGGGGAGGGAAATTGCCATCCGCCAGCCGGAGCGAGTCTGGGAAACCCGAACAGGTCGAACCTTGAGTTGTATTTTCAGTTGCCGTAAACTGTGTGGTTTCCACGGAAGTTCTCCGGCTTGGAGAACCGTCTGATTCCGGCGATGTTTCGACAAAGTGCCGGGTGATCGTGGAAACTCTGGCGATCGTTGGTGTGACGATCAATTGTGTGACGGTTGGTTGGCGTTGGTTCGTGCCGTTTGCACTGGAACGGCGTGGAGACTGTGGCGGAGGGCGTGAGTCCGCGTGCCGTGGTCGTCCATGACACTTGACCTGGACCGATTCCCGCGGGGTGGCAGGTGCCATTTCGTGGCTTTTTCTTTTCTTTCGAAGCTCCTTCGGGAGCTGTGGTGACGCAGCATGCAGGAAGACATTCATCCCAATTACGTGGAAACGACCGTTGTGTGCGGTTGCGGAAACAGCTTCAAGACCCGCAGCACCCGCCCCAAGATCCACGTCGAAATCTGCTCGGCCTGTCACCCGTTCTTTACGGGCAAGGTGAAGTTCGTGGACACCGCCGGCCGGGTCGAAAAGTTCCAGCGGAAGTATGGCTGGGGCCAGAAGCAGGGCGAAGGGGAAGCGGCCAAGGGCTGAGACTGCGACATCCCCTGCCGTCCCCATCACCGTTCGCCGTGACGCGGCCGCTGTGGCCAGTTCTGTTCGGCCAGTGACACTGTGGCGCGTCTCTCACGGTGATCACCTCGGGGATTTCAGGGCTGCCGCGCTGCACTCAGAAGTGCTGCTTTCCGCGTCCCGATCGGTCGCTTCCTTCGGAACCTGTCAATTGCTCCCCGGCCCCTGTGGCCGGGGATGCTGTTTTTGGTGACTCCCCCTCGTGTTTCCCACGCTGCAAGCGAAACTGACCCGGTTCCAGGAACTGGAGACCCAGCTGCAGGACCAGGCGGTCCTCGCAGATTCGACCCTGTTGCAGCAGGTCCAGCGGGAATATGGCGGATTGGCCAAGGTGGCCCATCGCGTGCGTGAGTTCAACCGCCTGGAGGAAGAGCTGGAGGCAGCGCGCGGTCTGGTCGCCAGCGAGACCGATCCCGAGTTGCAGGAGTACGCCCGCGAAGAGGAGACGCGACTGCAGGGGGACTACCACACACTCAAGACTGAACTGGAAGATCTCGTTCTGGCGGGCGACGCGGCCACGCGGGGCAGCCTGATCATGGAAATCCGGGCGGGAACCGGTGGTGAAGAAGCCGCCCTGTTCGCCCGGGATCTCTATGACATGTACCAGAAGTATGCCGCGGCTCGCGACTGGAAGTGTGAAGTCATGGAGTTCTCCCCGTCCGACATGGGGGGGGTGCGGGAAGTGGTGTTCACGGTGGCGGGCGAAGGGGCATATCGGCACCTGCAGTTCGAAAGTGGCGGGCACCGGGTCCAGCGGGTCCCCGAGACCGAGACCCAGGGGCGGGTTCACACCAGCCTGGCGACTGTGGCGGTGCTTCCCGAAGCCACCGAGGTTGAGATCGAGATCCGGGACGAAGACCTGCGGCTCGACACCATGCGGGCGGGGGGCCCCGGCGGGCAGAAGGTCAACAAGATCGAGAGCGCGGTCCGCATCACCCACATCCCGACCGGGCTGGTGGTGAAATGCCAGGACGAAAAGAGCCAGCACAAGAACAAGGCCAAGGCTCTGCGAATCCTGCGCAGCCGGCTGCTGGAGCTGAGGCAGGAACAGGCGCACGCCGAACGGGCCACCCAGCGCAAGCTGCAGGTCGGATCGGGCGACCGCAGCGAGCGGATCCGCACCTACAACTTTCCCCAGAACCGGCTGACGGATCACCGGATCGGGCTGACCATCTACAAGTTGGACCAGGTGATGCTGGGCCAAATGGATGAAATGGTCGATGCCCTGCTGAAATTTGACCGGGAAGAGCGGCTGGGGCTGCAGCCCCAGGCGGAGTGACCGCCGGTTCCCGGTTTGCCATCACGCGAGGCACACGTGTCGACCCCTTCCCCGACCAATGCTGGCGAAGCGCCGTGGACTGTCGCGCGAATCCTGGAGTGGACCACCCAGCACCTGAAGAAGTCGGGCTGCGAGACTCCCCGACTTGATGCGGAACTGCTGCTGGCCCACGCCCGGGGCTGCTCCCGGATCCAGCTCTACGTGCAGTTTCAGGAGGTGGTCAGCGAAGCCCAGCGGGGGGTGATGCGCGACCTGGTGAAACGGCGGGCCGGAGCCGAACCCGTCGCCTATCTCATCGGCCACCGCGAGTTCTTCAGTCTCGACTTCGAGGTGACGCATGACACTCTCATCCCGCGTCCCGATACCGAGACACTAGTCCTGGAGCTGGTCACGGGGGCCCGGCGTCAGTCCGAACCCCGGATTCTGGACCTCGGAACCGGCTCGGGCTGCATTGCGATTTCTGCGGCGGTGAACGTTCCACACGCCAGGGTGACCGCTGTGGACTTGTCTCCGGCCACCCTGGAAGTGGCGCGGCGGAATGTCCGCCGGCACAAGGTCGAATCGCGCGTGGAACTGGTCTCGGGAGATCTGTTCTCCCCCCTGTCGGCAGCAGCCCGCTTCGACTGGATCGCGAGCAACCCCCCGTACATTCCGCAGGCCGAACTCGCCAATCTTTCGGCCGACGTGCGACTGCATGAGCCGACCCTGGCCCTCGATGGTGGCCCCGATGGCCTCGCGGTGATCCGCCGACTCGTGGCCGAAGCCTCCGGCTGGATGAACCCCGGGGGAACCCTGCTGGTGGAGTTCTCGCCCGAGCAGGCGTCGGCACTGGTGGCACTGGTGGAAGCGGCGGGGGGTTGGCAGGGTGTGCGGGTGCTGAAAGACCTCGCGGGACGGGCGCGGGTCCTGGTCGCCAGCCGGGAGTCGTGATCGCCGGGCAATGCCCCATGACCGCCCGAAAACCTCTGCGGCGGGTGTTTTTCCCCCTGCGGTCGGCTAAACTGGGCGCCGGTGGTACCCGTCTCCCTGTCTGATTTCGCACCATGATCCACGTTCTCGCGACGATCCATTTGCAGCCCGGCCAGCGTGGCCCGTTCCTCGAAGAATTCCATCGCCTGATGCCGCATGTGCATGCCGAGAACGGCTGCATCGAATATGGCCCGGCGATCGACGTGCAGGCGGGACTCGCCAGCCCCACCCCGTTTCGGGACGATGTGGTGGTCGTGGTGGAGAAGTGGTCCGACCTGCCGGCCCTGAAGGCGCACCTGGTCGCTCCGCACATGCATGACTACCGGTCCCGGGTGAAAGACCTGGTGAAGTCGGTCGACCTGCAGGTCCTGGAACCTGCCTGATCCAGGCCGGTGTTGTGGCTGTTCTCTCCCCTCCCCTTTTCGCACACTGAACACCGATGTCGATCGAATACACCATCCGTCGCCGGTTGTGGAGTTTTCTGAACATCAGCTTCGACATTTTCGGCGAGGGGGGAAAGCCGATCGGTTTCAGCCAGCAAAAGGCCTTCAAGCTCAAGGAAGACATCCGCATCTACACCGACGAAAGTCGCCAGAATGAGCGGATGTCGATCCAGGCACGTCAGATCATTGATTTCAGCGCGGCGTACGACGTGTACGACTCCAGCACTGGAGAAAAACTGGGGGCGCTCAAGCGCAAGGGGTGGAGCTCACTGATCCGCGATTCCTGGATCGTGATGGATACCGCAGACAATGAAGTCGGGAAGATCACTGAAGACAGCCTGTTGATGGCCACGCTGCGGCGATTTTTCAATTTCATTCCGCAGTCATTCCACATGGTGGATGAAAACGACAATGAAGTCGCCACGTTTCATGGCAACTTCAATCCCTTCGTCCGCAAGCTGATGGTCAATGTGCAGGATGACTGCACGCTCTCGCCCCTGCTCGTGTTGGCCGGGGGAATCCTGCTGCTGGCCATCGAGGGACGGCAGAGTTGAGTCCACCGGACCGGAAGTCAGCCGACGCGACCGCAGGCGAACTTCCGCAGATCCCCGGGGGCTGGACGGAGGAGCGTTTCGAACTTGGCCGGCTGACTGTCGCCCTGCAGCGCCCGGCCGATCCCGACGCTTTTCTCGACGATCCAGAGGTCCTCGCGGCCAACCGCCGCGATGACTACATGCCCTACTGGTGCCATGTCTGGCCCTCCTGCTACGAAACCGCACGGGCGGTGGTCGAACACCCTTGGCCGGGGGGAACCACGGTCCTGGAAATCGGTGCGGGCCTCGCCCTTCCCGGCCTCGCCGCCCTCGCGATCGGGCTCGAGGTGACGATCAGCGACTATGATCCGGCCGCCCTGAGCCTCGCCCGGTTCAACGCCCGGCAACTTGGCACCGAGTCACGGCTGACCACGCTGCAGCTTGACTGGCGGCAACCCCAGGACCGGCAGTTCGATCTCATCATCGGCTGCGAGGTCATCTACGAGCGCCGCAACCACCCGCTGGTTCTCGATGTGCTCGACCGAATGCTGGCCCCTCGGGGGGCGGCGTGGATCAGCGATCCTGGCCGGCATACCGCCAGTCAGTTCCTGGACGATGCCCAGCGTCGGGGCTACGGGATCGAGCACCGCGTGCTGGCCCGACAACCGCGTCCCGGGTCCCCCGCTGGTCAGACCAATCTCTACGTGATCCAGCGACGCGTCGACCGGGATACGAGCACCGCGTCGCGCTAATCAGTCGTTCCGGGGACGGGCGGATCAGGCCGAGCGCTGGTCGGGGTATTTCACCCGCCCGTGATACATGCCGATCAGGGATTTGGTCAGCGAGTCTTCGATCTTGTCGAGATCGGTGAGCGTCAGACCACACTCACTGAATTGCCCGTCCAGCAGTCGCTTCATCACGATGTCGTGCACCAGACGCTCGATGCGGCTCGCGGTCGGCTCGCTGAGTGCCCGACTGGCCCCCTCGACGGCATCGGCGATCATCAGCACGGCGGCCTCGCGCGTCTGGGGCTTGGGCCCGGGGTAGCGGAACAGCGACTCCTGCACGTCATGCTCGTGTCCGGGTTGCTCTCCCGCCTGGCGCGTCGCCTCGTGGTAGAAATACTCAACGAGGGTGGTGCCGTGATGCTGCTCGATGAAATCGATCAGCGGCTCGGGCAATCCCTGCTGCTGGGCCAGGTCGACACCATCCTTGACGTGGCCGATGATGATCAGCGTGCTCATCGCGGGGGCGAGATTTTCATGCCGGTTGATCCCCCCCGAATTGTTCTCGATGAAGTACTGCGGTTTGAGCATCTTGCCGATGTCATGGAAATACGCCCCCACCCGGACCAGCAGACCGTTGGCTCCGATGGCGTCGGCGGCAGTCTCGCCAATGCTGGCCACGCTGATCGAGTGGTTGTAGGTGCCGGGGGCACGATGCACCAGTTCCTGCAGCAGGGGATGCGAGACATCCCCCAGTTCCAGCAGACTGATATCGGTGACCGCTCCGAACCAGGATTCAATGAAGGGGAGGCTCCCCGAGACGAGGAAGCCCGCTGCCAGGCACCACAGCGGGGACCACAGGCTGAGGGGCCATTGGTTGATGTCGCGCCACAAGAGTGTTCCCCCGGCACTCTGGACCAGCAGCATCCCCCAATGCATCAGCAGGCAGACCCCGGCAGCAACCGTGCCCACGGTCACCAGGGTGGAACGGTTGGGAACGCCAGAGAGCAGGATCACCGCCGCGGCACAGACACTCATCATCACCGAGAACCGGGCCATGTCGGCACCACAGGCCACCGTCACCACGATCGAGAGGGCGAAGGCCGTCAGCGTCGCCAGGACCTGGTTATGGACCACCGCACAGACCATCACGGCCGTCAGTACGACCCCGACCTCGGCCCGCCAGGGATCGAAGCTCACGGCTCTCCCAATGCAGATCCCCAGCACGATCAGCGCGACGTACCGAACGAATCGTGGAAAATTCCAGAGCAATTGGGGTTCGTGCTTGACCAGGTGATAGCCGATCAAGACCGCCAGCACAGACAGCATCAGGAACACCACGCACACCCGCAAGACCCGTTCGCCCAGGGGGATCTGTGCCTCGAGGGCCTCGTACTCGGCCTGCAGCAGTTCGAGCTTCAGCTCATCGATCATCTCCCCGGGCATGACCAGGGTCTGTCCGACGTTGTAGAAATCGAATTCGACCGGGGTTCCATCACGCGCTTCCTGCCGGCGTTTTTGCGTCTCCACACGGTCGTAAACGAGTGTCTCGGGAGAACGGCGGCGCAGCCACGATTCGAGCTCGGACTGGATCGGGCCGAGCGTGGGAAAGACATTCCAGCGGGCCGGGTCGAGACGGCCTCCCGGTTGCAGCACACTGGCGAGTTGCAGTTCTTCGAGACGGACCTCTTCCTGGTTCCCGTCTGGGTCACGCACGAGGGCGCGGGTACTGCCCACCCGCTCGCGCGGGAGATGCTCGGGCTGGATCAATCCGGTTTTTTCGACACGCTGCAGGAATCGCTGGAAGTCACTGATGATCTCGGTGAGGCTGTCTTCGGTCGCCGCCTTGAGGCGATCGAACGCCGCCAGTTTCTCGGACGAGTTTCCCGCGACCGGGTCGACCGCAGGCCCGACCTCGGTCAGGCCCAGCAGTTGCCGGAGGTTGACCGGCAGATCGGTGAAGCTCTTCGCCGCCGCCACCTTCTGGAGATCTTTCTTGAGATCGTCGGCAATTCGGGCATGCGCCTGGGCGTCGATGCGGAAGACCAGCGGGGCCTGGTCGGCGGCTCGGTCGCGGGCCGACTGGGTCAGTTCGCGGTTCATCCGCGAAAACTGCACCATCGCGAGAACCCCATCGGGAGGCCGTTCGCCCAGACGGTGGGGAAACGCATGACGCCAGGCCTTGACCCCGAACAGGATGATGAGGATGGCCAACAGGGCCACCGCCAGACGGGCCAGAGCCGCGCGGTATTGAAAGATCTCACGCCAGTCGGTCGAGACCTCCTGCGCCAATCGCAGGGTCCCTGGCCGGGAGTGACGTGTGCGTCTGGGAAGGTTTGCTGACATGATCTCGGCGAGAGTCCAACCCTCTAGGAGCGGCCTCTGGGCCGAGGCTCGCCTTTCAAAGGCCCGTCGTCATAGGCAGCCACGATTTTTTTCACCAGCGGGTGCCTCACAATGTCTTCGCCCGTCAGCCGGATGTGTCCGATCCCGGGAACCCCGGTCAATCGTCGCAGTGCGTCGTTGAATCCACTGGTCACCTCGGGCGGCAGATCGGTCTGCGTGGAGTCCCCCGTCACCACAATCCGCGAACCGTTCCCCAGTCGCGTGAGGAACATCTTCATCTGGGTGACCGTGGTGTTTTGTCCCTCATCAAGAATGATGAAGGTCTCGTTCAGGGTCCGCCCCCGCATGAAGGCGAGCGGAACAATCTCCACCACATCCCGCTCGATGTAACGCTGCACGGCGTCATAGTCGAGCATCTCCGACAGGGCATCGAGCAGCGGCCGCAGGAACGGATTGATCTTGGCCAGCAAATCGCCCGGCAGAAAACCCAGTTTTTCCCCCGCCTCGACCGCCGGCCGCACAAGGACAATCTTCCGCACCTGCTCCTGTCGCAGGGCATTCACCGCCATCGCCACGGCAAGGTAGGTCTTCCCGCTGCCAGCCGGCCCTTCACAAAAGACGAGATCATGATCGCGGATGGCCCGGACGTACTCTGCCTGGCCGGCACTGCGCGGCAAGACCCGCCGGGCCTTTTCCAGCAGGTCAATGGAGACCTGGGCGGGGGTGGGTCGGGGAGCCGTCCCACCCGTCGGTTTCGACAGGCCCAGGACACTTCGCACCTCCGACTCGTTCAGTTCGCCCCGCTGCTCGAGAATCGTCTTCAGTTCGCTGAAAACCTCACGACCTCGCCGAATCTGCTCTTCCGTACCATGCAGGCGCAGTTGATCGCCCCGAATCGTCACCCCGACTCCCACTGCCTCACGAACCTGTCTCAGGTATCGATCCTGCGCTCCAAACAGCAGCAGGATCTGATCCGGACTGGCAAAGGTCAGCGTGTCATCAGTCATTCGGTGTCCTCGGAAACCTTGCAGTCGCGACGGCACCCCCCGTCCGTTCACTGCGACCACTGAAGGAATTATACCAAGTCGGGAGGCCGAGAAATCAAAGATCACTCGCGGTTCCCCCGACTTTATTGCGGCGTCGGTCCACCCCACGTCGCGCCCCCAGCCCACTCCGC
The DNA here is from genome assembly GCA_003508595.1 of Planctomycetaceae bacterium. Classification (GTDB taxonomy): domain Bacteria; phylum Planctomycetota; class Planctomycetia; order Planctomycetales; family Planctomycetaceae; genus UBA10511. Next base: position 11,004 of record DNUF01000240.1, read on the forward strand.
TTTTCGATCTGGCCCCCCTGGCAGCATCGCTGGACCCATTCGGAACGTTCCTTGCCAACCCCTTGCGGAACGAACCCCAAAACAAACACAACCCATTATCTCAACACAGGTTACATGCGTGCGAGCAATTCCGACGCCCCACTTCCGACTGCGAGGACCTGTCAGAACGGGATCAAGTCGGACCGGTCCGAAGTTCGATTGTAGGAATCTGGGGGAATGCGCCTGCCCCCGTCCCACGTTCGCCGGCCCGGAATGTCCATGTTCGAGACACACTTCGGCTTTCAGCACACCCCGTTTGCCGCCACTCCCGACCCGCGTTCGTTCTTCACGACACCGCGGTTGCAGGAGCAGGTCGATGAATTGGTGGTGCGTCTGGCCGCAGGACAGGGGATCTGCCTGCTGACCGGGGGGGCTGGTCTGGGGAAATCCCTGTTCTGCCGCGTGGTCGCCCAGCAGCTGGCGGCGCAATGTCATGTGCTGTACATCGCGGCGCCGGCGGTTTTGACTCCCCGCTCCCTGATTCAGAGCCTGCTGACCGACCTCGACCACACACTGACCGGGCTCGATCTGCACGAGTTGCGATTGGCCCTGCAGCAGACCCTGCGCGAGCAGGTGCGCGCAGGCCGGCCCTGCGCACTGCTGGTCGACGAAGCCCACCTGCTTCCCCGACGACTGTTTGAGGAACTGCGGGCACTGACCGTCTCAGACGAAGAGGGACAGCCACTGCTCCGACTGCTGCTGACCGGGCAACCACGCCTGGAGGAAATGCTGACCGGAGCCGAGTTCGATGCCGTCAACCAGCAACTGGTTTGCCACCTCCTGCTCGAACCCCTCTCGCTGACCGAATCGGTCGAATACGTTCTGCACCGGGTGTACTGGGCCGGTGGCGACACCGCCGGGCTGTTCAGCATTCCCGCGCTCGACCTCATTGTGCAGGTCTCTTCGGGAATTCCGCGACTTCTCAATCGCCTGTGTGACCAGAGTCTGCTGGTGACCCACGCGGCCGAACTCCCCCAGGTCGGACTGCCCCAGGTCGAGGCGGCTCTTGAATCGCTGCGCCACCTGCCGTTGCCCTGGAATGAGGAATTCCTCCGGCAACGCCGACTTGCAACCCCGACACCCGAAGCAGCAGACCGCGCCGAATTTGAGTCTTCGCTCCAGGAGGATTTCTCCGAGACCCCTGAGAGCGAAGGGTGGTCAGCACCGATCGGTTTCGAAGGGGAGGCAACGGCCGTCGCGGGAACCGGCTTCGAAGAGCCGGCGTGGGGAGCGGATGTCATCGAGCCCGAGACAGACGACGCCACGAATCACGCTGCTGCGTGGCCATCGACCGCTGACGCACCCCGGGCCATGGAACCGGTGGCCGTCATCGACACTCTCCCAGCACGCCCGGGCATCGCGGCACGCCCCGCGTTGCCCTGGGAAATGCCATCGCCCGAGTCACCGACCGCCATCGAAGTGCAGAACGATTTCGAACCGATCGAAGACCCGTATGAACCGGTCGCCGGCCCTGGGTCCAGCCAGACCTTTGACGAGCAGGCGCTGGCGCTGGAGTGGTCACGCCGCCTGAGACAGGAAATCCCCGGCACCATGGTTGCCGCCCCTCCCGAGCCTCCCCGGGAAATTCCCATCGAGGGCCGGGTCCGAACCATCGAGACTCCGGTTGCGGCGACTCCCGCAATGGCTCCCACGGACGTCAGCGTCCATCGGTCTCCGTTCCCCGGGGTCCTCACCCCCCGCTTCGCAACCGGCAGCCTGTCGGAGCGAGTCCGACACGATCCCGAGTTCGACTACGACGTCATCGAACCCGATGTCCCGGCTTCCGCCCCGTCACTGCCACGCCGACTTCGTCTCGCAAATGGCATCCCTTCGAAGCCGATCGTTGATTCGCTGGGGGAAGCGACTGCAGAACTGCTCCCGAGCGGGGTGACGGAGACTGTCGTGACTGCCCCGGCAGAGACCGGTGAATCAACGAGGATCGCGGACCAGGCCAACGAGCGGATGACCGTCTCGCACCCCGCACATCCCATCCCGGCCCCACAGTCAGCCAGGGCACCTGGAATCGGGCGGTTGTTCAGCCTGTTGCGGGGCAAGACCGCGCCGGCAGGCGAACAGGCAAGAGAGGGGCGTTAGAACTGCGATAAAAACCGCAGGTCGTTGCCGGTGAAATAGCGGATGTCGGGAACCGAATACCGACGCATGCAGAAGCGTTCAATCCCCAGCCCGAAGGCGAACCCGGTCACACGGTCGGGATCGTAACCGACGGCGCGAAGGACGTTGGGGTCGACCATCCCGGCCCCTCCGATTTCCAGCCAACGACTTCCCCAGCTCATGTCGACTTCGACAGACGGTTCCGTGAAGGGGAAGAACGAGGGGCGGAAGCGGATGGAGACATCCTGTCCGAGATAGGCGCGGGCAAACAGACGCAGGACCGTCTTGAGCTGCGCCATCGTGGTTCCCTCGGCAATCAGCAGTCCCTCCATCTGGTGGAACATGCACGAATGGGTGGCGTCAATGGTGTCGGGGCGATAGACGCGGCCAACCGAGATGATGCGGATCGGCGGAGGGGACGATTCCATCACCCGGATCTGCACGGTGCTGGTCTGGCTGCGGAGCAACCGCGGGGGGGTTGCCGAGCCCGAGCGGGTCGCCACCTGTGCCGCCGCCAGGTAAAAATTCTCGAGAGGATCGCGGGCGGGGTGATCGGCGGGGATGTTGAGGGCTTCGAAATTGTGCCACTCATCTTCGACCTCGGGACCATCGGCGACCGAGAACCCGAACCGTCCCATGATCTCCTTGAATTCCTGGATCGTCTGGGTCAGCGGGTGCCGTCGTCCCTGTGGGGTGAAGCTTCCGGGGAGGGTGACGTCGAGACCACCCGCCTGGCGGACAGGACGGGCGAGGACTCGTTGCCGGGCCTCGAGCGCAGCAGTGACCCGGGTCTTGACCTCATTGAATCGTTTGCCAACGAGGGGCTTTTCTTCGCGAGTCGCCTGCCCCAGCAACCCCTGGAGATCACGCAGGCGGCCGTTCCGGGCCCCGAGGTACTCGATTCGGGCAGCCTCGAGTGCCGCCGCATCGGCCGCCGACTCAATCGAAGCGAGAGCGGTCGCTTCAAACGCACCAAGCTGCTCGAGCAGGCTTCCGGAACTCATCCCCGCACCCCAATGACGACTTCATGGAATGGGACTTGTGCGAATCTCGGCGTCGTCGAGGCCGGGCGAACTCGCAATTCCTGCCTGCCACAACCCGGCGGACCGTGCACACTGAGGGAATGGCATTCGGAAACGCCACCACTCTGAACCACCGGGCAAGGCCCTGCACTTCTCCCGGTAGTGCAAACCCTTCCCGGACGCGTCCAACACCAAGGATGACAGGCGAGGCCAATCCAGGCGAACCAAACGGGCCTCGCAGGCCCCGCGGAACAGTATCACGGGGCCGCAACGGGTCCTCAGGTCAGCTTCAGGCCGAGATCTTCAGGGTGCTGCGGGCGAGGTCGACCAGTTGGTCGAAAACGTGGGGCGAATGAATCGCAATCTCGCTCAGCGACTTGCGGTTCAGGCTCACATTGGCCTTCAGCAGTCCGTTGATGAACTGCGAATAGCGAATACCCCGCTGTTCGCAGGCGGCCGTGACACGGATGATCCACAGCGACCGGAAGTCACGCTTCTTGGCACGACGGTGATGAAACGCAAACGCTCTGGCGCGAAACAGCGTCTCCGTGGCCATCTTGACCAACTTGCCACGCTTGCCGAAATTCCCCTTCACTTCACGAAAGAGACGACGGCGGGCCTTGCGACGTGCGGTGGTTTTTCTCGCTCTCATGACACTCTGTTCCTGCTCTGCTTCAAATGCTGTTCACGATCGACCGACCGGCCTGAGCGTCGGACTGTCCTGAACAGTTCCTGCCACTGCCAGTGGGGCAGTGATGCTCTGCTTGAACTCCAATTCCGCAGCCGATCCGATGGATGGCCATCTGCGGATGATCACCTGACGACTTCGCCCCCAGATGTGCGTCCCTGCCACGCCGCATCCTGATGCGACGACCGCCACCGATCTGCGGTCCGTTTCCCAGAACCGTATCGCCCAGTGAATTCGACTTCCGCAGGCGGAACACACGAAGTGCTCACCGGCAAAAAACGAACGCCACTGTGCCCCAGACAGTCTCGGGACAACTCCAACACACCGAAACTTCCCCCCCGGAGGCGGGAAATCGGCAGGTTACATGCTGGGACGGAGGCCGTTTTGAACCACCTTCGCCAAGGTTCCGGAAACCATTCCGTCCTGGCGCAGATGGCGCTTGCGATTGCCAGACTTGCCACTCAACAAGTGGCCGCGAAAGGCTTTGCGGTGCTTGACCTTGCCACTGGCGGTCAACTTGTACCGCTTCTTCATTCCCTTGTGGGTCTTCTGCTTGGGCATGACTCGAACTCAAAGACGAGAGACTCCCGGAAATCGGGAAACAGGGAGTATAAACCGAAAGCAGCGCAAAATGCCAGTGGGAACACCATGCAAAATCGGGCGAACCCCCGGACCGGTCCCAGGATGTGCCATTTCGTATACCAGGGCATGTACTGAACAGGCGAGCCGCACCCGGCACCAGTCCATCCTGCAGTTCGTGACTTTGTCGTCAGACTGCCGGGAAACCGCTCGCAGGGCTTTCGATTCCGATCCAGCCGGCGAATTTGTCCCCGGATTTCGGCCGAACAGTCTCCCAATGACTGCGGGACCGCCTCGACCGGGGTCTGTCCCCAACCGTTGCGGTCCCGTGGTTCCATCCCCGAAAGCGGATTCCGGGATCCTGGCGAACAATCGCTGACCTATTTGGGGGTCAGGACCGCCGTCATGTTTCGCCCTTCCATCATGGGGGGCTTTTCCACCTTGGCGATGTCTTCCAGGAGAGTGATCACCCCCTGGATGATTTCCTTGCCACGGTCAATGTGGGCCATCTCGCGTCCCTTGAACTGCACCGTGACCTTCACCTTGTCCCGGTCAGTCAGAAAGCCGCGCGCCTGCCGCACCTTCACATCCACGTCATGCTCGCCCGTCTTGGGCCGCAGGCGGATTTCCTTGATCTGCACCTGGTGCGTCTTCGCATTGCGAGCCGCACGCTTCTTCTGCTCATACTTGAATTTGCCGTAATCCATGATCCGGCAGACCGGCGGCCGCTCATCGGGCGCCACTTCCACGAGATCCAGACTTGCCTGGCGGGCCAAATCCAAGGCCTCGGCCGTCGGCATCGCCCCCAGCATTTCTCCATTCTGACTCACAACGCGCACCGGCGACAGCCGGATTTGCTCGTTGATACGATGCGTCGCTTCGATCGTTGACACCCTTTCAAACATGAACTGTGAACAATCTGTTCCCCACCCCGGGAACGATCCAAACTTGTTTATATCGCATGCAGTTGACGCCCGTCAACAGCCTCCCGATCAACGGGTCAGCAGGCCAGCGGTGTGAACGGGGTCACTTCACGCGGGTTTCTTCACCCTCGGGGCCCTCACGCGGGATCTGGACCTCCAGCCCGCCAGCCCCCTCCACGACCCGCGCCAGCACCCGCCCCTGCCCCGGGATATCGAGCCAGACCCATTCCCCGGCGTGGGCCGGTGCCCGGCCCAGAGGAATGAGATCCCCCACCGCCAGATCCGCCAGATCCCCGGCATCCAACTCCACTTCTGCCAGAACCACTTCGATCGCGCCGGTCTCCACCGCCCGGGCATCTTCCCGGGGAGTCGGATTGGGAATTGGCTGGCCCGGCACCTGTTCCAGAATTGCCAGCAGGCTGACCGGGACCCGGACACTCAGTCGCCCCGCGAAACCCACTCCCTCCATCCAGAGCTGCAGTTCGGCTCCCTGCCTGTCCTCCCGGGCCCCCATCGGGCTCAACCAGAGACAGGGAGCCATCACGGGGATACCCACCGCCCGATGCAAAGCGATGCAAAACTCCGAGGCCACCCCCAACACCAGGGGTTCCAGCAACTGCAACTCCATCGCACCCGGCGAGATCGGACCGCTGCCAGCCCGATCGTTTTCCAGGTCGGCCTCCGCCCCCCCCAGCAGACGGCAGAGCAACCCCTGATACAAACTGTGTGACAGCCCCACTTCCAGTTCTTCGTCGAGTGGCTCGAGTGGTCCCTGCCACCTCAACCAGTGCATTCCAGCCTCGGCCCCGCCCGCATCATCCTCGCGCAGGGTGACGCGGGAACGAATCAAGTCGTGCCAGCATCCCTCCAAGCGGCGGGCCATCTCCCCCACGACGCGGGCCCACAAAGAGCCCGACTCCGCGCCCATCGCAAGCCCCCCCGCCGCTTCCGATGACTGATCCCGATCTCCAGCCCGGGCCGAATCACTTTTTGTCACGGTCTCGGCTCCCTCCGATTTCCCGGTCCCGGCGGCCTCTCGACAGGTCAGACCAACACTGTCATCCCCGAACCTGCCCGGTCCCTTCCACGATGTACTTGTAACTTGTCAGCTCGCGCAGTCCGCAGGGACCACGGGCGTGCAGCTTGTCGGTACTGATGCCAATCTCGGCTCCCAGCCCGAGTTCACCACCGTCGTTGAAACGCGTGCTGGCATTCACCATCACGGCCGACGAATCGACCGCCAGCTGGAATTTCCGGGCCGCCGCAAGATCGGCGGTCACGATCGCGTCGGTGTGATGTGAGCCGAAGGTCTCGATGTGCTCGATGGCCATCGCCAGGTCGTCGACCACCCGGACCGAGAGGATGAGGTCGAGATACTCCGTGCGGTAGTCGTCCTCGGCAGCGGGGCGACAACCGGGCACGAGCGCCCGGGTGGCCGCACAGCCGCGCAGCTCGACCCCAGCCCCCTGCAACTCGGCGGCGGCCTGGGGGAGGAATGCCGGGGCAATCTCGCGATGGACCAGCAGGGTCTCGGCTGCGTTGCAGACCCCGGGCCGCTGGCACTTGGCATTGACGATGATTTGTCGGGCCATCGTCAGATCGGCCGACCGGTCGACGTAGACGTGACAGATTCCGTCGTAGTGCTTGATGACCGGCATGCGGGCCTCGGCCATCACCCGCTCGATCAACCCCTTGCCACCCCGGGGGATGGTGACGGCGATCTTGTCGGACTGGGCGAGGAAATGCCCGACGACTCCCCGGTCGGTCGTCTCGACCAGTTGCACGGCCGCGGCGGGCAGGCCGGTCGCCTCAAGCGCGTCGCGCAGCAGGTGATACAGGGCAAGGTTGCTGTGAAAGGCCTCTTTGCCCCCCCGAAGGATCACGGCATTGCCGCTCTTGACGCAAATGGCCGCCGCATCGACGGTGACGTTGGGGCGCGATTCGTAGATGAAGAAGACGACCCCCAGGGGGACCCTGACCCGACGAACCTGCAAGCCGTTCGGGCGAACCTCCCCATCAATCACCTCGCCAACGGGATCGGTCTGGGCGGCGATTTCATCGAGTGCGGTGGCGAGACTGGCCATCCTCGAGGGGGTCAGCCGGAGGCGGTCGATGGCCGCGGCATTCAAACCCAAACCCGGAGCCTGTTCGACATCCACCTGGTTGGCCGCCAGGACCGCTTCGGGAGCCTGGCGCAACCGCCGGGCACACTCCTTCAGCCAGGCGTTTTTCTGGGCTCCCGAGACCAGCAGCAGCGCGCGGGAGGCCTGCTGGGCGCGAATCGCCACCCCGTCGGCATAGACCTTCCAATCGGTTCCGGACGAATCACTCACCAGACCACTCACAAGACCACTCTCCCGATTCCCTTCCCAAACTTGTGCCCCGCGGGGGCCAACCCAGCCTGAAGTTGGCCGGGAGGGCGGGGAGTATCCGGCAAGGTTTTCTCGCTGTCAACGTGGCTTGAACGACAGATCACCGCCGCTCGAATCCGATTCTGCAACGTCCCCGGAAGGGGCATTGTTCCCGGAAACCGGCCCCTCTGCGGGGATGACACCACTGCCGGGCCAACTATGATACCACGTTCGATCCCAGCCTCCCACGGGGCCACGACCGTAGTCCAGGAAACGCGATGAGTGAGATTCTGCGAGAGACGCTCGAGGTGTTTGACAATCCGTATCCCCACCGGGACTACGAGATTGAAACCATTTGCCCCGAATTCACGTCGATGTGTCCGAAGACAGGGCAGCCCGATTTTGGGACGCTGACCATCACCTACGTCGCTGACAAGGTCTGTATCGAGCTGAAATCACTCAAGCTCTACCTGCAGCAGTACCGCAATCACGGTGCCTTCTACGAAAACGTCACCAACAAGATCCTCGACGACCTGGTGGCGGTCTCCCATCCCCGGTGGATGACGCTGCACGCCGCGTTCACTCCCCGGGGCGGGATCCGGACCAATGTCACCGCACGGTACACCGCTCCCCGATAAGATCTGACCCGCCGTGGACCTCGCGCAGGACCGGCACGGGAATCTCATCCTCCACCGTCGCAACGGTGCTGGACGGATCACCCTGCCGAGACGGTCCTGGCCGAGGAGGGCCGGCTGACCACACGTTGCCTCATTGCAAGTGGCTCACTGGGGCA